>CADASU010000002.1 GCA_902790675.1 Oscillospiraceae bacterium | reverse complement strand
ACAATTTAAAATGGAACTATCTGTTGCTGTATCATTATCTGGAATTGTTATATCGGATGTTAAAGTTATAATATCGCCATTATTTGCATTATTCACTGCGTTTTTTAGCTCATCGGAATTTGAAACGCTTTTATCGGCCGCAAAAACCACGCTGTTTAATAGATTAGATGGTAGTGTGGCTGAAATCAAAACTGTGCAAATTAAAACTGATATTAATTTTTTAATGTTAACTATTGTTTTAGATTTCATAATAATACTCATTCCTTTCTCATATAAGTTTTAAATGTTTTTTACTGTTTTTTTTTTTACTGTTTTTTTAAAAATTATATATATGTAATAAATAGTATTAACAAAAAATTAAAATTTAAAAATGTTTTATTGTGCAATACTACTTAAAATACGAGTTCATTATAACACATTTTGTAGAATCTAGTCAATACGTGTAGTTGCGGGAATTGCTTAATAAGGAAATATATGATATAAAAAAAATAAGACGTAAAAATTGTGGAAAAAACAAAATCTACGTGATGACTTTCCTAAAGCTCTTCAATATTACTCTAAGAAAAACCAAAGTCAAACTTTTACAGCCAGAAGGCGTTAATTCTGACTTTAGAGCCATAGTATTTCTGCTCTACGTCGCCGGCCTTTAGGTGGCTTTTTTAGGTCTTTGGAAACCATGGTTATCTGTGTTTAAAATTTTTGTTTCTGATTTTAATAGAATTTGCTATTGACAAAACGATATATATTTGATATAATTAAACGTATAATTTTGAATTTTAAGGGGGTTTCCATTATGTTGACTTTATATTCTTGTGGTATTATGCATTTAAGCCATCATGGATGGAGATTATATCTATAAATAAGCTTTGATTTTAATCAGCTGTTATAGATATAATCTCGTGTTTCGTTTTTGCGAGAATCTATGATGGCTGGTTTTGTTGTTTATATTTTATATAATAATGAATTCAGCTTGATTCATGAAAGGGTTTCTTTCTATGGAATCAAGTTTTTTATTTGTCGGTAATTAAGATTTTCGCAATGAATATTTAGTTTTTATTATTATAAGATTTGGAGGATTTTTTATGAAAAGAAAAATTTTTATATTTTTAAGTGTATTTACACTTTGTTTTAATTTTTTGTTTTGCGGATCGTGTAGCGCAGAAGATGATTATTTTGTAATAGGTGTTGATGTTAATGTTCCACCTATGGGGTTTCTCGGTGAAAATGGAGAAGTTGTTGGGCTGGATATAGATCTTGCTAACGAAGTCTGCAAAGTTATGGGTAAGAAATTAAAAATTCAACCTATTGATTGGGATGCAAAAGAATTGGAGTTAAATACCAATAAAATAGATGCAATATGGAATGGTATGTCATATACACCTGAAAGAGATAAAAATATGTCACTTACCAGTGCGTATATGCAAAATAGACAGGTTTTAGTTGTTAAAAAAGATGCTAATATTTCTAATTTAGATGATTTAAAGCAAAAAAATATATGTGGACAAAAGGGCTCAACAGGAATGATGTCGCTTAAGAATAGTGACGTCGGGAAAAATGCTAAGACAATAACCGAGCTGGATAGTATGATTGATTGTTTGAATGAGGTTAAATTGGGTAAATCTGAAGCAACTGTTGTAGATGAGGTAGTTGTAAGATATTATTTTACTAAAAATTCTCTTCAAAATGATTTTAAAATTTTAGATGAAGAGATTGAAACAGAAGACTATGTTATAGCTGTTAAGAAAGGCAATTTGGAGTTAAAAGATAAAATTGAGCAGGCGTTAAAAGAAGTTGTTGAAAACGGCCGAGCAGGCGAAATTGCTAAAAAATGGGTTGGAAGCAATGTAATAACTTTTAGCAAAGCTCAGGGAAAAGAATCTTCATCGGATAATAAGAATGTTAATGTTTTTTATGAACTATTTCAAGGCCTTCTGGTGACTTTAAAATTGTTTTCAGTTTGTTGGATTGCTTCAATTCCATTAGGATTAATGCTTTGCTTTTTACGTCGAATTCGATTTAAGCTTGTTAAGATTTTGATTGATTTTTACATATGGGTTATGAGAGGAACTCCGCTTTTGTTACAAATATTTTTCTTATTTTATGGATTGCCTTTAATGTTTCCGAGTTTGCAGATAAATGACCGATTTTTTGTTGGAGTCATAGCATTTATATTAAATTATGCTGCGTATTTCGCAGAGATTTTCCGAGGAGGAATAAAGAATGTTGATAAAGGGCAATTTGAGAGCATAAAAGTTTTAAAAATACCTAAATCAAAAGCTATATTTAGAATAATTATTCCACAAATGCTTCGTGTTTGTTTGCCATCGATTTGTAATGAGTCGGTTGCGTTAGTAAAAGATACTGCACTGATTTTTTCTGTTGGAGTTATTGAACTGCTAACGACTGCTAAAAATATTGTAAATACTAGCGCCGATATTTTACCATATATTATTGCTGCTGCTATATATTTGTTAATTTGTTCTTTGATTAATTTGATTTTTAAAGTTTTGGAAAATAAGCTAAAATTTGAATAGGAAGTTTAGGAGGAAATACAATGAACATTATAAATGCTATAAATATAAAAAAGAAATTTGGTAACAATATTATTTTTAATAATTTGAATTTTGAAGTTAAAAAGGGAGAGGTGGTTACAGTTGTTGGGCCATCCGGCAAAGGTAAATCAACGTTACTAAGATGTTTGATAGGTTTAGAAAATATAGATGATGGAACAATTGAAATTGATGGAAAAACGTTGGTTAAAGATGGAATATATGTTAGTTCTAAAAAGCAATCTGAAATTTTGTCAGAGGTTGGAATGGTGTTTCAAAATTATAATTTGTTTCCTAATTTGACTGTTAGACAAAATTTAGAAATTGTAAAGAATGATAGCGATAAAATAAATGTATTGCTGAAAAGATTTGGATTGTATGATAGGCAAAACGCATATCCAGCGAATATTTCAGGAGGGCAAAAGCAGAGATTAGCCATTATTAGAGCCATGATGTTAAATCCTAAAATAATATTTTTTGATGAACCAACATCAGCTTTGGACAAAGCTAACAGAGGAGAGATAGTTAAATTAATAAACGAGTTAAATGCTGAAAAATATACGATAGTAATAGTTACTCATGACAAACAATTTGTTGATTGCTTAGATTCAACTATTTATGATATGACATAAAAAAGTTAGAAATTATAAAGGGAGATTGAAATTGAAAAAAATAAATTATTTTAAACTGTTAAAATTGTTCATAGCACTAGGTCTTATTATATCAACAATGTTTACCAGTTTCTCAAAGGCAGCTGGACCTAAAGTATTAGAAAACTATAAAGCGTATCATGACACTGTGTATGCACAAAAAATTGAATCTGAAAAATATAACAACTCAGATATACAAATAGTCGAAAATTTTTTAAAAACAGCTGTTAATGAATGTGATTTTTCTATGAATACACATGTATCACTAGTTGAAAACATCATAAAAGAAGACACGATTAAATCCTCGGTAGAAAGGCTTTGGGATTTACATAAAGATTGTGAATATAGTGAAAAATATTTATCTAGAAGACACTCCACTCCTGAATTTTTTCATGTGGATATAAACAAATTAGAAGGAAAAGACTATGAAAGATATGGTTATTTAACCTGTAAAGACAAAAATAGTGAGGACTTTAAAATTGGTGCTAAAAATGTGAGTGAATGGTATGGAAATGTGATTATGAATTTCAAAAAAAGTAATCTCATTTATAGAACTACACTAACAATAGGAGATAGCTTAAATAATAGACATAAATTAGGTAAAAATAGTATAACGCCAACTATGGTTAATGGTCCTAAAATTGTCTGTGTTCCAGGTTATTCTAAAGAGTTAGTTGGTTTGTTGGCAAACTGTATAAGCGAAGGAACGCTTTTGCCTCAATACCCGGGTTCGCTTGATAAAATTAAATATAATGAGTTAAGCTTAGATTATTTTGAACTTCAATTTCATGGTGAATTGAGCTTTAAAAATGATGTGGAAAGCGTCGACATCATAAGAACAAGCGGTCAAAATGAAGATGATAAAAAAGAGCAAGAGCGAATTGCAAATAAGATCAGAAATTTAGGAATACCAGTTAATATCATTGATTGTAGTAAATAATAGCAAATTATAGAAATAGGAAGCTGTGTGGAAAAAAGTAGCACAACTTCCTATTTTTGATTTGTGTAAATAATGTGAAATGGATATCCTTTTTTGTCAATATTGTTTAAACTTAAGTTTAACCTTTTGGCTAGTTTTAATAAATCATTATATTCATCAATAGGACTTTTAGAATAGTTTTTAACTTCAATTTCTATGAAATACCCTAATTTTTTTACATAATCTAATGCAATTTCATATTTATTTAAATATAAATAAGTTTTTCTTTGTTTATCAACGACAGCAATTTCTTCTAGTCCTAAAACGTTGAATATTTTATTTAAATTTTCGCTATTATCGATTTCTACTTCATATTCATCGCAATACATATGATCGTGCCAATTTTTATAATTTAATATTTTTTTGTTTCCGCGTTTTCCTATTCTTAGCCATTCATTTATTTCTTTATTATTTAAAAATTTTCTATAAGTAGGTTGATAATATGTATCTAATTGTTTGTTTTCTGTTAGAAATTTTGCATTGTTTTCAAAAAAATTTATTAATTTATTATATTCTTTTTCAGATATTTTTATTTTTATTTCTGTCTCTACATTGTCTTTAGGATTATCACCATATATTAAATATCCGACATTACAGCTTAATATTTCTGCAAGTTTAACTAACATTTCTAAGTTAGGCTTAGTTCTATTTGATTCCCAGCTCGATATAGTTTTATCGGATACAAATAATATATTGGCTAATTCCAGTTGAGTTATATTTTTCATATTTCTTAATTTGTTTAGTCTTTTTCCTATATTCATTTTATAAGCACCTCAAACCAATTATATCATGGTTAGTAGCAATTTCCTATCTATGTTTTGTAGACTATTTTTGTTGATTTAAAACGAAAAGCAACGATTTTTTTAAACCGTTGCTTTTACTATAATATTTCAAAAATTTAATTACTTGGTGCGAGTGATGGGACTTGAACCCATACGTCAATTGACACACGCCCCTCAAACGTGCCTGTCTGCCGGTTCCAGCACACTCGCTTATTACACTTTCCAAACACATATGACATTCTATCATATGCAGATTATTTTGTCAATAATTTATGATTTAAATATTTTTAATAAAATTATTTTCTGAATTAAATGTGAGCTTGACAATTTTTAATATAAACAGTATACTTAATTTAACATATTTTGTTCGGCTTTTGTGATATTTTTTATAAAAGATTTGCTTTTTTAACTTGAATCGCTTTTGATTATATACAGTAAATTGTTGCATATTTTTATTTATAGTCAATTTTTTTTAATCGCCGTTTGTGCTTTTTTGTTAATATAAATTATGGATATTATTGTAATTGTATATATTATTTACAAATTAATTAGTAGTTGTTTTAATATATCCTTATTATTTTATTAAGGATATGTTTTGTTATTCGTGTATTTAAATAGGTTTTATTTGCTTGATTTATAAAAAATTTTATTGTGGTAAATGGCTTTTATTTTGAGATTTTAAAAATAAATTGTTAATTTTTGAGAAAGGGAAATAGCTGTGAATAAAGAAAAAGAAAAAATAATTAATAGAAATAGTGCGGCTAGTAGTAATAAAACTAGCACAAGACGCGCTACTAAATCTGTAAAAGGAAAACCTGTGAAAAAAACTAATAGCGGAAAAGTCGTTAGACGTACGCCAATTAAAATTATTCCATTAGGTGGTTTGAATGAAATTGGTAAAAATATGACATGCTTCGATTGTGGTAAAGATATGTTTATAGTAGACTGCGGAATGGGCTTTCCCGATCCAGATATGCTTGGTGTTGATTTGGTTTTGCCAGACTATACTTATGTTGAACAAAATATTGATAAATTGCGTGGAATAGTGATAACTCATGGGCATGAAGATCATATTGGAGGGGTTCCTTTTTTCTTAAAAAAATATAATGTGCCGGTTTATGGAACAAGGCTTACTATTGGGTTAATAGAGGAAAAGTTAAAAGAACACGGTATATTGAAAACTGCTAAGCTTAATATATGCTCTCCTGGTCAAATGATAAAATTTGGTTGCATGTCCGTTGAAATGATTTGTGTTAATCATTCAATTCCAGATGCTGTTGGTCTCGCTATATATACACCAGCAGGATTGATAGTTCATACTGGCGATTTTAAAATAGACTATAATCCTATTGAGGGAGAAATGATAGATCTTGCTCGTTTTTCTGAGCTTGGTAGTAAGGGCGTATTATTATTTATGTCTGATTCTACTAACGCTGAGCGCCCTGGCTATACAATGCCTGAGCGTAAAGTTGGAGAATCTTTTCAAAAGCTATTTAATGAAGCAGGTGAAAGACGAATAATAGTGGCTTCTTTTTCGTCTAATATTCATAGAATTCAGCAGATAGTAGATAATGCAATAAAGTATGGTAGACATGTAGTAGTGTCTGGACGTAGCATGGAAAATGTAGTTGGTAAAGCAATTGAATTGGGGTATTTGAAGGTTCCCGATGGAATATTAGTTCCAATAGATTCTATATCTAGATATCCTAGAAATAAGGTGATAGTTGTAACTACTGGTAGTCAGGGAGAGCCAATGAGTGCTTTATCTAGAATGGCAAATGGAACGCACAAGAGTGTATCGGTTACCAGTGAAGACTTTATTATTATCTCTGCATCACCCATACCAGGAAATGAAAAGTTAGTGACAAATGTTGTTAACGATTTAATGAGATTAGGGTCTAAAGTAATATATGAAAAAATGTATGAAGTCCATACATCCGGGCATGCGTGTCAAGATGAGCTAAAAATGATGCTATCTCTTACAAAGCCTAAATACTTTATGCCAGTGCATGGAGAATATAAACATTTAAAAGCACATGCTGAATTGGCAATTTCTATGGGTATACCAGCAAGAAATATAGTTATAGGTGATATTGGGCATGTAGTTGAAATAAACGGAAGAGGAATACGTTCTGGCGGAACTGTTCCGGCTGGCTGCGTTTTTGTGGATGGCCTAGGAGTTGGTGACGTTGGATCTATAGTTTTAAGAGACAGAAAAATATTGTCTCAAGATGGATTAATTGTTGTTGTTGTTGCAATTGAACAAAATTCTGGACAGTTAGTTAGTGGCCCTGACTTGGTTTCGAGGGGCTTTGTATATGTAAGAGAATCTGAGCAATTGCTAGATGAAGCAAGGCAATTGGTTAGAAAAATTTTTGATAGGTGTTTAAATGAAAATGTTCGTGAATGGGCGGTTTATAAAACATGCATAAAAGATGAGCTATCTAGTTTTATATTTAGAAAGACGCGTAGAACTCCTATGATTTTACCGATAATAATGGAAGTATAGTATTTATATATTTTTATAAATTAGGAGACAATAGCTTTATGTATAGTAAAAATAAGCACAAAATGAGAAAAAACATTTTTTTGAAATTTTGTTTTACCACGCAGCTTTATTTAATATTTTCTGTGTGTGTTTTGCTTGTGTTTTGTTTGTTTTTATTTTTTTATAATTTTATGATATTTTTAATAGTTTCTCCTTTAGTGGTTTTGTTTAGTATATATAGCATTTTTATTTTAGTAAACTGCAAGAAAGAACAAGGTTTTTTGGTGGAGAGGCTAGTCGGTGAGTTTATTACTGATAGTGAGTATGATTTTGAAAAATTTCCTATGCCAGTTTTAGCGTGCTTAAATGATGGAATAATATTATGGACAAATCGTTGCTTTAATGATACTATTAATTGCGGTGATGATAGATATGTGGGCTTAAATTTTTTGGATATGGTTAAAGAGCCTTTGGACGATTTTTGCAGCAGAAGTGGAGTCCAAGTTAGGCTGTGGGACAAAGACTTTAAAGTTCATGCAACATATTCAGATAAGTCAAAAATATATGTGCTATATTTTGAAGAGAATAGCAGCTTAATTCATTTTGCAAAAGAATATACATTATCTAAGCCTACTGTTGCTTATATTAAGATTGATAATTATGATGAAGTTTTATCGGAAAAGAAAGAAAGTGAAAAATCTAACATAATTAGTAAAATTGATGATGTAATTGAAAATTTTGTTGAAAAATCTACAGGATTTTTGCAGAAAATTGAAGATGATGAATTTTTAGTTATCATGGAAAAAAGACACTTAGACAATATGATTAACGATAAATTTTCGGCTTTGAAAAATGTTAGCAACATTTCGTATGATGAAAAGAATAGTTTAACCCTTTCAGTTGGTATTTCTAGCGCAGGAGATACTTTAAATGAAAATAAAACATATGCTCTTCAAGCACTTGATATGGCTTTGGGTCGAGGGGGAGATCAGGTTGCGATAAAAACCGCAACATCTTTTGACTTTTACGGTGGTAGGGCTAATGATGTTGAAAAAAGAACTCGTGTAAAAACAAGAATAGTTGCTAGTGCTTTGTTGGAACTAATTGAAGAGTCAGATAATGTTTTGATAATGGGCCACAGATTTGGAGATTTAGATAGTGTTGGGTCTGGCATTGGTTTAGGGTCTGCAATAAGGAAATGTGGGAAAGACAGCTTTTTTGTTGTTGATTCAGTAAAAAATATGGCACATGAATTGATTGACAAAATTAAACAGTCAGAACTATCTAATTTAATTATTGATATAGACTCTGCGAGAAGTTTAATATCAGCTAAAACGTTATTAATTGTTGTAGATACACATAATTCTGCTCTTTTAGAATTTAAAGAGATATATGATAGCTGTAGGGATGTTGTTGTAATAGATCATCATAGAAAAACTGTTGATTTTATAGACAATGCAGTTATATTTTATAATGAACCATATGCATCATCTGCCTCTGAGTTAGTATGTGAACTTATACAATATTTTGGGGATGATTGTAAATTAGGAAAAATTGAGGCTGAAGCTATGCTGTCAGGAATTATGTTAGACACGAAGAATTTTGCTATAAAGGTTGGAGCTCGAACTTTTGAGGCAGCAGCATATTTGAAGCGCTTGGGAGCAGATACAATTGCAGTTAAGAAACTATTTTCTAGTACTATTGAGTCATATAAAAAGAAGGTTGATATTGTTACTAAATCGGAACTATATAAAAAATGTGCTATATCAGTTAGTAATTTTCAAACGTCAGATGTTAGAATTATTTGTCCACAAGCTGCTGATGAACTGCTAAACATTAAAGGTGTGGAAGCTTCTTTTGTTATATATCAAATTGAAGATGTTGTTCACGTAACAGCAAGGTCGATGGGTGGCTTTAATGTTCAAGTAATAATGGAGCGACTTGGTGGTGGAGGCCATCAGTCTCAGGCAGCATGTCAAGTAAAAGACTCGAATATTGAGAATACGCGTCAAATGCTTTTAAAAGCTATTGATGAAGTTTGTGAATGAGAAAATATAATAGATTTTGGAGGACTTTTTTATGAAAGTTTATTTGCTACAGGATGTAAAAAGTAAAGGGAAAAAAGGAGACATAATAAACGTTAGCGATGGGTATGCTAGAAATTTTTTGTTTCCTAAAAAGATGGCAGTTGAAGTGAATGCAAAAGTATTATCCGAGAAAAAGACAAAGGACGAGTCTTTAGCATATCATAAAGAGCAAGAACTTTTAGCTGCAAATGAAATAGCTGAGCGATTGAAAGGAAAGTTTGTTGAATTAAAAGCTAAATCTGGAGCTGATGGGAGGCTTTTTGGCTCTATAACAGCTAAGGAAATAGCTAATGCAGTTAATATGCAATATAATGTTAATATAGACAAGCGCAAAATTGAAGCACCACAAATAAAAACTTTTGGTAAATTTGATTTTAAAGTGAAAATAATGGCAGGTGTAACTGCAAATATGATTGTTTCGGTAGTAGAGTAGTAATATAATAATGCAGTGAATATATTGCTTTTATTTTTGGTGGTGATTTTAAATTGCAGGAAAGCTTAGATTATGAACAATTACCATATTCCTTGGAAGCTGAACAAAGTGTTTTGGGAGCTTTGCTATTAGATCCTAACTGTATAGGTGAGTCTTTTTCATATATTTCACAAGCAAGTTTTTATAGTGAAAAACATAAAAAAATATTTTCAGTGTTAACAAGACTATTTACGTCAGGGCTCCCTATAGACTTTATTACTGTTTTAGATGCTGTTATGTTAGACAATATTTTTGAGTCTGAGCAGACTGCAAAGGTTTATTTAACACAGCTGATGGATATGGTTCCTTCTATTACTAATTTTAATAGTTATTGTAAAATAGTTAAGGAAAAATATTATTTACGTAGTTTGATAGTTGCTGCTAGAAGCATTGTGGACTCGGCTACTAATGCCGATTTTGATGCTGAAACGATTTTAGAC
Source organism: Oscillospiraceae bacterium (assembly GCA_902790675.1). Lineage (GTDB taxonomy): Bacteria > Bacillota > Clostridia > Oscillospirales > Ruminococcaceae > RUG12519. The sequence goes on along the minus strand of CADASU010000002.1, from coordinate 356,282 downwards.
TCAGCAGAACAAAAGATATTTGAAATAAGACAAGACAAAGTGTCTGCAAATATTGTGCCTATAGATGAAGTAATTAGTCAGGAATTTGATCATCTAGACCGGTTGTCTAGCGGAGAAAGCAGAGTTGGAATATCTTCTGGATATTCGGCTTTAGACGCAATTTTAACTGGATTAAACGTGTCTGATTTAATAATTTTAGCTGCTAGGCCAGCTATGGGTAAAACAAGTTTTGCGCTTAATATTGCATCTAGAGCAGCAAAACAGAGCAAAAAGCAGATAATAATTTTTTCATTGGAAATGTCTAGCCAGCAGTTGATTGAAAGAATGCTGTCTACTGAATGTTCAATATTATCAACAAAGTTACATTCTGGTATGCTTGAAAATGATGAATGGGTTCTTTTAGCTTCTGGTGCTCAGGAACTTTCCCAATGTAAAATATTTTTTGATGATACTCCTAATTTATCTGTAATGGAGATGAAGGCAAAATTACGAAGGTTTTCAGATTTGGGCTTGGTTATTGTTGATTATTTGCAGCTTATGTCTAGTGGCAGACGTGATGGAAATAGGGTTCAGGAAATTTCTGAAATTACAAGGATGTTAAAGATTATGGCAAAAGAATTAAAAGTGCCGGTTATAGCACTATCACAGTTAGCGCGTGGCCCGGAAACTCGTCAAGATCATAGGCCAATTTTATCGGACTTGCGTGAATCTGGATCTATAGAGCAGGATGCTGACATAGTTATGTTTTTATATAGAGACGATTACTATAATCCAGAGGACGCAAAACCGGGAGTAGCCGAATGTATAGTGGCCAAAAATAGGCATGGCGAAACAGGAACTATTGAACTTGGTTGGGATGGAAAATTTACTAGATTTATTGGATTGGATAGGTATCACAATGAGTAATATTGTGTCGGCGGTATCATCATTTTTTGACTATGGTGAGCAAATTGTAGTTGGAGTTTCTGGTGGAGCAGATTCTATGACGCTTTTACATTGTTTGTATAGTTCAAATAAAAACTTTCAACTAATTGTTGCGCATGTAAATCATAATATTAGAGGGAAAGAAAGCGATGATGACCAAAAATTTGTTGAAAATTGGTGTAAGGAGCGTTCAATACGATTTATTTGTAAAAATGTGGATGTTGTTAAAGTATCTGAAAATCAAAAAATTTCAGTAGAACTAAGTGGAAGAAATGAACGATATAAATTTTTTGATGAGATTGGGGGAAGAATAGCAACAGCACATACTTTATCCGACTGTGTTGAGACTATGTTATTTAATATTTCTAGAGGAACTGGTTTGAAAGGCTTATGTTCTATTCCTGACTCTAGGGGAAAAATTGTAAGGCCTCTTTTATCTTTTACTAGAGATGAAATTGAAAGTTATTGCAATGAACAAGGACTTGATTATAGAAATGATAGTACTAATTTTATGGACAAATATACCAGAAATAGAATAAGACATCATGTTGTGAGCGAACTAAAAAATATAAATAATCAATTTGAAAAGCATGTTTTAAATTTATTGAATGGCTTGAAAAAAGATGAGGAATATTTAAGTAATGTTGCTCAGAATGAACTAAATAGGAATATCGTAGACAATGGGCTAAAATTAAAATTGGTTGTTAAATTAGAATATTCTATTAAAATTAGAGTTATAGATTTGTTTTTAAAAAAAAATAATATTTCTTCTAGTCATGAAATTTTAATTAGAGTTTTGAAACTTTGTGAAACAGGAAAGGGCAGGCAGAGTTTACCTCAAAATAACATGGCAATTATTAGAAAGGGAATATTATTTATTGAAAAAATGTGTTTAGCCCAAGATTTTGACATTGTTTTAAAAGATAATATGGAATTTTTATATAAAAATTTACATATTATTAAGTGCCGTATTGAGCAGTATGACTATTTTGTTAATAAAATAAAACATTCGTTTCTTTTTGTGGCAGATTATGATAAAATATTAGGTGATGTTCATATTAGAAGTAGAATTCCTGGGGATAAATTGAAACTTTTAAATCGTCCTACTAAAAAATTAAAGGTGTTAATGCAAGAAAAAAGAGTTTCTTTTTTAAAGCGCAGCAAAATGATTGTAATGTCTGATGATTTAGGGCCGTTTTGGGTTAATACATTTGGACTAGATATAAGAGTTTTGGTTGATAATAATACAGAGAGAGTTTTATTGATATTTGGATATTAATATTAGTAAATTGTAAAATTTATTATAAAAGTGTTTTTTGCTTTAAATTTATTGGATTTTTATCAAGGAGGATTAGGCTTTGAACGATAAAAAAGGAAATGGTGGCATAATTTTTCCGCTAATTGTTGTTGCTTGCATTGCGTTTATGAGCATCTTTATGTTGAATCATTCTGGCAGCTTAGAAAATGACTCTAAATATTATCAGATAATTGATTATTATGAGAAAGATGAAATATTAGAGTCAACTTTGGAATATAGCAATGGCATTGGCGGAAGTTTAGAATATACATTAAAGGAAGATTCGTCGAAAAAGTATGTATATAAAGTGCCGGATATTAGGCGTTTTGTTGAAACAGTTAATAACATTATGATGGAGAAGCATAAAGACGACTTAAAAAATTCATCTAATATAATTAATTATGTTTCTGGGCACGATTATTCTTGGATGATATCACTGTTGCCAACTGTTTTGATTATGTTTATGTTGATAGGACTATCTCTGTTTATGTTTAAATTTTCGGGTGCTGGTGCTGGAAAAATTGGGCAATTTGGCAAGAGTAATTTTAGACATGTTGCTGAAAAAGGAAGAACTACTACATTTGACCAAGTGGCAGGGGCTGATGAAGAAAAAGAAGAATTAGCCGAGATTGTTGACTTTTTAAAAAATCCTAAAAAGTTTACTGAAATAGGAGCAAGGGTTCCTAAGGGAGTTTTGCTAATTGGTCCTCCTGGTACGGGTAAAACACTGTTGGCTAGAGCTGTTGCTGGAGAGGCGAATGTTCCGTTCTTTTCTATATCTGGTTCAGATTTTGTTGAAATGTATGTGGGTGTTGGTGCATCGAGAGTTAGAGATTTGTTTGACCAAGCCAAGAAAAATTCTCCAGCTATAATTTTTATTGATGAGATAGATGCAGTAGGAAGACAAAGAGGTGCTGGTTTAGGCGGGGGTCATGATGAACGTGAGCAAACTTTAAATCAGTTGCTGGTTGAAATGGATGGATTTGGTGCAAATACTGGAATAATTATAATTGCTGCAACAAATAGAAGAGATATTTTAGATCCTGCTTTGCTTCGCTCAGGACGCTTTGACAGACAAGTAATTGTTGGCTATCCTGATGTTAAGGGAAGGGAAGGAATACTTAAAGTTCATTCTAAAGATAAGCCTTTGGGCTTTGATGTTGATTTGGCTGTTGTTGCTAAATCGACAGTTGGATTTACAGGTGCGGATCTTGAAAGTTTGATGAATGAGGCTGCTTTATTAGCTGCTAAAAAGAGCCATAAAGCTATAACTTCTGCTGATATTCAAGAGGCTACAATGAAAGTTATAGCAGGACCTGAAAAGAAATCTAGAGTTATATATGAAGACGAAAAAAGACTAACAGCTTATCATGAAGCTGGGCATGCTGTTGCGACTTATTTTTGCCCAACTCAGGATCCTGTTCATGAAATTAGTATTATTCCGCGTGGAATGGCAGGTGGATATACTATGTCGTTGCCAGAGAGAGATAAAAGCTATATTTTAAAAACTAAGATGGAAGAATCTTTGGTTGTTTTATTAGGTGGACGTGTGGCTGAGGCTATAGTTTTGGGAGATATTTCTACTGGTGCTTCTAATGATATTGAACGCGCTACCGACACAGCTAGAAATATGGTAACAAAATATGGTTTCACCGAGGATATGGGTCCTATAGTTTATGGTACTGGGGAACATGAAGTCTTCTTGGGACGTGATTTTAATAATAACAAAAACTATTCAGAGACGACTGCAACTGAGATAGATAAGGAAATTAGAAAGATTATTGATGCTGCTTATTCCAAGTGTCATAGTATTTTAACGGAGAATATCAACTATGTTCATGTTGTTGCTCAGTATCTTATTAAATCAGAAACAATTTCTGGAGATGAATTTAAAAAGATAATGACTGATGAAATTACTATGGAACATGTTGAAGATATAGATAAGTCCAGTGATGTTACAGAAGAGTCAAATAACTCGGATGAATGTTAGATGGCATACAAATAATTATAATTTTATAGTTGAGCAAATGCAAAAAGATAAAGTTTACAACTGTGAGCTTTATTTTTTTAATATTATTTCAAATTAATATATGTGAATATGGGAGGAGAGATAATATGCTATTAAGAAATATTTCTACTATTGCAGGAGGAATTGTGGGTACTATAATCGGAATGTGTGCTATTGTAGATTGGATTAAAAAGTTAAAAATCAAAAAAAGTAAAAACAGAAAAGCCATATTTTTAATAGAAGTTGTTGGTACTCGTTTTATAGCTACTCCTGGATACAAATATAAATCATAAATCATTTATAATTTTCATATTTAGATATGAGTGTGTGGGAGTGTAATTTCACAAGATGAAATTGATTGTTTAATAATAGAGGCATACTTGCCAATACAAATCATTATTTTGCTATGATGATGCATATGGAAAAATATTCTTAATAATGCTAACAAATAAACACAGTCATGTAAAAAATAAAGCTCACCATTTTAAACTTTATTTTTTAATGTTATTTAAAACGAGAATGAAGACATATACATAAATGAATTGATAAGTTAAAAAGTTTCTTGGAAGGTATACTATGGATAAAAATAAAAAAAATAAAAAAAATAAAAAAAATAAAAAAAATATTTTTTGGCATAAATGCAAATTGTGGATTATTTCAATAATTATCATTGCTATTATTTCGTATGTGGTAATTTATATTCTTTTTGCAAATGGGCTTCTTTTAGGCCCTGGAGCAGAATTAGAAAAGAAAGATTGGTTAGAATTTTTTAGCGGATATTTAGGTTGTGTAGGATCACTAATTGTTGGTTGTATAGCAATTTGTCAAAGTGATTTTTTTGCAGAGGAGGAGAGAAAACGACACAAAAGGAGCATACGACCTATTTTGTCGGTGGAGATTGTTGATAATGTAGGGAGTATAAAAGACTCCATAAACGATTATTTGGGGAAAAACATCGATGCCGCTGTTATAGAAGTTGAGAATGTTGCTGAATATCCTATTTATAATGTAGAGGTGTGTGGTGAACTATTGTGTCAAGGGTTTAAGGGAAATGAAAAGAAAAGAATTTTTTTTGCATATCCGGACTCAGTTGTACTTGTTAATTTAGAAAAATATATGTGGGAACGAGGGGGTAACCGACATGAGAAATTAATTCACTTGCATGAAACTGACTATCCAAGAACAGAGTTAAACTTACCAAAACAATTAGATATTCATTATGAGGATATATATGGGGATCCAGACTATCAAAAATTTGAACTAAAAGATTCCTCCGGAGGGAGTATGTATTATTATCTAAAAGATGATGAAGTGTGACCGTAAAATAAACCAGTCATGTAAAAAATAATGATTCTTTACATGACTGCGTTTTATTGCTTAGTTATTAAATTTTTATTTAGAACGACTAAGACGAGCTATATTACTTCTTTCATTTTCGTCTAGTTTTAATGTAATAAAGCGTATTGTATCTTGATAATTAGGTATTATTAAATGTTCTAGTGCATTTACTTTCCGTCTAGTTTGATTTATTTCGTCAGCAAGTATAGAAATTGTTTTTTCTTGTTCTGACAATTTAACAAGATCATAAAGTATAGTTTCATATAAACGGATAGAATAATCTAAATGTGCGCTATTTTGTGATAATGCATATGGAATGTTTTCAGACTCATTATGGCGCTTATTTATTGAAAAAGTAGGAGTGGAAACTCCCATTATGTTTGATTTTTCAATATCAACTGTTACGTCTTGTTTAGACATAATAAGAGCAGTGTTTACAAGTTGAGAAGATGTGTTGGCCTTAGAAAGCTCAAATTGTAAATTCGCGTTCAATATGTTTTTTTCAACTTGAATTCGAAACATAGCAGCTTTTTTAGCTGTTTCTAAGAATTTTCTCATCAATCCATCGCGCTTATCTTTTAAAAGTTTATGACCTCTTCTAGCTGTTAATAGACGATCCTTAAGCTTATTTAATTCCATTCGAGTGGGATTAATGTCTAAAACAGCCATATTAATCACTTCCTTTATAATATTTGTCTATGAATTCATAGTCAATTCTTTTTAGCTCGCTTTTTGGAAGTAAGGATAAAAGTTCCCAGCCAACTTCTAATGTTTCTTGAATACTCCTATCGGTATAAAATCCTTGTGACAAATATTTTTTTTCAAATTCGTCCGCAAATTTTACATATATACGGTCAACTTCCGATATAGCGTCTTCTCCAAGAATAGTCATTAGCTCTTTAGCGTCTTTTCCTATTGCATATGCTGAAAATAGCTGATTCATAACGCCAGAATGATCTGCCCTGGTTTTGTTTTCTCCGATACCCTTATCCTTCAACCTTGATAATGACGGAAGAACATCTATTGGAGGGACAATATCTTTTCGATATAGTTCTCTGCTCAAAATTATTTGCCCTTCAGTTATATATCCTGTTAAGTCAGGGATGGGGTGAGTTTTATCATCTTCAGGCATTGTTAAAATAGGAATCATTGTTATGCTTCCGTCTTTGCCCTTTAATCTACCTGCTCTTTCATATAGAGAAGCAAGGTCTGTATACATATATCCAGGATATCCACGTCTACTTGGAATTTCTCGTTTAGCGGCTGAAACCTCTCTTAAAGCATCCGCGTAATTGGTAATATCAGTTAATATTACTAAAACATGCATGTTTAAATCAAATGCAAGATATTCAGCAGCGGTTAAAGCCATTCTAGGGGTAGCTATTCTCTCTATAGCAGGGTCGTTAGCTAAATTTATGAAAAGAACTGTTCGCTCTAACGAACCATTCTTTTTAAAATCTTCTATAAAAAAGTTAGCTTCTTCAAAAGTTATTCCTATAGCTGCAAAAACAACAGCGAAATTTTCAGATTTTCCTAAAACTTTTGCTTGCCTAGCAATTTGTGCAGCAAGATTCGCATGGGGAAGACCACTAGCAGAAAAAATAGGCAATTTCTGACCTCTAACAAGAGTATTTAGTCCATCAATAGCAGATATACCTGTTTGAACGAATTCTTCAGGATAATTTCTAGAAGCTGGGTTCATAGCCACTCCATCTGCAGGCATTTTTTTATCTGGCAAAATTTCAGGTCCATTATCGATAGGCCTACCCATTCCGTCAAAAACTCTGCCCAAAAGATCACGAGAAACACCTAGTTCTATGCCATGACCCAAAAATTTAACTCTGCTGTTTTCTAAGTTAATTCCAGCGCTAGACTCAAAAAGCTGAACTAGCGCGTTAGATCCATCTATTTCTAACACTTTGCATAGTCTTTTTTTTCCGTTGCTTAATATTATTTCACCTAGTTCATTGTAAGAGGCATGTTCAACATCTCTAACAAGCATTAATGGCCCTGCAACTTCGTCTATAGTACGGTATTCTTTTGCCATTATTCATCGCCTCCATTTTTTAATTTTCCTATTTCTATTTTTATTTGCTTTGAAATTTCTTTATATTTTTCCTCAATTTCGCTATCTTCAAAGTATTTAAAACGTCCAATCTGTTCTTTTACTGGAATAGCTGCCAATTCACTTGATGTTGCTCCACTCGATATGGCATCGGTAGACAATTCATAATACTCTAAAATAAGGCTCATAAGGTAAAATTGCTTCGTTAATGATGTATATGTATCTGTTTTATGAAATGCATTTTGATGTAAAAAATCTTCTCTAATACATTTAGCTGCTTCCATTTTCATTCTATCGGAATTGCTAATTGCATTTATTCCGACTAATTTAACGATTTCTTCTAGTTTAGCTTCTTCTTGCAGAAGTTCAATCATTTTTGTTCTTAAATTGCTCCAATTACCAGAAATATTATCACTAAACCAATCTTTTATTCTATCCCAATAAAGCGAGTAAGATTTTAGCCAGTTTATTGCAGGAAAGTGACGCTTATATGCCAACTGTGAATCAAGATTCCAGAAAACTTTAACAATACGCAATGTAGCTTGGGATACAGGTTCTGAAATGTCTCCACCAGGAGGGGATACAGCGCCTATTACCGAAAGAGCAGTTTCTTTTCCATTTAATGTAATAACTCTTCCTGCGCGTTCATAGAATTCAGCTAGCCGGCTTCCTAAATATGCAGGATATCCTTCTTCACCGGGCATTTCCTGCAATCTTCCCGACATTTCTCTTAGAGCTTCCGCCCATCTTGAAGTAGAATCTGCCATAAGAGCAACAGAATAGCCCATATCTCTAAAATATTCAGCTATAGTAATTCCTGTATATACTGAAGCTTCACGTGCTGCAACTGGCATATCTGATGTATTAGCTATTAAAACAGTGCGTTCCATTAAAGTTTTTCCAGTTTTTGGGTCCTGAATTTCAGGGAATTCGTTTAAAACGTCTGTCATTTCGTTTCCGCGCTCACCGCATCCAATATAGACTATTATGTCTGCGTCTGCCCATTTTGCAAGTTGGTGTTGAACAATAGTTTTTCCGCTACCAAATGGACCAGGAACCGCAGCAACGCCTCCTTTTGCAATAGGAAATAAAGTATCTATTACTCTTTGACCAGTAACAAGTGGAGTATTTGGAGGCAGTTTTTCTTTAATAGGACGATATTTTCTAACAGGATAACGTTGCATTAGCGTTAATTTATATTCTGATCCATCTTCTAATTTTATTTTTCCTACTTCATCATTAACTTTAAAATCTCCTGAATTTATTGAAATAACGGTTCCCGATATATTAGGAGGGAGCATAACATGATGAATAATTGCGGACGTTTCTTGAACTTGGCCAAATATAGCTCCTGCAAAAAGTTCATCTCCTACTTTTACACTAGGAGTAAAATTCCACACTTTCTCTCTGTCTAAAGTTGGAACATCAATTCCTCTTGTTAGCCTTTCACCAGCTTTTTCTCTGATTGACACAAGAGGCCTACCTATTCCGTCATATATTCCACCAATTAGGCCAGGACCTAATTCAATTGAAAGAGGGTAGTTATTAGAAATAACATCTTCTCCTGGACCAACGCCTGAAGTTTCTTCATATACTTGTATTGAGGCCTTATCTCCATGCATCTCAATAATTTCACCTATCAAACCTAATTTGCCAACTCTAACCATGTCAAATAGGTTGGTGTTTTTCATATTTTCTGCTACTATTAATGGCCCTGATACTTTAACTATAGTGCCTTTAGTTTGAGTCATATTTAATCCTCCGTATAATTTATAGAAATGTCGCTGCCTGTTGCTTTTTTAACGTCAATTGCCAAAGATTCACTAGCAAAACTAGGACCTTTAGCTGGAAGTAAATCGGGTATAGGAGTTATTGTAGGTGTAAGCTTATATTTATATTTTAAAATAGTATCTGGAATTTGTTTTACTATAGATTCTGTCACAAATATTATAGCAAATTTTTGACTGGCTAGTTTGTCTATTATTTTTGTGGCTTCAGATTTATCTTTAACAAGAAAAGCATCTATTCCACACATTGAAAAAGCCTTAATATTGTCATTTGTTCCTATAACACCAATTCTATGCATTAGTCCCTATCCCTTTCGTAATTTATTATTAACATTTTTCCAAAGCAAACTTACAGCAATTGATTTTAAAATGGTGTGTTCATTTTTTAAAGCTTTAATGTATGCAACAATGGGAGCAAATCCAAAAGCTGACGATCTATATGTTTCATCGAACTTATCTATTATGCTGCTAGATAGTTGCTCAATATAAAGAGGATCTTTAGAAATATTATCATATATATTTTTTATGTTAATTTTTTCAAATAGCGCGGCAACATTTTTAAGACCGTCTTCTGCAGATTTTACAATTTGGCTTAAGTCAATAGTTCCGCCTTCAATTAACACTTCACTAAGATATTGCAAATCTTGGTTAAACATTAAATATCTTATAGCCATATTTAGGTTTTTTAAATTAATTTCTAATTTAGTTCTGTTTAATAAAAACTCATCTTTATGTGCTAAATTGAGCATAATTTTATATAAGTTTTGATCAATATAATTTTCTGTCTTTTTTATGTTTAAAGTTTTAGACATGATCTCAAAAGCACCTAACGATGTTTGTTTAAAGAAATCTGGCATGTTATCAAAATTTTTAGATTTTATACATTTTTCCATGATGTATGGATCAATTGAATTTGGATATGAAATCAAATTTAGCCAAGGACTATCGGAAAAAACTGACTTAAGCACAGCTTTATAGTTAGCCACATCATTTCTTAGCCATAACCACTTAAATGGAGCTTTAGATGGACAAATTTGTCTAATATATTCACAATTATCAATAAAATGTTTTTGAAGTTGTGAATTTAATGATTCTAAACTGTCAAAATGCTCAATAGGATATCCTACAGCTTGCAATTTACTTGAAAAGTCTTCTAAGCTTAGAGACTCTTCTAAATTGTTGTAAGTTGCTTTAGTTAATAAATGAGTTTCAAGTGCGCGTATATATCCTACAGCGAATGCATAAGATGTATCTTTCATTTTACTTCTCCTAAATTAAGAACACTAGATGCAATAGACCTCAATAAGTCTATATTATCAGCGAATATGGATTCTATGCTCAAATCTATTATAGACTTTGATGAAATAATCTGAAAACCATGGCTAAATTTATCTGATTTTTCGCATTCTATTTTTGAACCATTATTTGTACATATATTTGTTAAAAAGTCATCAGGAATTCGTGCAAAATCTTCAAAGCCCACAACTAATTTAAATTTGTCACTTGGTAGATTTTTATTAATTAACTTTACAAAAAACATGAAATATTTTTCGCTGTCAATACCATGAAAATAATCCATTGCTATATTAAGGGTCTTATCGATTAAGTTGTGCTTTTTTTCTAAAATAGATTTGTTCTTAAATATTGCATTCGAAGTTTGTGCTTGAGATAATATTTGTTCTTTTTTGCGTGCGATGTTCAACTCGTTTTGTTCACACTCGTTTTTTGCAACAATTTCAGCGTCTGATATAATTTTTTTGCATTCTATATCATTTTTTTCTTTAATTTTATTTATTTTATCTTCAGTATCTTTTTCAATAGATTTTATTATATTTTGTAGAGCGTCCATAACTATAATACACTCCCTTTACTATTTTATGTTTATAACCATTAGGAAAGAAACTATAAATGCTAGAAGTGCATACAGTTCAACTAACGATGCAGAAACAATTGCTTTAGAACTTTCAGATGGTTTTTTAGCAATTATATTCACTCCTGAAGAGCAAACTCTTCCTTGAGCCATAGCTGAGAAAAGACCACCTATTGCTATAGGTAAGCAAGCAGCAAAATATAAAAGGCCGGTCATAATGTCAGTTGGCGCGTTTCCGCCCAGAATTCCGGTGTTTAAAAGAACCATAACTGCTACAATAAATCCATATAATCCTTGAGTTCCTGGGAGAAGTTGCAAAACCAAAAGCTTTCCGAATTTACTAGGATCGTCAACAACAATTCCCGTAGCCGATTCACTTGCGACGCCAACTCCTTTAGCAGATCCTATACCAGCAAAAGCAACTGCAATAGCAGCTCCTAATAACGCAAAAAATAATGACATAATTAATTCCTCCATGTAATTTGATTTTATTTAATTTTATTTAAAAATTTTATATATTTGGTATGCATCCCAAATGGAACAAATTTTTTTCCGCCTCCCTCGTAAAATTTACTGAAAAATTCGACATACTGTAGTCTGTTTGTATGAACATATGCTCCTAATATGTTTATTCCAAAGTTCATCGCATGTCCTAATATAGAGATTATTATAAATATAATAAATCCTAATATCCCATTGCCAGCCATACTTCCTAATATGTTTACCACATTTGCAATAACTCCTGTTGCAATGCCTAATGCCATAAGACGCGAGTAAGACAGCGCATCACTTATGTATGACGTAATGTCATAAAGGCTAATTATTCCACCAAGAATTTTCATTGGGCCTTTATTTTTATATCCGCCCAATAGAACAACTAAACTTGTTCCCAGTATTGATAAAATTAAACCAGCCATAGAAACAACATCGTTGTTAATTGTTTTTCCAGTTGCAAAAATTCCGACGCCAAGTAAAATTAATATCCAGTCTAAAACTGTTGCAACGGCTTCAATAAATTTCTTTTTTCTAACTAAAGTATAAAATTTTATTGACAATCCAATTATTATTTGAATTAGCCCTATAACAATACTAAAAATAAGAAGTGTTAGCGGTTCAGTAACAGTATTTATCCATAGCGGCGCAAGGGAAAAATCTGAGTTAAAGAACACTTTAGCCACTGTGTCTATTGCATTTCCAAAAAAACTTCCATACATAAAGCCCCAAAAAGTCGTAGATATGCCGCAGAAAAAGAACATTCTAAACATAGCTTTTTTGCTTTTTTCAAATTTTTTAAAGAAGGCCAAAAACCCACAAACCACAGATAAAACAAGGCCATATCCGGCATCAGAAAACATCATTCCAAAGAATATGTAGTAAAAAAACGACATAATAGGATTGGGATCTATATCATCATAGGATGGCATAGAATATGTTTGAGTTATATTTTCGACTGGAGAAACAAAGAAATTATTTGAAAAATCAACCGGAGAAGATTCATCTGACTGAGATATTTCAATGTATGCACCTATTTGTTTTTCGATTTTTTCCTTTATTTTAGATTCAAATTTTGGATTTACAAATCCTTTTAAAATAAAAGTATTATCTGTTAGACCAATTTTGCATATTGTTTCATATTTTTCCTTGCGGAGCCTTAAGCAGTCTGCAAAATCTTGAATATTTTTATATTCTTTGCAAACACTTTTAATATTATTTTCATGTTCTAGAATTTCTTCTTTTAATTTAGAAATCTTTTTTTTATTTGAGGCTGATTTTTCTTTTGGAGTTTTTTTAGTAGAAGAAAATGGAGGTTGGGAAAAACCAATGTCTAATAAAATTTTTCGAACTCGCTCGTCTATATTTTTGGGTATTATGAAAAACACAGAAGTTTGCAATTTATTAGCGTCTATTATTTCAAAATATACATCTTCACCTAGTTTGTTTAAAAGACTTGCGTTGTTCCAAAAGCCTGGAATATTTCCTATTAAAATATTTGTATATTTAGTACTTTGAATATCAGTTGGTAAATCTAAAGATAGGTAATAAAACAAAGCGAGAGATTCATTTTCTAATTTATTAATTTTGTTTTGAATTTTTTCGATTTTTGACACTGATTTCAAAACAGATTTTACTCTTTTATGTAGATTATCGGACTTTGCAATATCTACATTTAATTTTTCAGGTGATTTAAAATTAGGTGATTTAAGAAAATTATCTTTTTTATCAGAATATTTTTCAATAGTTTCTATAGCACGATCGGCATCACGTATCATAGAATCTATTTGAGATATTGTTTGGTGTGGATCTATTTTTTTAAAATCAGACACTGGTTCAATTTGAACACATTCTAATTTTTGCAATGTTTCTAAAATCTTTTTTCTATTTTTCAAAACACCAATGAGAAAAAATGGTTTCATTCTTAAAATAGCCATTTTAAATTATTCCTTTCATACTTACACATTTTGCATAAGTTGATTTATAATTGAATCAACAGCTTTTTGAGAGTTAATATCAAACTTTTCATCTAATTTGCAACACAGAGAATCAACCATTGCTTTAAAGTCATTTTTTATTTTTTCTGCTTCATAAGAATAATCATTTATTTGTTGCTTATAGTTTTGTTTATTTTTCTTTATTTGCAATTCAATTATATTTTCTGCAGATATTTTTGCATCTTGAAGCTTTATATTACATTCTTGATGACACTTTTCTATTCGCTCTTTAGATTCTTTTTCGGCTTGAATTATTTTGTTAAGAGCATCTTTTGCCATATACAACACCTTCTAATATTTATATTATATGGTTAATTTATTTTATTAATTTTAGCATACTTTTTTAAAAAAATCCATATAAATTTTTAAATTGGACAAATATGTAGTATTGTGATATAATATCATGTATAGTTGTCAAATATTTATGCATTTATTATACATTGAATGATTTTTTTGAAAAAGTGGAAAATATTTAAAATTAGTTTAATCAATTAATTAATGACAATTATAAAAAATCACTGAATAATTTTTTGTTTTTAGTGTATAAATCTATTGAAAGGAGGAACGTTTTTAAGTGGATGATAATGAAAATATAGGTAAAGCATATAATGTAAATTCTTATCAAAAAAGGAATTATACTTATGGTAATAATGCAACCAACAATGGTAGTTCTAATAATGGTAATAATGGACTTAAGATGGTAATTTTGCTAATAGTTGTTGGGATAGGTTGTTCGATTTTTGGAGGAATATTGGGTTCTGTAATTACAAATATTAGCGGCATGTTTAATACTAATAGTATAGTCAGGTCTTATAATCCAGATATGAAAATAGACGATTCTTATAAGTCGAATATAGAAGCAATTGCTGATAAGAGTTCTCCTTCTGTTGTGGGAATACAAATAAAGGCTAAATCTAGTAAATCTTCCAGATATCCTTGGCTGAAAACACCTGATGAAGCAGAAGCAGTTTCTGAAGGATCGGGAGTTATATATACTTCAGATGGTTATATTATTACTAACTACCATGTTATTAAAAGCGCTGTTTTAAGCTCAGACGCACAGGTGAGTGTATTTACATATTCTGATCTTAAAGATGAAAAGAGTGCTAAGATTATTGGCTATGATGCGGGAGCGGATATTGCAATTATAAAGATAGATGCTGAAAATTTGACGCCCGTAGAGTTTGAAAATTCTGATGCTGTTAGAGTGGGTCAAACTGCTGTTGTCATTGGTAATCCGGCTGGACTGGAATTTGCTGGTTCTGTTAGCAAGGGAATTATTAGTGGACTTAACAGGAAAATCAAACTAGAAAATGGCGTTGAAATGACTTTAATACAAACAGATGCTGCGGTTAACCCCGGAAATTCTGGAGGAGCAATAGTTGATGGAACTGGAAAATTGATTGGCATTGTTAATTCTAAATTAGTGGATACGCGTCTTGAAGGAATGGGATTTGCAATACCATCTAACGCAGTAAAATCTATAGCAGATTTTCTAATTTCGCGTAAAGATACAGCAAAGCCTACTCTTGGAATAAAAATGGATCTTAGATATACCCCTGAAATATTAAACAATTATGGTATGCCTAGCGGCGTTGTAGTAGATAGTGTTAGCGAAGGGTCTCCGGCAGAAAAGGCAGGAATTAAGCGTGGAGACATAATAACAAAAGTTGCCGGCAAAGCTACTCCAAGTGCTGAAATTTTGGGTAGTATAATAAAAAATAACATAAATGTTAATGAAGAAGTCCCCATAGAAATTTATCGTGATGGTAATACAACAACTGTTACTGCAAAATTAGGCTAAAAAATAAAAAAGATCGCACTGAAAATTTATAGGTGTGATCTTTTTTGCGGTTTAATTTGCTACATTCAATTATTTTATAATAGCTAGTGCTTTTTGGCCAATATCTTTACGATAGTGAGCATTATTAAAATTAACCTTTTTCAAGCCATTATATGCTTTCTCTATAGCTTCATTTAAAGTTGAGCCAACAGCTGATGTACATAATACACGTCCACCCGATGTTTTAAATTCATCGTTTTCTAAAATAGTTCCTGCGTGATATATGGTTAAATCATCTGTTTGTCCATCTTTATTTAGGCCGTTTATAGTGATGCCTTTGGGATATGATTCAGGATATCCTGGGGATGCTAAAACAACACAGGCAGAATATTTATTTGCAAATTTTACTTCCACTTTTTCTAATTCTTTTTTGCTTATTGCTTCCATTATATCAAATAAATCTGTTTCTAGTAGCGGTAAAATAACTTGCGTTTCTGGGTCCCCAAATCTGCAATTATATTCAATAACTTTTGGGCCATTGCTTGTTATCATAAGGCCAAAATATAAACATCCACTAAAAGGACAGCCTTCTTTTTCCATAGCTTTGATTGTTGGCATAAATATATTTTTCATGCACTCTTTTTCTATATCACTAGTGTAGGCAGGGTTTGGAGCGACCGCACCCATTCCTCCTGTGTTTAAGCCTTTATCGCCATCTAATGCTCGTTTATGATCCATTGAAGAAATCATAGGCCTTATAGTTTTTCCGTCAGTAAAACATAATACAGACACTTCCGGGCCAGTTAAAAATTCTTCAATAATTATTTTGTTTCCACTCTCACCAAACTTATTATTTACCATTATATCTTTAACAGCGTTTTCAGCTTCTTCAAAATTTTTAGCAATAATAACACCTTTTCCGAGAGCTAGCCCATCTGCTTTAATAACTGTGGGATATTTATTTTGAGTTTTAATATAGTTTATTGCTTTATCAAAACTATCAAAAACTTCATAATCTCCGGTAGGAATATTGTATTTTTTCATTAATTTTTTTGCAAAAACCTTACTAGATTCAATTTGAGCTGCTTTTTTATTTGGGCCAAAACAAGAAATTCCAATAGACTCAAGGGCATCCACCATGCCATCTGCAAGAGGATTATCTGGAGCAACAACTACAAAGTTTATTTTGTTATTTTGCGCAAAGTTTTTTATGCCTTCTTTATCCGTTTCACTTATTGGAACATTAATTGCATCGCACGAAATTCCGCCGTTTCCTGGAGCGCAATATATTTCTTTAACTTTATTTGACTTTTTAAGAGCACGTATTATAGCGTGTTCTCTTCCGCCTTTACCAATTACTAATACTTTCATAAAAACAAACCTACCTTTTAAATAATTAATGGTGAAATAGGCGACATTTAGTAAACGCCATTACAATTCCATATTTATTACATGCTTTTATTACATCTTCATCTCTAATTGAGCCTCCAGGTTGAGCTATATATTTTACGCCAGATTGTTTAGCTCTTTCTATATTATCATCAAATGGGAAAAATGCATCAGAACCTAAAGAAACATTTTCTTGTTGTGAAATCCATGCACTTTTTTCTTGAATAGTTAATGGCTCAGGTTTAGCTAAAAATAATTTCTTCCAATTATCATCTTTTAAGAATTCATGATTGTTTTCTGATATATATACGTCAATAATATTATCTCGTTGAGCTCTTCCTATGTTAGGCAAAAATGGTAAATACATTACTTTAGGATGTTGTCTAAGCCAAAAAATATCTGCTTTATTTCCGGCGAGTCTTGTGCAATGTACTCGAGATTGTTGGCCTGCGCCTATTCCTATTGCCATTCCATTTTTTACGTAGCACACTGAGTTGGATTGAGTGTATTTTAAAGTAATCATAGAAATTATCAGGTCTAAAATTGAACTCTTAGGAATTTTTACATTTTCAGTAACAATATTCTTAAATAAATCGCTTGTTATATTCAAATTATTTCTCTTTTGTTCAAAAGTAATGCCAAACACTTCTTTAGATTCAATTTCATCAGGAACATAAGATTCATCTATTTCAATTATGTTATAATTTCCGCGTTTTTTAGTTTTCAATATATCAAGTGCTTTTTCAGTATATCCTGGAGCAATTATTCCATCTGAAACTTCTCTTTTTAATATCATTGCTGTTTGTTCATCACATGTGTTAGATAGCGCAACCCAATCTCCATATGAAGACATTCTATCTGCTCCTCTGGCTTTAGCATAGGCTAATGCAACTTCAGATGTTATATCTAAGTCGTCTATATAACATACTTTTTTTAAATTATCAGACATAGGAGTTCCTATAGCGGCTCCCGCTGGACTAACATGCTTAAAAGATGTTGCAGCAGCAAATCCTGTAGCAACTTTTAATTCATGAACTAATTGCCAACTGTTAAAAGCATCTAGTAAGTTTATATATCCTGGCTTGCCATTTAATATTGTAATTGGCAGATCTTGTCCATTTTTCATGTATATTTTTGAGGGCGACTGATTAGGATTACACCCATATTTAAGCAGAAATTCTTTCATGTTTTGTTTTCCTTTCAAATATTTTTATTTATTATTCGTGTTTGACTAACTCCAGTTTTTATGTTAATAAATCTTGTAAACAAACTGATTTTATTATCACTATCTAATGAATTCCATATATCATTTCCAAATTGTTCTAAATTTCCTGAAATTTTTACAAGATGAGGTTCGCCTTTAAAACTTGGTAGAGGGTTAGCATCTTTAACATATGTGTGGATAAAATGACCTTGGCCGGATAGAGGTTTGTCATATTCAAAGAAGAATCTTTGGACTGAACTACTATTTCCGTTGCAACTTTTTAGTATAGATAATTTATATTCTGCATCTGTATCATTTAGTGTTACGATTCCAGAAATTCTAGGAGTGAAATTTGGATCATCTGGCTCAAAAGTTCTAGTTCTTAGCGACTGCTCGAAACTTTTACCATTTCTTAAACCATTAAAAATTGTATCTGTTTGATCACCGTTTGTAACTATTGTAGTTCCACCCATTACACGAACAGGCTTATATATTATTAAACTTGGATCTGTTAGTTTAGATTCATCAAAAGCCTTTGTTCTAACATCTTCATCATCTAAAACAAATACTCTATTGCGTGAATTTTCACTTCTTCCCATAATAAAATACGCAATTGCAACATTTGAACGGCTTTCATCAACACCAATTATTATTCCACGACCCGGATAACTGTTTGAAGAAATTATTTCGCTTATACTTTTCATTTTATACCTCTATATTTACTATGTTATTTTTAATATTAAATTTTTCTGAGCAGATTAGAGAGACAGCTTCTGGCAATATCAGCCATTCTGCTTGTTCCATAACCCGTTTTTGAAGAATTTCAGGAGTATCTGCATTATAAACTGGGACACATTTTTGTAATATAATTGGTCCACCGTCAGGTATTTCATTTACAAAATGCACTGTTGCTCCTGTGATTTTTACTCCCCGTTTTAAAGCAGCTTCATGGACGTGCAACCCATAAAATCCTTTTCCTGAAAAAGATGGTATTAGTGAGGGGTGAACATTTATTATTTTATTTTTAAAATGTTCTATTATTCTTTTATCTAAAATGCACATAAAACCAGCAAGAACGATTATATCAGGATTTTCTCTTTTTAACTCATGTAATAATTCGTCATTAAAGTTTTTAGCATCACTATATTTCTTTCTGTTTACAACAACAGTTCTTATGTTAGCTGCTTTAGCTCTTTCTATCGCATATGCATTAGGATTAGATGACAAAACTAGTGAAATTTTTCCGTTTTTAATTTTTCCTTCCTGACAAGCAGATATTAAAGCTTGTAAATTTGTGCCTCCGCCTGAAACTAATACTGTTATTTTTTTCAAAACAAACCTCCGCATTTATGTATGGATATAAATCAAATTTTTATATAATGTCAACACCTTTGTTTCCACTTTGAAGTTCTCCAACGACGTAGGCATTTATTCCTTCTGACTTTAATATTTCAATTGCTTTGTCGGCATTATTTTTAGAAACTGTGCAGGTCATGCCAACACCCATATTAAATGTGTTAAACATGTCTCGCTTTGAAATTTTTCCTTTTTCCATTATTAAGTTAAAAATATTTGGAATTATTAAATTAGAGCTAAATATTTTAGCATTAACGTTTTCTGGCAGTGTTCTAGGTATATTTTCATAAAAACCGCCACCAGTTATATGACAAATAGATTTTACATCAATTTTGTTTAAGAGGCTCAAAATTGGTTTAACATATATTATGGTAGGCTCTATAAGAGTTTCTCCTAAACTTTTTTCCAACATTCCGAAGTTACTTTCAAGGTCAGCATTTTCTACGTCAAACACTTTTCTTACTAAAGAGAAACCGTTTGAGTGAACTCCAGAAGATGGAAGAGCAATTAAAACATCTCCAGGCTCTTGAGATTGGTTTGAAATTATTTTTTCTTTGTCAACAACTCCAACCGCAAAACCTGCCAAGTCATAATCATCTTCAGGCATCATTCCAGGATGTTCTGCTGTTTCGCCGCCAATTAATGCACAGCCAGATTGAACACATCCTTCAGCTATTCCAGAAACTATTGTTGCAATTTTTTCGGGATAATTTTTTCCACAAGCGATATAATCGAGAAAAAACAAAGGTTTAGCACCGCTACAAATTATATCGTTTACACACATAGCCACGCAATCTATGCCGATAGTATCGTGTTTATTTAAAAGCATAGCTATTTTTATTTTAGTTCCAACCCCATCGGTTCCAGAAACAAAAACGGGTTTAGACATATTTGACAGATCTGGAGCAAACATACCTCCAAATCCACCAATATCGCTAAAAACACCTGGAATATTAGTTTTTGATATATGTGATTTCATAAGTTCAACTGATTTATATCCAGCAGTAACATCAACACCTGCTTTTTTATAACTATTGCTATAACTATCCATTTTACACCTTTCATTAAGCATATTTATTTTTAAATATTTAACAATTTACATATCAATAATTTTTTGTTCAAATTTATTCTTGCTTGTTTCTTTTGGGGGCTCTGAAGGGTATTCTCCGCTAAAGCATCCAACACAAAAATCAGTTTGCTCTGAATTTGCAATTTTTTTAACACTTTCTATGCTAAGATAGCCTAAACTATCAACACCTATGTGTTTTGCAATTTCATCGATACTCATTTTACAAGCAATTAAGTTTTCACGACTGTCTATATCTGTTCCAAAGTAGCAAGGATTTTTAAAAGGAGGACACGAAACTCTCATGTGAACTTCTTTAGCTCCAGCATCTCTTAACATTGAAACTATTCTTTTACTGGTTGTTCCTCTAACTATAGAGTCATCGACCATAACAACTTTTTTGCCTTTAACTGTAGATTTTATAACATTTAATTTGATTTTAACAACATTTTCACGCATACTCTGGGTTGGTTGTATAAAGCTTCTTCCAATATATTTATTTTTAACAAAACCATCACAGTAAACGATGTTGCTTTGCATAGCAAAACCTTGAGCAGCAATTAAGCCAGAATCTGGAACGCCTATTACAACATCGGCATCTACAGGGTGCTCTATGGCAAGAAATTTTCCCGCTTTAATTCTAGCTTCATAGACGCTAGCACCATCTATAATACTGTCTGGTCTTGCAAAATAAATGTATTCAAATACGCACATATTTCCTCTTTTTTTACATAAAGAAGTATCAGATCGCATATTTCCTTTCTCAACTATAACCATTTCGCCAGGTTTAATATCTCTAACAAATCTTCCATTTATTGTAGCAAAAGCACAGCTTTCTGATGCAAACAATATTGATCCATCGTCTTTTTTGCCTAAGCATAGCGGCCTAAAACCGATAGGATCACGAGCTGCAATTAATTTTTGAGCCGACATAACTACTATACTAAATGATCCTTTTAATATTTTAATAGTTTCTTTTACAGCTTCTTCTATTGATGATGTTTTCAATCTGTTTAAAGTAATTGCATACGCTATAACTTCCGTATCGCTTGTTCCGTGAAAAATTGCACCGCCTAATTCAAATTTTTTTCTTAGTTCAGATGCATTAGTTATATTTCCATTATGAGCTATAGCCAACGGGCCTTTAATGTGTTGAACACAAAGAGGCTGGGCATTCGAGCAATTTAACACGCCAGAAGTTGAATATCTAACATGACCAATTGCCATGTTTCCTTCGCCAAGATTGTTAATTTGTTGTTCTGTAAAAACTTCAGAAACAAGGCCAAGATCACGATAGTGAGATATAACACCCCTATCGTTTACAGCTATTCCACAACTTTCCTGACCTCTATGTTGCAGAGCATATAGGGCAAAATAGGCATTTCTAGCGGGATCTAAAGATCTTTCTTTTGTCCATATTCCAAATACACCGCATTCTTCGTGTAAAGAATTTTTCATAATATAACTTATCCTTTTTTAATATTTTAAATTTTTATTTTCCAATTATTCTTTTAAGCATTTCTTGATATGCATGCTCTTCATTGCCTAAATTTCTTCTAAAACGATCTTTGTCTAATTTTTCATGAGTATCTACATCCCAGAAGCGACATGTATCTGGTGATATTTCATCAGCCAAAACAATTGTATTATCTGATGTTTTTCCAAATTCAAGTTTAAAGTCTATTAGTTCAACATTAAATTTTAGCAAATACTCTTTTAGTAGAGAATTTATCTTAAATGCATAATCTTCAATAAGATCTATTTCTTTTTGAGTTGCAATTCCTATAGATAGTATGTGATATGTGTTTATTAAAGGATCGCCCAAATCATCATTTTTGAGTGAAAATTCTAATGATGGTTGATTTAATATGGTTCCTTCTTCAATTCCATATCTTTTTGAAAAAGAACCTGCTGCAACATTTCTAACAATAACTTCTAAAGGAACTATTTCAACTTTTTTAACAATTGTTTCTCTGTCAGAAATTTCTTTAACAAAATGTGTTGGAATGTTATTTTCTTCTAGCATTTGCATAAAATGATTTGTTAACCTATTATTTATTACGCCTTTGCCTAATATGGTTCCTTTTTTTTCTCCATTAAATGCTGTAGCATCGTCTTTGTAAGATACAATAACATAATTATCGTCATTTGTTGAATATACTTTTTTTGCTTTTCCTTCATATAGCTGATTTAATTTTTCCATGATTGTCCTCCCAAGACATAGATTATATGTATACTTTTTATTTTAAATTTTTATTTTTTTCGATTACGCGATTGCACATGTTTTCTTTCATTTGAGCTAATTTTAAGCTAACGTCACTATCAGTTATTGCTAAAATTTGTGCTGCCAAAATAGCTGCGTTGTCTGCATTATTTATTCCTACTGTGGCAACAGGAACTCCAGGAGGCATTTGAACTGTTGATAGTAAAGAATCTAAACCTTCTAGTGTTGATTTTATTGGCAAGCCAATTACTGGAAGAATAGTGTGTGCAGCAATTACTCCTGCTAAATGTGCTGCCATTCCAGCTGCGGCTATTATAACTCCAACATCGTTAGAAATTGCATTTTTAGCAAAATCTGCAGCTAAATCTGGCGTCCTATGAGCGCTAATAATTTGAACTTGTGTGGGTATATCGAATGATTTTAGCTTGTCTATAGCTTTTTTTACGATGGGCAAATCGCTATCACTTCCCATAATAATTGCAACTTTCTTTTTTGGCATCTTAAACCTCCACTATAAGAAAAATATTTTTATTTTAATTATTTGTTTGCAAGACAAAAAACTGCAAATTACTTGCAGTTTCTAATTGAATATATTGTTAGCGTGCAAAAAGGCTGCAAAAACCCCGTGAAAATTCAAGATTATTGAAATAAACACCATTTTCCTATGCACGGGAACCGTCCCCTCAAACAAAAATAATCATCTACATTAAATTGTACAACATTTTACTACAATAATCAAGAATCAATTTATTATTAATCTTAAGAAGTAGGATATAATCTTAGTTTTTTTAATGAACTTAAAATTAAGGAAGATGCGGGCTTATCCAATTCTATATATTGGTTTACTAAGTTTTGAGCTGCATGCTTAATTTTTTGCTTTAAGGTTTGGGGTGAAATTATTTTTATATCTGTACCGTGTTTAAAGCTCCAATAAAACATAGTATTGATGTCTACATTAGCTTTAACATAACAATAATTGCTACATTCGCCTGTAAATTCAAAATTTTCAAATTGATCCATTATGTCATTTATTATTGTTTTTTTAGCTCTAAATTTCACAATTGTATTATTATTTAAATTGTTACTAAAACAAGAAGACAGACTAGAATTGAAACTATATTGGCTTTTTTGTTCAATTATTTCAATATTTGTTATGTGGTCTAGTCTGAATGATAAATTGTTGTTGCTTAATATATATGGCCAACCATTAGAAATTATAATTTTATATGGCATGATGGTGAACTTTTCAGAAAATATAGGATGTAATTTTTTGTCGCATTCATATGAATTATATTGAAATTTTACTTTTTTATTTTCTATTATAGCTTGATTTAAAATTTCAATTGTGTAAAAAATTTGTGTGTTTTGAGAGTAAGAATCTTTTAGAAATTTATTATAATTTAAATTTGATCGAAATGATTTGCTAGCTAGGGACGATAGTTTTTCAATTAACGAATTACGATGACTTTTTGGTATATATTTAGCATATAAAATATTATTAATCATTAAACTAACTTCACAGTCATTAAATTGCTGGTCTACTATGTAATATCCTTTTTCATTACGTATGTCAAAACCTGCATCTATTAAATATTTAATATTTCTTGCAACTGACTTTCTTTCACAATTAATTTTGAAAGAAGCATTTAGTAATTTTACTATTTCTTTTTGACGAAGGTGTTTGTCTTGATCGGTATGTTTTTTTAAAATATTTAAAATATATAGTGGCATTAATCTTTTATGACTTTTTGCTTTTTGCAATTTAGATTACTCCTTTTAATTTTTAAATGTTTTAGAAATATTTAAATGTATATATTGAAATATTTTTTTATTTGTGATAAGATTTTCGCTAGTTGTATATTTAACTTGGAGGTATTATAATGAAAAATCCTATAGTTACAATTCAAATGGAAAATGAAAATAAAATAAAAGTTGAACTTTATCCAAAAATAGCTCCTAATACTGTTAGAAATTTTGTTAATTTGGTAAAGAATGGATTTTATGATAATACAATTTTTCATAGAGTAATTCCGGGTTTTATGATTCAAGGTGGTGATCCCCAAGGCAATGGAACGGGGGGATCTGGCAAAAACATTTTTGGAGAATTTAGCAGTAATGGATTTAAAAATAACTTGAACCACACACGAGGTGTTATATCTATGGCACGGGCATATGATTTAAATAGTGCTAGTTCGCAATTTTTTATAATGGTGGATGATGCACCACATTTAGACGGAAGCTATGCTGCGTTTGGTAAGGTGATTGGTGGACTCGATGAAGTGGATTTTATAGTTAATCAAGAAACAGACTCACGAGACAAGCCAATTAATCCGCAAAAAATGGTTAAAGTTACAGTAGAAACATTTGGAGAAGAATATCCTGCGCCAGATATAATGTAAAATACAAATTAAAAATAGACATCATATTTTTTGGTGTCTATTTTTAATTTGTTATTAAGAGATTAAGTGACTCATATTGTATAATCCAGCAGGTTTATCTTTAATAAAACAAGCAGCTTTAATTGAGCCGACCGCAAAAATATCTTTGCTTCTTGCGCTGTGAGATAGGGTTACAATTTCATCTTTGCCAGCAAAAATTACTTCGTGCTCCCCAACTATTGTTCCGCCTCTAATGGTATGTATGCCCAATTCTTTATTATTTCTTTCATGTCTAATATTATGTCTGTCAAACACAAATTTGTATGCATTGTTAGCTTCCCCATTAATTGCTTCCGCTAGCATTATTGCTGTTCCACTGGGAGCATCTATCTTTTGATTGTGATGTTTTTCAATTATCTCTATATCGAAATTTTCACCTAATACCGAATATGCTTTTTTCGCTAAATTCACCAATAAATTTATTCCTAAAGACATATTAAAAGTAAAAAAAATCGGGATTATTTTTGAAGCTTCTTTTATTTTGTCTATATGTTCTTTTGAGTAGCCTGTTGTTGCTAAAACAACTCCAATTTTGTTTTTTATTGCAAAATTTAATATGCTATCTAAAGCACTAGGATGAGAAAAGTCTATGATTACGTCTCCTGTTATATTATCAAAATTTTTATAGACAGGGAAATCACATTCATTTTTGCCGCTAACATCCACGCCAGCGACAATTTTACATTCTTCATTATTTAATACAAGATCAGCAACCACATGTCCCATTTTTCCATTAGCACCACTTAAAATGATTGAAACCAAAACTCGATTCTCCTTTATATTAAAATTAAAATTTATATCAAGTTATATTTTTTCAAGCAGGATTTTAGTATATCCATTTTATTTTTGTCTAATGAACACAGCGGCAGCCTACAAGGGCCAACTTCCATTCCCATCATGTTCATAGCATCTTTTACAGGAATAGGATTTACATCTATAAATAATTTGTGAGCAAGATCAATAAAGTCAAGTTGCATTTTCGTACTTTTATGGCATTCTCCGTCTAAATATAGCTGGCAAATATCGTGTGTTTCTTTAGGAATAACGTTTGAAATAACCGAAATAACTCCTTTTCCTCCAAGCGACATGATTGGAACGATCTGATCATCATTACCAGAGTATATTGTAAGCTTATCGCCACATTCAGCTGCTAATGTCGCAATATCAGATATTACGCCAGATGCTGCTTTAACACCAACAATATTTTCGTGATTAGCCAAAGTTTTAAATGTGTCTATGCTTATTTTACATCCTGTTCTTGATGGAACATCATATATAATTAAAGGAATATTTATGCTATCTGCAATGGCGGAATAGTGTTTAACAAGACCTAGCTGAGATGATTTATTATAATAAGGACTAACAATTAAAACACCATCAGCTCCTAATTTTTCAGCTTCTTTTGATAATTCTATAGCATATTGAGTATTATTGCTGCCTGTTCCAGCAATTACAGGAACTCTGCCGTTTGTTTCTTTTACAACTTCTTCAATAACTTTGCGATGCTCTTTATCATCTAATGTAGAAGATTCACCTGTTGTTCCACAAGCTATAATGGCATCTGTTTTGTTTTCAATTTGCCAATTTACTAATTCTTTTAACTTTTGATAATTAACTGAGCCATCTTCTTTCATAGGAGTTATTAGCGCCACTCCAGCGCCTTCAAATAAAACATTATTCATGTGAATTCCTCATTTCATTTAATTGTTGTTAAAAATTGCCAATATATTCATTTTAAATAACCTTGCTCAGCTAATAGTTCTGCCATCAAAACAGCGCCGCCAGCCGCTCCGCGAATAGTGTTGTGGGATAAGCAAACAAATTTATAATCATATTGTGTATCGGGTCTTAATCTGCCAATGCTTATGGCCATTCCATTTTCCAAGGCTCTATCTAATTTGGCTTGAGGCCTATCGTTTTGCTCGAAGTAATTTAAAAATTTTTTAGGAGCACTTGGTAATTTTAATAATTGAGGTTTGCCAGCAAAATCATCCCACAGACTTTTTATTTGCTCAATTGTAGGCTTTTCCTTAAAACTAACGAAAACAGCGGCTGTATGGCCATCTGACACAGGAACTCGAATACATTGTGTTGTTATTGAAATAGAATTTGTTGGTTTAATTTGATTGTTTTCCAAGTTTCCCCAAACTTTTAGCGGCTCCAACTCAGATTTTTCTTCTTCGCCGCCAATGTAAGGAATAACATTATCATTCATTTCGGGCCAACTATCAAAAGTTTTTCCTGCTCCAGATATAGCTTGATATGTACAAGCTAATATTTTTGTTGGCTTATATTTTAGAAGTGGAGATATTGCAGGAACATAGCTTTGGATTGAACAATTAGACTTAACCGCAATAAAGCCTTTTTTTGTTCCAAGTCTTTTACGCTGATATGGTATTATATTGGCGTGATCTGGATTTATTTCTGGAATAATCATTGGAACATCGGGAGTTTTTCTATTAGCAGAGTTGTTTGAAATTACAGGACATTCATAGGTAGCATATGCTTCTTCTAATAATTTTATCTCTTCTTTTTTCATGTTTACTGCACAAAAAACAAAGTCAACTTCATTAGCAATCTTTTTGATATCTTTTTGAGCATCTAAAACTATCATATTCTTAGCGAATTCTGGAATGGGTTTATTTAATTTCCATCTATTATTCATTACATCTGCGTATTTTTTTCCAGCGCTATTGCTAGATGCAGCAAGCATTTTAACATTAAACCAAGGGTGATTTTCCAATAATATCAAAAATCGTTGGCCAACCATGCCTGTGGCACCTATAATTCCAACATTAAAAGTTTTCATATAATGAACCTCCATATTAGCTTTATATGATTTTTAGCTAAATATTGTTATATATATTTTAATTGTAATAAATAAAAATCAAATTATAAATTAGTTTAAATATATTATATTAACTAATATTATCTATACAATAATTAAGCATGTTTCATGTTATCATTTGTAAATGATAATGTCAAGTTGTGATTTTTTAGACATATTTTTGTTAAAATTGGCATAAAATAAAAGATTTAATAAAAACAATATTGTTTTACAAAATGAGTTGAATAAACTATAATGTTATGTGGATTATGTAAAAAAATAATCGAACATTGTAAAGGACAATTTTTTATGAAAACAGAGGATTTTTATTTTGAATTACCGCAGGATCAAATTGCTCAGCATCCTGTTAAAGAAAGAGATCATTCTAAATTGCTTAAATTAAATAGAAAAACTGGAGATATATCACATTTAAAATTTTATGATTTGTGCGATATATTAGATGAAGGTGATTGCTTAATTTTGAATGATTCTAGAGTTTTGCCCGCCAGATTATATGGTAAAAGAGAAAAAACGGGAGGGTCTATAGAATATCTCTTGCTAAAGCAAAGGCAAAATGATGTTTGGGAAATTATATGTAAACCAGCTCGCAAAGCAAAAGTGGGAACGTGTTTTAATTTTTCAGATAAATTAAAATCAGAAGTACTAGAAGAATTAGGGGACGGAAAAAAATTAGTTAAATTTTATTATGATGGAAATTTTTATTCCATATTAGATGAAATAGGGAGCATGCCTTTGCCGCCTTATATTTTAGAAAAGTTAGACGACAATGAAAGATATCAAACTATATATTCACGTGAAATTGGTTCGGCAGCTGCTCCGACTGCAGGGTTGCATTTTACACAAGAGATGCTAGAAAAGTTGAAAGATAAAGGGATTAATATTGGATATGTTACATTGCATGTTGGCCTAGGAACATTCAGGCCAGTTAAAGTTAGAGAAATAGTTAAACACAAGATGCATTCTGAAAATTATTATTTGCCTCAAAAAACTGCTGATTTAATAAATATGACTAAAAAAAATGGTAAGAGAGTTTTTTGTGTTGGAACAACAAGCTGCAGAACGTTGGAAAGTTCTTATTTAAAGAATGATTGTGTATGTGAAGACAGTGGGTCGACTGATATATTTATATATCCAGGTTTTCAGTTTAATGTTGTTGATTGTTTAGTTACAAATTTTCACCTTCCTGAGAGCACTCTTATAATGCTAGTTAGTGCTTTTGCTGGTTATGAAAATACTATGAAAGCTTATGAAATTGCTGTTAATAAAAAATATAGATTTTTCAGTTTTGGTGATGCTATGGTGATTGTTTAAAATTTATCTATGAAATATTTAGTTTAAAATTGTTGCTTGGAGATATATAATATGAGTATATTTAAATTAATAAAAAAAGAAAATACCGCTCGATTAGGGGAAGTTAATACTGTACATGGAGTTTTTAAAACACCATGTTTTATGAATGTTGGAACTTCAGCTGCAATTAAGGGTGGGCTTTCTTCGTGGGACTTGATGAATTTAAAATGTCAAGTAGAATTATGTAATACATATCATTTACATATTAGGCCTGGAGATGAAGTAATTAGAAAAATGGGTGGGCTTCATAAGCTTATGGTTTGGGATAGACCTATTTTAACAGACAGTGGAGGATTTCAAGTTTTTTCTTTAGCTAAAATTCGTCGTATTGAGGAAGAGGGAGTATATTTTTCATCACATGTGGATGGTAGAAAAATTTTTATGGGTCCTGAGCAGAGTATGCAAATTCAGTCTAACTTGGGTTCAACTATAGCTATGGCATTTGATGAATGCATTGAAAATCCATCAACAAGAAGCTATACAGAAGCATCATGTGATAGAACTGTTAGGTGGCTTGAAAGATGTCTTAAGCAGATGCAGATTCTAAATTCCAATCAAGAAACATTAAATCCAAATCAACTTTTATTTGGAATTAATCAGGGATCAACTTTTGCAGACATAAGAAAAAAGAATATGAATCAAATAGCTCAGCTAAATTGTGATGGATATGCCATTGGAGGACTGGCAGTTGGAGAAACCAAAGAGGAAATGTATGAAATAATAGAACAGGTTGAACCGTTTATGCCTGAAGATAAACCAAGATATCTTATGGGAGTGGGAAAGCCAGGAAATATAATTGAGGCCGTATATCGCGGTGTAGATATGTTTGACTGTGTTATGCCGTCGAGGAATGCAAGGCACGGGCATGTAAATACTTGGGATGGAGTTAGAAATTTATTAAATTTGAAATATGAAACTGATTCCAATCCTATAGACATTAATTGTGATTGTCCGGTTTGTAAAAGATATTCTCGTGCATATTTGAGACATTTACTTAAATCAAAAGAAGTTTTAGCATCCAGGCTTTGTGTAATGCACAATTTATACTTTTACAATACTCTTATGGAAAAAATTAGAGATGCTATAAATACATCAACTTTTGGGCAGTTTAGAGAGCAAAATGTTTCTATATTGGATGAAAGAATATAGGCCTAATAATTAAAATAGAATATTTAAATTTAAAGTTAGTGCATTGTTAGTTTTTATTTATGCACTAATTTTTTGTTTGCAAACATTGACATGATTTTTAAAAAACGAGGTGTATGATTATTAAAAAAATATTTAGATTGTAATTTATGTAAAAGGATGGTGGAAATGAAAGAGAAAATATTAAAATATACGGGTACTGAAAGTATGGCACAAGTTATAGAAAAAATTTGCTTTTTTATTATTGGATTTGTCATGAGTTTTGCTAAAATAGCGGGAATGTTTTCACCATTTTGTATTGCTTTTTCTATGTCTTTGCCTAAAAAATTAGCAATCTTTTCTTTTCTAGGTGGAATATTTGGAGCAATATTTTGCTTTAACACTTTTAATGGCGAAGTGTATATTTGTGCGCTTGTTATAGGTATAATTTTAAAAATATTTTTTGACGTTAAATCTAATTTCTGGAATGCAATTTTTTCTATTATATCTTTTGCAACGCCAAGTATTATTTCTATGATTATGCATCCAGTAGGGTTTGGAACACTTATTATGATATATGCAGAAGTAATATTAATTGGAAGCTTTACAGTTTTATTTAAATGTAGTTTGAAAAAAGTTAATTTTAATGTAAGAAAATCATCTGATTTTATAGGATTATCTATTATTGCTGTTGCGGTTTTAATTTCTTTGTGTAATTTAAATTTTTCTAATTTTAACTTTGGCAGATTGTTGGCTGCTATTTTAGTAATTCAAGCAGCTATTTTAGTTGGTGTTAGTGGTGGGGCAGCTGTTGGAATTGTAGCAACTATTGGTTTAGTTCTTTTCACTAAAGATTTTGCAATAATTGGAGCCATAATTACTGTTTCTGGTTTTATTGCTGGAATTTTTAAGCCTTTGGGAAAAGCTGTGCAATCTGTTGTGTTCATTGGAACATATTTGCTTGGATGTGGATTTTTCGGAGGAATTAGTATAAACAGTTTTATTGAAATATGCATAGCGGCTTGTGTGGCTTGTATAATACCTGTAGATATTTTTAAAAATATTATAGGAAAGAATAGTTTAAAAAATTTTAATTCTAATTTCATTGGTAATGATGATATGTCTTTAAAACTGCAGTTTACAGCTAAAACATTATTAGACTTGCAAGATAATATTCAAGAATGCGCAAAAAAGTTGGATAAAATTACATATAGAGACATATCAGATATATATGTAAAAACTGCAAATGATGTATGCAAAAGCTGTGGGTTAAACACATTTTGCTGGATTACTTCTTACAATGAAACTATGCGCTCTTTAAATAAAGTATCTGGCATTTTAAGGCAGAATGGAAAAATTATTCCAGAAAATCTTCCAATATTTTTAAAGCAGAAATGCTGTAAAATAAATGGTTTAATTCAGTCTATAAATTTAGGATATAGAGACTTTTTATGCAAAGAGCAGACTTCCAGAAGAATTAACGAAGCAAGGTCTATAGCAACAGAGCAATTTACTGGAATGTCTGATTTGCTTATGGAAATGAGCAAGGAATTGGCTGACTTTGAAAAAATTGATAATGAAACAACTAATATTGTTAAAAATGTTTTAAAAGATAAGGGAATCGAATACAGTGGAATTTCTTGCATTTTAGACCGCTTTGATCATCTTACTATTGATTTATATTTAGATGAATTGCCCGTAAAGAACGAAATTTATTCAATAGTTGAAGTTATAAGTGAATCTATAGGCAGACAACTTGAATTACCAACAATAATAAAAGCTAATAAAAGTTATAAAATATCATTCTTTGAAATGGCTTCCTTAAGTGTAGATTTTGCAGTTATGCAAACGCTACCTAATGGTAATACATATTGTGGTGATAGTTATGACTTTTTTATGGATGGCAAAGGATTTGCACATATGTTATTAAGCGATGGCATGGGTAATGGAAGCAGAGCTGCTGTAGATAGTTTAATGACTTGTTCAACCATGAGGCGACTTCTTCAGACAGGATTTGGTTTTAATTCTACCCTAAAACTTTTAAATTTGTCTTTTGCAATTAAGTCTAAGGAAGAATCTTTAGCAACCATAGATACCTGCACAATAGATTTATATACGGGTAAGACTAAATTTGTAAAAGCGGGAGCAACATCTTCTTATGTTGTAAGAAGAGGAAATGTTACGGAATTTGGGTGTACAAGCTTACCAATAGGTATAATTCAGGGAATAAATTTTGACAGCAAAGAACTAAAGCTGTCTAAGGGGGATATTATTGTTATGGTAACGGATGGCGCAACATCATCTGGGACAGAATGGATATCTGATGAGTTGAATTTAATTTACAATAAAAGTGCAGATCAAATAGCAAAAAAAATAATAGAGAGCGCTAAAAAACGCTCTGATCCTAAACATATAGACGATATAACTGTTCTTGTATCTAAACTCATCTGAGAAAAAATATTACTTTATATCACATATAAAACTTTTGTTTTTCCACAGATATACAACGCCAGATATAATAGTTATTGTTGCAGATAATATAAACAACAATTGATAAGTCCAAAACAAACCATCGTTATATGGACAAATTTTAAATATTAAACATGATATTATTGCTAAAATTTGCAAAATTGTTTTCAGCTTTCCAAGAGAATTCGCTGCTATTACTTTACCATTTGAACTAGCAATTAATCTAATTGATGTTACTAAAAATTCTCTTGACAAAATTATAATAACAATAACAACATCGATTAATTTCAAATTTAGTAGGCAAAGCAAAGCAGACATAACTAGTATTTTATCAGCGAGGGGATCCATAAATTTTCCAAAATTAGTAATTAAATTATACTTCCTAGCAATTTTCCCATCAATTGCATCAGTTAATGATGCTAATATAAAAATAATTAGAGACATCGTTAAGTAAAAACTATCATTTGGATTTATTAACATAAAAAATACAAATATTGGAACAAGCAAAATTCTAAAAATAGTTAGCATATTTGGAAGGTTCATTGACAAAATATTCTCCTTATTTATTTTGTATATTCACCAAAAAGGTTACCGTACTCTGTTTTATATATTTTAACTTTAACTATGTCTCCAGCGTTTAGCTTGCAATTTGAACTAATATAAACACAGCAATCTATATCTGGGGCGTCCGCTGTGGTTCTGCCAACATAATAGTCATTTTCAAAATAATCTATTATAACTTCAATGTTTTTATTTATTGTAGATTGACAATGCTTTTCAAGTAAAAGTTCTGTTTCCATCATTATTGTTTCAGCGCGCTTTTCTTTAACGTCACTTGGTATTTGATTTGGAAGAAGTGCTGCTGCTGTTTCTTCCTCTTGAGAATATGGAAAACAACCAATTCTATTAAAATCAGACGTTTTAACAAATTCAACAAGTTCATTAAATTGATTTTCTGTTTCTCCTGGAAAGCCTACAATTAGAGTTGTTCTGAGAATAGCATTTGGCAAAATAGACTTTATTAGCTTTATTTTATCAAGAATTTGTTGCTTTGTTGTTTTGCGATTCATTTTTTTGAGAATATCATTATTGATATGTTGAATCGGTAAATCTAAATAGGGAAGAATATTATCATTTTCCTTTATAACCGTTAGTAATTTTTCATCTATTTTTTCGGGATATGCATATAAAAATCGTATCCATTTAAAATTTAACTTAGATATTTGTTGTAGCAAATCAGATAGCGCATATTTTCCATATATGTCAAAGCCATAATATGTTGTATCCTGAGCTACAAGTATTAATTCTTTTATGCCCTTTTGTTCTAACCATTTAGCTTCTTTTAAGATGCTTTCAATTGTCCTACTTCTATATTTTCCTCTAATTTTTGGAATAGCACAATATGTACAATGGTTATCGCATCCTTCTGCAATTTTTAAATATGCGTAATGAGAAGGAGTTGTTAATATTCGGTCATGGTCTAAACAAAGCGACTCAATTACTCCAAATTTAGCAATTTTTTTGCCTTGCAAGGAATCAATTATTGCATTTTGTAAATTTTGATTTGACCCTAAGCCTAAAACAGCGTCAACCTCGGGAATTTGCTCTAAAATTTCGTTTTTATATCTTTGAGCTAAACAACCTGTTACAATTATTGATTTTAAATTTTCTTTTTTCTTTTCCGCAAATTCTAAAATTGTATTGATTGCTTCTTGCTTTGCGCTTTCTATAAAAGCACAAGTGTTAATAATAACGACATCAGCAATATCTGGATTATTAACAATTTTAAAACGACTATTTCTAGATATATCGCTTAAAAGATGTTCTGCATCTATTTGATTTTTAGGGCAACCTAACGACACCATACCAACTTTTATCATCATTTAAATTTATTCTCTCCTAATATTTATAAATTAATATTGGTTTTCAATTTCTTGCTCAACAATATCTATAGCACTTTTTATGTCATTATAAGAATGACCTTTTCTTAAAAAAGCTGCAATCACTTTATTTTTAGATTTAAAATCACCTAATTTATCCGTATATTTTTTTCGTATAGTTTCCGATATTTGGTCTACACTATTAAATTGTACTGAATCTATAGCCTCCAAAGCATCTTCTCTTTTTATGCCTTTCAGCTCCATTTCATAAAGTACTCTTTTTATGCCTCTGCCTTTATTTAAAATTAACTTACTGGCTAAGTTTTTTGCAAATTTTTTATCGTCTATTAAACCTAATTCTTTCATTCTTTC
The DNA here is from genome assembly GCA_902790675.1 of Oscillospiraceae bacterium. Lineage (GTDB taxonomy): Bacteria > Bacillota > Clostridia > Oscillospirales > Ruminococcaceae > RUG12519. The sequence continues at coordinate 321,000 of CADASU010000002.1, read as the reverse complement.
TGCAGTGATTTTCGCTATTTCTGCTGAAACATTTTTTTGCAACTTTTTTATTAATTCTTTTTCAGAATAATCACGGTAGCTTAGCAAAAACAAGGCTCTATCTTTTGCATATTTGATTTGTCCTTCGTGGCTAAATTTTGCAATGTATGAATCATCATAAGATTTTCCATCTTTAATTTTAAAATATGTAATAGTTTCTATATGAAAAAAGCCAATAAAATCATCATTTGAGTATACGCGATAATAATTTCCTTTTTTCTTGCCTATAGTTATTATACTCATTATTCAAAATCTGCTGCATCTGGAACAATATCTAGTTTTGGCTCATTAATTTCAATAGTAGATGTTTTGCTCGAAGATTTTATTGCTTTAGCCATGGCTTTATCTGCAGCTTTAGTATTTTTTTTGGAAGTTATATTAATTTTAGAAATATTTTCTTTAACAAGCTGTTCTATCTCATTGGCAAGTTCAGGATGCTCTTTTAAATATGTTCTAGCGTTGTCGCGACCTTGGCCTATACGCTCTTGTTTATATGAAAACCATGCTCCGCTTTTGTTAACGATATTTAGATTAACTGCCATATCTAAAATTTCTCCCATGTGAGATATACCAATTCCATATAGCAAATCAAATTCAGCTTCTTTAAATGGGGGAGCAACTTTATTTTTGCTAATTTTGCATCTTGTTTTATTTCCTATAACTTTTGTTCCATCTTTAATTTGCTCTCCACGTCTTATTTCCATTCGAACAGAAGAGTAGAATTTTAAAGCTCGTCCGCCGGGAGTCGTTTCAGGATTACCATATATTACGCCTATTTTCTCACGAATTTGGTTAATAAATATTGCAGCACAATTTGTTTTACTTATAATTCCAGTTAGCTTTCTCATAGCTTGTGACATCAATCTTGCTTGAAGACCAATATTGCTATCTCCCATATCTCCTTCAATTTCAGCTTTAGTTGTCATGGCAGCAACAGAGTCTAATATAATTACATCAACAGCACCTGAACGAACTAGTGTTTCAGCTATTTCCAAAGCTTGTTCTCCTGAGTTTGGCTGTGAAACTAGTAGTGAGTCTATGTCAACGCCTAAAATTTTAGCATAGTTTGGATCTAGAGCATGCTCAACGTCTATGAAGGCAACAGTTCCTCCATTTTTTTGCGATTGAGCAGCAATAGACAGAGCAACAGTGGTTTTACCAGAAGACTCTGGACCATAAATTTCAGTAATTCTTCCACGAGGAACACCGCCAATTCCTAATGCAATGTCTAAACTTAAAGACCCGGTAGAAATTGCTTCAATATCTAAAGATTGATTACTACCAAGTAACATTATTGCGCCTTTACCAAAATTTTTTTCAATTTGATCTAGAGCTGTTTGAAGAGCCTTTCTCTTATCTGATAATAAATCGTCTTTACTAAATTCTTTTTTTACATTTGTTTTTTTAGCCATATAAATAATCTCCCTTTATAAAATTTTAACTATATTTAATTGAGTTTTGGCCTATTACAACTCTATCATTATTCGATAAATCTTTTATACATTTCGTATTTATAAAACCATTTTGACTAAGTATATTTAAAACATCTTGCTTTTGAGAACAGCCTATTTCAAATATAATCCATCCATCTTTTTTTAACGATTTTTTCCATATATTCGAAATTTGTTTGTAGAATAATAGCCCGTCGATTCCGCCGTAAAGAGCCATAGAGGGCTCAAACTTTACTTCTTTTTGTAAATTAGACATATCCTCAAGTGTTAAATATGGTGGATTACAAACAATCATATCAATATTTTGAAATTTTTCAGCAGTTTTTTTATTTAAAACATCGTCATTTAATATTTCAACAGTATTTTTAAATGGCAATAAATTTTTTTTTAAATATGAAATAGCCTGTGTTGATAGTTCAATTGATGTAATGTGTGAATTTGGAAGATTTTTTGCAATTGCTGCAGATATGCATCCACTACCAGCGCAAAGATCAATTATTTTCGCATGGGGATTAGTTAACTTAAGAGCAACATCAACCAAAGTTTCTGTGTCTGGCCTTGGAATTAAAACGCCTTTTCCAACTTTTATTGGTATTCCATAAAATTCCCATTCAGAAATTAGATACTGTAAAGGCATTCCGTCAGCTCGTTTTTTTGCTAATTCGATACATTCTATAAAAACCTGATCTGAAATTTCTTTTTGAAAAAGCCAACTATGTTTTGACTGTTTTGTTACATGTGAAATAATAATATCAGATTCAAAAGCAAAATCTTCTTTTTCTTTGAGAATATTGTTTAATTTTTTTCTAAGCTTTTGAATTACCATTTATCGTCCTCTTTGTTTTTAGGAATTACTTCATTAAAAGCAGCAATTGCAACTTCAATTTGATCTTCATTTGGTTCGCGAGTGGTTATTCGTTGTAGCCATAGTCCAGGAGCAGATATAATTCTAGTGCAAATATTGTTGTGTCTACCTGCTAGTTGAATTATTTCGTAAGAAAGTCCTGTTACTATTGGCAATAATGAAAACTTTAAAATAACTCTAATAAGCAAATTGTCCCATGTGATTACCGAAAAAACGATAATTGAAATTATAAGAACGATTAGCAAAAAACTCGTTCCACATCTTGGATGAAATCTTGTAAACTGTTTTACATTTTCTACTGTAAGCTCACAATCTGCTTCGTAACATGAAATTGTTTTGTGTTCAGCTCCGTGATATTGAAATGTTCGTTTTATGTCTGGCATAAGTGATACGATAGATAAATATCCTATAAATATTGCAATTTTCAAAACGCCTTCTAAAATAGACTTAGAAAATTGGTTTAAGCTAATAATAGAACCTAAACTTTTTATTGATAATGCTGGAATGAACATAAACAGTCCTATTGAAATCACCAAAGACAGAATTGTTCCAACTGTTCCGGAGATTTTAACTAAAGCACTAGTTGTTTTAGATTCATTGTTAGTATTATCATCTTCATCTTGTTCTTCTGCAGTGGCCTTTTCTACGGATTTCATTAAACATTTATATCCTAGGATTAAAGAGGAAACCATGCCAACTACTCCTCGTATAATAGGAATTTTTCTATACCATTTTGGATTAATTAAGCTGTCTACTTTCCATGTTTCAATGTCTATTTTTTTGTTAGGCAATCTCACTGCCATGGAAACTTTATCTAAGCCTCTCATCATAATGCCTTCAATTAAGGCCTGACCGCCTATTTTACTTTTTCTTTTTTCTTTGTTCATAATATAACATCTCCATATATTATTATATTAAGCTTTATTTTACAAATCATTTTCTTTATAAAGCGGGAGTGAAATTGTAACTTCAGTGCCCTCATTTTCAACACTATTAAATTTCAAACTACCATCATGTTGTTTAACTATTTCTTCTACAACAGATAATCCTATTCCAGATCCTTTTTTTGTATTATTTGCTTTGAAGAATTTCTTAGTTATGTTTTGCAAATCTTCTTTAGCAATTCCACATCCAGTGTCCTTAATTATTATTGTGACATAATCTTCGTCTACAAATGCATCAACTGTGATAGTATCGTCTTGATCGGAATATTTAATTGCATTATCTATAATGTTTATAAAAACTTGACGAATCCTATTTTTATCACCATATATTACAGGAACAGCAGACTGTTCATTATATATGAGCTTTTTACCTTCACGAACGGCAATGTCAGTGTATATTAGAATGGTTTCTTCCAATTCCGCAAAAATGTCCATTTTATTTTTAGTTAGGTGGAACTGGCCGTTTTGAATTTTAGAAAAGTCTAAAAGATCTTCCACCATATCAGACAGTCTCGCTGTTTCTTTTGAAATGACAACCATTCCTTTACTCAAAGTTTCTTTGTCATTATAAGTTGTATTTAAAATTGTTTCACTCCAGCCTTTAATAGCTGTTAGTGGGGTTCTGAGTTCGTGTGATACAGATGATATAAATTCATTTTTGATATGTTCCGAGTTAGATAGTTCATCTGCCATATAGTTGATAGCAGAGCATAATTCTTCAATTTCATGATTGGATTTTTTATTAATTCTAACTTTCATGTTTCCATTAGCTATTTTTTTAACTACTTTACTAATTTCACGGACGGGCATAACAAAAGAGTTAACAAAAAAGGTTCCTGAAATTATAACAAAAAATATTGCAAGCAAACTAATCAGTATTAATATTATAATTAAATTCGTTATTAAAGAGTCTATTTCATTTAATGATACGACATATATTATGGAAGAAAACTCAGAATTTGTTGTAGAAATATTTTTTGTATATGTCATTATATGTTCACCATTATTTAAATATCCTGTATTATATGTGTCGTCGCTTAGTGATGATGTTATGTTGTTATAATTATAAAAATAATCAGAATAATTTGTCAAAATTCCATCAGAAGATGCTACAACATCACCGTAAAAATTTAAGCCAATTGCTACCATTTTATCTGAATTAGAAAAATTTTCAATCAAGTTTCTAATTTCTAAATTTAGTCCTCTAGAAGTATTAGACATAGATTGAATTGTATGTGCATTTGATGCAGCACTTAGTGCAAGAGTTTGTTCGGCATAATTGTAATAATATCTTTTAATGTGAACAATAAATATTATATTTATAATTACTAAAACTAACGTTATAACACCAAAAGTATTAAGAACCCATCTGTGTGTAATGCTTTTGATTTTCAAGTAGACTCACCTTAATCCTCAATTTATATATTAAGATAGAATAGGTTGTTTTATTTTTCTCCCCATTTATATCCATATCCCCAGACTGTTTGTATAAAAGTAGGTAGTGAAGGGTCATCTTCTATTTTCATCCTGAGGCGTCTGATATTAACATCTACTATTTTCACATCTCCAAAATAATCTTTTCCCCATATTTGATGCAAAATTTGCATTCTTTCAAGAGCAGTATTTGGTTTTTTTAAAAAAAGATTCATTAACTGATATTCAACTTGTGTTAGCTCAATGGTTCTGCCGTTTTTAGTTAGCATGCGACTTTTAGTGTTAAATTCAAATGGACCAGATCTTATTATTTCAACTTTTTTCGAGTTGCTATTCACCATAACCACTCTTCTATATATTGCATCGATTCTAGCAATTAATTCAGAAGGAGAAAATGGCTTTGATATATAGTCGTCAGCTCCAAGCATTAATCCTCTAACTTTATCCATTTCTTGTGTTTTAGCTGTTAGCATTATAATTCCTACATTTTCATTGATTTTTCGAATTTGTTTACATACTTCAAATCCGTCGATTCCAGGCATCATTATATCTATAAGAATTATATCAAAATTTTTACTTGAATCATTAAAAACTTTTAAAGCATCTTCTCCATTAGAAACATCAACAGTATTATAGCCAGATCGTTTCAAGTTAATTACGATAAAATCACGAATTGCGTCTTCATCTTCACAAACTAAAATTTGTTTCATTAAAATCCTCCATAAGTAAAGAAAAATATTTTTATTTAGATATTATAAAAAAATTATTTTTTAATTTTTCCAATGAAATTGCAAACTCTGAATTAGATGATTGAATTTCGTCGTTGAAACTTACCAAATATAAAAGTGCTCCTTCTGATTTTAAAATAGTGTAGTTAATAGGAATATTATTTTTGTCTTTTTTATAGTCCACTTTTATTTTGAAGAGTTTTTCACTATTGTCTTGTAGCGAATCATGAAATACAAAGAATTCTATTTCATCTTCATTTATTTGATTAATACTTACCTTGTTTTTCCAGCTGTCTGGTAAAATAAAGCCAAATCCATGCACATAATCTATATATGTGTCGAATAATTTAACCATTTTGTTGTTTTTATATTTATGCCAAGCAGTAATAAAAGGCTGAAATGTTTGCTGTTCGTCGTCGTAGTGAATATAGTAGCCTGGAAAAGATTTTATTATTGGTATTTCAATTTCCCCGTCATTATCTATATCATATGAAAATGGCGCAAAATATCTATATGTTGATTCAGCTGTGTTTTGAAATGTAATATTTTTTAATTTGTTATTTTCAAAAGTTAATATTTCTGTTGTATATAGGTTATTAGATATTTGATTGTCGATGAATATGGCAGGTTTGCCAAATGTTTTTTGATCTATACTGATATTAGTATATTTTTGAACATAGGAGTTTGTTTTAGTATCTCCCCATGATGTGACATGATTATCAGATATAGAATTAATAATAGCTTTTGTAGCTTTTTTTTGATTTGAAATATTGTTGTCAACGTTTTGTTCTTGAGAGTTTACATCATTATTATCATAATTTCCGATAGTTATTAATTCTTCTACTCCATCTGAATTTATATCACAAATTGTCATTAATTTGTATTCGCCAGTATAAATATTTTTAAAGTTTTTAGAACTAAGATTATATATACAATATTTGTTTTGGGCATTTTGCTCTGACATATATCCGACAACCATATATATATTATTTTTATTACTATCTTTCATGAATATAATTTGATCTATAGATTCACCTTCACATGGAATATCCCAAATGCATTGCCAGTCTTCGCCATTTGCTTTATTTAATATTCCCATTCTCAAACTAATTTTGTCTGTTATTTGTTGAACTTCGTTTTTATAAAAAGCAATTGCATATTTTGAATTATCAACACTATTGTCGTATATTGTTATAGATGATCTATATTCACCAGATGTAGGAGGCTGTAACGATAGTGTTTGTAATGAAGCTGATGATTGAAGGGTATTAAAAATCGATTGATATTCGCCAGAAAGTTCTGGTGGACGAAGTAATTTTTCGTTATAATTTAATTTACTGCATCCTGTTAAAGCTACGCACATAACAAATACTAATATATAGGCAAATTTTTTTATGAAAAATCACCCTTTCTACCCATTTTAGCAAAATTAAAACACAACAGAATTATATCATATTGATTTTGATTTTGCAATTTAAATACATTGTTTAATTAGTTTTGTTTAAATTGTTGTGATTTTTTTAAAATGGAGTTATAATTTGCATAGAATATTACAATTTGAAGAGTGTTTTAATGAATAGAGAGGTGTTTTTATATGTTGGATGAATTTAATTATGAGCATGAAATGGAAAAGCAAATTTATAAAGAAGAATTGAATAAATTAAAAAATAATATGGCATCTTTGCAACTAAAAATGAGAGAAAAAGATTTATCTGTTATAGTGCTTTTTGAAGGGCCTTCTACTTCAGGAAAAGGTCATAGTATAAGTCAAACCATTCTATCATTAGATCCTCGATTTTTTACAACATATTCTATTACTAAGCCTAATGATATTGAAATTCGAATGCCGGATATGTGGAGATATTGGAAAAAAATTCCGTGTAATGGACAAATATGCTTTATGGACAGGTCGTGGTATCAAGATTTATTTAATGTTTGTGAAAAACACCAAAATTCATCTGATAGCAAAAATGTTAATGAAAAATTAAACAGCATAGAGTATTTTGAGCGATTGTTAGTAAGTGGAAAAACGCTTATTATAAAAATTTATATAAATATATCAAAAAAAGAGCAGTATCATAGACTTAAAAATTTATCTAAAGATAAGAGCACTGCTTGGAGAGTTAAAAAACAAGATTGGAATAAAAATCATAAATATGAAAGCCACGCAAAAATAATGGACTATATTTTAGAAAAAACTAACTATAAATTTTCACCGTGGTACATTGTAGATGGAACATTTAAGAGAAATAGAAACATAGCAATATATAATGCAATAGTTAATTCGGTTAAAAAAGCATTTAGTAATGAGTTTATCGAGGTGAGAAATCAGGCTGCTGAATTTTTTTTGGATGCTAAATTTAATTTTGTCAACACCAATAAAATAAATGAAGTTGATTTGAACAGAAGCTTGGATAATATAGAGTATAAAGAGCAATTGAAAAAACTACAAAAGGAATTATTTAAATTACAAAATGTGTTATATTGTCAAAAAATACCTATGGTAATTGTTTTTGAAGGCTGGGATGCAGCAGGCAAGGGAGGCGTGATTAAACGTGTTGCAGGGGGATTAGATGCTAGAGGATACAATGTTATTCCTATATCTGCTCCAACTGATATTGAATTAAATCATCACTATTTATGGCGATTTTGGAAAACAATGCCTAAAAATGGCCATGTTGCTATATATGATCGTAGTTGGTATGGTAGGGTAATGGTTGAACGCATAGAAAATATAACGCCGGAGAGTGATTGGAAGCGAGCTTATAATGAAATAAACTTTTTTGAAAAAGAATTACATGAAAACGGTTTTATAATTGTTAAGTTTTGGCTTCAAATAAGCAAAGATGTTCAGTTGCAACGCTTTAAAGAACGTGAAAATACTCCGTCAAAAAATTGGAAAATAACATCTGAAGACTGGAGAAATAGAGCAAAATGGGATGAATATAACGTGGCTGTAGATGAAATGATTGAAAAAACCTCAACTGAGTTTGCTCCCTGGAACATTGTTCCTGCTAATGATAAACTATTTGCAAGAATATATGCACTAAAAACAGTAATCAGAAAAATAAAAGAGCATTTAGATGATAATTCAAATGTAAACTAAAATAAAAAAAGCAACTGGTTTTTAGTTGCCTTTTTTATTTTTTATAATCCTAATTGGTTAATTAAATCTTGCTTTGAACGTGCTCCAACAATATTTTCTTTTTGATTTCCATTTTCAAACAGTATCATGTTTGGAATTGACATTACGCCATATTCAGACGAAAGATTTGGATTACTATCTACATTTATTTTAACTATTTTTATTTTACCTTCAAATTCTTGACTAAGTTCTTCTAAAATAGGCGCCATCATTTTACATGGGCCACACCAGTCAGCATAAAAATCTACTAAAACTGGAATATCAGATTGTAATACAATTTCATGAAAATTTTTGCTATCGCAAGTTAAAATACTCATTTTATATTCCTCCTTTTAAGTTTTATTATATACTTTTATATCATCGAGATTGTCGGTATTTGTCGAATATAGTTGATTTAAAAAATTAGTATCTAAGCAGTCAAAAAACTGTTTACAACAATCCCGTAATGGAATAATATTATTTTTATTATTTGAGCCACAAGTAGCCACCAAAGCACCTGTTCTTAATTTTAAGTTTTTTATTTTACCGTTGTTTACTTTTTTGTTATATAGTTGCTGCGCCCTATCTATTAATGCTTTCATTGGGGAAGGAAAGCCTGAAAAATAAACTGGTGATGCAACTACTATATGGTTAGACTTTAAGAGACACTCAAATATTTTTTTAACATCATCTTTTGCATTTTGTGGACAAACATTATTTTTTGTGCATATATTACATCCAATGCAAGGAAAAATATTCTGATCATAAATATATATAGTGTCGATTTTAAAATTGTCATTCAAATTTTGAAGATATTTCTTTAAATAAACATTTAAAAGATCACTTGTCTTCCCAGTTTTATGTGGCGAAGCAAATAATATTACTATATTTTTCATAATTTAATCTCTCGACTGCAATATTCACAGAAATAATCATTTTTATTCTTCTTAAAATAATGGGGCAAATATTTTTCGTGATTTGTTATGCATAATTTATTTGTGCAACATTCATTTAAATTTATTCTTTCAACAGCTTCAGTATTTTTTGCTGATAAAATATGTAAAATTAACGCCATTCTTACAAAAACACCGTTTGATGCTTGCTTAAAATATAATGCTCTAGGGTCATTATCAACAGCAATATCTATTTCATCTACTCGAGGCAGGGGATGTAATATTATCATATTTGGACTAGCGCGCTCAAGCTTATCTGTTGTTAATTTAAAAACATTTTTTTGCATATTATAATCTTGTATAGATTTAAATCTTTCTCTTTGAATCCTGGTCATATACAGAATATCTAATTTTTCGATTGCATCTTCCAGCGAAAATAATTCTTCATAATAATTACCAGAAGCAATAATCATATTTTTTATATATTTTGGAATTTGAAGTTCTTTAGTTGATATGAATATAAATTTATTATTTTCATATTTTAACATCATTTTGACTAACGAATGAACAGTTCTTCCATATTTTAAATCACCACAAAAGCCTAAATTTAAGCCGCTTAGAGTGTTTTTTTGTTCAGATATTGTTAATAAATCTGTTAAAGTTTGAGTTGGATGTAAATGACTTCCATCACCAGCATTAATAATTGGACAATCTGAAAACAGCGAAGCCGCTTTAGCAGCACCTTCTAAAGGGTGCCTAATAGCAATAATATCTGCATATCCACCTATTACTTTTATAGTGTCTTTAAAGTTTTCACCTTTGGCTATAGACGAATTTTGTGGATTATTAAAACCTATAACTTGTCCACCTAGTTTTAACATAGCAGTTTGAAAAGACATTTGAGTTCTAGTTGATGGTTCATAAAACAGTGTTCCTATAATTTTTCCATGCATAACATCTAAAAACTTATGCTGATTGTTTTTTATTTCAATCGCCTTGTTTATTATTGAGTTTATTTCATTTAATGAAAAATCATCAAGATCTATAAGATGTTTCACTAAGACCTCCAAAACATTAAAATTTTATTTTGCCATATTAACAATATTTTTTAAAAAATAACTATGAATTTTAACATCATTTGTAAGTTCAGGATGAAAAGCAGTAACAAGTTGATTTTTTTGTTTGGCAGCAACTATTTTTCCATCTACTTTTGCTAAAATTTCTACATTTGCACTTGCTTGAGTTATATATGGCGCTCTTATAAAGACCATTGGAACTTCGCCAATATCTGCAAATTGAGAACTAGTTTTAAAGCTATCTAATTGTTTTCCGTATGCATTTCGGCAACATTCTATATTCATAGTTGCTAAGCCAGTTGTGCTTTGATTTTGAATTTTTTTTGAAAGCAATATCAGTCCTGCGCATGTTCCAAAAACTGGTAAACCATTTTGTATTTTGTTTCGCAAATTATCCATCATGTTTAATTCTAACAAAAGTTTACACATTGTTGTACTCTCACCGCCCGGCAAGACTAAACCGTCAAGTTCTATATTTAAATCTCGATGTTGACGAATTTGAAAAGTTTCCGCTCCAAGACTACTCAATGCTTTTTGATGCTCTTGAAACGCACCTTGAAGAGCCAAAACACCTATTTTCATTATTGCCCACGCTCTGCCATCAAAATTTTTATTTCATTTTCATTAATTCCGACCATAGCTTCTCCCAAATCTTCAGATAGTTTTGCAATCATGTCCGGATCATTGTAATTGGTTACAGCTTTAACTATAGCAGCTGCACGTTTTTCAGGATTTCCAGATTTAAATATTCCGGACCCTACAAAAACACCCTCTGCACCCAAATGCACCATTAATGCTGCATCAGCAGGAGTTGCAACTCCACCAGCAGAAAAGTTAACAACAGGTAATTTTTTGTTTTTATGCACATATTCTACTAGTTCATATGGGACTTGCATGTTTTTAGCTGCAACAAAAAGTTCGTCTTCACGCATGGCTGCAATTTTGCTAATGTCTCCATTTATAGCACGCATATGGGAAACAGCTTGAACAATATCTCCAGTTCCTGCTTCTCCCTTAGACCTTATCATAGAAGCTCCTTCAGCAATTCTTCTAAGAGCTTCTCCTAAGTTTCTAGCGCCGCATACAAATGGAACTTGAAATTTTGTCTTATCTATATGATTTACATTGTCGGCAGGAGTTAATACTTCACTCTCGTCTATATAGTCTATTTTAAGAGACTGTAAAATTTGAGCTTCAACAAAATGGCCGATTCTGCATTTTGCCATAACAGGAATTGAAACAGCGTCTTGAATGCCTTTTATCATTTTAGGGTCGCTCATTCTTGAAACACCGCCAGCAGCACGTATATCGGCAGGAATGCGCTCAAGAGCCATTACAGCACAAGCTCCAGAAGCTTCAGCAATTTTTGCTTGTTCTGGAGTTGTTACGTCCATTATTACTCCACCTTTTAGCATTTGAGCTAAATTTTTATTTAGTTCATAACGATTTGACATTATTAAATTACTCCTAACTGATTTTTATATAAAAACAAAATTTATGTACATGATAGCATAACCAGTATATCAACTTTTGTTTGCTTTGGCAATAATAAAATATAATATAATATTTACTTTATTATTAATTGCTTAAATTAAGATTTTTTATTTAAAATGTTAAGCAATTCTTTATCTTGAGAATTGTTTAAACACCTACAAGGTATAATTATATATGCTTTATCATGAAAAGTTAAATAATAATATTCTGATGTTTTTTTGTATTCTTTTAGGTCATACATAGAATATTTGCCGCAGAAATTTGCATTTGCGTCGCATAGTATATTCAAAGATCTTTCGTCTATAAAAATTTCTCTGTTTTTATTTACTATGTCTAAATTTTTAACTAATATCTTCTGAAATGTTGAATAAATTTTATACATTCTAAAGCAAAGCAGCAAAAGCAACAATATTGCAATTAACCATCCTGCTATACCTAAATCAGATACTATATTAATGGCAACTACTACAATAACAGCCAATACATATACAGCAAAAGGTATTATTGTGTCCTTGCTTTTTAAGTTCATTTTGTATATTATAAAATTTTTTATATCGGTTTCTGTTAAACTAACACTAAATTTTATCACATTCCTCACACTTTCAATAATTCAACTACACAATTACAAATTATATCATATAAATATCATTAAGTCTAGTTTTTAAAAATAATTTTGCCATAAGTGTCATATATATAGTAAAGCATATTTTTGCATATATAAATTATAAATATGCAACTAAACTTAGGAGGTTACTATGAAAATGCAATCTAATAATGGTAATTTTGAAAAATACAAGAGTGAGATGCTTAGGATGTATCAGCAACAAAACAGGCCTATTAATTCTAATAAAAATAATTATATGAAAAGTGATCAAGACGCCTTTTATAATAATCCTGTTAGTTCTAATAATAATTTAAATGATGTTAACAACGATAATAATTATTCTTCTTCACGAATAAGTGACGAAATACGTTTGGGCGATGATTTTCCTCCTGCAGCCTATAGTCAAGATATTTCTCCCCATACAGTAAGAGGAGATAAGCCGATAGAATATGATAGTGAAGGAAATAGAACATCTGATCTAATGTTTGAGGATATGCACCAACCTGGTTTTGACTTAAGAGAAAATGAAGGACAGTCGATGAATGAATCTTCCGACATAGATTTGACTAATAGTTTTGGAATATCTCAAAATTCGGATGAATTGCAAAGTGATATGTTAAATTTACAAAATGTTTTGCCAAATCAAGATTATAATATTAATTTTCAAGAAAATGCTGTAGATCAAAATTTAAATGTGGACAAAAATAGCATTAACGATACATCTGAAAATGTGCAGGCACAAGAAGATTGGATAAATTTTGAAAACAGAAATACATCAAATGGTTTTTTGAAAGTACAGGTATATTCTGCACAAGGAGCTTTTCCGCTTAAAGATGCAAGAGTCGTAATATCTAAAGAATTAGATAATCAGCAAAAAATTTTTTATGAAATGGTTACAGATGAAAGTGGAATAACACAGCCAGTATCTTTGCCTGCTCCAGATGCTAGTCATTCTTTTGTTGTAGATGGAATAAGGCCATATGAAAACTATAATATTGAGGTTTCAAAAGAAGGTTTTCAAACTACTTTACGAGAGGGGCTACCTATTTTCCCTGGTGTTGTTTCTTTGCAGCCCATCCAGCTTAGACCTTTACTGGCTTCAGAGCAAGATAATAAGCAAAACATACAGTAGAGTTTATGTAGGAGGATAAAAAATATATGGCCGATTTATATCCTAAAATCCCAAATGAAATTACGGTTCATTTGGGAACGCCCGCTAGTGGTGCTGAAAATGTAAATGTAAATTTTGTTAATTATGTGAAAAATGTTGCTTCTAGTGAACTATTGCCATCTTGGCCTGAAGCTGCTTTGAGAGCTAATATTTTAGCTATTGTTACTTTTGCATTAAATAGAGTATATAGTGAGTGGTATAGAAGTCAAGGATATGGTTTTGATATAACTAATACAACTCAATATGATCAGTCATATAAACCTGGTAGAGACGTTTTTGAAAATATTAGTAGATTAGTTGATGAGTTATTTAACAATTATATTATTAGAAAAGACACAGTTCAGCCTCTATTTGCTCAATTTTGTAATGGAACAACTGTAACTTGCCAAGGCCTATCTCAATGGGGAACAGTTCAATTAGCCAAAAAAGGCTATAGTTCGCTTCAAATTTTAAAATATTTTTATGGTGATGATATTACCATTGTTCAAAATGCTCCGGTTGAAGAAAAAATTGAATCCTACCCTGGAAGACCTCTTAGATTAGGAGATTTTGGAAATGATGTTAGGACCATACAGTTTGAATTAAATAGAATAGCAGACAATTATCCTGCTATTCCTAAAATATCTGAAGCAGACGGCATATTTAAAAATTCAACGGAAAATGCTGTTATAAAATTTCAAGAGATATTTTCTTTAATTCAAGATGGAATAATTGGTAAGGCAACTTGGTATAAAATAAAATATGTTTATAATAGCGTACGAAGATTGTCCGACCTTTCTGCGGAAGCAATTCCAATTGAGGAGCTTACTCCTAAATATCCAGATACTTTACAACTAGGCTCACAGGGCATTGCAGTTAGATATGCGCAATATTACCTTAACGTAATTTCATTGTTTATATATTCTCTAAACCCAGTTACTATTGACGGAAATTTTGGGCCAAACACTAAAAGAGCTGTTGAAGAATTTCAAAAATATTATGGACTTGAGGCTACAGGAATAATAAATAGAGAAACCATAAACAAAATGACAGATGTGTATCGTGGAATAATACAGTCACTTCCCCCAGGCTATGAAGGTGAAAAAGCAAAATATTATCCCGGCTATGTTTTAAGTCCGGGAATGGAAAATGAAAATGTTAGAGATTTGCAAAAATATTTAGCTCTAATTGGAAGAACATACACCAGCTTAAAAACAGTTCCAATTACCGGATATTATGGAGAAGTTACGGAAGCTGCAGTTAGAGAATTTCAAAAGGCGTTTGGACTGCCGCAGACAGGATCGGTTGGAGCAACCACATGGGGCGAAATTGAACGAGCATATAATGCAATAACCTTGGGTGGACTTAGAAACAGCGTTTAAAACATTTGTAAATTAAAATCCACCGTCAACGTTTATGACTTGTCCGGTTATATACGATGCCTCGTCACTTGCTAAAAATAAAGCAGTATGTGCAACATCTTGTGCGCTTCCTATTTTCCCACAAGCAATTTCTTGCTTTAAAATATCCATGGTTTGTTTGTTATGCATTGAATTCATATCTGTATCTATAACTCCGGGAGCAATGCAATTAACGGTTATTCCGCTTAGAGCCATCTCTTTAGCTAAAGCTTTAGAAAACCCAATTATTGCGGCTTTAGATGCGGAATAATGCACTTCGCAAGATCCGCCAATAACACCCCAAATTGATGATATATTTATTATTTTGCCTTTTTTTTCGTGTATCATGTATGGTAAAAATTCTTTGCAGCACAGAAAAACACTTTTTGTGTTTGTGTTTATCATTTTTTCCCAGTCATCTAATGTTATATCAGTAAACAATTTTTGCTGAGCAATTCCTGCATTATTTATTAAAACTTCAGGATTTCCCAACTTGCTTTTTATTTCTTCATGCATTTTTTTTACGTCTTTAGGATTAGATACATCGGCATAAAAAATTTCACAGCATCCGCCATTTTTGTTTATTGTATTCGAAAGTTGCTTAGCTTTAAGTTCACTTTTAAAATAATTTATTGCTACTTTGTAATTATGTTTTGCAAATAATTCCGCACAAGCCGCTCCTATGCCTCTTCCTGCACCTGTTATTAAAACAGTTTTTTTCAATAAATTTCCCCCTAAAAATATATACGGTAAATTAATAATTCTAATCGAATAGCTTTTTTAAATGTTTTTTGTTATAATCTTTTGTGGATATTACAACATTATCTCCAGATTCTAAAACTGAGTTTCCATTTGGAACAATTGATTTTTGATTTCTGGATATGGCTATAACTAAGGTGTCTTTAGGCCAGTTTATATCGGAAATTTTTTTGTTACATATTTTATCATTTTGTGGTACAATAAATTCAAAAATGGACGTGTCTCCCATTGTCATCTTAGTAACAAAATGATAGTTTACTGCGTTAACTTGTTGTTCTATTATTTGCGATAGCATGTTTACGCTAGATATTGCTATATCGGCGGCTAAAGCTTGTATTGTTTCTACATTTTTGGGGTTATTTACCTTGGCAATAGTAGTTTTTATATGAAATCTTTGCTTTGCCAATTGGCAGCATATAAAATTATCTTCATCTTTTCCAGTAAGCGCTACTAATATGTCAGTGTGGCCCGCATCAGCTCTTTCTAATATTGATATGTTTGAGCCGTCTCCATGAATTATTGGAAGATTTAATTTGTTTGCAGCTACAACAGCCCTAGAACGATCTTTTTCTATGAGTTTTACTTCATGATTTGCTGTTGACATTAATGAATATGCTAAATAATATCCTATATTTCCGGCACCTATAATTATTATGTTCATTATTGATGATTCCTTTCTTTAGTCAATTATAGATGTATATACTAGTCTATCTGTTTTTTCAATTTTTCGGTCATTTTTACTGTTAAACATAATCAACCTGTCGTTTTCATCTAAAAAGCCGAGTAATTTATGTTTTGTTACGAATTCAATTTCAGAAAACTTCTTGTTTCGCATCCACTTCTCATATGGATTGATGGTCATTGCTATGGATGATTTACCGCAATCTACTATTTTGTTATTAAAGCAGTGAAAAATTTTTGAATAGATGGACTCATAAGCTAGAGAAGTGGGAGATATTGTTGACATATTCATTTGAGAATATACGCGACATTTAAGAGGGTCTAAAATTCTAACTAATATGTTATCTATTCTGAAAGTGTTTTTTATTATTTGAGCTGCCATTATATTTGCGTTGTCGTTTTCAGTTACACAAATTGCATAATCACATCCTTCTACACCGGCAGCTTTCATAGTATCTAGATCTATTGGGTTACCTGGAATTGATAGGCCAGAAAAATTTTCATCTAAATTTTCGGCCAAAGATTTTTCATTAGCGATTACTGAAATATTATGGTCTTGACTATCTAAAACATTTGCTAGTCTTGCGCCTAATTTTCCACATCCGATTATTAATATGTTCATAATTTATCATCAGTCCTTATTATATTGATATAATAATTTTAAACATTTTTTACTAAATTATAAATTTAATGTTATTACTTAATTTGAATTTTGTCAAATTTTGTTTTGGATAGTCCAAGGAGGTAAAAATATGCCACGATTTTTTATTGAAAATCCCAATAAAGAGATAATCGAGTTGCAAGGGGAGAATGCAAATCATATAATAAATTCGCTAAGGATGAGTGTGGGCGATAGTGTTACTATATGTGATGGCAAATCAAATGATTATTTGTGCACTATAGTTAAAATATTTTCCGATATGGTTGTTTTAAAAGTTGATGAATGTGTTAATAATATAAGTGAGCCGAGCGTGAATATACATTTATATCAAGCTATTCCTAAAGGAAGCAAGTTTGAATATATTATTCAAAAATCTGTTGAACTTGGAGTTTCTAGCATAACGCCAGTTTTAACAAAAAGATGTATATCTAGGCCTAACGAAAAGAGCATGAAAAATAAAATAGTTAGATATAATAAAATTGCACAGCAGGCAGCTAAGCAAAGTGGGCGAGGAATGGTTCCAGCAGTTTATCCTATGCTATCATTTGAAGAAGCTATTTTAGATATGAAAAAATCGGATATTAATATTTTATTTTATGAATGCGGCGGAAAAAAATTGAATAATATAGATATATGTGATAATCAGAATATAAGTTTTATGATTGGAAGTGAAGGTGGTTTTGAAATTGATGAAGTAAAATTTGCAGAGAAGGAGGGATTAATGATTGGAAGCTTAGGAAACAGAATACTCAGATGCGAAACAGCGCCGCTATGTGTTTTAAGTGTATTTATGTATAAAACAAAAAATTTATAATTAAAGGTGTTGAATTATTTACGATATGTGTATATAATAATACTGGATGGTTTAGTTTATATTATTAGGAGGTAATTGTTATGAGAAATGGCTTAATTATGGGAATAGTTGCTATTTTAGCTGCGTGTGCTGGAGCTGCTGTAGCAATAGCTTCTTTTGCTAAAAAGAAAAAGTGTGATTGTGATGATTGCTGTTGTGATGACGAATTAGAGCTTTACAATGGCGACGAAAGTGAAATATCCGATAACTCAGATGTTGGTCAAAAAGATGAAAATGAAATTGACCAAAAAGATAAAATTGTAGAAATTGATGAAAAAGATAAAGATATTGAAGTTTATGAAAAAGATAAAGATTCAGAAATATGAAAAAAAATAAAAAAATACTTGCATTCATAGTTAAAATATGATATACTTAGCAGGCAGTTTGCTTTAGGGTTTCTGCTGAGTATATCATTTATATAGCGGAGTGGAGCAGTTCGGTAGCTCGTCGGGCTCATAACCCGAAGGTCGCTGGTTCAAATCCGGCCTCCGCAACCAATTTTGAATTCCTGTCATGTAAATATGGCAGGAATTTTTGTTTTTTATAGAAATTTTGAATTATTGAGTAATTAAAAAAAGAGCAATTAAAAAATTTTTTAAAGCGAAAAAAGCTCGAAATATTCGTAATATTGGACTAAAAATTAAGCTTTTTTAAGAGAAAAAAGACAAAAAAACATTTGACTTTTGTCAAAATTTGGTATATATATATATATATATGCGAAATGTGTAGCAGATGAAAGGGAGAGTGTTTAAATGAAAAAAGTTTTAAGTAAATTAACAGGTTTATCAATTGTTTTGGCGATGGTGTTTAATTTGTTTATGCCAATGATGGTTAGTGCTGCTCCGACCGTTAATCAATTCCTGTTCAAAGCAGATAGTGGAACGTGGACAGATGGTGAAAAAAGGGATAAATCCGAGGATTGGTTGATCGATGCTGGTAGACAGGCAGGTAAGCTTACGGAAGAGCAGGTGAAAATACTTGCTGATTCGGAATGTTTAAAAACATCCGATTGTATCTGTATAGGTTGGCAGAACACATCAACATCAGACATATACAAAACACAGGATGACTTAAGGAAATTGAGTGCGTCCTCCGGAGGCATAGAACTAGATCCTATATGGGGAAAAGTGATTAACATTAAAGTAAAACGTGTAATTGACGATAATCGAGAATCAGAAAACGATTTTCAACATACTCTAAAAAAGGGAGACAGTTTTTACATTAAAAAAGACACAGTACGAGGTGCTTGGGATGCACTTCAATTCGATAATAATAAATATACATTGACTAATTATACAGCTACAGGTGGCGGTTTGGGCCGGGAAACAACTTTTAATACATTGAATCTGTTAGAGAATAACCCTTTTGGCAATGATCAAGACGTGACTATTAAAGTTAATTTAAAGATAAAAAAATTTACAGTAACTTGTTATAATAATATTGGTGACAGTTCGAAAAAAGAGGTGGCTGTAACTTATGGTGACAAGTTGGCTGATCTTAAGCTTGAGCCAGAAGTAACAAAACCAGAACATAAGTTTGCTGGATGGTATACGGACGCAGATTGTAAAAATGAATGTGACTTAAATGCTCCTATAACCGATAACATGACCATATACGCTAAATGGGTTAAAATTTATAAAATACTGCCTGGTGGTAACAATAACATTGATATTCAAAAAGGTATGGACTTAGTAGTAAGAGCGGATGGAGAGTTAACTAATTTTAGCAAATTGTATGTTGATGACAATTTAGTAGATCCTAGTAATTATACTTTGGCTAAAGGTAGTACAATAGTAACACTTAAAGCTTCATATTTAGATACTTTGCCACCTGGAGAGCATACAATAAAATTTGTCTATACCGATGGAGGAGAAGCTGTTACTAAATTTAAAACAGTTGCAGGTGATGATGCTTCAGTTTCAGACACATCATCAGGCAGCGGCTCATCAGGCAGCGGCTCATCAGGCAGCCCAAAAACAGGAGATGCAGGAATAGCAATGTGGGGTATTTTGCTATCAGTATCATTAGTGGGAGCTGCAGCTTCAATTAGATGTTTTAGAAAAGCAAAATAATTAAATTAAATTTATAGACGGTGGTGTATTTAGCTATCGTCTATAAGCATGTTGTGAATTGAATTTTTGAAATTAGTAGCATTGGAGAGAATGATATAAATGACAAAAACAAAAAAAACAATTATTGCTTTAATTTTATCAATATTGATGGTGGTTGCTATATTTTCGGCAGTTAAAATAATAGCATATTTTACTGATATGAATGAAAATGAGCATGTATTGAGTGAAATATCTGACTTTATTAATCAAAAAGACAATTTTGAAGATGACGAAAAAAGCCCTGAAGCTGTTTTGCTGAGAGATATTAATCCCGATACAGTGGGATATTTAACAGTAAATGGAACTAATATAAAATATCCCGTGGTTCAAGCAAAAGATAATGATTATTATTTATGTCATAATTTTAAGAAGAATAGCAATAGGGCGGGGTGGATATTTGCGGATTATAGGAATAAATTTGATGGAACCGATAAAAATATAGTTATATATGGACATAACATGAAAAACGGAAGCATGTTTTCAAGTTTAAAAAATGTTTTAACCAATAATTGGCAGGAAAAAAAAGAAAATATGTATATTAATTTTAATACTGAAAATGCAAACTCAACTTATAAAGTTTTTTCGGTTTATAAAATAGAAGCCGAAGAATATTATACGACAACAGCTTTTAATAATAAGAATTTTCAAATTTTTGTTGACAATATTAAAGCAAGAAGCAATAAAAATTTTAATGTAGATGTTAAAAGCAAAGACCAAATATTAACCCTTTCTACCTGTGCTGATGATGATAGATATAGAGTTGTTTTGCATGCTGTGAAAGTGTAAATTTTTATAATTTTGTTTGCAAAAAATTTTATATATGATATAATATGTAATATCCTGTTCTGGGTTTAGCCGTTTATATTTTGCCTTATAGGGCTTACTTGGAATTTAGGAATTATATTAAATAAGGTGGTTTTTACTATGTTAAAAGAAGAAAAAACAAAAATAATTAAAGAATATTCTAGAAGCGAAAATGATACAGGTTCTGTTGAGGTTCAGGTTGCTTTGCTTACTAATAGAATAAATTCGCTGAATGAACATTTGAAAATTCATAAAAAAGATAAGAGCTCTTATCGTGGATTATTAAAGATGGTTGGTAAGAGAAGAAGTTTGCTTAAATATCTTAAAGATATTGATGTAGAAAGATATCGTAGTTTAATTAGTAGACTAGGGCTTCGTAAATAGAAAAGTAGAAAAAAAGAATGCTGTAACAATTTTTTGCAATGTATGCAAAGAAGCGGTTACAGCATTTTATATTTTATTCATTGGAGCTTATTAGAAAAAACGCAGCTAACAACAGGCTTGAACATATCCATAAAGTATATTCACCAATTGTTCGAGTGAGCAAACTTCCTATTAGAGCACCAGCAAAAAATGATAATATTATTATGATATATCTTAAAGAAATTATTCCAGATTGTTTATCTTTTGCAAAAATGAAATTTGCTAAATTGGTTGATGCGCTGCGCAAATTTCCAGTGCACATAGTAGTTGCATATGGGCTACCTTTCAAACTTTTAAAGCCGTTTGCTTGTAATGAACACACAAATGATATTAATATAATTACAAAGTTGTTATAGCAATTTTTCGGAACAAATCCTAGTATAAATAATAACAAAATTTCTATTAAAAGTATTATATGAACCCATTTTAGACTTGATGAATTTGGCAAAAATTTTTTTATAAATTCAGCTAGAGCTGAGCCAACAGCAAACGCCACCATAGGAAAAACAAATTGTAATGTTTTTCCTAGATTAAAATCTAGCAGCGAAAGAGCTAGAAAAACCAAATTTCCTGTTTGTGTGTTTGCAAAAACACCATCTCTAAATAGAAATGTGTGAGCGTCAAGCATGCCGCCTACTGTGCTTAGTATTAGTCCTATTTTCACTGAATCGTGAGAAGTATATATTTTTTTATTCATAGTTTATTAAACACCCAAAAACAACAACAAATTTATTATAATTTTATCATACATGTATTTGTTTTTCAATTATTTTTTAATAAAGTTGCACATTTTGATGCAACGATTTTTCTTTATTGACTATTATTGGGAGGATAATTTTTATGATAATGAATTTTTTTAAGATGATGTATGAAAATTTTTTAAATAATATATTTGTTTGTAAAGTGAAGTGTTTTTGAAAGGGAGGGTGGTTTTTTGAATGATTATATACAACAATTAGGAATATGGGGAATATCTGCTTTAATCTCTTTTTTGTTGGGTTTGTTTTGGAATAATTATTTAAGTGAAAAAAATGCTGAAAAGAATTTAAGATTAGGGGTTTTAGCGCTATTAAGATCTGAAATAATAAAAGAACATGCAAAATGTAAAGAAAGTGGATTTTGCTCAGCTTACTCTGTTCATTTGGTGAACGACATATATGAAAGTTATCACCAGTTAGGAGGGAATGGTTTGGCGACTAAGTTGATTAACGAAATTAGAGAGTTGCCAATAAAAGTATAAAAAATAAAAAGCAATGATTATGTTAGTTTTAATCATTGCTTTTTATTTTTAAATAATATAAATGCTATATTTTTTAAGCCAATAATTTATTTGCAAAATATATGCTAACATTTGAGGACCAGCCATTAGCTGACCATACCATGGCTTTGTATAGTTTGATGGTGTTTTTATAAAGTTTTTGACTTTTGATTTGCTTATAAAATTTAAAATTGGAGAATTATTGTCGGAAATTAAATCCATTACCATATTTTTTAGTTTTTCTTCATAGGCTGGATTGTATGTTTTGGGATATGGGCTCTTTTTTCGATATAGTATTTGTTTAGGTAAATATTTTTCGCTAGCTTTTCTTAAAAGGCCTTTAATGATGCCATCATTGCATTTCATATTCCACGGAACATTCCATATATATTCTATTATTCTGTGATCTGCAAAAGGCACCCTAGCTTCAAGACCGCTGTGCATGCTAGTTCTATCTAATCGGTCTAATAGATTTTGCATAAACCATTTTATGTTTAAATATGCTATTTCGCGGCGGCGTGATTCTTGATGTGATTCACCATGCAGCTTTGGTGTAGATAATATTGTTTTTTCATATGCTGATTGAATATATTCATCTAGGGGGAGAGTTTTAATTGTTTCATCTGACAGTAAAATTTTTCTGTGAGAAATGTTCATAGACCAAGGAAATGTTTTAGAGTTAAGCATTTTTTGATTATGGAACCATGGATATCCGCCGAAAATTTCATCTGCACATTCTCCTGTTAAAGCAACTTTATTTTTTAATGATACTTTAGAACAAAAATATAAAAGAGAAGATTCAACATCTGCCATACATGGTAAATCTCTCGCATCTACGGCGCTAAAAAGGTTAGAAATAAGATCATTAGTATTACATTCGAGATATGTGTGATTTGTGTTCGAATGTTTCACCATAATGTCTACCCAAGGCCGATCTTGAGAAGGTTGGAAGTTATTAGACTTAAAAAAAACATTATTGTCTGTGAAATCAAATGAAAATGTATTTAGTTTACTTTTTGTGCTTTTTAATTCTTTAGCGCATATTGCTGTTACTATGCTACTATCTACACCACCTGATAAAAATGTGCATATAGGAATATCCGAAATCATTTGTCGTTTAATACTGTCATGTATTAAAAAAGATGTTTTTTCTATGGTTTCTTCAAATGTATCAGTGTGGTGTTTGCTTTTAAGCTTCCAATATTCTTTTTGATAAAATTTGGATTTTGACATTTTTATAAAGTGACCGGGCAGTACCTCAAATATATTTTTAAAAATACCATTACCGCATGTTTTGGCAGGACCTAATCCAAATATTTCACATAACCCTGTGTAGTCTAACTTAGCTTCAACTTTAGGATGCTCAAGAAGCCCTTTTATTTCTGATGCAAATATTAAATTTTTTTCATGCATTGTATAAAAAAGAGGCTTAATTCCTATGTGATCTCTATATAAGAATATTGTTTTGTTGTTTTCATCCCAAATAGCGTAAGCAAAGATTCCATTTAATTTTTTGACAAAATCTTGGCCATAGATTAAATGGCCAAATAAGATAATTTCTGTATCGGATGTGGTTGAAAAAATGGCGCTGTTTTTTTCTAGTTCATTTCTTAGCTCTTTTGAATTATATATTTCTCCGTTGTATACTATTGTATATTTTTTGTTATTAAAGCATCTTGTCATTGGTTGAGAACCATTTTTTAAGTCAATAATTGATAATCTTGCGTGAGCAAAAGCACATCCGTTTGTAATAAAGGTGTTTTGCTGATCGGGACCTCTGTGTTTTTGTATATTATTCATATTATTTAAAATATGTTTCCATTTTTGTTCATTTTCTAAATAATTTATATTAGGATTGCAAAATCCTGCTATTCCACACATTAATTTACACCTCCGTTATTTTATAATAGGTTGTATTTGCTTATGGTTTAAAGCACTTTCAATAGAAGGGACTAGAAGATTCAAATGAGCTGTCATAGAGTTTGGCTTGTTTTCTGGATCATCTTGACCAAATGGGATAAAATATATATTTTTTGAATTTAAAAGCAAACCTATATTTTTCATACTTAGGCCTAGTGCATCATTGGTTGAAATTGCCAGTAATAGTGGTTTTTGATTTCGAAGATGAGCTTTGGCGGCCATAAGTGTTGGAGTATCGGTTATTGCGTTTGCTAGCTTTGCTATTGTGTTTCCAGTACAAGGCATTATTACTAAGATATCTAGTGAACTTTTAGGACCTATAGGTTCTGAGTCTTCGATTGTTAAAATAGGTTTGTTTTTTGTTATTTTTTCTGCTTTTTTTATAAAGTCATTTGCTTCTCCAAATCTACTATTTATTTTTTGCGAATTAAATGAAAATATTGTTTGAATTTTGGCGCCTGTGTCTGCTATTTTACTGAGCTCATTAAAAGCTTTGCTGAATGTGCAAAATGAACCAGTAAAGGCAATGCCAATTTTTTTGTCTTTTAAAGACATGCTAACACTCCTTTTTATAGTTTTGCTCTATCTTTTTTATTGTTTTCAATGTTATATTTGTCAAAATTTCTGCAGAAGATTTTGGTTTGAATTTACCGGGAATGGCCAGACTTATTTTAGCATTAATTGATTTTTCTTTGCATGCATTCATATCGGTTCCGACAGAGGTGATGTCTAGAATAAAAGAGTCTTTAGATACATTGCTGATAATTTCTTTGTCTAATATTATTTTTGGAATAGTATTGAAAATATATTGAAAATTTTTAATATTGGTGTTTAACTGATGAATATCAAAAGATTCATATCCATATGCATTGGCAAAGGATCTGTCATTTTCGTTTCGAGCGCATACTGTCACATTTTTACATAAATTTTTTAACTTGTGGGCAATCAATTTTCCGCATTTTCCAAATCCTAAAACCAAACAATTACTAGAATGCATATTTATTGGATTATTTAATATTGCTTCTGCAATAGCCGCTTCTGCAGTTGCTATCGCGTTGTAAATAGAAAAATTATTGTCTTTAATGTAGTCATATACGAATATATTTTTTTTATTTGCAAAATTTAAAAACTCTTTTGGAATACACCCAGCAAAAAAACGTTGATTTGAATTTAAATTATCCTGTAGTTCTTGTATAGATAATTGGCAGTTTTCAAATTTACTTATAATTGATTTATCGTTTCTTGTTAATGGAATAGGGCATATTACATTTTTGGATGATGTAACAGCCTCTTTAATTGAATTCGCTTGTTTGATTTTTTGATCATTGATATTAGGTACGGTTTTATATGTTATAACACTAAAATTCATGTTACTTAGGTTTTGCGCCATATATGATAGTCTATTATCTCCACCAATTATTGAAAAATCAAATAACAAATTTACCACCTCTAATAAAATCACTATTAATATAGATATATGTTATTTTTTATTTTATCGTTACTAAAAAAACATGCATACAGCACGGTTTTTATACTGTATGCATGTTAATTTTAATTAGGATTTAGCCTATGCTTGGAACATTAATTTCAATATTAACGTCTTTATTATAATCTATGTTAGAAAAATTAAACCCAAACATTTCATAAAAATCTTTCCAATATCCATCTATATCTGCCAATTCATTTATATTATCATCACTTATGCTTTTCCAAACATCTAAAACTTTTTGCTGAATGTCTATTTTCATTTCATAGTCATCTAATCTTATGCGACCTTGTTCATCAAAATTGAGGCTATCACCAAACTTCTCACCAAAAAGCCTATACATTTGCTCAATACAGCCTTCGTGCAAATTGTGAGCCTTCATTATTTTGTATAAAATTGTAATATATAGTGGGACAATGGGAATAGCAGCACTAGACTGAGTTACTAAAGCTTTATTTATTGAAATATATGCTTTAATTCCGTCCATAGTGTTAGTTATTTCATTAGCTGTTTTTAGTAAGTGTTTTTTAGCCATTCCAATTGTTCCGTCAGCGTAAATTGGAAAAGTAATTTCTGGGCCAACATAAGAGTATGCGACTGTTATTGCATCATCTTCAATTGCATTTGCTTTTTTTAAAGCTTCTATCCAATCTTTCCAATCGTCTCCACCCATAACTTTGATGGTATCTTCAATTTCTTGTTCACTCGCACATGGTATGGTTACTTCACTTAATTTGTTATTGCTCAGATCTATTGTTTTGTTAGTATATTCTTTTCCGATTGTTTTTAAAACAGACGATACTTTAGTTGAATCGGGCATAGTTCTTTTTGGAGCAGCTAAACTATATATAACCATATCTACTTTACCTAGATCAGATTTAATGAGATCAATAACTTTATTTTTTGTTTCTTGAGAGAAAGCATCTTCATTTATAGTTTTTGCATAAAGATTATGACGAATAGCCATTTTTTCGAAAGCAGCAGTATTATACCATCCTGATGTAGCAGTTCTTTTTTTAGTTGCAGGACGTTCAAACATAACACCAATAGTTGATGCATCTCCTCCGAAAGCACAAGCAATTCTGGAGGCTAGGCCATAGCCTGTAGAGCAGCCTATAACCAGTATATTTTTTTTACAATTAAATTTAGGTTTGCTTTGTATAAATTTTATTTGTCTTTTTACATTTTCTTCGCATCCTTCTGGATGAGATGTTGTGCAAATAAAACCGCGAATTTTTGGTTTAACAACCATAAAAATTTCACACTCCTATACTATATGTAAATTAAGTTGCAAATAAGTTGCAGAGTAATTAATACAACTTACATTTTATCATATAAATTTAAAATTACAATAAAAAATAGTATTTTTAAAAGTAGTGATAGTTAAATAGACAATAAAATTTAATTTTTAATTTGAAATTTTAGTATGAAAAAACACGATTTTTTAGGCAAAAAAGGGATGTTGAAGTTCAAAGTGGCACTTGAAAAGTTTACTTTTTTGATATATACTTCTATTATGTGTAATTGCATACTATACTTTAGATTTAAGGGGAAGTTTATGAACCATAAATTTGTGTTGATATTAGATTTTGGAGGACAATATAATCAAGTTATTGCTAGACGTGTTAGAGAATTGGGAGTATATTGTGAGGTTTATTCTTATAGAAAAGCCATTGATATTATTAGCAAAAGAAAGCCCGATGGAATAATTTTTACTGGTGGGCCTAATAGTGTATATAGTGAAGATGCTCCTAAAATTGACGACAGTATTTTTAAAATGAACATACCAATTTTAGGAATATGTTATGGTGCGCAGATGATGGCTTTAATGCTTGGAGGGCAAGTTAAGGCTGCAGATATTAGAGAATATGGAAAAACTAGCACAAAGTTTAATTCCGATAGTTTGTTGTTTGAAGGGCTTTCAAAAGAAAGCATAACATGGATGAGTCATACTGATTATATAGTTGATGTTCCAGATGGCTTTAAAGTTATTGCTAGCAGTAAAGGGGCTCCTGTTGCTGCTATGGAAAATAGAAAACAGAATTTATTTGCAGTTCAGTTTCATCCAGAAGTTAGCCATACAGTATATGGAAAAGAAATTATAAAGAATTTTTTGGTTAATGCTTGTAATTGCGGATGCGATTGGACTATGAAGAGTTATTTAAACACGGCAATTACTGAAATTAGAGATAGAGTAAAAGACGGAAAAGTTTTGTTGGCCCTTTCAGGAGGTGTAGACTCATCTGTTTTGGCGGCTTTGCTGTCAAAGGCAATTGGCAACCAATTGACTGCTGTTTTTGTAGACCATGGTTTTATGAGAAAAAATGAAGGCGATGAAATAGAAGAGAGTTTTAGAAATTGGGATATGAATTTTGTGAGAGTAGATGCTAGTGATCGTTTTTTGAAAAAACTATCAGGCATTGTTGATCCGGAACAAAAGCGAAAAATTATAGGAGAAGAGTTCATACGTGTTTTTGAGGAAGAAGCAAAAAAAATAGGACAAGTTGATTTTCTAGCACAGGGAACCATATATCCAGATATAATTGAATCTGGTCTTGGTGATGCGTCAGTTATAAAAAGTCACCATAACGTTGGAGGTTTGCCGGATTGCGTTGACTTTAAAGATATAGTTGAGCCGCTCAGGATGCTTTTTAAAGATGAAGTTAGAAAACTTGGAGCAGAACTTGGGCTAGCAGATGTTTTGGTTAATAGGCAGCCGTTTCCAGGGCCCGGCCTTGCTATAAGAATAATTGGCGATATAACGAGAGATAAGCTGAATGTTTTGAAAAATGCAGATTACATATTTAGAGAAGAAATCGCTAATTCTGGTTTAGATAAAAACATAAATCAATATTTTGCTGTTTTAACGTCTGTTCGCTCAGTTGGAGTTATGGGAGACTCTCGAACATATGACTATACACTTGCTTTAAGAGGGGTTACAACAACGGATTTTATGACTGCTGATTTTGCTAGAATTCCATATGAGTTATTGGAAAAAATATCAGCTCGAATTGTTAACGAAGTTAATCATATAAATAGGGTAGTATATGATATAACAACCAAGCCGCCTGCAACAATTGAGTGGGAGTAATTATGAGCGAAAAGTGTAATATAAAATGGTTTTTTGATAATTTAAGTATATTAGGGGCATTTTTATTAGCATTTTTAGTTTTTGTCTTATTGCCTGAGGATTTTTTCTTTTTAAAAAATTTGATCAAAATTTGGTTCTTTTATTTTTGACTGTATTATGTTTTGTAATTTTAAAAGGTTTATTTAAAGTTTTTGATGTTATTTTTAAGTTCATCAAGAGAAACTATGATTGGCATGATATAGATATGAAAGTACAATTATTGTGGAAGATGGTTGATAGGTTTTCGGATAGTGATCTTGATATGTTGATAAATTTTGTAAAGAATGAAAATGCAGGTATTATTGTGACGCAGATGGACTTATGTAAGTCAGAATTATTAAAGGATTTAAATCTTATTAATAGAACTCCTCCAAGATTTGACAAAAAGTTGAAAGCAACGATAATGTTATGTTGCTTAGATAAAAGAATATACGAGTGGTTAAAATATTCACGGCAACGTTATAATAAAATTTCAAATTTTCCCGAAAGAGAAAAATGGTAGGATATATAAACTACTAGGTAATTTTGGAGTTGCTTATCATTACATATGTTTAGTGAAATAGGTATGAAAATTTTATGATATTTTACAATAAATTTTGAATAAAATACGTTTTTCTTTTTTGTGGTACTAAGTATTTTTTAAATTGTTATTACTTAATGAAAAATATATAAATATACGATAAAAATAATGTATGCTAAAATGGAGGAAAGAATAAATTGAAGATGATAATTAAAACTTGGAAAAAAAGAAACTTAATTGTGAAAATATTATGTGGAATAATAATTGGTTCTATATTAGGAATTTTGGTTCCACAGGCTGCTCCTATTGGATATTTGGGTGTTTTATTTGTTAGTGCTTTAAAAGCTATTGCGCCCATTCTTGTATTTGCTCTTGTAATGAGCTCTATTTCACAGGCAGGAGCAGGAATTGAATCAAAGTTTAGAAATGTTATACTTCTTTATGTTATTAGTACTTTGGTTAGTGCAATAGTTTCAGTATGTGCAAGTTATCTTTTTCCATTAACAGTGCACTTGAGTGAGACATATACTAAAGCAGAGAATATGAAATCACTTGCAGAAATTTTTGGGAATTTGTTAGAGAGTATTGTCGAAAATCCTATAAGTGCGTTAGTAGGAGGAAATTATTTGGGTATTTTGTTTTGGGCTGTAATGATTGGATTTGGACTTAAGCAAGTTGCCAATAAAGAAACTATAGCAGTAGTAGGAAATATTTCTGATGCGGTTTCAAATGTTGTTAGATGGATAATACAGTTTGCACCTTTTGGAGTTATGGGAATTGTTTTTACCACCGTTTCTACTAATGGAATATCTATTTTTACATCTTATGGAAAATTGATATTAGAATTGGTTTTAACAATGATGTTTGTTATGTTCGTGTCTAATCCTTTTATAATATTTTTGTGCACAAGAAAAAATCCTTTTCCACTTGTTATGAAATGTATTCGTGAAAGTGCAATTCCAGCGTTTTTTACTAGGAGTTCTGCGGCAAATATTCCTGTTAATATGGCGCTTTGTCAAAGACTTGGTTTGGACAAAAATTTCTATTCAGTGTCCATACCACTTGGATCAACAATTAATATGAATGGTGCTGCTGTTGTTATAACAATTATGTCGTTAACACTTGCGCATACGTTGGGAGTATATGTTCCAATTACTGTGGCAATTTTTCTGGCAGTAGTTTCAACCTTGGGAGCATGTGGCACATCTGGTGTTGCAGGTGGGTCTTTGCTTTTAATTCCGATGGCTTGTTCCTTTTTAGGCATATCATCCGATATTTCTATGCAAATGGTTGCGGTTGGATTTATAGTTGGGGTAATTCAAGATTCAATCGAAACCGCGTTGAATTCTAGTTCAGATGTTATTTTTACTGCTGTTGCAGAGCAAATGGAAGATAAGAAAATTATGTAAAATTTATAAATGTTTTTGACAAAACGGTTTTATAAACAAAATGTTTGTATTACTATTGGTATATGATAAAATTTAATTGGAGCTGATTTATATGAAATATTATAATAATGTAACGGATCTTGTTGGAAATACGCCTCTTTTAAGACTAAATGCTTGTGAGAAAGAAAATAATTTAAGTGCTCAGATTTATGGTAAATTAGAATATTTTAATCCTGCAGGAAGTGTTAAAGATCGTATTGCAAAAGAAATGTTAGTTGCTGCTGAAGCGAGTGGAAAATTAAAATCAGGCGATGTGATCATTGAACCAACTAGTGGGAATACAGGAATTGGACTGGCAGCTATTGCTGCAGCTAAGGGATATAGGATAATTTTAACTATGCCAGAAACTATGAGCATTGAACGAAGAAAATTATTAAAAGCATATGGAGCTGAGATTGTATTAACTGAAGGTTCTAAAGGAATGAAAGGTGCAATTGAAAAAGCAAATGAATTAGCGAGACAAATGCCAAATTCTTTTGTGCCAAGTCAATTTTCAAACATATCTAATCCAACTGCTCACAAGCTTACAACAGGCCCTGAAATTTGGAGAGATACAGAAGGGAAAATTGATATTTTGGTTGCTGGAGTTGGAACGGGTGGAACAATATCAGGAACAGGCAGTTATCTCAAAGAAAAAAATCCAAATATTAAGGTTATTGCGGTTGAGCCATACGGTTCGCCAGTTCTTTCAAAGGGAGTAGCAGGTGGCCATAAGATTCAAGGAATTGGAGCAGGTTTTGTGCCCGATACATTGGATGTTGATATTTATGATGAGATAATTACTGTTAAAGATGATAATGCTTTTGCAATGGGAAGATTTTTGGCCAGAAACGAAGGAATACTTGTAGGAATATCGTCTGGAGCGGCAGTTTATGCAGCAATCCAGATTGCTAAACGTATAGAAAACAAGAATAAGGTTGTTGTGACAATAATGCCAGATACGGGAGAGCGTTATTTATCGACACCAATGTTTGATAATTAAAAATCACATTAAATAAAAAGCAAATAAGAGTTTAACGAAAAACTTTTATTTGCTTTTTTAAATTGGAATTATTTTCTGTTGATCGAAAGTTAAATATATAGATGTTCCGACATTGTATTGTGATTTAACGTTAATTTTTATTTTTAAATCATTGCATATTCTTTTGCAAATATACAAGCCTATTCCGCTAGAATGCCTTATGTTATGGCCATTATATCCAGTGTATCCTTTGTCAAAAATTCTAGGAATATCTTCGGGTTTAATTCCTATTCCAGTATCTTCTATGCACAGTGTATTATCGTTTGAAAAATATATTTTTATACTGCCGTTTTTAGTATATTTTAAAGCATTAGATAAAAGTTGTTCAATAATCAAAGAAAACCACTTTTTATCGGTAATTATTAATTTATTTATTGTGGCATAGTCAAGTTTTATTTTTTTAGAAATAAAATCATGAGAAAATTTTTTAATACATGTTTTCGCTATATCATCTAGGGAATATTCCTTAAAAATGTAATCGCTATATTCAGAATTAAGGCGCATAAAAGCCAAAACCATATCTACATATTGTTCAATTCTATGTAAATTGGTTTGAAAATTATTTTTTGCATTACTTGTTGGGCTTTTTAATGCTAGTTTCATTGATGTGATTGGCGTTTTTATTTGATGAGCCCATAAAGTATAGTAATCGATCATGTCACTATATTGTTTGTTTTTTGTTGTTTCTAAGTCATATATTTTTTGCTTTAATGTTTGAATGATTATTTGATAATCGCGTTCAATTATATTATTAGTGTTTGGCATATTTGCAATTAGTTTAGCGTCTAATTGTTTAATTTCCAATAGTTGACGATGAACTTGATATTTTTTTATATAGTCAAATATTATAAAAACTAGTCCAATAGAGAAACACAATATAGCAGGATATATAATCGCACCTATTGGAATTTTATATAAAATAAACATAACAGTAAATATTAAAAAGGAAAACAAAAAAAAGCAAATTAACTTTGTGTTGTTTAATATATATCGTTTAAAAAACTTCATTAAATGATCCTTTCATTTAGTTAGAATAATATGGTTTTATTTTATTATATATCCTATGCCATGTTTAGTAGATATAAAATTATTAAGACCGATACTGCCCAATTTTTTTCTTAATCTATTAACATTTACGGTTAGTGTATTTTCATCGATAAAGACATCAGTTTCCCATAGCTGTTCCATTAAATCATCTCTGCTAACAACTTTTCCTTTGTTCGTCATTAAACATAGTAAAATTTTGTAGTCATTTTTAGTTAATTCTAATTTTTCTTCGTTAAAAGTTAGCGTATTATTTTCAGTGTTTAAAAAAGCACCTTTGTGTTCTAAAATAGAATTTTTGCTTGTGAAATCATATGTTCTGCGCAGTAATGCTTGTATTTTTGCTATCAACACATTTATATCGAATGGTTTTGATATAAAGTCATCGGCACCCATGTTTATTGTCATTATAATATTCATTTTATCTGTTGCAGAAGATATAAAAATAATTGGGACGTTAGATATATCTCTTATTTTTTTACACCAATAATATCCGTCATAAAATGGCAATGATATATCCATTAAAACTATGTGTGGCTGAAATTCAGAGAACTCAGTTAACACATCATTGAAATTTTCCACAATTTTAACGTTAAAGTTCCAAGTTTCTGCTTGAAGTTTAATTGCGTTAGCTATTCCAAAATCGTCTTCTACAATTAAGATTTTATACATAAAAGCCTCTCAAAAAATTTAATTAATAGTTAAATATTAGTAGAATTATATCATGAATTTTTCAAATTATCAATTTTCATATGTTTGTAATTCTTACAAAATTGTAATAAGATATAAAATAATGTAAGATGATGTTATAGAATTTGTTACTATGTTTTGCTAAAATTTAAATATAGTTTATTATAGATTTTAGGAGGAAAAATAAATTGAGTATTTTGGAGGTAAATCAACTAAAAAAAATATATTCAACTCGCTTTGGAGGGAATCAAGTTGAAGCCTTAACAGATGTTAATTTTAGTGTTGAGGAAGGCGAATATATTGCTATAATGGGCGAATCTGGCTCTGGTAAAACAACGCTATTAAATATTTTAGCAGCGCTAGATAGGCCAACTAGTGGAAATGTGGTTTTAGATGGGAAAAATATTTCTAAAATTGGTGAATCTAAAATGGCCAATTTCAGGAGAAAAAACATTGGATTTGTTTTCCAAGACTTTAATCTCTTAGACACATTTACCTTAGAGGATAATATATTTTTGCCTCTAGTTTTAAGTGGAAAAAAATATAGAGATATGAAGGGCAGGCTAAATCCTATAGCTAAAGAATTGAGAATAGAAGATATATTAAAAAAATATCCATATGAGGTTTCAGGCGGACAGAAACAAAGAGCCGCAGTTGCGCGTGCAATAATAACAGATCCTAAACTTGTTTTTGCAGATGAGCCAACTGGCGCTTTAGACTCGAAATCTGCAGATGAACTTTTAAGATTGTTTGCAAAAATAAATAGATTGGGACAAACAATATTAATGGTTACTCATTCTGTTAAATCGGCTAGTTTTGCAAGCAGAGTTTTGTTTATTAGAGACGGAAAAATTTTCCACCAAATATATAAAGGAAATGATACGGATTTAAGATTTTATGAAAAAATATCCGATACCATCACTTTGTTAGCGTCCGGTGGTGAGATGTAATGAAATTAGGATTTTATTTAAAATGTGCGATAGAAGGAATAAAAAAGAATAGAAAAATTTATATACCATATATTTTAATGAGCTCCGTAATGTTCGCGATGTGCTACATAATTTATTCTTTGAAAGATAGTGAGTCAGTTGCTAAGGTTAGCTTGTTTATTAATGCAGGCTTTTTTCCTTGGGTTTTTGCATTTTTTTCGGGATTGGTTTTATTTTATACAAACTCGTTTTTGATAAAGCGTAGAAAAAAAGAATTTGGGTTATATAATGTTTTGGGAATGAATAAATTTAATATTTCAAAAATTTTATTTTTTGAGACTTTAATAATTTTAGCGATTGTTATAATATTTGGGATTATTGGTGGTTTTTTACTTTATAAATTAGCTGAAACTTTGCTTTTGAGCATGCTTGGCGGAAATATTGATTATCAACTTATTGTGTCTTCAAATGCAAGTATGTGGACGGCTATTGTTTTTTGTATTATTTTTGTGCTTATATTTTTAAATTCATTGCGCCAAATTAGTTTTTCTAATGCAATTTCTTTAGTTAAAAGTGAGAATTTTGGAGAAAAACCTCCCAAAAGCAATATAATTTTTGGAATAATAGGATTGCTTTTGTTAATATTTGCTTATACTTTAACCTTGACTGCAACAGGATATACAATGGGCTATAGCTTTTTTATTAGTATAATTTTAGTTATTGTTTCGACCTATATTATAATGATATCAAGTTCAGTATTTATTTGCAAAATTTTAAAAAAAAATAAACCATATTATTATAAACCAAATCATTTTATATCAATTTCTTCAATGATTTATAGAATTAAAAGAAATGGGGCAGGTCTTGCTTCGATTTGTGTTTTATTAACCATGATTCAGTTTATAATATCAACTTATATGTTTGTGACGTTTGTTACTGACGATATGCTAAAATGTCAATATCCACAGCAAAATACACAAGTTAGAGTTACGGAAGAAAACTATGAAAGACTGTTGAGTGGCGATAACATAAAAATTAAAAGAGAACTTTTAAATTTTGCTGGTGAAAATGATGTTAATGTGAAAAACTATTTAGAATATAGAAGCGTTAGTTTTCATTCTTATAGTATGCCTATATATGGCAATAAAATCAATATGAGTGGTGAAAAAGCTTCATATAGCGATGATGAGCATAAATTTATACAGTGGGAAATTATACCAATTGAAGATTACAATAAAAATATGGGAACTAACGAAACTTTGAATCATGGCGAAGCAGTTGTTCATATGCTGGGGGCAGAATATGATAAAGATACAGTGTCATTTGCTTGGGGAGATGAGCAAGAAAAGACATTTAAAATTGTCGACAAACAACTAGAGCCTATGAAAATAGACAGATCTTGGTATATTCCTAAACTGGTAATTTTTGTATCTGATATTAAAGAGGCTAAAGAAATTGAAAATATTATTTCACGTTGTGGTGGAGGCAATCAGGAGCTTATTTCATATGGTTTTCAATTTAGGTTTGATATAGACTGTCCTGATGATAAAACAAAAGACTTTATTAAAAATCTTAGAGAAAAGACATATGAAATTTACGATAACTTAAAATTAAAAGGAATTATAACAAATAATTATTATCAGTCAAAATATGTTGACTTTAAGGATATTAAGGAATTGCTATTTTTAAGTATATTTTTCATAATACTGTTTATGTTAGTTGTAATATTAATTATGTATTATAAGCAAGTTTTTGAAGGCTATGAAGATGCTAATAGATTTGACATTATGAAAAAGGTGGGTATATCTAAAAGAGAAATTAAGAAAAGCGTTAATTCGCAGCTATTGCTTACTTTTTTTGCACCTTTAATTTTAACCGGATTGCACACGATATTTTCTACAATTATGTTATGTAGAATAATAAATTCTGATGCATATCATGATTATGCGAGCTTTGTTTTTGTAGTAGCCACCAGTTTTATATTACTATCGATATTATATTGTATAATGTATAAAGTGACTTCTAAGGTTTATTATAATATTGTTGGTGGTGTTAATAAAAACTAACACTATAAATTAAAAATGAGTTGTGTTTTTTATACACGCTCATTTTTAATTTAATTATGTTTAATTAAAGGTAGGAAAAATGGAAGAAATTTATATTAAGAATTATGTTTTGCTTGCTTGTTACTATAAAACAATTGTGTTATAATTAGTAAAAATATTGTTAGCATGGGGTTTGTTTGCTTATTTTTAGGAGGAAACATGAAACGTATTTGGAATGTGATAACAAAAAAAGCATTTGTTGCAACAATTTTATTGGCTATTGAAATATTTCTTTTAATACTTATGATGTTTATTTTGGGTAGATTATTTGTTATTTTTGGAATAGGTTTGTATATTATTAGTCTTATAACGATACTTTTTGTTGTTAACGATATGGGAAATCCAGCTTATAAAATTTCTTGGATAATTAGTATAATTTTAATACCGTTTGCAGGAGCTGTTTTATATATTATTTTCGGAAAAAGACATACAACTAAAAACATGAAACAAAAGTTTAACTATATTGATGCACATGGTCGAGAATGTATGAAAAATATGAAGAATAATGTTAGCAATTTAAATGTTTATTATAACTGTAAGCAGATAATTGACTGGATTTGGAATGTTTCAAGACAAACATCTTATTCGAATACTTTGACAGAATTTTTAAGTCCTGGGGATATTTATTTTAAAAGATTAATTGAAGACTTAAAATTGGCAAAGAAGAACATTTTTATTGAATTTTTTATAATACATCCTGGAAAAATGTGGAATGAAGTAGTAGATGTGTTAGTGGCTAAAGCCAAAGCGGGTGTAGATGTAAGATTAATATATGATGATTTTGGAACTATAGCATCTTTGCCCGTGGACTATCCTGAATATATGGAAAAGTTGGGAATAAAAACTAAAGTGTTTAATATAATAAAGCCTAGGTTAGATGCTTTTATGAATAATCGTGACCACAGAAAAATTGTTGTCATTGACGGAAATATTTCTTATACGGGCGGAATAAATTTAGCAGATGAATATATAAATGAAATAGAGCGCTTTGGATATTGGCAAGATTGTGGCATTAGACTCGAAGGGGAGGCAACTGCTAGTTTTACAATTTTGTTTTTAAGAATGTGGCATTATTTATCTGGAGAGAAAAGTCATTATCAAGACTATATGCCAACTGAAAAAATAAAAGCGTCTGGTGTTGTTGTGCCATTTGGAGATAATCCAATTAGAGACCATCATTTACACGATTCTACTTATTTGAAGATAATTACTTGTGCAAAAAAGTATATTTATATTGAAACGCCATATCTTGTTATGGACTATGAATTAACAGCTGCTCTTATTTTTGCTGCAGAGAGTGGAGTTGAAGTTGTTATTATTACTCCCCATATACCAGATAAATTTTATGTTCATGCTTTGACAAGAAGCTCTTATAAAAAATTAATAAAAGCTGGTGTTAAGATATATGAATTTACTCCCGGTTTTATACATTCAAAGGTGATATTGTCTGATGATTTGGTTGCTGTCGTTGGAACTGCTAATTTTGACTTTAGAAGTTTATATTTGCACTTTGAGTGTAGTGTTTTGCTATATAAAACAGAGTCACTGCAACAAATATATTGTGATTTTAAACGTATAATAGGAGAATCTCAGGAAATTACGCTTGAAAAATGTAAACAAAGAAGTTGGTTTCAGAAATTATTAGGTTTTGTTTTAAAGCCTTTCGCGCCACTTATGTAGATATATGGAGGTTATATTATTGATTCTTGCTATTGACATTGGAAATACTAATATGGAATTTGGCTTGTTTGAAAATAGAAAATTAATTAATAATTTTAGGCTGGTTACAGATAGAAATACAACATCTGATGAAATTGGACTGATGATGTTACAATTTTTTAGTGTTCGAGGAATTAATGTTCAAAGCATAAATGATGTTATCATAGCTTCTGTTGTTCCGCAAGTAATGTTTGCCATGAATAATGCAATAAAAAAATATTTATATAAAATTCCAATAATTGTTGGAGATGACTGTGATGTGCCAATAAAAAATAATTATAAAATAAAAC
Source organism: Oscillospiraceae bacterium (assembly GCA_902790675.1). Taxonomy (GTDB): domain Bacteria; phylum Bacillota; class Clostridia; order Oscillospirales; family Ruminococcaceae; genus RUG12519. The sequence continues at coordinate 281,946 of CADASU010000002.1, read as the reverse complement.
AAGAGGTTGGAATTGATAGATTAGTTAATGCTTTTTGTGCATATAAAACATATTCAAGAGCGCTTATTGTGGTTGACTTTGGAACTGCTACTACATTTGATGTTGTTTCAAAAGATGGTTGCTATGAAGGAGGATGCATTTTTCCTGGAATAAAAATATCTATGGAAGCTTTAAATAGATGTGCAGCTAAGTTGCCGAGAGTAGAAATATCGGATCCAGAAGTTATAATTGGAAAGGATACTGTAACTAGTATGCAATCTGGAGCAATATGTGGATTTGTTGGAGCAACTGTTCATACAATAAAGTGTTTGGAGAAGGAAATGGGTTGTAATGCGTATGTTGTTGCTACTGGCGGGCTTTCGGGGCTAATTGCTAGCTATACAGATTCTATTAATGTTGTAAATAAAGCGCTATCATTGCAAGGACTAAATGATATATGTGCTATGTTTAGGGGAAAAAACAAACTATAACATATTATTTTTAGAATACATAATTTTTGTTGATTTTTAATATGCTATATAGTATGTTTATGTAAAAAATTAAGGATGCTAAAATGTTTAAATTAAATTTGTAAGGTGGGTGGCATCCTAAGTTATGACTAAAAAATCGGTAGCTGTAATGATTGCTTTAATATTGCTTGCATGTTTTTTGTCTATTATATATATCTTCAATAATGGTAGTTATGTCCCTGCATTTGTAAAAAGCAAAACCTCTCGTCAAGTTGTTATTGACCCTGGGCATGGAGGAGAAGATGGGGGAGCGGTTGTTGGTGATGTGTTTGAAAAAGATATTAATTTAAAAATTTCTAAGATATTGAAAGAGTTGCTGGAAGTATCTGGATTTCAAACGATAATGACAAGAGCAGAAGACGTTTCAATATACGATCAGGGATCAGATAGTCTTCGTAAAAAAAAGTGTTCTGACTTGATTAATAGATTGAAAATTGCTAACGAAAATGAAAATGCTATTTTTGTTTCCATTCATCAAAATAAATTTCCACAGTCTAAATATTGGGGAGCACAAGTTTTTTATGGAGGTAAAAATGAAAATAGTAAAGAGCTGGCAGAAAATTTGCAAAATAATATAGTGAAAATGTTGCAGCCTAATAATAAAAGAAATATCAAGCCAGTAAAAGATAATGTATATTTAATTTATAATGCTAAAACGCCTGCTGTTTTGTGTGAATGCGGATTTATGTCAAATAAAGATGAGATGGCATTACTTAAAGATGAAAGCTATCAAAAGAAAGTAGCTTTTTCTATATATGCTGGAATTTTGAAATTTTATAATTCATAGAGTTTTTATAATGATTTTTTTAAGAAGGGAATTTTTAAAAATATGGCTAAAAATAAAGTTGAGTTTGTTTGTAGAGAGTGTGGATATACTTCTTTAAAATGGACGGGATGTTGTCCGGAGTGTGGGAATTGGAATACATTTGATGAAGAAGTGACTGATAAATTTAATAAAGCGAAGAGTTCTGCGAATTTTGTCCAGCCTAAAATTTTAAAAGAAATAGACTTTGATTCTGAACTGAGATATGATACTGGGATTGATGAATTGAATGTTCTTTTTGGTGGCGGAATTGTTAAAGGCTCAATTTCTTTGATTGGAGGAGATCCTGGTATTGGAAAATCAACGCTATTACTTCAAATTTGCAGTAATTTGGCTAATGACAATAAAATCTTGTATGTTTCGGGAGAAGAAAGTTCAAAACAACTGAAATTAAGAGCCAATAGATTACAAATTGATAGTGAAAATTTATTCATATTACCTGAATCTGATATGGACTCTGTAGTTAGTTCAATAAAAAATATAAAGCCAGATATTGTAATGATTGATTCAATACAAACTATGAATTTATCTGAAATTTCTTCTGCTTCTGGAAGTGTTACGCAGGTTAGAGAATGTACATATGTTTTACAAAAAATTGCTAAAGAGCGGGATATATCCATAATATTAGTAGGGCATGTCAACAAAGAGGGAAACATTGCAGGCCCGAAAATATTAGAACATATTGTTGATGTTGTTTTATATTTTGAGGGAGAATCTAAGTTTTCATTTAGAATATTGCGTGTTGTAAAAAATCGTTTTGGTTCTACTAATGAAATAGCAGTTTTTGAAATGTTAAAACAAGGCTTAAAGTCTGTAAATAATCCATCTGCCGTTTTGCTTAACGAACGGCCTAATGGTGTATCTGGAAGTTGTGTTTGTTCTATAATGGAGGGAACAAGGCCTATTTTAGCAGAAGTTCAATCACTAGTGACTAAGTCTGGTTTTGGAATGCCACGACGAATGTGTAAAGGCTTTGACTACAATCGAATGTCTTTAATAATTGCGGTATTGGAAAAAAGAGCGGGATATTTTTTTGGCACATTAGATTGTTATATAAATGTGGTTGGAGGAATTAAATTAGACGATCCGGCTGCAGATTTGGCTGTTGCATTGTCGCTAATTTCCAGCTTGAGAGACAAGCCATTGGATGATGGTTTGATTGCATTTGGAGAAATTGGGTTAGCTGGTGAGATAAGATCGGTTGTTGGGGTTGAAAAAATAGTTGTTGAAGCAAAAAAACTGGGATTTAACAAAATAATTGTCCCAAGTAATTGTATGAAAAATATAAGTAAAGTTCCAGAAAGTGTTAAAATTATTGCTGTGGATAATATAAAGTCGGTTATATCTATGGTCTTTAATGTTTGATTGATTTGTGTATAAAAGTGATAGTCCATATTTTAATGTAAGTTGTAATATGCTATATTTTGTGTTAAAATATCTTAAGTGTAAGTGTTTTAATAAATTTTGATTTATTTATTAGAGAGGGCTAAAAATATATGAATCAGTTAGTCACTTTTTTTAATATGTTATGGGGCATTGTTTTGTCGTTTAGATTTAACGATTTGTTAGATATAATTGTAATTTCATACATAGTTTATAAAATGATCCAGATTCTTAGAGAAACCAGGGCGGTTCAGCTTTTAAAAGGGTTGTTCTTTTTGTTGTTTGTTGGGTTGTTTGCAAAAATTTTGAACTTAAAGGCTCTATCGGTTGTTACTGCAAACATTTTTTTGTGGGGGCCAATAGCTTTGGTTGTTTTGTTTCAAAATGAGCTTAGACGTGTTTTGGAACATGTTGGAAGAACTAGAGTGAGAAGCCGCTTTAGAAGCTTTTTATATAGTGGAAATGATCATAACAATGCGGATTTTGACCGTGCTGTAATTCATAAGGTAGCTAATGCGTGTGAAAGTATGGCTAAATTAAGAACAGGGGCTATAATTATTTTTGAAAGAAAAATAAAATTAGGAGATATTATAGAAACGGGTGTAGAAATAAATGCAGATATAAGCGAAGATCTTATACAAAATTTGTTTTTTAAAAATTCGCCGCTACATGATGGTGCTGTTGTTATACGAAATACTAAAATTGTAGCAGCTTCATGTTTTTTGCCAAAACCATCAAAAGAAGAATATATATCTAGGGTTTTAGGGTCTAGACATAGAGCAGCAATTGGAATGAGTGAAATTTCAGATGCTATTGTTGTTGTAGTTTCTGAAGAAACGGGTTTTATTTCTATTGCAGAAGATGGAGTAATTAAGCGAAAATTAAGTCGAACAGATGTTATTTCTTATTTGCAAAACGGTTTAAAATAAGAAATATTTTATACGGAAAGGTGTAAATAAAATGGAAAAATTTAATTTAGATGGAATTTTTTCTAATAAGAAATTTACAATTGTTATATCTATTTTTATAGCTTTTGTAGTTTGGCTTTTTACGGCAATGGTAAACGATAGTAGTGGATCTATAACCATATATAATGTTCCAGTAACTTGCGACGTAAGAAACACCCAGGCAGAGCAACTCAGCTTGGATGTTGTAGATATGGAGCCAAAAACTGTTGCGGTAACTATAAGAGGCCCAAAATATAAGATAGGCTTAATTTCTAACAAGGATATAGTTGTTTCTCCTGTTTCAATGATTAATGTAACAAATGAAGGGAAATATGATATAGAACTTATTGCAAGTTTAAAGAGTCCTAAGCGTGATGTCTATATTGATGAAATTGAGCCACAATTTGCAAGTTTTTCTTTTGATTCTATTTCAACAAAAACAGTAACATTAATTGCAGATACGCCTAATATAAAAGTGGATTCTGGATATGTTAGTGATAGTGCGGTATGTCAACCTGAGAAGCTTTTTGTTAGCGGGCCAAAGCAAGCTATTGATAAGTTAGATCATGTTAAGTTAGTGGTAGACGTGTCTGCAAATTTAAATACATCTAGGACATTTGAAGCAACTCCTAAATTTATGTCTATTGATGGTTTTGAAATGGATGCTAGTGTGTTTAAATACAATGATGATATAAAATTTATGGTGAATGTTCCGGTCTATAAAGAAAAACAAATTCCGCTGAAATTTATGTATAAAAATTCCTCTAATCATTTTAATACCGACTTATTACACGCGACCATATCGCCTGAATATATTAACATAGCAGGATCACCAGATGTGATAGATGCTATTAATGAACTAAATCTTGGATATATTGATATGCGTGAGTTAGATATTGGTAAATCGTTTATATTTAATGTTAAAGTGCCTTCGGGTTGTAAAAATATAGATAGAATTGATGCTGCTACATTGTCTTTTGATTGTAGTAACTGGAAGGCCAGAAATTTTTCAGTGAGCGATGTAAAATTAAGCAATGTTCCTAGTGACTATGACGTAACTATAAACTCATCAGTGATAAAAGACGTAAAATTTATTGGTTTTTCAGATGCTATCGATAATCTTAATGCGTCTGATATAACCGCAACAGTAGATTTAATAAATGTATCTATAAAAGAGGGAAAACAGATTGTCCCTGTTTCTGTAGAAACTGTAAATAAAGATGGTGTGTGGGCAGTTGGGGAATATAAGTGTTCCATTACATCGAAAAAAAATAATTGACTATATATCATAGAAAAGAAAGGTAATATAAGATAATGCCGATTTTTGTTCCTCAAGTTTGTGTTGAATTAGATATGGATGAAGAAACAGCAGTTTTAAAGGCTGTTAAGATGTTAAAATTAAAACAAAGTGATATCAAATCAGCTAGTATTGCTAAAAAATCAGTTGATGCACGTCGAAAGCAAAATATAAAATTGGTATATACTGTTTGTATTGAGCTGAAAAACTTAGAACAAGAAAAAATTATTGCTGAAAATAACCCGAGAGTTAAATTTAAATGTTCTGAGAAATTAAAAGTTGTTTATGGTGATAGAAATTTAGAGGGTAGGCCGGTTGTTGTTGGGTTTGGGCCTGCTGGTATTTTAGCTTCATATATGTTGGCTAAACATGGATATAGGCCGATAGTTATTGAAAGAGGAGAAGACATTGATAGTCGAGTAAAGAGAGTTGAACAATTTTGGAATGAGTGTGTTTTAAATGAAAATAGTAATGTCCAGTTTGGAGAAGGCGGGGCAGGAACGTTTTCAGATGGTAAACTTGTTACTCGAATAAATGATCCTCTTTGTGAACTTGTTACCAGTTTATTTATAAATCATGGAGCACCATATGATATAAAAATAAAAGCTAAACCTCATATTGGAACAGATATGCTTAGAAAAATTATTAAATCCATTAGAAATGAGATTGTTTCGTTGGGTGCAGAGATACGATTTATGGAAAAAATGGAGCTTGTTAATTTTAGGGGAAATCGTATATATTCTGTTTTAACAGATAAAGATGAAATAAGAACAAATGCGGTGATTTTAGCTATTGGCCATAGTGCTAGAGACACTTTTGAAATGCTTTTTCGAAATAATATTGCAATTGAATCTAAGGCTTTTTCGGTTGGAGTTAGAATAGAGCACTTACAAAAAAATGTGGATAGAGCTTTATATGGTAAATTTGCGGGGCATCCTTCATTGCCCAAAGGAGAGTATGCATATTCATATAAAGTTAACGGTAGGTGTGTTTATACTTTTTGCATGTGCCCGGGAGGAGTTGTTGTGCCTGCTGCATCGGAAGAAGGCGGTGTTGTAACAAACGGAATGAGTAAATATGCTCGTGATGGCGAGAACGCAAACGCTGCGTTGGTTGTTAGTGTTTCAAGAGATGACTTTGGATCTAGTCCTTTGAGTGGCATGTATTTTCAAAGAAATATAGAAAAACTGGCATTTGAAATGGGAAGTAAATCATATGCAGCTCCTATGACTAATGTTGGAACTTATTTGGATGGATTGCCTTACAAAGAAGGAAAAGTTATTCCAACATATAGATGTGGGACAAAGATTTCGAATATTGAAAATATATTTCCATATTTTGTGAATGATATGTTAAAAATTGGTATAAAAAAATTTGACACAAAGTTAAATGGTTTTGCGTCTAGAGATTCAATAATAACTGCGCCCGAAACCAGAACAAGTTCTCCCATCAGAATTTTAAGAAATAGCAATTTTATGTCTATATCGTGTGATGGTTTGTTTCCTTGCGGTGAAGGTGCGGGATATGCTGGCGGAATTATGAGTGCTGCTGTTGACGGAATTAAAGTTGCTATGGCAGTTATGAGTAAATTTGCTAATAAGTGAAAGGAATAGTTAAATATGGATGACGAAAGGAATGAACAAATAATAGTTTCAGATTTTGATAATGATTTTTGGCATGAACTTTTTGACCTTCATGTTATAAATACTAGAGACTGTATTAAAGAACTTGATGGAATGAAGATATGTATTTATAACGAAGTTTATGGGCAACATAATTTGCCACACTTACATGCTAAATATTGTGATTATGAGGTTAGTGTAAAAACTAATGGAGAAATTCTTATAGGAAATTTTCCTCCAAAAAAAGCAAAAATGTTGAAAAAATGGGTATTAAGCGAAGAAGGGCAAAGGAAAATAACAGAAAATCGGAATGAATACCATAAAGATGGAGTTGCAAGTTTCACTCTTGCTCCGGATTCACCATATGAAATGTTGATACAGAAAAGACAATAAAATATAGAGTCTTGGCCAAAGTGATGAAAATTTTCCTCACACGAAAATAAAGCTGTTGAAAAAGTTGAAAAAGGTGAAAAAATGGGTATTAAGCGAAGAAGGGCAAAGAAAAATAAAAGAAAAATGGAATGAATACCATAAAGATGGAGTTGCAAGTTTCATTCTTGCTCCGGATTCACCATATGAAATGTTGATACAGAAAAGACAATAAAATATAAAGTCTTGGCCAAAGTGATGAAAATTTTCCTCACACGAAAATAAAGCTGTTGAAAAAGTTAAAAAAAGTGAAAAAGTGGATATTAATCGAAGAAGGGCAAAGGAAAATAAAAGAAAATCGGAACGAGCTCAACCAAAATGGAATAATTGTTTCCCCAGGCTCATCAAAAGAGTTGACGCAAAAAAATAAAAAAACTCTTAGTTTTTACGAACTAGGAGTCTTTTTTTTGGAAAAAATATGAAAAATCCCTTCTTAATTTAAATCACATTTTATTTAGAAAAATCTTTGTTGTTAAGCTTGCTCTCTAATTCGTTTATTCTATCAGACAGCTCTTGTATTTGATTTTGAATTGGATTTGGTATATGGATATGATCTAAATTTTTATTAGAATTATATATTTTTTTTCCATTAATTCTTACTATTTTTGCTGGAACACCAACAGCAGTAGAATTTTCTGGAACTTCCTCTAAAACAACAGCTCCTGACGCGATTTTTGAATTTGAACCAACTTTAAATGGCCCTAAAACTTTTGCACCACAGCCAATTATTACGTTGTCGCACAGAGTGGGATGTCTTTTGCCAGTTTCTTTGCCTGTTCCGCCCAAAGTTACGCCTTGATATATTGTGCAATCGTTGCCAATAGTGGTTGTTTCACCAATAACCACACCACTTCCATGATCTATAAAAAGCCCCCACCCAATTTTAGCTCCCGGATGAATTTCTACATTAGTAAAAAATCGGGATATTTGTGATAATAAACGAGCTAAAAAATATAGTTTATGATTATATAGCCAATGTGCGGGTCTATGGAGCATCACGGCATGGAGGCCAGAATAAAGCAGTAAAATTTGTAAGCTACTCTTTGCTGCTGGATCTTTTTCTTTTATAATTTTAATATTATATTTAAGACGCTTTAGAATAATTTAAAACACCCCCCATAGAATTGTTAAATGGAATGACTATTTATTTTTATTATTTATCTTCCATTTACGATTTATATTTATTTTTTCTTTTTCTTTCAAGCTTTCAAAAATATCAATATTTAAAATATTAGCTACAGAAAAAAGAACAATCAAAACATCTGCAATTTCACTTTCAATGCTATCATAATTATTTATTCTATTAAGATCAACAGAAGCTCCCGACGAATTTTTGCGAACAGCCTTTGTTAGTTCTCCAACTTCTTCGGCAAGCAACAAAAGCTTATCTTTAACTGTTTGATTAGATAATCCTCTTAGATTCAACACCTTTTTTATATAAGATTGTACATCTGACAATGTAGAATTTAATGTTAAATTTTCAAATAATTCTTTTTGACTTTCCAAGTTTAAACAACTCCCAATGATATATTATTCTTGCTTTTTTATTGACACTTAGACATCTATTATATCATTTACAGTATAAAAAAACAACATAGTTATTTTATAATTATTAGCATAATTTTTAAAAGATTTAAAAAATGCCGAATATGAAAAAATGTGTTTCAATTTCTAATTGTATATCTATATGAAATTTAGCTTGAAATAATCACACTAATTAACAATTTTTATGATATGAATATTGCTGTTTATTATGATTTTTACTTTGCATTTTTAAGTTTATAATATTATATTTTGTTTTTAACTGAGATATTGTGTTTTTGATTTGAATTTTTCTGTTTTATAAAAAGCTTGAAAATATGGTACTAAAGTTGTATAATACATTTAGTTTGATTTTTAACAAATTATTAAATGACGTGGAAATGGAGAAGCATCGTATGAATTATAAAAAATATTCTACAGATTTTGCAGGAAGAAAAGTTGTGGTTGAAGTTGGAAAGACTAGCTGTATGGCTAATGGTGCTTGCTGGGTTCGCTATGGAGAAACAGTTGTTATGTCTCATGCCACAATGGCTAAAAAACCGCGGGAAGGGGTGGACTTTTTTCCACTGTCTGTTGAATATGAAGAAAAATTATATGCTGTTGGAAAAATTCCGGGATCGTTTTTAAAAAGAGAAGGAAAACCGTCGGATCATGCTGTGTTGGTTGCTCGTGCTATCGATAGACCTATTCGTCCATTTTTCCCAAAAGATATGAGAAATGATGTTTCGGTTGTTTCAACTGTTTTATCTACAGATATAGATAATAGTCCTGAAATTTGTGCTATGCTTGGAACAGCTGTTGCTTTGTCTATATCGGATATACCTTGGAAAGGGCCTATTATTAGTGTATCGGTTGGACTGGTTGATGGTAAAATTATTCTGAATCCTTGTCAAGAGGACCGTGAGAATTCAGATATAGATCTTACTGTTGCAGCTAGTTATGACAAAATTGTTATGATTGAAGCGGGTGCTAACGAAGTTTCTGAAGATGTTATATTGAGGTGTATTTCTGAGGCACATACTGAAATTAAAAAGATGGTTGAGTTTGTTAATGAAATAGTTTCTGAGTGTGGCAAAGAAAAAATTTTGTATGAATCTAAAGAGGTGCCAGGTGAACTTTTTGAATCTATAAAAAATGACTGCTCTGAAGAAATTAAGTTGGCTTTATATACTACTGATAAGAATGAACGAGATGAAAAAATAAACTTAATTGCTCAAAAAATGCACGACAAGTATGATGATCAGATAGAAGAGGACAACGCTAATTTAATAGATGAGTGCATTTATAAATTACAAAAAGAAATCGTTAGAAGTTGGCTTTTGAAAGAGCAAAAAAGGGTTGACGGCAGGAGCATGAATGAAATGAGGCCGCTTTCATGTGAAGTTGGTTTGGTGCCACGTGTTCATGGATCTGGCTTATTTACTAGAGGGCAAACGCAAGCTATGTCTATAGCAACTCTTGGGGCTTTGTTTGAGGAACAACGACTTGACGGAATTAATGAGCTAAAGTCTAAAAGATATATGCATCAATACAATTTTCCATCATATTCTGTTGGAGAGACCAGAGCTAGTAGAGGTCCTGGTAGGCGTGAAATAGGGCATGGAGCTTTGGCTGAGCGTGCTTTGCTTCCTGTTTTGCCTAGTGAAGATGAATTTCCATATACAATTAGAGTTGTTTCTGAGATATTGTCTTCTAATGGTTCAACATCTCAGGCATCTATTTGTGGGTCTACGTTGGCTTTAATGGATGCTGGTGTTCCTATTAAGGCTCCGGTTGCTGGAATTTCTTGCGGACTTATCATAGACGATGATGGTGGATTTATGACTATGGTAGATATTCAAGGACTTGAAGACTTTTTTGGAGATATGGATTTTAAAGTTGGCGGAACAAAAAAAGGCGTTACTGCTATTCAAGTGGATATCAAAGTTGATGGTCTTAGCATGGAAATAATAGAAGAAGCGCTTATGAAAACCAAAAAAGCTAGAATTCATATTATAGAAAATGTTATGGAACCTGTTATAGACAGGCCTCGTGAAGAAGTTAGTAAATATGCTCCTAAAATGGAGACAATACTTATTCCAGTCGACAAAATAAAAGATGTTATAGGCCCTAATGGTAAAGTTGTTCAAAAAATAACTTTAGATTATGATGTTAAGATTGATATAAAAGATGACGGAAAGGCATATATTTTAGGAGTTGACAGAGATAGCGTGAAGGCTGCTAAGAGCGTGATTGAATCTATAATTGTTGACCCTGAAGTTGGAGCTATTTATCGTGGCAAAGTTACTAGAATTATGAATTTTGGAGCATTTGTTGAAATAGCGCCTGGAAAAGAAGGACTGGTGCATATATCTAAACTTGATTTTAATAAAGTAAATAAAGTGTCGGACGTTGTTAGTGAAGGAGATCAAATATTGGTTATAATTACTGATATAGATTCTCAGGGCAGAATAAATCTTTCAAGGAAAGATGCAATAAGTAAGTTGAAGGAAATGAATAGTTAATTTTTTGATTTTGTATGTAATATAACGTGTATTTTTGGATAATTTGATTGATTTGTTGACTTAATTTGAAAAATTTTAAAATATTAGTTGACAGTTTTAGAAAATTGATGTACAATACTACTTGTGGTTGATTTTCAGCTGTTCGAGCCGCTGTGGTGGAATAGGCAGACACAAGGGACTTAAAATCCCTCGGTAGTTTAAATACCGTGCCGGTTCAAGTCCGGCCAGCGGCACCATTATTAAATTTGAAAAGGACAAATCAGGTTATTTGCTTGGTTTGTCCTTTTTTAAGTATTTGAAGTTTATATAATATAATTATTTTATTTTTGAATATTAATGTTATATATAAATTTGTAGGAGGTTCTTATGAACAAAAATTGTGCGATTATTTTGGCTGCCGGAGAAGGCAAGCGAATGGATTCTAATATGCCAAAAGTTCTTTGTGAAGTCTTATTTAAGCCTATGCTTGGTTGGGTTATAGATGCGTGTGAACATTCTAATATAAATGACAGATGTGTTGTTGCGGGATTTCAGGCGGAAAAAGTTATTGACTTCGTGGGAGATAGCGCGCAGATAGTTTTGCAAAACGAGCGTAGGGGAACAGCGCATGCTGTTAAGTGTGCTAAATCTTTTTTAGAGCAACATATTGATGGTAACGTTTTTGTATGTTGTGGAGATTCTCCATTTTTGTGTGAAAAAACAATTATGGCCGCATTAGATGTGCATAATAAGGAAAAAGCTGCTGTAACCGTTATAACTGCTAATATTGAAAACCCATACGGATATGGAAGAATAATTCGAAAAAATGGTAGAATAGTGGCCATAGTTGAAGAGAAAGATGCTCAGGATGAAGAAAAAAATATTTGCGAAATTAATTCGGGAGCATATTGGTTTTGTGTAAAAGATTTACTTGAGATTTTGGACGATATAAAGCCGCTTAACAACCAAAATGAATATTATTTAACAGATGCTGTAAAATTATTTATTAACAATAAAAAGACTGCGAGTGTATATTTATCTCAAAACTCATTGATTGCTATGGGCGCTAATGATAGGCTAAATTTATTTAAATTAAATGATGTTTACAGAAAAATCTTGATTGAAAAATTTATGAAAGATGGAGTAGAATTTTTATGTTTAGATGGAGTAATTATTTCACCTGACGTAAAAATAGGAAAGAGAACAAAAATTTTGCCAGGGACTATATTAAAAGGAAATACTGTTATAGGTGAAGACTGTGTAATAGGCCCCAATTCATTAATTGAAGATAGTATTGTTGGAAAGGGTTCTATAATCAATTCCACACAAGTATATCAAAGTCAAATCGATAATAATGTAAAAATAGGGCCGTTTTGTCATATAAGGCCTAATAGTACAATTTGTCATAGCGTTAAGATAGGCGACTTTGTAGAAGTTAAGAATTCGGAAATAGGCGCAGGAACAGCTATTTCACACCTTACATATGTTGGAGATAGTGATGTTGGCAAAAATGTAAACTTTGGGTGTGGAGTTGTGACAATAAACTATGATGGAGTTAATAAACACAGATGCAAAATAGAAGATGGAGCGTTTATTGGCTGTAATACTAATCTTGTTGCACCGGTTGTTATAGGAAAAGATGCTTATACGGGTGCGGGATCGACAATAACAAAAAATGTTCCAAGCTATGCGCTAGGAATTGAAAGAGGGAAGCAGTGTAATGTCGATGGTTTTTCAAAGAAAAAGTTAGCAGGCCGAAAGTTAAAAGTTAAAGAGTAGTTTTTAATTAACAAAACAAAAAACCTTCTTAGAATTAAATTTCCAAGAAGGTTTTTATTATTTATTAATTTTCATGATGTATTTTGTCTTTTATGCTTTTTTGGATTTTATACGTAATCATTAAAATTACCACCCAAATTGGGAAGAGAATAACACCTGCTCTAAATGAATCGTTTAATGCACACATAACAACAATTAAAGCCAATAGAGCTAAGCCTATATAATTGGCATATGGAAAAAATACAGATTTATATTTCAATTTATTTATTTCTTCGCTATTTAAAGTTTTTCTAAATCTGATTTGTGTGATAAGTATAACTCCCCAAATGAATATACCTGCAATTGCAGCAGCACTTAAAACGATATTGAATGCATCGTTAGGGAAGAAAAATAGTAGAACTACTCCCATTAGCATAAAGAAAGTTGAAACTAAAACTGCAAAAACTGGAATACTTTTTTTGTTTAGCTTTTGCAGAGCTCTTGGCGCACAGTCTTGAGAAGCTAATGTGTGGAGCATTCTGCTAGAACTAAATATACCACTATTACATGCTGACAAAGCCGCTGTTAGAACAACAAAGTTTATGATGCCCGCCGCAGACTGTAAGCCTATTTTATCGAAAGTTAACACGAAGGGACTTCTTTCTGGATCCATTTGATCCCACGGAAATAGAGACATTATAACTAAAAGAGATCCTATATAGAATATACACACTCTTACAATAACTTTGTTTATTGCGGATGGCAGGGTTTTTTCTGGATTTTTTGCTTCACCAGCAGTTAGACCTATAGATTCTACTCCAATAAAAGATGCTGCAATAGGGCCTATTGCAAATATAACAGCTTCCATGCCTTTTGGAGCAAAACCTCCATGAGACCATAAATTTGAAAAGCCAATTTCTTGGAAATTACTATTAAAAAAGTTTATAGCTATTATTGCTAGTCCAACAATAATAAGAGCGATAATTGTTATTACTTTTATTAACGCAAACCAAAATTCAACTTCACCAAATATTTTAACGTTGGTTAAGTTAATGATTGTTAATAAAACCAAAGAAGATAGTGCCCAAATCCAACTTGGCGTGTTTGGAAACCAATATTGCATATATTTTCCTGCAGCTGATATTTCTGCCATAACTGCAAATGCCCATAAAAACCAATAACTCCAGCCAGTTATATATCCCATTCCTGGGCTTAAAAATTCGTTTGCGTATGCACTAAAAGAACCTGATATGGGGTATTTAACCGCCATTTCACCAAGTGATCTCATAATTACATATGTTATCAATCCTACCAAGACATATGTCAACAAGACAGCAGGACCTGCCAACTGAATTGTCTTAGATGAGTACAAAAACAATCCGACCCCAATTGATCCGCCTATTGCAATCATCTGAACATGTCTTGACTTTAGATTTCGATTGAGATTTTCTTTATTCAATGGTAACACCCCTTAAAAATTTAATATACATTTAATTATATCACAGTTTTAATAGATTTTGTCGACAAAAAAATATTTTCTACATTATTCATAAATTTACATTTATTACAATCTTAAAAATATATAGACTATAACAAAAACATCGATATTTATAATTTATTTAAGCAAAAATATGGTTAAGTTTTTATTTTAAATTAATAATTTTATATTTTTATTAATATCAATTTTATTGTTTTTTGAATATAAATATATAATAAAGTAGTTTTTGGGGTGTTTATTATGGCAAAAATATTTGTTTATAACAATGATACCAATAAAATGGAAAAATATTATAGAAATGAGAATGAAAATATGCCATATACAAAAAATGGATATTTAAAAGTCAGTGAATTTAGAGGATCTAGTAAAAGTCCTACCATTTGGACAACAAAACGTGCTATGGAATCTTTTGTAAAGCAAAGAGAAATATGGGGAGGACCGATTCCAGTAGGATATGCTTTTAAAAGGCCGTGGGAAGGTGGACACGGAAAGCAATCACAGCATTATGCAGGAACGGCTTTTGATGTTGCTCAGGGTTGGACAAATGCACAAAGAAGCAAGCTTCGAACCAGCGCTAAAAATTCTGGGCTTTGGGTGTATGTGGAACCAGCGCGACTTACTCCAACGTGGGTGCATTTTGACAGAAGACAGACGCCGCCTGCATGTTCTAGTGGAGGATATCCTGCTTTAAAAGTTGGTAGTGTGGGCACATATGTTTTGATTTTACAAGATGGTCTTAATAATTTAAATTATAATACAGGCGGATTAGATGGAACTTTTGGAGCTAAAACACAAAATGCTGTTAAGAGATATCAAAAAAGTAATGGATTAACTGCTGATGGCATGGTTGGCTGCGTTACTTGGACAGCATTGCAAAATGATGTAGTTGCCAGAGGCAGATCTAGCACAACTGTAGATTAAGAATATGGCGCTATTTGACGAACATACAAACATATATTAAAATAATAGATATTGTTGTGTTGGTTAGGTGATTATAATATGCGGAAAATTTTTGTGAAAACAAATAATCCCTATGAAATAATGGTGCAAAAAGGCATATTTAAGAGTTGCAGTGAAATTATAGCAGATTTTTTTAGTTCTCGTAATACAGTAATTGTTACTGATGAAACTGTTTATAGAATATATGGCAAGACGTTGAAAAATAAATTATTAAGAGAGGGATTTAAATTAAATGTTTTTATTTTAAAAGACGGTGAGCAGTCAAAAAATTTAGATAATTTGTCTTTGCTTTATGAATTTTTAAGTAAATCCCAAATAACTCGAAATGATTTTATAATTGCGTTGGGCGGCGGAGTTGTTGGAGATTTGGCGGGCTTTGCTGCAGCTAGTTTTTTGAGAGGAATATCTTTTATACAAATTCCAACAACTTTGGTTGCTCAAGTTGATTCTTCAATTGGAGGCAAAACTGCAATTAACATAAAAAGCGGAAAAAATTTGGTAGGCGCTTTTAACCAGCCATCTTTGGTTATTTGTGATCCGGATTTGCTTAGCACTCTTAGCTCTAAAACCTTTTGTGATGGCATGGGAGAAGTTATAAAATATGCTGCCTCTTTTTCAGAATCACTTTTTACTAAATTAAGCAAGAATAATATCTATGATATTCTAGAGGAAGTTATTTTTGACTGTATAATTTATAAAAAAAATATTGTGGAAAATGATGAGCGTGATTTTGGTAATAGGATGAAGCTGAATTTTGGCCATACAGTTGGGCATGCAATAGAAAAATATAATAATTATAAAAATATAACTCATGGACAAGCTGTATCAATAGGAATGGTTTATATTATGCAGCAAGGAGAAAAATTAGGCATTACTAGAAAAAATGAAACTGAAAAATTAAAAAAATTACTGAAAAAATTTAATTTGCCAACTACAGTAGATATTTCATATGAAGATATATTTTATAATAGTTTGAGTGACAAAAAGCGAAGAGGAAACAACATAACTATAGTAACAGTGTCTGAAATAGGAAAGTCTCATTTGTTGACATTAAATTTAGATGAATATAAAAATTTTTTGAGTTGTTAATTTTATAGAGGAATGTAAAATTATGCGTGTTGTTGTTTCACCATCTAAACTCTGTGGGATGGTTAATGTGCCTCCTTCTAAGAGTTTTATGCATAGAGCAATTTTTGCTGCAGCTATGTGTTCCGGGAGTAGTATTTTAAAAAATGTTGTAATGTCAGAGGATATTCTTGCAACATTAGGTGTTATTGAAAAATTAGGTGCAAGTTATAGGATGATGGGCAAAAATTTAAAAATATTTGGTGGATTGAACACCCTTTTAAAACCAAGTAAAAGAGTAATTGAAGTTGATTGTTTTGAATCTGGTTCAACCTTAAGATTTTTAATTCCGATTGCTTTAGCGTTTGGAAAGAATTTGATTATAAAGGGAAGGGGCCGGTTGCTGAGCAGGCCAATAGCCCCTTATATAAATTCGCTTAAAGAACAAAATATAGTCATTAACAAAGTTGATGGTGAAAAATTGTTTATGTCCGGAAATCTTAACGCAGGGACATATTTTGTTGATGGAAAAACTAGCTCTCAATTTGTTACAGGGCTTTTGATGGCTCTGCCTAATTTGCATGGAACGAGCAAATTAAAAATAAAATCCGATTTATGCTCTAAACCATATGTGAATATTACTTTAGGTGTTTTAAAATCGTTCGGAATAGATGTTTTTGAAGGAAATGGAGAGTATATAATATACGGTGATCAAAGATATAAGGCGATAGAATATAAAATTGAGGGAGACTATAGTCAAGCGGCATTTTTTGAGGTTTTGGGATGTGTTAGTCCAATTTCTATTGGAGGGCTAAATTCTAAATCAATACAAGGTGATATGCAAATGCTAAGATTAATTAAAGAATGTGGTGCAAATGTTGCTTGGGAAAATGGACTATTAAAAGTCTCCCCTGGAAGACTTCGAAGTTTTTGTGTCGATGTTACAAACATGCCAGATCTTACGCCGCCAATTGCTATATTAGCATGTATGTGCAAGGGTAGGTTTGTTATTAACGGAATTTCGCGGCTAAAATTTAAGGAGAGCAATAGAATAGTTTCTGTTGTTAATATGCTTAAAAATATAGGTGGGAAAATTGCAGTTGAGGGCGATAGAATGCTGATTGATGGAGTTAATGCGTTTGAAGGTGGAGTCGTTGATACATATAATGATCATAGAATTGCTATGGCGGCGGCTATCGCGGCTGTTTATTCTAAAAAACCTATTACTATATTAAGAGCAAATAGTGTTAACAAAAGTTATCCTGATTTTTATAAGGATTATCAATCTTTGGGGGGAGTTGTAAATGGCATCTGTTTGGAATAAAGGATTGAATATTTCTGTGTTTGGTGAATCACATGGTAATGCAGTTGGCATTGTTATTGATAATATTCCACCCGGTATTGAAATAAATTGTAAAAAAATAGAGAGTTTTATGTCTCGTCGTATCTCGTCCAATAATAAAATTGGTTCGACTGAAAGACGAGAAACAGATAGTTTTAATATTATTTCTGGTTTATTTAATAATAAGACAACGGGTGCTCCAATGTGTGCTGTTATAAAAAATCAAGATAATAACTCTTCTGAATATAGTGATATTGATTTTTTGGCTAGACCTGGTCATGCAGATTTCACTGGAAGTGTTAGATATAATTTTTTTAATGATTTTAGAGGTGGAGGGCACTTTTCTGGAAGACTTACGGCTCCGATTACTTTTGCAGGTGCTGTATGTCAGCAAATATTAGACACAAAGGGAATTAACTCATTTGCTCATATAAGCTCGGTTGGAAATATAAATGATAAGCAATTTGATTTAAGTAAGTCTATTGCAGAACTTGAAAAAATACATAGCAAACCTATTGCGGTTTTGGATGATACAATTATTCCTGAAATAAAAAATAAAATATGCGATGTAATGCAAAAAGGGGACTCTATTGGCGGAACCATTGAGTGTATTATTTTGGGAGTTCCAGCAGGAATAGGATCACCAATATTTGATGGCATAGAAAACTATATTTCCTATCTTGCATTTGGAATTCCCGGTGTTAAAGGAATAGAATTTGGAGCTGGCTTTAAAACTGCTTTAATGACAGGCTTTGAAAATAATGATGAATTTTATGTTGAAGACGGATTTATTAAAACAAAAACTAATAACCATGGTGGAATTTTAGGGGGAATAAGTTCAGGAATGCCAATAGTTTTTAATCTTGCTATTAAACCAACGCCCACAATTTCTCAAGTGCAAAAAACAGTCAATTTGAAAACACTGGAAAATACGGAAATATTAGTTAAAGGACGGCATGATGCATGTATTGTTACTCGAGCAGTTCCAGTAGTTGAGGCTATTGCAAACATAGCAATATTATCTCAATTAATATATCAGGGAGAGTTTTAAGGAGGTTGAATTTTTTGGAATCACTCATTATAACTGAAAATGATTCTGGACAGAGATTAAACAAATTTTTAGAAAAAGTATTTCCTAATTTGCCTAAATCTTTAATGTATAAATCTATTAGAAAGAAAAATATTAAAGTTAATAGAAAACGTTGTGATGCGAAATATATTTTGCTGGCTGGAGATATTGTTGATATATATGTAAATGACAAATTTTTGTTAAAAGAAACTAATAAAAATAAAGTCGCTTTATTTGATAAAGATTTAAACATAGTATATGAAGATGATAATATGATTATTGTGAATAAGCCTGTTGGACTTAAGTCGCAGCCTGACTATGTTGGAGAAGATAATCTTATTGACAGAATTAATGGATATTTAATAAAGAGCGGAAAATTTGATTACAAGTCGGAAAGAAGTTTTAGGCCATCATTGTGTAATCGGTTAGACAGAAACACCGATGGCTTAGTTATTGCAGCAAAAAATTTTAGAACTTTGCAGGAAATTAATAGGTTAATACGTGAAAGAAAAATTGTAAAGATATATTCTTGCATTGTTGAAGGAAATGTTTGTTGCGATCATGACATACTTATTGGATGGTGGAATAAAGATAAAAAAAATAATAAAGTAACTATTAGCAGTGAGAGATTTGGTGGATCCAAAAAAGTAATAACAGAGTATTTTGTTTTGGAGAGATTTAAGGACAATACAAAATTGAAAATTGTTCTACACACTGGTCGATCTCATCAAATCAGAGCTCATCTAGCATCAATAGGACATCCGATAGTAGGCGATATAAAATATGGTAGTTCTATTGGCAAAACACAAAAATTAACCTCTTGCGGGCTTATATTTAAAAGTTCAGATTCAATTTTAAAATATATGAATAATAAAACAATCACTTTATAGGTATGGAAATTGCATAAAACAAATAAAGATACCTGGTAAAACATAGCAGATATCTTTATTTACATATTCTACTTCTACGAGCTTAATTCATCTTCATATTTCAATCTACTCAGCAAATTCGTAGGTAGCTTTATTTTGCCAGCCTTTATGTCTTTCTTTATAGAATCTGATGAATTTATAAACTCTAGTAACCTATTCTCATATTCCATATGTTGCAACTCTTTATCCTTATATTCATCTATAAGCTGTTCAACACTGTTTTTATGATTTATATCAGTTAAATTTAAATATTTATTTACCAATAATCTATCATTACTATCAGTTATGTGTAATATATTTTGTCCTTTTATCTGATGATCTACTAGATAGTCGATAGAAACATTAAAGTATTTAGCTACTTTGTAAACTTTTTCTATGCTAGGAATACTTTTTTTCCACGTATATAAAACACCTCTAGAAATTCCAATTTGATTTTCTAATTCGAAGATGGATATATTGTGTTCTTCGCACAACTTCTTTATTTTATTGAATATTTCCAAAGTGATTCTTCCTCTGCAAAAAAATAACTAAAACAAAAATTCCTAACTTAGTAAATTTGTTTTAGATATAAAATTAATGGTGCGCCAGAAGGGATTCGAACCCCTGACCTACTGGTTCGTAGCCAGTTACTCTATCCAGCTGAGCTACTGGCGCAAGTGTAACATCACAGCTCGTATTATATCATAGCAATTTATTGTTGTCAACAAAAAAATGAATTTATAAAAATTTTATTTTAACAATATTCTACTATTTTTGAAATATTACAATTGTATAATTGAAATTGCTTTTAAAATGTATTTTGGGGAGAACTGTTAATGAATTCAAAGGAAATCAAGCATAAAATAGCATTGTCGTGTAATGGTGATATGAAAAAATATTTTGATAAAGTGGCAATAGTAAATAAACTTTTATATACTAATAATTGTTTATCGGAGATAGATTTTATTAATAAAGTCGAAGCTATATATT
The DNA here is from genome assembly GCA_902790675.1 of Oscillospiraceae bacterium. GTDB lineage: Bacteria > Bacillota > Clostridia > Oscillospirales > Ruminococcaceae > RUG12519. The sequence goes on along the minus strand of CADASU010000002.1, from coordinate 261,321 downwards.
TGAAGAATAAAATAAATTTGAATCAAAAAACCATCGTTAATAGCTAATAACGATGGTAAAATAATGTGATATAATGTGTTAATTTTTATCCATGTTTTAAATTCTTTTTTGATTTTTATTCGAAAAATTAGAATTTTTATCAAAAGAAGGGTTGAATGCATAAAAGTTTTTTGAATTAAGATTGTCTTGAACAATTCGTAGTGCTTCGCCGAATCTTTGAAAATGGACAATTTCTCTTTCGCGCAAAAATCTTATTGGGTCTATTACGTCTGGGTCGTCAGCAAATCTTAATATATTATCATATGTTAATCTTGCTTTTTGTTCTGCAGCCATGTCTTCCATTAAGTCAGCTATAGGGTCACCTGTGGACGCAAACTGCATTGCATTAAATGGAACGCCGCTTGCATCTGTAGGATATATTCCTACGGTGTGATCCATAAAATATGGTGCAAGACTAGAAGACTCTATTTCTTTTTCTGTTAAATTTTTGGTTAATTGGTGAACAATTGTGTTTACCATTTCCATATGTGCTAGTTCTTCTGTTCCTATGTCTGTTAAAATAGCTTTTGCCTCTTTGTACGGCATCGCAAATCTTTGACTTAAATATCTTAGTGATGCTCCTAATTCTCCATGCGGTCCGCCAAATTGAGCGTTAATTAGTTTAGCTAAATCTGGATTGGGGTTTTTTATTGAGATAGGATATTCTAATTTTTTATCATATTTCCACATTAAGCATCTACCTCCCAAGGCCAAGGATTACTTACCCAACTAAACATGTTAGAGCTCTCAACATCACAGCTAGTTAATGGTCCAAATTTAGATATATATTCTTCTCTAATAGAGCTGCTTATTTGTTTTATTTGATCGTAATAGTTTAAAGCAGATTGATCTGTTGGATGTGTGTCTAAATAAAGCACCGTATCGAAAAGAGCAAAATCAGCAGTTTGCAGTTTTTTCATTAATTGTTGCTTCTCATCCATTTTATATTACCTCCTGACCTAGAAAAGGTAAATCAAGTTCTTGAAATATTGTGCCTCGATTTAGGGCAATGTCACTTCTGTATATTTTTTGCCAGTTTTGCCAAGGAACATAACTCATACCAATTGGAAAATGTGACATATTATTTTTGTCCGAGTTCATAATATATGCGTTATTGTTCGGAGACATATGCATAGTTTTACAATTTTGCATGTTGTAAAATTTATTCAATTTTATCAAACTCCCTTCAAAATCATTATATGATGAAGATAAAAAATGGTTATAAATTTCTTTTAATTTTGTTTTTATGAGCATATGAAAAAATTATTAAGTATGTTATAATTAAGTTCGATTAATTAATTTAGTGGAGTGATTTTTTATGAGAATGAGTAAAATGGGAATAAAGACCAGGCATAATAGAGGAAATGATGAGGCCATTTCTCAAGAAATTTTATTTCAGGCGGCGCAGCTTAAACGTCATGCAGCAGGAATTTATGGGTTGGGGAGTTTTTTGGTTAAAGCTAGAAATAAAATAATGAATATAATTAGAACTAATTTAGAAGATTATGACTGCTCTGAGATTTCTTTGCCTATTATTCAGCCTAAAAGTTTGTGGGAAAATTCAGGCAGATGGAGCACTTATGTTGATAGTAAACAAATGTTTACTTTTGATGGTAGAAATGGCGAATATTGTATTGCTCCTACTGGTGAGGAAATAGTTTTAGACTTTGTTAAAGAGAATATAGTTTCATATAAAGATTTACCGGTTAATGTTTTTCAAATGGGAAATAAATATAGAGATGAGCTTAGAGTTAGAGGCGGGCTTTTACGAAGCAAAGAGTTTTTAATGAAAGATGGATATAGTTTTCATTCAAGTGTTGAAGATATGGAAAGAGAATATAACAACATGAGAGAGTGTTATATAAAAATTTTTGCTGAATTGGGATTAGATGCTATCCCCGTAAAAGCAGTTAGCGCCGAAATGGGGGGAAAAGTTTCTGAGGAATTTATGTGCTTTTCGAATATAGGTGAAGATAAAGTATTGGTTAATTCGGATAGAACCATTGCTTTAAACACGGAAGTTTTGGAATATCCTGAAATGCTGAAAGACATAGAAGTGCAAAATCCAGAAATAAATGTTAATAATTTGGAAGAGGTTCAGTGTATAGAACTTGGTCATATATTTCAGTTAGGAACATTTTATTCAGAAAAGATGGATGGATATTATGTTAATGCAGAAGGGAAAAAACAGCCATATTATATGGGCTGCTATGGAATAGGCATTAATAGAACATTGGGTGCTATTTGTGAAAATAATTGTGATGAAAATGGTTTGATTTGGCCAGAGGCTGTTGAGCCTTATAGGTGCGTTATTATATATCTTGATAACTATGAAAAAGATGCTATTGATATCTATAACAATTTAAAAAAGAACAAAGTTTCTGTTGTTTTAGACGACAGAAATGGCACATTGGGTTCTAAAATAAAAGATGCTAAACTTTTAGGCTTTCCATATATGATATTGATAGGTAAAAAATTTGGGGAAAATGGTCTGTTTGAAGTTGAAAACAGAAAAACGTCTGAAAAGTTATTTTTAAATCAGCAGCAGTTAATTGATAAATTAAAATAAAATGTAATAATATAAATCAATAAAAAGCTTGCTCAAAATAAGTAGCAAGCTTTTTATTTTATCCATATTATGTATTTAATAATCTATAAATTAGATTTTTTAGTTCATATCCATATCCTTTTGAAGAAGCCCATCCACAATGCTTTGGATTTTCTTGTATTCCGAGCCATTCAACGAATGTAGCAGATCCTTTGTTAACATATTTATATCTAGGATCAACACAAGCATTGTTTAAATTTTTTATTGAAGCATATGCCTTAAGATGCTGAATTTGAGCTAATATTCCTTCGCGAACTGAGCCGAAACTATTGCCTTTAACACCATTACCAGTTGCTCCTAATCCGCCAAAGTTTAATTGACCTATATCAACAGTACCATTATATCTCAGCCAACCTGTTTCGTGTATAGCTTGACAGAAAGCTACTTCTGCACGAACACCTTCTGAATTTGCAACATCGTAATATAATTGACAGAATTTATTTAAATCTAATCCGTGATTGGCGTAGAACGAAGGAAATGGAATTGGAGAATTGTTTTGATAAAATCTTGCCATTTTTTCAGGCGATGTTAGTGAGGTGCCCATTATGGCTGTGAATTGCGGTTGTGGTTGTGGTTGTGGTTGCGGTTGCGGTTGTTGCCTTACGCCAACAAACTCTGCAATTGCTTGAGCCATTGCTTCTGCCATGCGATGTTGTTGATTTTGATCTACAATTTTGTCAAATTCAACTTTTGTTGATAAAAAACCTGCCTCAAACAAAACAGTTGGAGAATGCGCTAAGCAAATTTTATAATTACCTATTTTAACGCCTCTTCCATGGCTATATATGTTTTGGCACTTGTTATAGAGTAAATTAGCTAAGTGTTGAGATTTTTGCATTACTTCAGCAGAATTTCCGTTGTTGCGCCAATATATTTCTAAGCCCTGAGGGCCATCTTTGTCAAAAGAGTTATGGTGAACACAAATAGCTGCATCTGGATTAATTCTATTTATTGCGCCACATAAGCTGTTAGCTCCTCCTTCAGATTCCAATATTGGATATTTTCTGTTCATTGGAGGCAGTATTGTAGGAATATCGTTACCAACATTATTTGCATAAGATATTGGATGAGTAAAATATACGGCGTATCCTCTATCTCTAAGTTTGGTTGCCAGTTTATAAGCTAATTGAGCGTTAACAGTAGATTCTTTAACGCCAAAAGCACAAGCACCTGAATCATAATAGTCGTGGCCAGGATCGATTACTATAGTTCCGTTTACAGCTGCTACAGTACTAACAATGCTTGTGAAAACGGTTAGTAATAAAACTGACAACAATAAATAAAACGTTTTTATTAAATTTGTTTTTTGATTTTCCTTTTTTGTCATTAAATATCACTCCTTAATAGATTACTTCTTTTGAGAATTTTCACACAAAATGTGCAACTCTCTTGAAAATTATAAAATTTTTATGCAAAGTCGTAATAGCGGTTTGTGTAATAAATTTGTCTAAAAACATCGAAGAAGCAGTTTGAAAAACTTATCTTGTTTTGCTAGTATATGGTTGAGAGCTGCTTGATAATTTTTTCGCAGTATGGTATAATTAGGTATCTTTTTGTGGCTTGAGGTGTTTTATATTGAAAATAATTGGTATAGATCCAGGATATGCCATTGTTGGTTGGGGCGTTTTAGATTATAATAACACTAGGTTTGTGACAATAAATTACGGGGCTATACTTACGCCGCCTAATATTGATTTTTCATCAAGAATTTGTATGATATATGAGCAGTTGGGGAATATTTTAAGTGCCTATAAGCCAGACGAAATGGCTATAGAAAAGTTGTTTTTTTCATCGAATAAAAAAACTGGAATAGATGTTGCTCAAGCTAGAGGAGTTATATTATTGTCTGCAAAACATAACGGACTAAATGTTAGTGAATATACTCCTATTCAAGTGAAACAGGGCGTGGTTGGTTATGGTAGAGCGGAGAAGAAACAAGTGATGAATATGACAAAGCGGCTTTTAAATCTTAATAAAATGCCAAAGTTGGATGATACTGCAGATGCATTAGCTGTTGCTATAGCGCATGCACACAGCTATTCTTCAAGACTTCTAAAATTAAAGGAGATAAAATGATATATAGTTTAAAAGGTGATTTGGTTTATTTGGAGCAAGTAGATAGTGTATATCATGCTGCTATTGAATGTGATAGTGGAATTGCTTTTGAGCTTAAAATTACAGCTACAACTGCGGGTATGTGTCCAAAAGTAGGAGAAAAAGTAAAATTATATACTCATTTTGTTAGTAGAGAAAATTCGATAGATATTTTTGGATTTTACGCTCAGGATGAGCGAAAAAGCTTTAAAATGTTAACTTCAGTTTCAGGAGTTGGGCCTAGCTTTGCTCTATCTATTTTATCTAGTATATCAACTGAGCAGCTAATTGCGTGTGTTGCATCTGGAGATAGTAAAACGTTAACTCAGTGCAAAGGAATAGGTTCGAAAACTGCAAAAAGAATAATTTTGGAGCTCAAAGATAAGGTTGGAAGCTCTATGGATAAGATTGTGTCTGGTGAAATGCTGTCTGTAAATAATGATGTGCGGAGTAATTTTGATGAAGCTATAAGTGCTTTAGTTGTTTTGGGATATGGAAAAAATGATGCAACTAAAGCTGTGGTGGGGCAGCCTAAAGATATGTCGGTTGAACAGTTAATAAAAGAAGCTTTGAAGGTTTTAGCTATTAATTAAGTATTTGAGTAATAATTAGACTTTGAGGTGAATAAACTTGTTTGATAAAGATGTGGATTTTGAATCTAGGTTAACAGAGCCAGAGTTCAAACAGGAAGATGTGGACTTTGAATTTACTCTTAGGCCTAAAACGCTTAAGGAATATGTGGGTCAAGATAAGGTAAAAGAAAATCTTTCAATATATATAGAGGCTGCTCGTAGACGTGGGGATGCATTAGATCATGTTTTGCTCTACGGTCCGCCGGGTTTAGGTAAAACTACTTTGTCTATAATAATATCAAATGAATTAGGAGTTAACATACGTATTACATCTGGGCCTGCAATTGAAAAGCCTGGAGATTTAGCAGCGCTTCTTTCCAGCTTAAATGAAAATGATGTTTTGTTTATTGATGAAATTCATCGGCTTTCACGGCAAGTAGAGGAAGTTTTATATCCGGCTATGGAGGATAATGCTATAGATATTATAATAGGAAAAGGGCCTTCAGCTCGTTCTATACGTTTGGATTTGCCTAAATTTACTCTTGTTGGAGCCACAACTAGAGCAGGTCAGCTTTCAGCTCCTTTAAGAGATAGATTTGGCGTGATTTTGCGCTTAGAACTTTATAATCCTGAAGAATTAAAAACTATAATTATGAGAAGTGCAAAATTGCTGAATATTAAATGTGAGCCAGATGGAGCATATGAATTGGGTAAAAGGTCTCGAGGGACGCCAAGAATTGCAAATAGACTTTTGAAAAGAACTAGAGACTTTGCTCAAGTGCTTGGAGATGATATAATTAATTATGATATAGTTCAAACGTCTCTTAATAGGCTAGGAATTGATGAAAAGGGACTGGAGCCTTTAGATATTAAGATGTTAAAAACTATGATAAGTAATTATTCTGGTGGGCCGGTTGGATTGGAGACAATAGCAGCATTATTAGGAGAAGAATCAGTTACAATTGAAGATGTATATGAACCATATTTAATGCAGCTAGGATTTTTGACTAGAACACCACGTGGTAGATGTGTTACTTCTAAAGCCTATGAATATTTGAAAATAGAAAAATTGGGTCAACAAACTATAAACTAGATTTTTTGATTGTATTATTTTGAGGAGTTATTTTGGTATGGGAAAACTGTTTGGTACTGATGGAATTCGAGGAGTTGTTGGAGCAGATCTTTCTTGTGAATTGGCAACGAAAGTTGGAAAGGCTGCTGCATATGTTTTGGCAAAACACGGCAATAGCAAACCGAATATAATTATTGGGCGTGATACGCGAATTTCAGGGCAAATGTTAGAGGCTGCTTTGGTTGCTGGAATTTGTTCTGTTGGAGCGGATTGTCTTTTAGCAGAGGTGGTTCCTACGCCGGCAATTTCTTTACTGGCAAAGAAATATAAATGTGATGCGGGCATTATGATATCTGCTTCACATAATCCAGCAGAATTTAATGGCATAAAAATATTTAATGGTGAAGGTCTAAAGCTTTCGGATGAATTAGAGCTGGAAATTGAAGAATTTATTTTTAACTTTGATGATAAAATTATTTTTGAAAATAATAAAGAAATTGGTAGAAGTTTTTTCTGTAAAAATGCTGTTGCTGACTATGTTGATTATGTATGTAAAACTACAGAGTGTGGTGATTTGTCCGGAATAAAAGTGATTGTGGACTGTGCAAATGGGAGTGCATCTACAACTGCAGCTAGTATTTTTAAAAAATTAAAAGTTAACGCCGATTTTATCAATGATGCTCCAGACGGTTTTAACATAAATGAGAATTGTGGCTCAACGCATATTGATAGGCTTGCTAATTATGTTCGAGAGGGTAATTATGATGTTGGAGTTGCCTTTGATGGAGATGCAGATAGATGCTTGGCTGTTGATGAAGATGGAAATATAATTGATGGAGATCAGTTAATTGCAATATTCGCTAAGCATATGAAAAACAATAATTGTCTTGCTGGAGATACAGTAGTTGTGACTGTTATGTCAAATTTAGGCTTTTTTCACTTTGCAAAGGAAAACAACATAAATTTAGAGGTAACAAAAGTTGGAGATAGGTATGTTTTAGAAAAAATGTTAACTAATGGTCATAAAATAGGTGGAGAGCAATCTGGACATATAATTTTTAAAGATTTTGCCAATACTGGTGATGGTCAGCTAACTGCAGTTCAACTGTTGAATTGCATAAAAAATAGTGGTAAATCTTTTTCTGAATTGGCAAGTGTTATGAATAAATTTCCACAGGTTTTAGTTAATGTTAAAGCCAATAGTGAGCAAAAAGAAATTTACTTAAATAGCTCAGAAATTGAAGAATATATACAAAAGAAAAAACAATTATTAGGAGAAGATGGTAGAATATTAGTTAGGTGTTCGGGAACTGAGCCAATAATACGTGTAATGATTGAAGGTAAAAATAAAAATTTGATTAAAGAAATGTCAAATGAAATAGCGGAAAAAATAGTTGAGGTTGTTTGTGCATGAGAACTGCGTTGAACTGGAATGACTATGAGCTTATAGATGCTTCTGATGGAAATAGGCTTGAGAGATGGGGCAATAAAATATTAGTTAGGCCTGACCCCCAAATTATATGGAATACAGATAAAGTAAATTCACATTGGAATAATGTTGATGCAAGATATTATCGTTCGTCAAAGGGCGGAGGAAATTGGAAGTATTTTCATGGTGAGATTTCAAGCCAGAATATTCATTGGAAAGATTTAACGTTTAAAGTTGAACCTACAGGATTTAAGCATATGGGACTTTTCCCTGAACAGGCAGCTAATTGGCAGTTTTTTATGGATAAGATTAAAGAAGCAAACAGACCTGTGGCTGTTATTAATCTGTTTGCTTATACTGGTGGTGCGACTTTAGCTTGTGCTAAAGCAGGCGCTTCGGTTTGTCATGTTGATGCATCTAAGGGCATGGTTAGTTGGGCAAGAGAAAATGCAAAATTGTCTTCCTTAGAAAATGCGCCAATACGTTGGATTGTTGATGATTGTGAGAAATTTGTTGCTCGTGAAATTCGCAGAGGTAGAAAATATGATGCTATTATTTTAGATCCGCCTTCCTATGGAAGAGGGCCTAACGGGGAAGTTTGGAAGATAGAAAATAAGATATATGACTTATTAACTATGTTGAGTCAACTTTTATCAGAGTCTCCTTTGTTTTTTGCTTTGAATTCATATACATCTGGATTATCGCCGGAAACTATGAAATATTTGGCTCGAGTTACAGTTGCTAATTCATTTGATAATTTATCTTGTGATGAAATTGGTTTGAAAGTTGCTAAAACTGATTTTAAATTGCCATGTGGAAATACTGCGCTTGCGTGGAATTAAAATTTAAGAAAAGGAATATATGTTGTATGCAATCGCTAATTGATGCAAATGGTTTGTGCTTTTCATATGCTAAGGAAGGTGCGAATATAGATATTTTACATAATTTGAATTTTTCGCTTAATCAGGGAGATTTTGTAGCAATAGTTGGACACAATGGAAGTGGTAAATCTACATTGGCCAAGTTACTTAATGCACTATTTATTCCGACGGCTGGAACTTTAGTTGTAGATGGTGTTTGTGTTCAGGATGGACAAACTGCTTTTGAAGTAAGAAAAAATATTGGAATGGTTTTTCAAAATCCAGATAATCAAATTGTTGCTACTTTAGTTGATGAAGATGTTGCATTTGTATTGGAAAATTTGTGTGTTCCTTCCGAAGATATAGCGCCAATTATAGACGAAACCTTGAAAATGGTTGGCATGTATGAACTGAAAAAAAGCGCGGTTTCTAAATTATCGGGAGGGCAAAAGCAGAGAGTGGCTATTGCTGGAATTTTAGCGATGAAACCAAAATGTATTATTTTTGATGAGTCTACCTCTATGTTGGATCCTATCGGAAGAAAAGAAGTTTTGAATATAATGAAAAAGCTTAATTGTGAACATAAAACAACAGTTATAAATATAACACACTATATGGAAGAAGTAGTATTTGCCGATAGAGTTATTGTTATGAAAGATGGAAATATTTTGAAAGAGGATATGCCAAGGAATATATTTGCTGATAGGGAATTGCTGGCTAAAGCAAATTTATCTGTTCCACAAGTCACGGAATTTTTTAATTTATTGTGTGATAGATGTAATTTAGACAGTAAAACAGTTTTAGATATTGATGAATGCGTTAGTGCTTTATCGGATTTGTTAGGAGGATAATATTTTGCCAATTATTGAGCTAAAGGATGTAACTTATGTTTACGATGGAACTGATAATTTGAAAAGCAGAGCTATTAAAAACGTGTCTATTTCTGTCGAAAAAGGAGAATATATTGGAATTATAGGTCATACTGGATCGGGAAAATCTACTTTAATTCAACATTTGAATTGCATTTTAAAACCAACTTATGGTAAAGTTTATATAGATGGTGTTGACATTTGGGAAGACAAGAAAAATTTGGCTAAAACGAGAAAAAAAGTTGGACTTGTTTTTCAATATCCAGAATATCAGCTTTTTGAAGAAACTGTTGAAAAAGATATTGCTTTTGGGCCTAAAAATTTGGGATTAAGTACGCAAGAAATAGAAAAAAGAGTTATGAAAGCTGCTCAGATGGTTGAAATAGATCAAGATTTGCTTTTAAAAAGTCCATTTGAAATTTCGGGAGGAGAGAAAAGAAGAGCTGCAATTGCTGGAATATTAGCAATGGAACCTGAGATATTGGTTTTAGACGAACCTGCAGCAGGGTTAGATCCTTTAGGTAAAGAAAAAATATTAAAAATTATAGATAATTTTCATAAATATGAAAAAAGAACTGTTATACATGTAACTCATAGCATGGAAGATATTGCAAAATATGCTGATAAGATTTTAATTATGAATGATGGTGAAGTAGTAAGCTATGATTCTGTTGATAATACTTTTAAAGATGTGGACATGCTTCAAAATATGGGTTTGGATATTCCTCAAATAACAAAAGTGTTATTTAAATTAAGACAGAAAGGTTTTAATATACCTTCAAATATTTATACAGTGGAAGATGCTGTTAATGTTGTGAAGAATATATTAATTGAGAAGGAAAAACGATGATAAAGGATATAACTTTAGGACAATATTCTGCTGGGAATTCTATATTGCATAAAATTGATCCTAGAACTAAAATTTTTACTACAGTTGTTTATATTTTCTTTTTGTTTTTTATTGACAATTTTTTTTGTTATGCGATAAACTTTTTTGTAATATTTTTTCTATATAGTAGGTGTAAAATATCATTAAAAATGATGTTTAATAATATAAAGCCTATTTTACCAATATTAATTTTTACTTCAATTATAAATTTATTTACATTAAGAGATGGAAAAATTATTTTTAGTTTCTTGTTTTTTTCTATTACTGATAGATCACTATTGTTTATTTTTATGATTTTTTGTAGAATTGTTTTGCTAATATTTTCTTCATCACTTTTAACATATACTACATTGCCTATTGATTTGACTTACGGTATAGAAAAAATTTTAAAGCCTTTATCCAAAATAAAATTTCCTGTAGATGAGATATCTATGATGATTTCTATAGCCATTAGATTTATTCCTACTTTGATTTCAGAAACTGAAAAAATAATTTTGGCTCAAAAATCTAGAGGAGTAGATATGGAAAGCGGTAATATTATAAAAAAAGTTAAATGTATGATTCCTATATTAATTCCACTTTTTATTTCTGCTTTTAGGCGAGCTGATGAACTTGCTATAGCCATGGAATCTCGTTGCTATAGGGTTGGGCAAAAGCGTACTAGATATAAGCAATTAAAATTTTGCTATTTGGATTTGATTTTTTTATTTGGATTTGGTATTGTTGTTTCTGTTTTAGTGTTAGTAAATTGGTTTTTGTGATTGTAAATTGTAAAATATTAGGTGCTTTATATGAAGAGGTTTCTTTTTTGTATTAGCTATAATGGCAGTGCATATCATGGTTGGCAGGTTCAAAAAAATAGTTTAACAGTTCAACATGTTGTTCAGGACGCTATTGAGAAAGTTACAGGATTTAGAAATGATGTTGTTGCTTGCTCAAGAACAGATGCGGGTGTGCATGCTAATAATTTTTTCTTTCATATGGATAGTGATTTAAAAATAACACCATACAATATGCGAAGGGCAGTTAGTGGCTATTTACCTTTAGATATTGAAATAAAGTCTGTGATTGAGGTGGATTCATCGTTTCATGCTCGTTATTCTGCTAAATCAAAAGAATATATATATAAAATTTGGAATTCTAAAATACGTAATCCTTTTTTAAATAATCTTGTTTGGAATTATGGTAGATGTTTAAATTTAGACAGAGTTAAATTGGCGGCTAAAGAATTAATTGGAGAACATGATTTTACTTCGTTTTGTTCTGTTAAGTCCGATGTTAAAAATAAAGTAAGGACTTTACATAATATTGAAGTATTGAAAGATGATAGCATGGTAAATTTTAAGTTAGTTGGTAATGGCTTTTTGCATAATATGGTTAGAATAATTGTTGGAACTTTGGTAAATGTTTCAGAAGGTTTAATTGATCCGATGTCTGTGCGCGATATAATTAATAAGAAAGATAGGAAAGCAGCTGGAAAAACTGCCCCTCCTTATGGATTGTATTTGAATAATGTTACTTATTAATTTACAATAGTTGTATTTAATTTTGTGGTTTATTTTATAAAATATTTTAATATCATTTTTTTGTTTGTAAAATCTAATTATTTTGTGTTTTTAATATGGAGGAAAATTAATATGAATGAAAGGTTAAATATAAATGTATATAGACAAAAAAGACGCAAAAAAATTTTTTACAAATATTTAAAATATTTTATGGTTGTTTTTTTTGTTTTGGCTTTTTTTATTTTGATTTGGAATTTATTTATTAATCAGAGAATATGTAGTCAAGATACTTCTAATTATCCTGTTTTACTTTCAGGAGACTCGGCTATAGATTTTCAGAGAAACGAAACTGGCTTTTCTGTTTTAACAAATAAGCAACTTGATTTTTATTCATTAAGTGGAATAAAATTACGAACTGTAAATAATACCGCTATACAACCGGTAATTAATAGTTGCAACGATAAAACTCTTTTATATGAACAAGGTGGAACAGGTTATAGTGTAGAAAAAAGCAACGAAACATTAGCTAAAAACATAGTGGAAAATAAAATAATATTGGGAAAAGTTGCTGAAAATGGTAACGTCGCATTAGTAACTGAAGATGAAAAATATGCATGTAGTTTAGTTATATATGATAGATCGTCTAATCAAATTTTTAAGTGGAATTCAGCTGAAAATATAATTATTGATTTTTGCTTTACCGATAATGGTAATGGCTGTGTTGTTACAACCATGGGAGCTAATGATGGAATAACAAAAGGAACTGTTTATGGTTTAAATTTTGCTAATAAACAAGAATTGTTTAAAACTAATATTGGAAATTGTATGCCGATTGCTATAAGCTGCGATAGGGGAAATATACGAATTATTTGTGAAAATAAGCTTGTTTTTTTAGACAGTAATGGGAGTATTTTGAAAGAAAAAACATATGTAGACAAATTATCTAAATATGTTTTAACACGAAATAATTACATAGTTATTTTATTTAGTGAAGACTCTAAGGCTATGGGAAATTTAGTTGTTTATGATGATTTTGGTGAAGAAATTGCGCAAAATCAGTTTAAGGAAAAGATAAGAAATATTGATAGTGATGGCAGAAACGTTATAGTTTTAACGGATAATTCGGTTATTTGCTGTGATATGCAATTAAAAATTTTAAATACTGTCAATAATAAACAAAATGTTGATAGAATTATTTGTATAGATTCATTTGCGTATGATATATCTATGAATCGAATATATAAATTTGCGCTACGGTAAAAGGAGAAATTGTATGTATTTATTTATGCCTATTGTTTATGATGCAGTTGTTATTTTTGTGATAATATCTAGTGTTATCTTTTCATATAAAAAAGGATTTTTGCGTAGTATATTATCTTTGATTAGCTATTGTGTTAGTTTTTTTATTGCAAATTTTTTGGGAAGATTTGTTTCTCAAATTGTTTTTGATAATTTTATAAAAGCAAATGTTGAACACGATATATTTAACACATTAAATAATTCTTTAAGTTCAGGAAATGTTATGAATAGTGCTAATAAAATATCTAGTATAATACCAGACTGGTTAACGTCACATTTGATAGGTAATAAAACAATAGATGATGTGGCTGGGGGTTTTATTGCTAAAAATGATTTAAGCTCTGCCTCTAGCGCAATAACAAATCAAATTTTTAGGCCATATGTAATAATGATTATATCAATAGTAGCATTTTTTGTTTTATTTGCGGCTGTTAAACTTTTATTTAGATATATATATATGCTGACTAGTGTTTTGGAAAGAATGCCTGTAATTGGAGCTCTGAATGGACTTTTGGGAGGCCTATGTGGAGTGGTTAAAGCGGGCATTTTGCTGTTTATCATTGCAATAATTGCTTTTGTTGTAATATTAATTACTAAAAATGAAATGAGTTGGATAAATACGGGCATAATAAATGAAACACATTTATTTTTTATGTTTTACAAATTTATCCCTTTTATTAAGTAAATTTTATATTAATTTAAAATATTGTTTGAGCTTTGTTGTCAATTTGTTTATATTATGGTCTTGAAAAATTTTTAATAATGTTGCATAATTATATTGGGAGTTTTTTATATTATGTTATAATAATTAAATAGAATTTAAACTTATCAAAGGAGAACATATATGCTCTGTAGTAGATGTAAAAAAAGAATGGCAGTTATATTTGTTAGCAAAGAAATTGATGGAAAGCCTGTTTCTGAGGGTCTTTGCTTTAAATGTGCCAAAGAACTAAATATACCGCAAATTAATGAAATAGCGGATAAAATTGGAATAGAAGATTTGGAAAATGTTAGTAATCAAATAATGGGTATGTTTGGAGGAGAGGACTTTGAACATGGTGGAGCAGGCCTGTTAAATCCTTTCATATCGAGTTTTACTAACAAAGAAATGACAGATCACGGTGCTTCCAATGATAATGCAACAGATACTAAAAAGAAAAAAGAAAAATCTAAATATAAATATTTAAATAATTTTGGAGTTAATTTAACCAAACAAGCTAAGTTTAATAAGTTAGATAGAGTTATTGGGCGAGATAAAGAAATATATAGAATGATTCAAATTTTATCTAGAAGAACTAAGAACAATCCATGTCTTATAGGAGAGCCTGGAGTTGGTAAAACGGCTATAGTTGAGGGAATAGCTCAAAAAGTGGCCATGGGAGATGTTCCATATAAGCTGATGAACAAAGAAATATATTTAATTGATATGACGGCTTTGGTTGCAGGAACTCAATTTAGAGGGCAGTTTGAGAGCAGAGTTAAAGGGCTAATATCAGAAGTGAAAAAAGCCGGAAACATTATATTATTTATTGATGAAATACACACACTTATTGGAACTGGTGATTCAGAAGGTGGTTCGATGAGTGCGGCTAATATAATGAAGCCAGCGCTATCTAGAGGAGAAATTCAGATTATTGGTGCTACAACATTTAATGAATATCGTAAGTATATTGAAGAAGATTCTGCATTAGAGAGGCGCTTTCAGCCAGTAACTGTTGAAGAACCAAACGTAGAAGATAGTATAAATATACTAAAAGGAATAAAGGCATATTACGAGAAACACCATAATGTAAAAGTAAAACCTCAGACATTATTTGATTGTGTTGTTTTGTCGGAAAGATATATAAATGATAGATATTTGCCGGATAAAGCAATTGATCTTTTAGATGAGGCATGTGCTTGCAGGTCTTTGCGTAGCAAGGAAATAACTCACTATGAACGCTTGTTAGATAATCAAAAAAAGTTGAAAAAGCAAGAAGAGGAATTGGAAACTGAAACGAGTGAACCTAATTATCAAAAAATTGCTGAAATAAAGGCTGAACTTAGTAAGGTAGATCAAGAAATTAAGAGTGCAAGTGAAGACGTTTCTTCAATATTTGTTGAGCATAAAGATTTGGCTAGGGTTATTGAGTTGTGGACAGGTATACCTGCATCTAAAATAGAACAAAGTGAAAATTCTAAATTGAAAAATTTAAATATGGAATTAAAAACCAAAATAGTGGGTCAAGATGTTGCTGTTGATTTGGTTTCTATGGCAGTTCGGCGCCATAGGGTTCAGATTTCCAAGCGTCGTAGGCCAGCATCCTTTATATTTGTTGGCCCTACTGGAGTTGGTAAGACGGAATTGGTTAAAGTATTATCTAATACGCTGTTTGATGGAGTAGATACGTTAATACGTTTAGATATGTCTGAATATATGGAAAAGCATGCGGTTTCTAAACTGACTGGCTCTCCTCCAGGATATGTTGGGTATGATGATGCGGGGCAGTTAACTGAGCAAGTTAGAAGGCGGCCATATTCTGTAATACTATTTGATGAGATTGAAAAAGCACATCCAGATGTTATGAATTTACTTTTACAGATTTTAGATGAAGGAAAGGTAAAAGACTCTCATGGCAGATCTGTTAATTTTGAAAATACTATTATAATTATGACCTCAAATGCTGGAAGCGCTGACAAAACTGGCGTTGTTGGATTTGATAAAACATATAATCAAATGAGTAGCGAGAAAGCTAGAAAGGCTTTAGAAGGCTTTTTGAGGCCTGAATTTATTGCTCGTGTTGATGAAATAGTTGTGTTTAACAAATTAACCGATAGCAATTTGAAATCTATTGCTTGCTTGATGTTAAATGAAACAAAAGAGGTTCTATCGGAAAGAGGAATTGATTTTGAATATGATGATAAACTAGTTAATTATTTAATAGAGCCTTTGAGAGATGGAAAATATGGGGCTCGTGATTTGAGAAAAGAAATTAGAAAAAAAGTAGAAGATTTAATTGCAAATTTAATTATTGATTCTGAAGATGGCTTAGAAAAAATATCACTTTCTGAGCAAGATGGTGAAGTTATATTTTCATTAAATTAATTTGGCTAAAGTTTTAGTTAAATAAAAAAACAACCAGGAAGCGACGCTTTTATCGTTTCTTGGTTATTTTTTACTACAAGGAATTGTAAATATTAGTCATTATTTAAGTTTTTATTATTAGGCGTATATATTTTAGTAGGTGCGTTTAGGCAAGACTTTTTAATTGAATTTTTATTTTTGTTATTGGTTGAATATATGGTTGTAGGTGCATTTGATTTTTTTGTGTTTTTATTATTGTTGCTAATATTCACTTTAAATCACGCTCCTTTAATTCTATTATTTGAAATAGAATTAAAAATATTCAACCACAATATCTTTAATTAAATATTAAGTGATTGGGCAAATTTTTCTCCAAATGAAGTAGCATTTTTTAAATCTTGTTCTGTTGGAACAAAACATACTTTAAATTTTTCTTCGAATACAGCCAGCTTCATTGAAGACATATAACTTGAAATTTGTTCAGTTGCTTCTCCGCTCCAGCCAAAAGATCCGAAAGTTGCAGTAGGCTTTTTTGCATTGTTTATAGCATCTATTGTTGATAGGAGGTTCCATATGGGAGTTACTGAATTTTTGTTTATGGTTGGTGAGCCAATTAAGAAGGCATCGGACGAGTTTAACTCATTGGCTAAATCAGCTGTGTTATGTTCAACTATATTATATAAAGGTATTCTAACATTGGATATTTGATTTTTTATGCCTTTAGATATTGCTTTAGCTATGAGCTCAGTGTTACCATATGCAGAACAGTAAAAAATTGGTATGCTGGGGGTTGAGCTTTTTTGCAAATCGCTCCATGCTTTATATTGCTCAATAATTTCAAATAATATGCCGTCTTTTGTTAAAACTGGACCATGACTAGGACAGACAAAAGATAATTCTAAATTGCTAATTTTAGACAATCCATTTAGAACATATTTTTTAAAAGGTGAAAATATTGCGCTATAATAGACTTGCAAACTTGCTAAATAGGCTTCTTTATTAGTAATATTAATATCCATTGTATATGGTTCGCAGTAATGACAGCCTAAGAAATCACACGAAAACAAGACTTTGTCTTCAACAAGCCAAGTGAACATAGAATCAGGCCAATGCAGAAATGGAGCTGATATAAATTGTAAATTTTTGTTTCCAAGGCTCAAACAGTCTCCATCTTTTACAACTTTTATTTTTAGTTCTGGTTTGTTTATAATGTTTTTCAAATATATTGCACCAGCAGGACTAGTTACTATTGTTAGATTAGGATTCAATTCAATAAGTTTTGAAATAGATCCAGAATGATCCGGCTCATTGTGATTCATAACTATGTAGTCAATTTCGTCTATGCTTATTACTTCCTCTATATTTTGTAAATAATTTTGAAAGAAATCTTTGTGAGCTGTTTCGATTAAAGCGGTTTTATCAGAGCCTTTTACTATATATGAATTATAGCTAGTTCCATTATTAGTTTTTATTACAACATCTGCAATTCTAATATTTGGATTTAAAATTCCAACATTAAATACGCTATCTGAAATTTTGTTTTTCATAAAATAAATACCTCCAAGGATTATTAAGCACAATTGCTTTTTTATTCAAAATAATTATACTTCTTTAAATGTATTTTAGTCAAGGATATTAAATTTATGAACCTAAATTAACTATAATTATTATTTTTTGATTGCAATAGTAATTCAATAATTTTTGCTATTAATGTTATTGAATTGAGATTTATATTGTGTTATAATGTTCTATAAATTCGCGTGTGTTGAATTGTGATTTCTTGTTTGAAGGAGCGCTGAAAATATGAAAATGTTTTTAAAAATTTTGTGTTTTATAGTTTTATCTTTAGCAACATCTTTTTATGCTTTAAAATTAGTTAAATATATTATGAGTGAATTTTTTCCACAATACATGTCTACAGACAGTGACCTGTAAATTTACTAACTTAACATATTTAATAAAAAATGAATTTGGTTTAAACTTTTTCTTGTTTAATATATAAATTTAGAGGAGGAAATTTAATGGTTAATATTGCCATAATGGGACATGGCACTGTGGGCTCGGGAGTTGTAGAGGTTTTAAATATAAACGCAGACAATATATGCTCGAGGGCAGGACAGCAAATTAGAATTACTAGAATTTTAGATTTGCGTGAATTTAATGATTTGCCTTATTCTGATTTGTTTACTAAGGATTTTAATGATATATTAAATGATGATAGTATATCCATTGTTGTTGAAGCTATGGGGGGGTTGAACCCTAGTTATGAATTTACCAAGGCTTTATTGCAAGCTGGAAAGAGTGTTGTGACGTCTAATAAAGAATTGGTTGCTCAAAAAGGCGATAAACTTCTAGCTATTGCTAAAGAAAATAATGTTAATTATTTATTTGAAGCTAGCGTTGGAGGAGGCATGCCAATAATTAGGCCATTACATTTTTGCCTCGCTGCAAATAAAATAGAATATATACAAGGAATTTTAAATGGAACAACAAATTTTATAATGACCAAAATGGTTAAAGATAATTTTTCATTTGATCAGGCTTTGGAATTAGCTCAAAAGAAAGGATATGCTGAGAAAGATCCAACAGCCGATATAGGTGGAGCAGATGCAAATAGAAAAATATGTATTCTTGCAAGTTTAGCTTACGGCAAGCATATATATCCACATGAGGTTCATCAATATGGAATAAATGACATAACGTTGGCAGATGTGGAATTTGCTAAATCTATGGGATGTGTTATAAAATTAATTGGAAGGGCAACACAATTGGAAAATGGAAAGGTGTCTATAATGGTTTGCCCTGTGTTTTTGCCTGTTTCTAGCAAACTGGCAAAAATAGACGATGTATATAATGCTGTAGTTGTTAAGGGTAATGCTGTTGGTGAAGTTTTGTTTGTTGGTGCTGGAGCTGGAAAGATGCCAACTGCTAGTGCAATTATGGCAGATGTTATTTATGCGGTTAAGGCTGAAAATACGAGCATATCGCAGTCTTGGGATTCATCGGATGGTATGGTCGTTTCTAATTATAGAGAAGATATTATGCGATTTTATTTAAGACTGAAGGTTGATGATATTGAAAAAGCAAAGGAATTTATTTTTGAAAAATATGAATCGCCAGTAATACTTTCAAGAATAAATCAGCCAGATGATGAAATTGCTTTTAAAACAGGCTTTATGCTGGAAGATAAGGTTAAAAAATTAACTGAAGAATTGGAAAATAATGGATTCAAGCAATTATCTAAATTGCGTATTATAGACTAGACAGGGAGCGTATATGATTATAGAAGTAAAAGTGCCCGCAACTACTGCAAATTTGGGTTCAGGATTTGATACTTTAGGGATAGCGCTCTCTTTACATAATTTTGTTTATTTTAGTGGGTCAGATAATTTGCAATCAGACACACTTAAACATACTAGAATGCTTAGGGATAATAACAATCTTATATATAGATCGGCTGCTAGGCTGTTTGAAGTGTGCGGTGAACGGTTGCCGTTTGATTTAAAAATTTATCAAACCTGTAAAATACCAGTTACTAGAGGCTTGGGAAGTAGTTCAGCGTGCATTATTGCTGGGTTAATGGGAGCTAATAGGTTATTAGGCTTGCCGTTAAATGATGCAGATATTTTAAAATTAGCCACTGAAATAGAAGGACATCCAGATAATGTTGCGCCGGCTCTTTTTGGAGGTATGGTTGATTCTGTTTATAATGACGGCGAAGTGTATTACGTTAAACATGATGTAAGTTTAAATTTGAAATTTATTGTTATTGTTCCAAATTTTAAATTGTCTACTAATCAGTCGCGGTTAAGTTTGCCTAGTGTTGTTTCTCATAGAGACGCTGTTTTTAATGTTTCTAGGTCTGCGTTGTTTGTTTCATCTATCATCACTGAAAAATTTGAAAATTTGAGTGTTGCAGTTGATGATAGATTGCATCAGCCATATAGATTAAAATCAATAGATAAGGCTGATGAGATATTTAATTTAGCTTATGAATTTGGAGCATATGGAGTTTGTTTAAGTGGTTCTGGTCCGTCAATTATTGCCATTTGTGATAAGCGTAATATGTCATTTTTTAGAAAAATTAGAACGGAACTAAATAGAATGCATCTTGGTAAATGGAAAGTTTTAAGTCTTGATGTGGATAATGAGGGGGCCAGCGTGGATATTATTTAATTATTGTTTATGAAATAAGAATTTTGGGGGAAAAGCTGTATGAGCTTAATTGTTCAGAAATTTGGTGGAACTTCTGTCGCAAACACAGAACGGTTAAAGAATGTTGCAAAGATTGTTACAGATACAAAGCAAAAAGGAAATCAAGTTGTAGTTATTGTGTCCGCTCAAGGAGATACAACAGATGATTTTGAAGCTAAAGCTAGGGAACTTAATGAAAATCCATCTAAGAGGGAAATGGATGTTTTGCTTTCGAGTGGAGAGCAGATTTCTATGGCTTTGCTTGCTATGGCAATTGAAAATCTTGGGTTTCCGGTTATTTCATTGACTGGTTGGCAGGCCGGTTTTAAAACAAGGTCGGATCACTGTAATGCTAGGATTAAAAAGATTGACACTTCAAGGCTAGAGCATGAATTAAATTCAAATAAGATCGTGATTGTTGCTGGGTTTCAAGGAGCAGATAAATATGATGATATAACAACACTTGGCAGAGGAGGTTCCGATACAAGTGCTGTTGCGATAGCTGCTGCTTTAAAAGCTGATTTGTGCCAAATATATACTGATGTTGATGGGGTATATACAGCAGATCCAAGATTAGTTAAAAACTCTATTAAATTAGAAGATATTAGTTTTGATGAAATGCTAGAATTGGCAACATTAGGTGCGCAGGTTTTACACAATAGATCGGTTGAAATGGCTAAAAAATACAATATTAACTTAGAAGTTTTATCTAGTCTTAACAATACTTCAGGAACAAAAGTAAAGGAGAAAGTTGATATGGAGAAAATGCTTATTAGAGGGGTTACAAGAGATGATGATACTTCTAGGATCGCGCTTGTAAATGTGCCAGATGAGCCTGGAATCGCATATAAAATATTTGCACTCATGAGCAAATATGATATAAATGTTGATATAATAGTTCAATCTATTGGGCGTAATAATATGAAAGATATAAGTTTTACTGTTCCAATGAAACATATGGAATTAGCACAACAAATTCTTAATGAAAAAAGGGAATCTATTGGAATAGGTGATATTAAAGTAACTGACTCTATTTCTAAAGTGTCTATAGTTGGAGCGGGAATGCAAACTAATCCGGGTGTTGCAGCAAAAATGTTTGAAGCTTTATATGATGCAGGAATAAATATAAATATGATATCGACCAGTGAAATAAAAATATCTGTTTTAGTAAATAAAAAAGATAGTGGACGTGCGGTAAATGTAATTCATGAGGCTTTTTTTGAATAAATGAAAAATTTTATGGGTTTTGAGTGTATATTGTAGTTAAAAATTTTCTGTAAAATTGTTCTTTATGAATTGATTTATCAGAAAATTCTGGAGGTTTTTTTAAGATGCAGGAAATTTATAAACAATATTGTGATGAATTTTTCGACGAGAAAGGAGCACTAGCAGATATAAAAATTAACGTTCCAAGTAATTTTAATTTTGGCTATGATATTTTAGATAAAATTGCTCAAGAATCTCCGTCTGATTTAGCTCTTTTGTGGTGTGACGTTGATGGAAATGAGCGTAGAATTACTTTTGAAGAAATGAGTAGGCTTTCAAATAGAGCTGCTAATTTGTTTATGGCTAACGGAATTAAACGTGGCGATTTTGTTATGCTGATATTGAAACGCAATTATGAATACTGGTATATTATTAATGCACTTCATAAAATAGGAGCTATTGCAGTGCCAGGAACGCATATGTTGACGTTTGATGATTTAAAATATAGGGTAAATTTAGCTAAAATAAAGTCTGTTGTTTTTACACCTCAGGGAGACATTCCGAGTAAAATTTTAGATGTTCATAAATTATGTCCTGAGCTATGTAATTTATTCTCTGTTCGTAAAGATATAGAAGGTTGTTTAAACATATCTAAAGAATTAGAAAATTATTCTGATAAATTAGAGCGAGTGCCAACCAGTGTTGAAGATACAATGCTTGCATATTTTACTTCTGGAACAACAGGACATCCTAAGCTTGTTGAGCATTGTTATTCATATCCTTTGGGGCATATTGTTACAGCAAAATATTGGCAAAATGTTAAACCAGGCGGTTTGCATTTAACGGTCTCTGATACAGGCTGGGGAAAGGCTGCATGGGGTAAATTGTATGGGCAGTGGTTAGTTGGGACGACTGTTTTGGTTTATGATTTTGATAAATTTATTGCTAATGATTTATTGAATGTTATTGAAAAGTACAAAGTAAATACTTTTTGTGCTCCGCCAACAATATATAGGTTTTTCATGAAAGAAGGGCTTGGAAATCACGATCTTTCTTGTTTAGAATATGCAACTACGGCTGGGGAAGCTTTGAATTATGAAATAATAAAGCAATTTAAGGAAAAAACAGGCCTTCAAATTATGGAAGGATTTGGCCAAACAGAAACTACAGCCATACTTATAACTCAAGCTGGTTCCAAGCATAGTGGTTCATTAGGTAGTCCTTCTCCTATGTATGATGTTGTTTTAGTGGATGAAGATGGTCATGATGTTGGTGTTAATAAGGTTGGAGAGATATGTGTTAAGCTTGAATCGGACAAACATCAAGTTGGAATTTTTAAAAAATATTATAATAATCCAGAACTAGATGATTTTGTAAGACGAGGCGGTTTATATCACACAGGGGATACTGCTGTTCGTGACAAAGATGGCTATTTTTGGTATGTTGGTCGTATAGATGATGTGATAAAATCTAGTGGATATAGAATAGGCCCATTTGAAATAGAAAGTGTTCTTATGGAACATCCTGCAGTTTTAGAATGTGGAGTAATAGGAATTCCGGATGATATTAGAGGGCAATTGGTTAAAGCTGATGTTGTTTTAACAAGTTCATATAAGCCTTCTCCAGAGCTTGCTAAAGAACTTCAAAATTTTGTAAAGGAAAAAACGGCGCCATATAAATATCCTAGAGTAATTGAGTTTATGGATAGTTTGCCGAAAACAATATCAGGAAAAATAAGAAGAAACATTTTAAGAAAAATACATAAAAAAGTTTAAAATAATATGGCATAAAAATAAGACCAATAGCGCTCAATATGAGGTTGCTTGGCCTTATTTTATTATAATTAAATATAAAAACTAATGAATATTATTGTTTTTGTCTAGACGTTCCTTAGCAGTAGCCAACATCAGCTTTATTCTGTTTTCCTGATTTACTTTTGTTGCACCCGGATCATAATCTACGCATACTATATTTGCCATAGGATTTTTGTTAGTTATTTGTCTTATCATTCCTTTGCCAACGATGTGATTTGGCAAGCATCCAAATGGTTGCGTACACACTATATTTTCTACTCCATCATTAATAAGCTCAATCATTTCGGCAGTGAGTAGCCAACCTTCTCCCATTTTAGCACCATATCCTATATATGGTTTTACGTTTTTTTTGATTGTTTCAAAGGGTTTTGGTGGTGAAAACTTGTTTGATTTTTTTATAGCATCAATAAATATGTTTTGTATACTTTCTAGATATTGTTTAAATTTACAGCATATTAATCTTTTTATTTTACTACCACCATAAATATCTATATCTACAATGCGATTGTCTACTTTAAATATTATAAAGTCCATTATACCCGGTATAAACACTTCTGCATTTTCACTTTGCAAAAAGGCACTTAAATTATTATTAGCTAAGGGAGAATATTTTACATATATTTCTCCAACAATTCCAACTTTAATTTTAGGTGTTTTATTTATTTGAATTTTTGCGTAATCATCTACGATATTTTTGAAATTTTGAGTCATTATTCTCTTACCAAAACTATTTGAATTTTTGTATTGGTAAGATAGTTTTTTTACCCATTGATTAGTAGTTTTTTCTGCTGTTCCCTTAGTTATTTCATAAGGTTTGGTTTGATTTTCCAATAGCATTAATATATCACCGTATATCAATGCCGAAATAAATTTTTTTATTAAAGATAAACTCATTTTAAATCCTGGATTTTTTTCAAGCCCGGCAAGATTTACAGAAACAACAGGAACATGAGGATATCCAGCTTTTTTCAGAGCTTTTCTTAGTAGATGAATATAATTAGATGCTCTACAACCTCCTCCTGTTTGTGTAATGAAAAGAGCAGTTTTATTAGGATCATATTTGCCGCTTTTTAGTGCGTCAATGAACTGACCAACAACTAGCAGACAAGGATAGCACGTATCGTTATGAACATTTTGCAAACCCATCTTTACAATATTTTCATTGCTGGACTGTAATAAGTCACAATTGTAGCCTCTTTGCTGCAGAATATTTTTTATTAATTCAAAATGTATTGGGAGCATATTTGGTATGAGCAACTTATATGTTTTTTTCATTTGCCTGGTAAATATTACACGTCCTGATTTATCATAATTTACACTCATAAATTAAAACTCCCTTTGTTGTTAGTAATTATTGCGTTCTTCAATAGCCGCTAGTAAACTTCTAATTCGTATTTTTGTTGCACCCAAATTGTTAATTTCATCAATCTTAATTTGAGTATATAGTTTATTATTTTGCTCCAAAATATCTCTAACTTCATCTGTTGTTATAGCATCTACCCCACACCCAAAAGAGACTAGTTGAATTAAATTCATATTTTTATGTTTTGTTATTTCTTTGGCAGCAATATATAGTCTTGCGTGATATGTCCATTGATTTAGTACATTTGTTTTTACTTTATAGTTAGCTTGATAGGATATAGCATCTGAAGTTAAAACCACTGTGTCATAACTAGAAAGTAAGCGGTCTATTCCGTGATTAATTTCAGGATCTATGTGATATGGCCTACATGCCAGAACAATTATTTGTTTGTTGTTTTGATTTGCATAATTAATTGCTTCAGATGTATAGTTTTTAAGATCTTGCTTGTATTTTTTATATGCTGAATATGCCTTGTTTGTGGCAAATTTGATTTCTTTTTTTTCAACATCAAAATACTTAGAAAATATTTTAAATGCAAATTTTTCGAAATACTTAGGCTTGTCAATTCCTATGTAATCCATTATAAATGTTTGATTTTTATTGAATGTCATGTTCGACTTTATTATTTCTGGATAATATGCAACAACGGGACAATTATAGTTATTATCTCCAAAATGTTCATCAAAGTTATATGTCATACATGGATAAAATATTAAATCAACATTTTTGTTCATTAATGCATTAATATGACCATGAACTAATTTAGCAGGGTAGCATACGGTGTCTGAAGGAATTGTATGTTGACCATTTATATATAATTTTCTGCTAGATCTTGGAGAAATAACAACTTCAAAATTTAAAGATTCAAAAAAGGCTACCCAAAACGGCAAATTTTCGAACATATTTAAAACCATAGGAATACCGATTTTGCCACGGCTACCTTTGTTGCTAGGCAGATTAACTAGTTTATTATAAGTATATTCAATCATATTGTATTTAATTGAATTAGAAACATTGTTATATTTGTTACATTTGTTGCCTGATATAAAAATGTTTTTGTTGCCAAAATTATTTATAGTTAATCTACAATTATTAGGACAATTTTTACATGTGGTGGATTTTACAGAGTGTGAAAACTGTTCTAAAACTTCAGATGTTATAGTGGAAGAAGGCTTAGAAATGTTATCTTTAGCATATAGAGCGCATCCATAAGCTCCCATTAAACCAGAAATAGGTGTTCTAATGACATTAACTCCTATTTCTCTTTCAAAAGCTCTCAAAACAGCATCATTTAAAAATGTTCCGCCCTGAACAACTACATTTGTTCCTAAGTCGTCTGGACTTTGTGCCCTTATAACTTTATATATAGCATTCTTAACTATTGATATTGAAAGGCCTGCAGATATATCTTCAATAGTTGCACCTTCTTTTTGAGCTTGTTTAACCGAAGAATTCATAAATACAGTACAACGTGATCCTAAATCAACTGGAGACTTAGCGAAAAGACCTTTTTTTGCGAATTCTGGAGCAGTATATCCAAGTGCTGTTGCAAAAGTCTCTAAAAATGAGCCACAACCGGAGGAACATGCTTCATTTAGCATTATAGAATCTATGGCTCCCATTTTTAGTTTAAAGCATTTAATATCCTGACCGCCAATATCTATTATAAAATCAACATTTGGGAGAAAATATCTTGCTGAAGTAAAGTGAGCAACTGTTTCAACAATTCCATAATCCAACGAAAAAGCGCTCTTAATTAAATCTTCTCCATATCCAGTAACAGCGCTTCCTGCAATTTTAATTTTATTTCCATTAGAAGATATTTTTTCATATATTTCTTTTAAAGATTCTATGACAATATTAAGAACTTCTCCTCCATTGGAAAGATATTTGGAATAAAGTATTTCATTTTTTTCAGATATTAAAACAATTTTTATAGTTGTTGACCCTGCATCAATTCCCAAATATGCATTTCCACTATAATCAGATATATCAGCAAAATTAACAATTATTTTGTTTTGCCTCGATAAAAATTCTTCATATTCACTTTCGCTATTAAACAAAGGAGGCAAAGTTAATTTGCCATCAGATTTTTTTTGAGTTTTAAGTGATTTAATAATTGAAGACAAACTTGTAGGAATTTCTGTTTCAAATGCATACTCCGCTGCTCCCAATGCAACAAAATATTGACTGTTTTCAGGAAATATTGCATCTTTTTCAGATAATTTCAGAGAGGCCATAAATCTTTCACGCAAACCTTTAAAAAAAGTTAAAGGACCTCCCAAAAACATGACCCTACCTTTTATTTCGCGGCCTTGAGCTAATCCGCTTATAGTTTGATTAACAACAGCTTGAAATATACTAGCTGTTAAATCATTTTTTCTAGCACATTGATTTATCAGAGGCTGAATATCTGATTTTGCGAAGACGCCACATCTAGAAGCAATTGTATATAATTTATCGTAATTTAGAGAAAGCTCGTCAAATTCTTCTAGGCCAATTCCGAGTAAAACAGCCATTTGGTCTATAAATGCACCTGTTCCTCCGGCACATGAGCCATTCATTCTTACTTCAGGTGCTCCAGATAAAAAAAGAATTTTAGCGTCTTCTCCACCCAGTTCAATAATAACATCAACATTGGGATAATATTTTCTTGCTGCAATTTTAGTTGCATAAACTTCTTGAACAAATTTGATATTAGCATCTTGTGAAAGGCCTAGCCCAGATGATCCCGTTACAGAAATATAAGCCGGAGCATTTTTTAATATATTTTTATTGATATATGATAATAGTTCTATTGCTTTTTCTTTTATCATGGCTTTGTGTCGCTCATAAGATTTAAAAATTATATTTTGTTCTTTAAAGACCACACATTTTATGGTGGTTGATCCAACATCTAGCCCAATTTTAAAATTTGTGTCTTTTAGCAAAGTGAATACTCCTTATAGATCAAAAAGTCTTAACAAATCAAACATTTTTTAACAATTATACATTAAATGTGCGTATAAATCAAGAAATTCTGCATTTTTATTAAAAAATACTAGCTATGGATATAAAACCCAAAAATTTAATATTTAGTTTGGTTCAATATATTTTTTTAAAATATATTCTTAAAATATATTCTTAACTTAAACATATTAGTATATTTTTTATTGACTTTTTCACCATTTATATGATAAAATACTTTGAGGTTTTGAATTGCGAGTGTTTAAGTTAAAAAGGAGGGGGTTTATATATGTCTAAAATTGATATAAAATCAATAGTATTATGCGCTTTTTTCTGTGCTTTAACTTGTGTTTTCTCCATAGTTTCAATTCAAATTCAGCCAATACCTATTACCATGGCAACTGTGGCTGTTTATTTTTCTGGTGTTATTTTAGGGCCTAAATATGGGACAGCTAGTCAGGTGGTATATTTAATTGTGGTTTTAGCTGGATTACCGTGTACTTCTAAACTTGTTGGGGGAGTATCTGCTTTTACTGGGCCAACGGCTGGCTTTTTATTAGGATATGTGCCTATGGCGTTGGTGATTGGACTAGTATATTATTTTTTTAAGAAAAAATTCAATAACAGTCCTATGCAAAAATTGGGACTAGTTTTGGCAATGGTTGCTGGAACATTTGTTTGCTATTTATGTGGATTAATATGGTATATGATTTATAGTTCTACTAACATATATAGCGCATTTATGGTTTGTGTAGTTCCTTTTTTGATTGGTGATATTGCAAAAATAGTGCTCGTAGTGGTTTCTGTTCCCAAACTTGAAAAATTTCTTAAAATTAGCTGAAATATGAGCGTTGTTTTAGTAAAACAAAATTTTTACTGGTGGTTAATTTATGAATAACAATTTGCATTTTCCTACCCTAGAATATTTGAAATTTGGTAATATTTTTTCGAGTAGTTTGGGTAATTTTAATTTTAAAATATTTCCTGATACGAATGATTGTAAAATGAAAGTAGTAATTTGGGAAGGCAAAAATTGTTTAGACGTTAGCGAAGTTTTATTTGAAAAAATATTTCCTTTGTCATATGAAGGATTTAATGATGCGCTAGCTTGGATTAGTAGTGAACGTGATAGTTTGAAATATTAGTTTTATATAATTTTTTTATTTAGCTCTCTATTGAGAGTTTTTTTGTTGTGAAAATGTAGGGTATGTATTTTTAGATATTTGACATATTATAAATATAATAAATTTTAAAATAATAGAAGGTGTTATTTGCTTTGAATAGACTTTTAAGATCAATTATTATATTTATAATTGTGTTAATAAGCGGAGTTATGGGGATAGTTAGTTATTATTCCTATGTTATACATGACACGTATATGGTTTATAGTGATCAAAGTATAAAATCAAGTTGGTTGGGAGTTAAATTTAAAGAATTAGAAAATGATGGTTTATATGATTCTGATGAAAAATATAATAAAGAATATGATGTCACGTTGCTTGGAATTATACCAATTAAGAAAATTTATGTTAGGGAGATAGATAAAATAAAAGTTATGCCATGCGGAACGCCGTTTGGAGTAAAACTTTTGACTGATGGGGTCATGGTTATAGACATTAAGGATGTGCTTTGTGAGAATGAAATTAAGTCTCCTGCTAAGGAAGCTGGCTTAAAAATTGGCGATGTTATAACGTCTGTTGATGGCAATAAGATAAGTAGTAATAGCGAATTAAAAGAGGTTGTGTCATCTTCAGAAGGTAAGTTACTACGATTAAAATATAAAAGAAATTTTGAGGAATATGAAACAAAATTAAAGCCTGCATATTCCTTTAAAGATGACAAGTGGATAGCGGGACTTTGGGTTAGAGATAGTTCAGCAGGAATAGGCACAATAACTTTTTGCACAGAAGATGGAGTTTTTGGAGGACTGGGTCATCCAATATGCGATGTAGATACCGGAAATATTCTTCCGCTTGGACGAGGTGAAATTGTTGGTGCATATATAAATGATATTAAGCACGGTACGGCTGGATCACCAGGGGAATTATGTGGAATATTTTCTAATAATGAATCTATAGGAAATGTAAAAATTAATGATGACTGTGGTTTATTTGGCAGATTGATTAAGCCTATTAAAATACATGAACCTGTTTTAATTGGGCTTAAGCAAGAAGTTAAAATAGGCAAAGCAACTATATATAGCACAATATTTGGGGATGTTCCTCAAAGCTATGATATTGAGATTGAATCAATAGATTTTAAGCAAAATAATAGAAATTATGTAGTCAGAATTACAGACCAAAAGCTTTTGAAAAAAACAGGCGGGATTGTTCAAGGAATGAGTGGTAGCCCCATATTACAAAATGGAAAGCTGGTTGGAGCAATAACACATGTTTTTGTTAATGATCCAACCAGAGGATATGGTGTGTTTGCTGAAACTATGGTTGAAAAATCAAATCAAATTTTAAATTAATAATAATATTATTGTAATAATTTTGAATTTTTTTACGTATCGTTATCTTGGGAGGATAATGACATTGAAAAAATTATTACTATGCTTTGTTTGTTTTATTTTAATTTTGTTTTTAAGTGGGTGTAAATCTTCTGAAGAAAATAATAATGATTATTTTGATAAAAAGCAAGATTTTAATATGCTAGCCACATGTGAGCAAAATGGATTACAATATACTATGAGTGTTAAAAAAAATAGAGATCAAATTAAATTTGAATATATTTCGCCAGAAACAATAAAAGGATTATCCTTTGTTTTTGATTCCGAAAAGGACAAAATTTCTTATATGGGGTTAGATATAAATGAGGAAAATGAGCAATTATTGACAGCAACAATACCGGCAATAATTGCAACCGCAATATCAGATAGTTTAGCAAAACCTGGAGATAATATTGAAGGTTTAACTGAATATGGAAACTACAACGTAATTATTGACAGAACTAGTGGATTATTAAAATCTTTAACATTACCTAATTATAAATTCAAATGTATATTTAAACTTGAATAAATTTGAAATTTATTAACTGAAAAAACATCTTAAATATTAAATTATTTAAGATGTTTTTTTGTTTTTAAGTTTGCAAAAATTTATAATAACACATTTTGAAATTATAGTTAAAAATTGCAGTTAAAACTATAAAATTCCTATTTTTTCATATACCGATTTTAAAGTTTTTTTGGCAATAACAGATGCTTTTTGAGATCCTTTTTCACAAATGTCCTTCAAGTAATTTTTGTTTTTAGATAGTTGGCTATACTTGCTCTGAATTGGTTTTAATGTTTCAGCCACTAGTTCACCAACAGCCAATTTAAATTCACCATAACCTTTATCTCTAAATTTTTCCTCAACTTCCTTTATCTCTATTTCTGCCAGAGTAGAATATATTGTAATTAAATTAGAAATTCCTGGTTTTTTATCGCTGAAGTATATTTTGGACTCAGAGTCGGTTACAGCCTTTTTAAACTTATTTATTATCACATCAGTAGGGTCCAGGACAGATATAAATCCGTTTGAATTTTTATCAGATTTTGACATTTTGGAAGTAGGGTCTGCCAAGCTCATAACTCTACCGCCTGATTTAGGAATATATGGATTTGGTAATTTAAAGGTTGGCCCATATAATTGGTTGAATCTGTTTGCAATATCTCTCGTTATTTCAAGATGTTGTTTTTGGTCAGCGCCAATTGGAACAAAGTCAGATTGATATAGTAAAATATCAGCAGCCATTAAAACAGGATATCCAAATAAACCTGCATTAACATTATCAGCATTTTTTAAACTTTTATCTTTAAACTGTGTCATTCGGCTTAGTTCGCCAAACTGAGTGTAGCACTGCAGAACCCAAGAAAGTTCAGCGTGTTCTGGAACATGACTTTGTATAAATAATATGCTTTTTTCAACATCTATTCCGCAAGCTAAAAGTAGCGCAACACAATCTAAAGTTAGTTGTTTTAATTTTTGAGGATCATTTCTAACAGTTAGTGAGTGTAGATTTGCAATGAAATATAAACAATTATATTTGTCCTGCACCTTACGCCAGTTTTTAATAGCTCCGATGTAGTTGCCAAGTGTAAATATACCTGTTGGTTGAATTCCGCTTAGCATAATTTGTTTTTCTGGCTCGTTAAAAATTGATTTCATACATTTTCACACCCTTATAATAAATTAAATTATATATGTAATAACATGTTATGTTAAACATACACAAAAAAAGCATATCACTAGAATATAAAATAAAATTGTATTATTAATTTTATTTTATAAACGGTACAAGACATATTGTTTTAATTGGTTTTACCGGAAGTTTTTGATAGAAATTTTTCTACGCTTGCTATTTTAACACACAAGCAAAAAACGTCCATTGCTTTTGACAGTTCATTAATGCTGGGAAATGTTGGAGCAATGCGAATATTGCTATTTTCAGGATCTTGGCTATATGGAAAAGTAGCTCCTATGTTTGTTAACACAACGCCTGCTTGCTTACATAGTTCATATATTCTTTTACCGCATCCTTCAAGTGAGTTAAAGGATATAAAATATCCGCCTTTTGGATTAGTCCATTTACCAATATTTAAAGGAGCAATTTGATCATTTAACTTGTTAACTACTAGATCGAACTTTGGCTTTAAAATTTTTGCGTGAGATTCCATATGTTTTTTTAATTTTTCAGCGGAATCAAAGAAAATACAGTGTCTAAGCTGATTGATTTTATCATGGCCTATAGTTTGTTTTGACATTATTTTTATTATGTCTTTTATATTTGATTTTGATGCAGCTAATGCTGAAATTCCGGCGCCTGGGAATGTTACTTTAGATGTTGAGCAAAATTCAATAACCATATTTTCACTATTAAATTTTTTGCACTCGTCAAAAATGTTCAATAGTGAATCATGATCTTCTGAAAGATGATGTATAACGTAAGCATTATCCCATAAGATCCTAAAGTCATGAGCTGCAGGTTTTAATTTTGCAAATTGCTTGACGACGTCGCTAGAATATGTTACTCCGCTAGGATTTGAATATTTAGGAACACACCAAATGCCTTTAACGCTAGGATCGGATTCTGCTAACTGCTTAACTTGGTTCATATTTGGCCCGTCTTCTGTCATTTCTATATTTATCATTTCAATATTAAATAATTCGCATATTGCAAAATGTCGGTCATATCCAGGGACAGGGCATAAAAATTTAACATTATCTAATTTGTTCCATGGAGTGTTTCCTAAAAGGCCAAATTGCATTGCCATATCAACGTAATTATACATTAAATTCAAGCTAGAGTTGCCTCCAACAATTATCATATCGTCAGGAACATTTAAAATTGAAGCAAACAATTTTTTCGCTTCAGGAATTCCGGTTAGTTCCCCATAATTTCTTGTATCGATACCACTATCAGTTTTAGCCAATTGGGAATAATTTATTTTTTCGATCATATCTGATGAAAGTTCTAACTGATCTGGACAAGGTTTTCCTCTAGACATGTTTAAATTTAATTGCATATTTTGAAATTTAATATATTCTTTATTTAGTTTTGATAGTTCTGCTTCAAGTTCGGCTTGGTTCATTTTTTTGTATAAACACATTTTATAATATATTCTCCTTTTCAGACTGTATAATTATTACATGAAATTTTAACGAAAATTTAAACCTTATAAGTTTCACCATTATATTATATATTTAATTTTATATTTTTGCAACTTTTCAAAATAAATATTTCAAATTCACAATAAATTGACAAAAATAATAGAAAATAGTATAATTATACAGGTTTTATTTAAAAATTATGACTTAATGTATGTTCGTTTAGCGAAAGGAAATTATTTGCTTATGAATAAGAAAAAAAGGAATATTCATTATAAAAAGTCACAGGAGCAGACTTCTGAGAAATTCAGCGATATATATATGAGGGCAAGTAAAGCTCATAAATTAAAATATTCTAAAGGAGGAAGGCCAGTTAGGCGTAAAAGGCGTAAGTTAGCCAAAATTGTTGTTACAATATCAGTTATTTTAACTTTGATTATTGTAGGAGCTATTTCAGCATTTTTTTACTATTTTGGTGGCTTGAATACTGATAATGATTTTGCAAAAGTGCCGCAAGACTTAGGGCTAGATTCAGCAGATAGAATAAATGATAATGTAATTAACATAGCTTTGTTTGGCTTAGACAAAAGAGCAAATGAGAATGTTGGAAGATCTGATACTGTTATGATTTTGTCTTTGGATGGTGTTCACAAAAAAATTAAACTAACATCAATTTTAAGGGACAGCAGAGTTAATATAGATGGCCATGGGAAAGATAAATTATGCCATGCTTATGCCTACGGAGGCCCTAAGATGGCTGTAAGAACTTTGAATAAGAACTATAACATGGATATAATGAACTATGTTACTGTTGATTTTTCTCAAATGGTTAGTGTTATAAATGCTGTTGGCGGGGTTGATATTGAGCTTGCTAATGAGGAAGTTAAGGCTGCTAATGGTTTGATTGCCAGTACGAAGGAGTTAGCACACTCTGAGGGAATTCCTTATTTTAAGGGAAGAACAAAAGTTATGCATCTTAATGGGGCTCAAGCAGTTGCATATGCTAGAATAAGAAAGATTGATAGTGAAGCTAAGCGCGCTGAAAGACAGCAAAAAGTTATGAGTGCATTACTTGAGAAAGTTAAAGGTATGAGTGTTGTGGAATATCCTAATTTTGTTAAGCAAATTTTGCCTTTAGTTCAAACATCTTTGAGCTATAATGACATTTTAGGATTCATTCCGTTTATGATGTCTGGTAAACCCACTATGGAAACATATAAAATACCTGATCCGAATGATCCTAATGTTAAGGGCGGAATTATTGACGGAACGTGGTATTGGAGCTATAGTCTGTCTGACTATGCCAAAAAGCTGCATAAATTTATTTACAATAATTAATTTTTGAATAATTACCTCCTTATTTTGATAAAATAAATCATGATAGGAGGGTAATTTTTATGGGTAAAAGAAAAAATCGGAAAGTTTCTCATGATAATGAAGAGAGCAAGCAAGACCATTATAATGAAATGAATATGTTTCAGGAAATAACAGACGATAAGATGAAACAAATTGTAGATATGGGAGCTGTAACAACTAATGGTAAGCATACTATATATTGTATCAATATAATTGGGCAGATTGAAGGTCATTATGTTTTGCCAGACGAGACCAAAACTACTAAATACGAGCAAATAATACCGGCGCTGATTGCAATAGAGCAGTCTAAAGAAATAGAGGGCGTTTTATTGGTATTAAATACGGTTGGAGGAGACATTGAAGCGGGGCTGGCAATAGCCGAACTTGTTTCTGGAATAAGTAAGCCAACTGTTTCGGTTGTTTTGGGAGGAGGGCATTCTATTGGGGTTCCTCTTGCAGTTTCCGCTAATCATTCATTCATAGTTCCCTCAGCTAGTATGACTATACATCCTGTTAGGAGTTCGGGAACAATTTTAGGAGTGTCTCAATCTTTTTTATATTTTCAAAAGATGCAAAACAGGATAGTTAAATTTGTGGTTAAAAATTCTAATATAAAAGAAGATTTGTTTTTGAAATTAATGATGAATACCGATGAGCTTGCTACAGATATTGGGAGCATTGTGGATGGGAGTGAGGCTGTAAAAATTGGCTTAATAGACAGTGTGGGTAGTATATCAGACGCTATAAATACTTTATATGGTATGATTGAATCTAAAACTTAATTTAAAAATCAATGAATTCTATATTTTATGCCAATTTTTTTGTTTTTATTCTAATTAAATAAGATAAGTTTAATTAAATGTTAATTTGCGTTTGCAACTAATATTAAAGTATTGTATAATTACTCCTAGATATCATAAGTTTTTAAAAAATGTTTAATTTGTGGGAGATAAAATGGCTAGGAAAAAAAGCAGTTCTTTAGTTTCAAAAGCAAATGCTACAAGGAAAAAAAGAAGATCAGTTAAAAAGACTAAGAACAAAGAACTTAGTCAGTTAAATATATTGTTACTTTTCGCCAGTGGTTTGTTTCTGTTTTTTTTGGTCTTTATACAAGGACAAAATTTATGGAAAGCAATTCATGATGTTTTTTTAGGATTGTTTGGGGTTTTAGCTTATTTTGTTGGAATATTGATTATGGCTGCAGCGATTTTGTTTTCATTTAAATCTTTCAAAGGTAAACTGTGGCAAATTATTATATTATTTTTATTAATTTGTACTCAAGTTCAAGTGTGCTTTCATCCGAGTTATGTTGGAATGTCTTTAATAGATTGTGTAGTAAAAATATGGAATGATGGCGTTTTGAGCAGTGGGGGAGGAATTATTGGAGGAGCTATTGGACTTCCATTAGAATATGCTGTGGGAAGAAGTGCAGCTATTGCTTTAGACTGGATATTGATATTTGTATTCTTTTTAATATTTACTGGTTCAACGTTAATAGGCTTTTTTAAAACTGTATATACACCTGTTAGAAAAATTGAAGAAAAAGTACAAGTTAGAAAGAAAAACAACAAGTTCAATATAGACATTCCTATTGAAGATTCGTCGAAATTTTCGCCAAAATCTAGAAAATTTAGAGTGCCAAGTTTGACTGATCACAAAAAAACTAAAAAATCAGAAAAAATTTTAAATAATTCTGATGATGTTGTTATAAATAATGCAGAACAGCCGTTAAAGAATGTTGATGTACAGTTAGACAATTTGGTTCAAAAAGCATCTATGGAAATTAAAGATAAAAATATTGTTCGTTGTAATAATTTAAGTGAACCTTCAAATACCAGTGATTATGTTTTTCCTTCGTTAGACTTTTTAAATCAATCAAAATCAGCTAATAATGTGGATGTTTCTGGAGAATTACGGGCAAATGCAGACTGTCTTGTTGATACTTTAAAAAGTTTTGGCGTTGAAACCAGAATTGTCGATATATGTAGAGGTCCTTCTGTTACAAGATATGAATTGCAGCCTTCTGCTGGAGTTAAGATTAGTAAAATAACCAATCTTACTGATGACATCTCTTTAAATTTGGCAGCAGGTGGGGTGAGAATAGAAGCTCCCATACCTAATAAAGCTGCTGTTGGAATAGAAGTTCCGAACAAAAAAAAGGATATGGTTTCTTTAAGAGAAATTGTTTCTAGTGAAGAATTTTCTAAATCAAAAAGTTTTCTTTCTTTTGCTTTGGGAAAAGATATTGCAGGTAATGTAAAAATAGCTGATATTTCTAAGATGCCACATATTTTAATTGCAGGAGCGACTGGTTCAGGAAAATCTGTTTGTATCAATTCCATGATAGTGTCTTTGTTATATAAGAGTTCACCAGAACAAATTAAATTATTAATGATAGATCCTAAAGTAGTTGAATTAGGAGTATATAATGGCATTCCTCATTTGCTGGTGCCTGTAGTTACTGATCCCAAAAAAGCTGCTGGTGCTTTAGGATGGGCAGTTACTGAAATGCTAAATCGATATAAAATATTTGCAGAAACAGGTGTTAGAGATTTAAAAAATTATAATAGATTAGTAAAATCGGGAAAAGTTAATTCGGAAGGTGAGCCATATTTAAATATGCCGCAAATAGTTATTATAATAGACGAGCTTGCTGATCTTATGATGGCTGCCTCTAGAGAAGTTGAAGATTATATTTGCAGATTGGCTCAAATGGCGCGTGCTGCGGGCATGCACCTTGTTATTGCAACTCAAAGGCCATCAGTTGATGTAATTACTGGTGTTATAAAGGCAAATATTCCAAGTAGAATTGCTTTTACAGTTTCTTCTCAAGTGGATTCTAGAACAATAATAGATTCTTCTGGAGCTGAAAAATTGCTTGGCAAAGGCGATATGTTATATTGTCCGATGGACCAGCAAAAGCCTGTTAGGGTTCAAGGTTGCTTTGTTAGCGATGAGGAAGTTGAAAAGGTTGTTGAATTTATAAAATCTAATGATCAAGTAGAGTATAGCAATGAAATTATAGAGGAAATTGATAGGCAGTCTTTAGCAACTGACTCTAAAAATCAATCTAGTAATGGCGGAGGTTTTGACGATCAGGATCCTATGATTTCTGCTGCTATTGAAGTTGTTGTAGAGAATGAGCAGGCATCTACTTCGTTTTTACAGCGCAGATTGAAACTTGGATATGCGCGTGCCGCTAGAATTATGGATGAATTAGAAGAAAGAGGAATAGTTGGGCCGCAGTGTGGAAGTAAGTCGAGGCAAATTTTGATATCTAAACAGCAATTTTTAGAAATGCAGCTTGGCAGTAATAACAATTAATATTTATTTGGAGGAATCTGGGATTGAGAAAAAACCGCTTTAAGTTTAGATATATTATAATTATTTTATTACTTTCGGCTGGAATGTCTTTGGGGTGGCACTATTTTAATGGTGATTTTGGAGATAAATTTAACAATAACAATTTATTGATTAACGATGATGTTTCAATTCATTATATTGATGTTGGACAAGGTGATTGTGAATTAATATTAGACCATGGGAAATCAGTATTAATTGATGCGGGAGAAGTAGACAGGGGCAATGTTGTTACTAGATATTTAAAATCATTAGGTATAAAAAAAATAGACTTATTTATTGGAACACATCCACATACAGATCATATTGGGGGATTTTTGACTGTAGCTAAAAATTTTGATATCGATCGTATAATAATTCCAGAAATTCCAGAAAACATGATTCCTACAACATCAACTTATAAAAATTTTTTGAAATTGATAAAGGACAAAAAAATATCTGTCGATAGAGCAGAAATGGGAAAACATTATAAAGTTGGTGAGGGCTCTCTTACTATATTAGGACCTGTTGGAAAGAATTATACTGAACTTAATGACTGGTCTGTTGCAGCCAGATATGTATATCAAGATACGTCGTTTTTATTTTGTGGAGATATGGAAAAAGAATCTGAAAAAGATTTATTAAATAGTAATCAATTGATAAAATCAGATGTATTTAAATTAAACCATCATGGCAGCAAAACTTCGAATACGAAAAAGTTTTTGGATGCTGTTGCAGCAAAAATTTTTGTTATAGAAGTTGGAAAGGACAATACATATAATCATCCTAGTGCTGAAGTTATGAAAAGACTAAAGGATGCTAAAATATATAGAACTGATTGTGATGGAACAATTGTGATTTCAACTGATGGCAAAAAAATTGATATAAAATCTCAGAAAGGAAGGAAATAGAACATGTATGTTTCAATTGATAGATTTGAGGGGAATTTTGCGATTTGTGAGAGTGAAGATCTCAAAGTAGTAAAAATATTGAGAAGCAAACTTCCTTCTAGTGTGCATGAAGGTGATGTTTTAAATATAGACGATAATGGTTGCTTTATTGATATAGATATGACTTTGAATAAGAAGAAAGAAAATTATCGAATGCAAGAGAATTTATTTAATAAATAGCTTTTGGTGAAATTTTTCAATAAAGTTTTAATAAAATATATTTTATGAATTTATTACATTTTGTATATGTTAGTTTGAAAAATATGGCGAAAAATTGCGATAATTTATTTAAATTTTACTTTTAATCTTGACATGTTATGGTAAATTAGATATAATTACGTAGGAGATTTGTTAAGCTAATGCTGTTTGTCTTTGAGTGTATTTAATATTTAGACATACGGATTTTTGTGTGCTTTTTAAATGCGTTATTGTTTTTTGTATATTATAATTATTATTAGAAACAATACTTTAAAAATTGATTTAATGTAAATAGATTGGAGGGGTTAGTTTTTATATTTTGGGTGTTGTTGATATTTTAATTAAATATATAATTTTGGAGGGTTAATTAAATGATAAAGTTTTTAATGGCTATATGCAAGTTTAATTTTGGTAAATTCGAAGAAAGAGAATTTAGAAAATTTGTGCGTATGGGCTCAATATTTTTTATGCTAATTGGAATATATTGGTCAATGAGGCCACTTAAAGATTCTTTGTTTAATTCATTGGTTGGTGCGGTTTATCAACCTTATGCTAAAACAGTTTCGCTTATTTGTATGATATTTTTTGTGGCTATTTATACCAAAATTTTGGATTTTGTGGCGAAGTCTAAGTTGCTTTCGTTAATGCCGCCAATTTATTTTGGTTCTGTTATGTTGCTCTATTCATTGTTTATTTGGGCTTTTCAAAGCGGAAGTATCCAGCCTAGTATTGTAACTGTTGTTCTTGGCTATTTTTGGTATTTTTTTGTTGAGAGTTTTGGTTCAATCATAATTGCGTTGTTTTGGTCGTTTGCAACAGATATTACTAAGTCTGAGTCGGCTAAGCATGGGTTCCCTTTGATATATACATTTGGTCAGTTGGGCGGAATTCTCCTTCCTTTGTTATTGATTACATTGCCCATAAGTATAGGAGTAAAATCAGATGCGATATCTATAGCTGTTCTTGCAGTTTTAACTTTGCTAGTTACACTTCTAGTAAGATACTTTTTAAGAAGTACGCCAGATGATTTATTAGAGTCAGTTGTTAAAGAAGGTAGTGATGATTCAAAGAAAAAAGAGAAGACAGGTTTTACAGAAGGGCTGAAATTACTTTTTACTCATAAATATTTGCTTGGAATGTTTGCTGTTAATTTCTTTTTTGAATTTATAGTTACTGTTTTTGATTTTAACTTTAAATTGTCAGCTAGTCAGGTGTATAGCGGAGTAGAACTTTCAAAGTATTTGGGTCTTTATAGTTCGTGTGTAAATACAGTTTCTTTGGTGTTCTTGCTTCTTGGAATTAGTAATATTACTAAAAAGCTTGGTATTGGTATTGCTTTGTCAATGGTTCCTGTTTTATTCGGTTTGGCAATATTTGGATTTTTAACTATTAATAGTTTAACTTTCTTATTCTGCTTGATGATTGCGTCTAAAGCTATTAACTATGCTTTAAGTGGACCAGCACTTAAACAATTGTATATACCTACGAGTAAAGATGCGAAGTCTAAAGCACAAGCTTGGATTGAAACTTTTGGATCCAGATTTTCCAAAGAGGGCGGTGCTGGTGTAAATATGTTGTATTCAACATTGGGAACAGCAACATATCGTCTTCTTACTAGTGGCTTAGGATTTGTGTTTGTTGTTGCATGGTTCCTTATTGCTATTTATCTCGGAAGAACATACAAGAAAGCTGTTGATTCAAATACCATAGTGTGTTAATTTAGAACGACTTATATCTGAGTTGAGATTTAGTAATAAAAAGTTTTAGTGACTTGGTTTGTGTTGTTGCTAAAACTTTTTTAGTTTAAAACTATAAATGTCAAAGAGGTTAAATAAATGAGCAAAAAAAGAAACAGTATAAAAATAATATTAATAAATGATAAAAATGAATTATTACTTTTATCTACTGATGATAAAAAGATAAGAAATTCTGATGGTAGCTATAATGGGAGATTTTGGCAATTAGTAGGTGGTAAAATAGAAGAAAATGAAACTATATTGCAAGCGGCTAAGCGTGAGCTATTTGAAGAAACTGGATTAAAAGAAATTGACGTTGAATTTTATCCCAATATCGTGTGGCAAGGTAACTTTAAATTAAATATATGTGGTAAATTAAATGATATAAATCAAAAATTTTTAGTTGCTAAAACTAAAAATAGTAAAATTGTTTTAAAAAATTTAACTTATGAAGAGCAAACTACTATAAAATCGTTTAAGTGGTTTTCTTTAGATGAAATAATACAAAGTTCAGATATTATTTATCCAACGGTGTTGCCTGAATATTTACCTGATATTTTAAATGGAAAATTTCCCCAAAAGACTATAAACATAGATTTACAAAAATAATTTTAGAATAAACTAAAAAAGAGTGTATATATAATAAAACACCAGAGAGCAATAGGTAATAAATGTTCTCCGGTGTTTTATTATGTTTTCTAATGTATTCAGATCGATTACTCATAGTTATTTATTACTTTTTGCAAAACATATTGATAATGACTGAAAAGAAAACAATATAGTCGGAAAATTGAATAGGGAATTTGACTTTGCATTTTCTTATTTCTTGATATAAAATAAGAGAACAAACTATAATTGATATGTACATAAGCATAAAGGTTCTCGATAAAGAGGCCCAAATCGTGGGTGAAAAACCAATAATAATTCTGGAAATAAATCCTAGCGACATTATAAATGTTGTTAGAATAAACATATTTCGCTCAAATATTGCAAACAATGATATTACCACACAAATGCATACGACAGATATAACTATGTCAGGTAGCCAAGTTATAGGATGAAGCGTTACGCCAGTGCCATATTGAGTTAATGAATTTTTTATTGCTGAAACTGGGAAATATTTATCCAAAAATCCAAAAATCAAATTACATGACAAAGGTACAAATGCTATAAATTTATATACAATATTATTTTTTTGCTTTAAAACAACACATGTAAACAATAGTACTGAAAAAATTAAAAAAATTAAATTTGGATTCATAATAAATTCAAATAATGTGCTAGAATATCCCATCTCTAATTTTCTAAACAAACTAATATTTACATAGTCTGGAAACCATGTCTTTGTTTCTGAAATGTTACGATTAGCATTTCCAGGACAAGTGAGAATAAAAACTAGACTCGACAAACTTATTAAGAAGCCAGCTAACAAAAACCAATTTAATTTTTTAATTGAATAAAACCTATAACACATAAAAGAAAAAAATACTATTAATAATATGAGGCACATTTGTTCCTGATTCACTGCATATATCATAGCACAAAAATACAATATATATTCATACCAAGCTATTTTTTCGTTAGTCATAATTTTTTTTATTGGAATCATCGTAAATATACCTAAATAAACAACCCAGGAGTAATTTAAAGTTGTAGCTATCCACCCAGCTGAATGATATAAATGTTCAGGTAAGCATAAAATTAAAGCGCAAATCAGCCAGTTTATAGCTGATGATTTTCTGCTAGAAAATATTTTGATGATACTAAATGCACCTAATACCGTTATTGCTATATTCAATAGTTTCCATAGAAAATGATGACCAGATAATATAACTAAAAAAAATTCTATTATTAACCTAGAAGACCAGGTATTATAACGACCAGCAAGCCATTCGAACATGTTATTTTCTCTTAATATAGTTTGAAAAAAGGCATCATCGCCTTTACCAACTTGTATGCATGCGTGAAAAAATAGTAACAAAAATGTCAAAACCACAAAAGGAAAGTATGAATTTTTTACCAAAATAAGTAACTGTTGTTTTATTTTATTCATGAAATCTAGATCTCCTCTTTTACTAAATATATTGGGCGTTTTTTGGTTTCAAGGTAAACTTTTGATAAATATTGGCCCAAAATTCCTGTACAAAAAAGTTGAATACCTCCTACAAATGTAATTAAACAAGCCATTGAAGGATATCCACCAACAGGATCACCCCAAAGCAAAGTTTTAACTATAATAAAACCAACCCATATTAAAGCTAAAATAAACAAAGCAAAGCCTAGAATAGAAGCGATAGCGAGAGGAACAGTTGAAAATGCGATAATTCCTTCCAAAGCATACAAAAATAATGACCAAAAAGACCACGAAGTATTTCCTGCGACTCTTTCTACATTTTCGTACTCTATCCACTTGGTTCTGAAGCCAACCCAACTAAAAATACCTTTCGAAAATCTATTATATTCTTTAAGAGATAATATAGAATTAACCATCTGCCTAGTCATAAGACGATAGTCTCTAGCACCGTCCACAATTTCAGTTTTAGAAAGCTTATTTATTATAGAATAAAACTTTTTGGCAAAGAAAGATCGTATTTTTGACTCACCTTTTCTGGTTGATCTCCTAGTGGCAACACAATCATATCCGTCATTGACGATTCCTTTATACATATCAACTAAAAGGCTAGGAGGGTCTTGTAAATCCACATCCACTATGGCCACATAATCGCCTTTTGATTTTTCCAAACCAGCCAGCATTGCAGCCTCTTTACCA
This sequence comes from Oscillospiraceae bacterium, assembly GCA_902790675.1. Lineage (GTDB taxonomy): Bacteria > Bacillota > Clostridia > Oscillospirales > Ruminococcaceae > RUG12519. Next base: position 217,555 of record CADASU010000002.1, on the reverse strand, counting down.
AAATTTCTTGAGAATGAAATATATTTAACTTTTTTATCTGCTTTATTAAGGTTTCTGGCAACTTGCAAAGTGTTGTCTGTGGATCCATCATCTACAAATATTATTTCAAAGTTGGCATTATCTTTCATTTTTTTCTCAATTTTATTAATTTCATTATAAAAAATTGGCATAGATTCTTGCTCATTAAAGCAAGGAACTACTATAGAAATCAAATCCAAAATTACACATCCTTATAGCGCATAAACATTCTAAAATTACTAAAAACAAATAGCTAGTCAACACCCAACCGACCAGCTATCCTAGTATAAAACAAAAATCAAAAATGGTGCCGATGGTGGGACTTGAACCCACACGCCCTTGCGAGCAACGGATTTTGAGTCCGTCTCGTCTGCCAATTCCGACACATCGGCGAATACTAACACTTACTCACACAACAAGTATTATATTATTAAAAAGGAATTTTGTCAAGAAATATTTAAAAAATATTTTAAATTTGAGTTTATGTGAAATATGTGGTAAAATTAGCGTGTTGAGTGTTTTATCACTTGAAATGTTTTATTTAATTTTGGAGGGTAAAATTCATGGAACTCTGATACAGGTGTATTAAAATATGATTTTGATTAAATATTGATGGTGAACATCGAAGATGCTTTTGTGATTTGGAAAAGGTATGTTGATAAAAATAAGTATATTTATTGTTTTTGTCATATATATAATTAATTTGATTTACTAATTATGAAAAATTTAACAAATATTTTTAAATATATAGCGTATTGAGATTTTGTTTTTTGAATACAAATTATACTAATAGATATCTCTTTAATATGTAGTTAAAGAGATTTTTATTAAAATTATGAGGTGTAGTATGAGTTTAATTACTGAATATTGTGATAGAATAGCTTCATTTATGTGGGGACCGTTCACGTTGATTTTGATTATAGGAATAGGAATTTATTTAACTGTTATTACTGGTTTTTTTCAAATATTCAACTGTAAGGATATATTTAAGAATACTATTGGTAGTATTACTAAAAAAAATAAAAAAGATTCTAAAGGAATATCTCCGTTTCAGGCCGTTTCTACAGCATTAGCTGGTAGTTTAGGAACAGGAAATATTGTTGGAGTTGCTACTGCTATTTCTGCTGGTGGGCCAGGTGCTGTATTTTGGATGTGGGTTAGTGCCTTTTTTGGAATGATGATTAAATATTCCGAGGTGCTTTTGTCGGTTAAGTATCGTAATGTAGATGAACATGGCTTCTATGGAGGACCCATGTATGTAATGGAAAAAGGGCTAAAATGTAAACCTTTAGGCAAAATTTTTGCATTATTATGTGTTTTGGCTTCTTTTGGAATGGGAAGTACAGTGCAATCAAACTCCGCTGCTAGTGCATTATATGGTGGTTTTGGTGTTTCAAAGGTGATTAGTTCTATTGTAATGACTGCTTTATTTACCATAATAATAATTGGAGGAATTAAGCGTCTTGGGAGCACTGCTGAAAAAATAGTTCCGTTTATGTCAATTATATACATATTTTTTTCTTTGTTCGTTTTATTAAAAAATGCTTCTGAGATACCAGCAGCTTTTAAGACTATATTTGAGTGTGCGTTTAATTTGAGAGCAACTGTGTCTGGAGGGGTAGGTTATGCTATGATTGTTGCAATGAGATATGGTGTTGCTAGAAGCGTTTTTGCTAGTGAGGCTGGTATAGGATCTTCCCCTATGGCGCATGCTGCATCGAATGCTGAATCGCCAGTTAAGCAAGGACAGTGGGGAATATTTGAAGTTTTCTTTAACACTATTATTATGTGTACAATGACGGCGTTAGTTATTATAATTACGGGTGCACTAAATACTGGTGCTGATGTAGGCACAATGACATTAACCGCATTTTCATCTCAGATAGGATCAATTGCTAATATTGTAATAGCTGTTTGCACCGCTTTATTTGCTTTTACTACAGTTATGAGTTGGGCTTATTATGGAGAACTATCTATAAGATATGTTCTTGGAGAAAAAATGATATTGCCATATCGTATAGTATATATTATTTCGGTTGGATTAGGTGGCGTTTGTGCTATGTCCTTAGTTTGGAAATTGGCAGATATATTTAATGTTATGATGGCGTTGCCCAATTTAATAACCTTAGTATTGCTTAGTCCTCAGGTTGTGAAAATGACTAAAGAATATAAAAAGTCTAAAAGAAAGAATTAGGTTAGAATTTGATTTTTTGATTTAATGTTAACATTATAAAAATTTATGTATAACAGGGAAAAAGTGATTCCCTGTTTTTTTGTTATTAATCGCAGCATCCGCATCCGTTGTTAAATCCAGATCCGCCACCACAACAGCAACAAATTAAAATAAGGATTATGATTATGCAGCAACAATTGTTGCCACCGAATGGTCCGTTATTACAACACATTGTATGATTTCCTCCTTTAGTTAAGTTATATTGCATATTATGTATAGAACTAAATTTTTGTGATAATTAAAAATTTTTTAAATGATTGATATAATTCGTCCTAATTTTTCATAATAAATGATATATAATTTAGTTGTTTAAAGGAGGGATAAAATGTATAAATTTTCAGGATTTACCAACCTTGCATGTGAGGCATTAAGTTTGGCTTTGCTTGAAGCTGAAAAATTAGGCTATAGTTGTATTGGAACAGAACATCTATTATATGGATTAGCTGCTGCCAAAGATAGTGTTTCGGCGTTTATTTTAAATAAAAATTGTGTAACGCCTAATCGAATTGAAAATAAACTTATATCAGTTGTAGGGATATGCTTGCCTGAAAAGTTAACCACAAAGGATTTTACACCTCGCGTAAGGACAATAATGAAAAAATCACTTGAAGAAGCAAAAAACATGAATGTTGAATTGGCTGGGACAGAACATTTATTAATTAGTTTTTTGCAAGAAAAAGAAAGCTATGGGATGCTAATTTTGCAGGAAATAGGCGGATTATCTCAAGAAATATATAATGAGTGTATATCTTATGATTTTGATATTTATAGACAATTTAGAAAAAAGAAAAAACACAGCCAAAAATCTAATGTATTAGAAAAATATGGAAAAGACCTAACGCTTCTAGCTAGAGAAGAACATCTAGATCCTTTAGTTGGAAGAGACACTGAACTTGAGCGAATAATTCAAGTTTTAACCAGAAGAAAAAAGAATAATCCGTGTTTAGTTGGGGAACCTGGTGTTGGCAAAACAGCTGTTATTGAAGGCTTAGCACAAAGAATTGTTGCAGGAAGTGTTCCCAGCAATTTGAAAATGAAAAAAATAATATCCTTAGATTTTTCAGCAATTTTGTCGGGCGCTAAATATAGAGGAGACTTTGAAGAAAGAATAAAATTGATTTTAGATGAAGTAGAAAAAAATGAAGATATAATTTTGTTTTTGGATGAAATTCACAATATAGTTGGTGCAGGATCGGCAGAAGGAGCGATGGATGCTGCAAATATATTAAAACCTAAAATGGCCAGAGGAGATATTCAGTTAATTGGCGCAACAACACTAGAAGAATATTCTAGAAAAATAGAAAAAGATTCTGCGCTTGAAAGGAGGTTTCAGCCTATTTTGGTTGAAGAGCCTGATGAGGAACAATCAAAAAATATTTTGTTTGGAGTTAAAGAAAAATATGAAAACTTTCATAAATTAAAAATATCTGATGATGCTATTGTTGCAGCAATAAAGTTGTCTAAAAGATATATAAATGACAGGTTTTTGCCAGATAAGGCAATTGATGTAATAGACGAAGCGGCATCTAGAAAAAAATATTATTGTGAAAATAATGACATTATAGAAGGTGTTAATAAAAAAATCACATCTAACAAAATTAATAAAGATAATTTAGCATCAAGAAATATTGTAACATTTAATGATGTTGCAGAAGTTGTTTCTTGCTGGACAGGTATACCTGTTTTTGAAATTACAAAGAGTGAGAGAGATAGGCTTATGTTTTTAGAACTAGAACTTCAAAACTGCATATTTGGACAAAAAAGGGCAATAAAAGTGTTAACACAAGCTATCAAGAGAAATAGAACTGGCGTTAGTTGTGAAAACAGGCCAATCGGTAATTTTATGTTTGTTGGATCAACTGGCGTTGGAAAGACTGCTTTGTGTAGGGCTCTTTCTATATCGATATTTGGAAATGAAAAAAATCTTATAAAATTAGATATGTCTGAATATATGGAGCCACATTCTATTTCTAAAATGATAGGTGCGCCTCCTGGATATGTTGGGTTTGACACTTCAATTAGTTTGGCAGACCAGGTAAGAAGGAAGCCATATTCTGTTGTGGTTTTTGATGAAATAGAAAAAGCACATAAAGATGTGCTTAATATATTATTGCAAATTATGGATGAAGGGGTTTTAACAGATTCACACTCAAAAAAGATTAATTTTAAAAATTGTATAATAATCTTAACGTCAAATGTTGCTGCTGATATTTTAGAAGAAAGAAAAAACATAGGTTTTTCTGTAGGCAACTTCAATAACAATCAATGTAAAAATTTAGTGGAAAGTGAATTGAAAAAAACATTTAGATCTGAGTTTTTAGGAAGATTAGATGAAATAATTGTATTTGACAAGTTATCATACGATATATTAAGGCTTATAGTTTTAAAACAGCTTAAGCAAATTGCGAATAGAGTGGAAAATTTAGGATATGAATTAAATTATGATGAATCTGTTGTGCAATATATATTGGGTTTTGACATAGACAAATCGAAAGGAGCAAGGGCTATAAAAACTATAGTTGCCAAGAAAATTGAAAGTGTTATTTCGGATAAGATTTTATCGGGAGAAATTGTTAAAGGAGACAAAATTATCTTAACGTCTAAAAATAACGAACTTAGAGTATTAAGCAAAGTTGTTTTTAGTAATACGGTATGATTAAATAATAACCATTTTGCCTTCTGGAGTCATTATTGCAACGTTATGTTTAGTTACACAGATTTGCTTTGCTACATTATCAGATAATTTTTGTGTTTCGGATGTTATCATATTAATTGAGTATAATTTTCCATTATCGTTTTCATTACTAAAGTATATAGTGTTGTCATATATGTTGATAGCACTTAGCAATACATCATATAGTGGTTCATCGGAATTTGTAGAATATAGGCGATTGTTTGAAACATAATATAGCTCAGAGTTATTTATTGCAAAATTTTGCACATTTTCTTTAATTAAAATTTTATTACTACCATATAAATCTATAGAATAAAGCTTATTGGATTCTATAAAATATACGGTTTGATTGCATAGCACACATTTGTCTATATTACCAGTATATATCATTCTTGCCATTCTGCTTGCATCAGACATATAACTTTTATAAATTCCACTGTTATCACAAGATATAATATAATTATCGTTTAAACTTAAACATTTCTCACCGACAGCAGTTCTTTCATATTCGTTTTTCTGAATATCGTAGATAATAAGTTCACAGCCAAAATCTAAAGGTATTACATATAACTTATTATTTAAAAGAAAAATCTCTTTACAGGAAATATCTAAAATTAATTCTGTTTCTCCATTAAAAATGTTAGTTCCATAAACATAATTAGAATCATTACGATTTATGTAGAAAAATGAATCAGCATTTTCAGCAAAAAAGTTACCGTTTAAAGTATTAAATATTGAATTTCCATAAACGCTATTTTGATGTGATAAATCATTATTTATCTCATGCACATCTTCACATTGTTTGCTAATATTGGCCTTTCCTTTTATTTTACCAATATTATTATTTAATTTAGTATTATTTAATTTAGTATTATTTAATTTAGTATTGTTTAATTTTTTATTATTTAATTTGATTTTGCTTTTAAAATTTTTAGGTTTCGGTTTTTTGTGATTCAACTTCTTTGCACTTTTGCTGTGGCTTGTTGAGTTATGTTTGACAGGCTTTTCTTTACCACTTGTGCTTTGTGAATTTGAGCTATTATGTTTTACAAAAACATTTTTATCTTGTTTTTGAAGTAATGTTGGAGTTATGCAGATTCCAACTAAAACGCATATTGCACATATTAAAAAGTTGCTTAATGATTTAAAATTGTTGTGATTCATTTTTGCAATATTTCCGGTCGATATTTTTTCAAGGGTATTTGTGATATTTTTGTTGGAATCTTCATTTTTTAATTTTATTTTTGAATTATTATTCATATTTACACCATCTCACTTAACTATTAAAAATGATTTAGTTTTAAATAGCCATTATTTTCAATGGCTATTTATTTTATTTAATCTTTTCATGTAACAACGGGTATGATTTTATCATTTTTTCTTGAATATTGTCAATGCATATTGTGTGATATATGACAAAATTTGTAGTATTTTTAAATTGATAGTTAATATTTTCAATTTTTGACAATATAGATTTCACATAAAGAAACATATTAGTTTTTCTACATGCATAGATTATATATTAAAGTAAGAATAATTATTTTTTATAATTATGAAGGAGTGAAAATATGGAGTCAAACCTTTCTCATGAGACAATAAAAATTAATCAAGAAATCTATAGGGGCACCTTAGAACAATCGGTGGAATTAGAATATCAATTACCAGACTATTATCCTGGAATATTTAAAATGTTGCAGTTCAGACTAGAGCCACATGTTTGTTCTTGTAGGACATCTGGAGATCAAATTATAATTGATGGAGATTCTACAATGAAGTTGATGTATGTTGATGAAGAAAATGGGCTTATTAGAACTATAAATCAAAATATACCATTTTCTAAAACAATGAAATTAAAAAATGAATCAGAAGATACGGCGATATTTTATGATATAAAAACAAATTATGCTAATTGCAGAATAGTTAGTCCTAGAAAAATAGATATTAAAGGTTCACTGACAATTTCATTAAAAATTCAGGTTCAAAATGATGAAATGATTTTAAATGATGCTAGCAAAGAAGGAATTGAATTAAATCGAAATTCTGTATCAATAATTTCAGATCAAATTTGGACAACTCGCCAGTTTGGAATATCAGAGCAAGTTGAACTCGATCCTCCTGCTCAAGAAATATTGGATGTTAGAATCAGTGCTGTTGCTAATGAATGCAAAATAATATCCAACAAAGCAATTACCAAAGGAGAAGCTTACATAAATGTTTTATATTGCACAGAAAATAGTAATTTTCCTATTTTAAAGAATTTTACAACAGAAATTAGTCAAATAGTTGATATGCCACGAATTGATGAAAATTTTACTTGTGATGTTAGATACGATATAACATCTGTTGATAGTAATATTAATGAAAATGGCAATATATTGGATTTAGATGCGGATGTAACAGTGAATAGTTGCGCAATGCTTTCAAAAAATATTGACTTGGTTACGGATGCATATTCAACTGAATGCGAAATAAAAACAACAACTAAGGAAATTAATTTTTCTAGTGTATTGTCACTTATAAATGATACGGTAGTTTTAAATGAGACTATAGAAAAAATAAGATTTAATGAAATATATGATATGTGTGTTAATATAACTGATTTATCTCCAAAACAAGTAAGCGATGGTTTTTCTTTCAATGCAAAATTACATATTATGGCATTAGTTAACAGTAACGACGATGTTGCTGAAGTGTATGAAAAAACTATACCTATTGAATTTAAATTAAAGAAAGATATAAATAGTGAAAATGCAAATGTAGATGTCAACTTAACTGTTACTAATATTAATTATGAAATTGTGAATGGCAATTTACAAATAAAAATATATGCTCATATTGGAGGATTTGTATTTTGTAATGAAAAATTTGCAGCTGTTTCAGATTTGATTTTAGATGATAGTAAGCCTAAAGAAAAAGCTAGTTCTGCTTTAATGTTATATTATCCTGAACATGGGGACAGTGTTTGGAATATAGCTAAGAAATTTTGTACCTCTACAAAAGCCATAATGGAAGCAAATGATTTAGAAGATGATGTTGTTAATAATAAAGTGATGCTAATAATTCCAATTGTATAACTATAAATATGTTAAATATTGCATATCGCGGACATCTATTGCATAGAGTTTAATAACATAGAAAAAACAAAATATTGCATATTTTTAGCTGCATTAATGAGGAGGAAAAACATGGAACAAAGTATTTACCGTGATATTGCTATGCGAACAGGCGGAGACATATATATTGGAATAGTTGGCCCTGTACGTACTGGTAAATCTACGTTCATTAAAAAATTTATGGAAAAAATGGTAATTCCAAATATACAAAGTGAGTATCGTAGGGAAAGAGCGAAGGATGAACTACCGCAGTCTGCAGCAGGAAAGACAATAATGACAACAGAGCCAAAATTTATTCCAGAAGAAGCTGCTGAATTGGAAGTAGGAGAAAATATAAAATTAAGAGTTAGATTGATAGATTGTGTTGGATATATTGTGCCTAGCTCATTGGGATATATTGAAAATGAAGCACCACGAATGGTTAGAACTCCATGGTTTGAAGATGAGATTCCTTTTAATATGGCTGCCGAAGTTGGAACACAAAAGGTAATTAATGAACATTCTACTATAGGATTAGTTATTACTAGTGATGGTTCAATAAGTGATATACCTAGAGAAGAATATGAAGAAGCTGAAAGTAGAGTCATTAGTGAACTGAAAGACATTCAAAAGCCGTTTGTTGTTTTATTAAATTGTAATAATCCTGAGTCTCAATCTGCGCGTGAAGCGGTTAATGCAATAAAAGAAAAGCATGGTGTTGATGCTATTGCATTAAATTGTTTAGATATAGAAGAAGGAGATATTGAATGTGTATTAGAAAAAATACTTTATAGATTTCCTATTCGTCAAATTGAAATTGATATGCCTAAATGGGTTACTTTGTTAGATACTACGCATTGGTTGAAAAATGACATATATAACCATATAAAAACAACTTTTAATAAAGAAATTTTTGTTAATGATGTCCCTAATTTAATTACTGAAATAGAAACTTCTGAAAATATAGTTAAGACAATTTTTGAAGGAGTTGATTTAGGAACAGGAATTGCAAAGATTATTATTAAGCTAGAAGAAGATTTGTTTTATAAAATCTTGGGAGAAACAACGGGAATTGAAATTGATGGCGAAGCGGGATTAATGCCGTGTATGATTGAATTAGCTGAAATAAAGAAAAAATATGAAAGAGTTGCTAGTGCATTAGAAGAGGTTGAGGCAACAGGATATGGAATTGTTATGCCAACTATGGAAGAATTAAAACTTGAGGAGCCTCAAATTGTTAAACAAGGTGGCAGATATGGAGTAAGATTAAAAGCTGAAGCTCCGTCAATACACATGATGAAAGCGGGAATAACAACTGAAGTTAGTCCAATTGTGGGGTCTGAAAAGCAATCAGAGGAACTTGTAATGTATCTTCTTAATGACTTTGAAGAAAATCCGCAAAAAATTTGGGAATCTAACATATTTGGAAAATCTTTACACGAATTGGTTAATGAGGGTTTACATAATAAGCTTTATAGAATGCCTTCTGATGCAAGAATAAAACTTCAAGAAACAGTTGAGAAAATAATTAATGAGGGATGTAATGGTTTGATTTGTATAATAATATAAAATGAAAAAACTATCTTCAATGTGCTATGAATGAAGATAGTTTTTGTCGTTTGACAATATTCTCCAAAAGATGTACCATTTAGTTGTTTGGTTTTTATGTTTATAAAATTTTAAATAGGTGGTGTTAATTATGTTAACTCAAAAGAAGAAAGATTTTATTTCATTTATGATACAGTCAGATGTTTTAAAGTTTGGAGAATTTATTACTAAAAGTGGTAGAAAAACTCCATATTTTATAAATACAGGTAATTATAAAACTGGCAGACAATTTAATATTTTAGGCAATTTTTATGCACAGATGATAAAAGAGTGTGGATGTGAATATGATGCGCTGTTTGGGCCAGCATATAAAGGAATACCTTTAGTTACATGCTGTGCAAATGCTTTATATTGTGAGTATGGTGAAGATAAGCCTATTTTTTTTAATCGTAAAGAAGTGAAAGACCATGGAGAAGGAGGAAGTGTAGTTGGATATAACACAAAAGATGGGGATAGGATTATAATAATAGAAGATGTTATAACAGCGGGAACTGCTGTTAGGGAAGTTTTTCCGATTTTAAAATCATGTGGAGATATATCTTGCGAAGATATGTTTATATCTGTTAATAGATGTGAAGTTGGTAATAATTTTAACAAAACGGCGATAGACGAGATAGGAGAAGAATTTGGAATAAATGTCCATTCTATAGTTAGTGTTAAGGATATTCGTGAGTATTTAGAAATACAAGGTGGATATGAAAAGTATATTAAGCAAATGGATAATTACATCAAAAATTATTGTATTTTGTAATTTTAGTTTTTAGTGTGAAAAAGGGCCAACAGCCTATATTAGTAGACTGTTAACCCTTTTTATTATTAAACTTAAATAAATACAAATATATAGTGTGACTGAACCTATAAGCCGAGTTCTGTTTACGTGACAATCTATCTGTATATTACGTTGCCGTAATATTAAAGCCATCTTTCGAGAGCGTCGGACAAACGATATTCTCAGCTGATGTTGCACCGAATAGGGTTTACACGGCAACATGGTTTCCCATGTTCCGGTGAGCTCTTACCTCACCTTTCCATCCTTGCTCAATAAAATATATATTGGGCGGTTTATTTCTGTTGCACTATCCCTAGAGTCGCCTCCGCCTGCCGTTAACAGGTATTCTGTCCTATGGTGCTCGGACTTTCCTCACTCATATTAATTTAGAGCGCTGCCACACAGCTCACTCACACAAATGTAATTTTATCAAAATAAGAAAATAATGTCAAATGAAATGTATTCGTTTATCGTTATAATTGTTGACAAATTATGTAATATTTTATATAATCTATTTGCTGCAAACGCTATAGATATAATTAGTTAAAATATATATTTTGGAGGTAAAATGTGATGAACTTAAAAGGAACTAAGACAGAACAAAATTTAAAAGCTGCTTTTGCTGGTGAATCTCAGGCTTCAATGAAATATTCATACTATGCATCTAAAGCTAAAAAAGAAGGCTATGAGAAAATAGCAGATGCTTTTTTGGAAGCTTCTCATAATGAACATGAACATGCAAAGATTTGGTTTAAACTTCTTAATAATGGAATGCCATCTACATTGGAAAATTTAAAAGATGCTGCTGCTGGAGAGAACTTTGAGTGGACAGATATGTATGTTAATTTTGCAAAGGAAGCAAGAGAAGAAGGCTTTAATGAAATAGCAGATTTATTTGACGGTGTCGCTAGCATTGAAAAAAATCATGAAGCAAGATACAACGATATTATTGAATGTTTGAATAATGATAAAGTTTTTAAAGCAGATGATGAGTGCGCATGGATTTGTCGAAATTGTGGACATATACATTTTGGAAAGGAAGCACCAGATAGTTGTCCAATATGTTCGCATCCTAAGGCGTTTTTTGAGAGGAGAGGCAAATGAAACTATTAAAGCATGTAATATTGCTTGCATTGGCGCTCTGCAACTTTATGTGGAGTGCTAATATTTTTTTAGTGCAAGCAATAGACGAGAATGAAATTAACGCTGTAAGTGTGGCTAATCAAGTTGAAAATTATGAATTAAAACGAGTTTTAAAAAGTCAAAAGGTAAGTGCTACGGAAAAGGATAATTATGTGCTGCACTATGAGCATAAAAAAACAGGAGCTCAATTTGTTTGTTTTATTAATCTTGATAATGATAATCTTCAAATTGCTTACAGAGTTCCTAGCGAAAATGATAACGGTGTTACCCATGCCTTAGAACATTGTGTATGTGATGATATTGTTTCGCAGCCTGAAGATAATGTAGTTGGTGATTTTGAAGCATATACACATGAATGGGGTTTTTTGATTACAGCTCGTTATGAGAATGACCGTTTTGAAAATATAGATTTTTTGATTAATTCATTGAAAAGTAAAAAATTTTTGAATAATGAAAATATTTTCAAGAAGCAAGTTTTTAATCAAACTAAGAATAGTGATGGCTCAATATTAAAAAGAGGTCGAATGTTTATTGAGATGGCTAGCGGTGTAGGGTCATTGTCCGTTATGTCTGCATATGTAGATAAGATTTATAATCATGAAATAATTAATCGTGATAACAAACTAAAATTTCAACCTGGAGGCATGCCTGAAAACATTGCTAATTGTAGTTATAGTGATGTTTGTGATGCATATAATAAATATATCCATCCATCCAATTCTTTAACCGTTATAAGAAGTAAACATTTTAAGAAGATTATGGCAAAGTTGGATAAGGATTTTTTAAATGGCTATGATAGAAAGAACATAGATGTTGATTATAGATTACCGAACAAGAGTAATTTTGAGTCTTTTTCAGAATACGATGTCGATAGAACCAATGGTATTTTTTCAGAAAATTATGATTATTGTGCTGTAGCGGTTTATCCTTTAATGGGAGTTAAAAATGATAAAATAAAAACATTTGATAATTTATGTAGCACAATTAATGATCCATTATTTGAATATGACATATTTGAAGATGAGGCATTTGACGTTACGGAGAAATATGATGATTGCAAAGCAGAATTATGTCAATCTGTTGACTGCCCATATTTAAAAATTGCTATAGCTAGCAATGACCCTAAAAAGTTTGATAGAAGCGTTTTAGTTAAAAATTTTAATCATATATTGGCTATTGCTAATATGCTTTGTTCTCCTACTACTAAATATGGAATTACAAATGTTAGTTGTGAACACTTAATGAGGGCGTATGCTTTTTCTGGAGACATATTTGGCGATAGATTTTTTACAATAGAAAACAATGAGATCATTGATTGTGAGGATAATTCAGGAATTGATGAAAGCTTATTACAAGATTTAAAACCTGAAAAAATAGCTTTTCTGAAATGCAAAAAAAATATATCTAAAAATGTTGGTTGTAGATATCAGGTATCATTTGCTGATAATGATAAAGAAATGACGCGACTCGCTATGAGAATTTTAAATAGAGGGCTTGTTAGCAAAGAGCTTCAAAAAAAAGGCTTTGTTTATAAAAATTTGTATACAAGAAGTGAAGCAAATGATGAAAGGTGCTGTTGCTTTTATTCAGATCAAAGTGTGGCTTTTGACAATATAACTCATTTTTTCAAAAATAATTTTAATGAGCAAGTTAAAAATTTTGTAGTTAGTGATGAATTATTTAATTTAGTTAAAAATAATATTATTAATAAAAAATGTAAATTGGATGCGGTTTGTCCACCTGAGTACTATGGAGCTGAAGAAGTTATTAAGAAAGAAATTGTAGATAAACCATATTCTTCAAGTAAGCCAGAAACTAAGAAAAATATTTCTGAAATTAGCAAGGAAGAGATTCAAAATTTTATAAGAACAGCTAAATTTGTTGGATATGCTGTAGTTGAATAGAATTTTTACGTTTTGTTCTATTTGAAATTTACATTAATCTGTGATAAAATTAATAGTAATGTGTTGTGAGTAAGCAAATATGATTGAGAGGAAGAGTTTTTTATGAACAATGAATGTGTGATTGATAGTGTTGAAGCACTTGAAATTAAACTTAAGAAAATGAGAGATGCTCAGAATGCATATGCAAAATTTACACAAGAGCAAGTAGACGAAATATTTTTTAAAGCAGCAATTGCAGCAAATCAACAAAGAATTTCGTTGGCTAAAATGGCTGTCGATGAAACAAAAATGGGAATTGTTGAAGACAAGGTTATAAAAAATCACTATGCATCTGAATATATTTATAACAAGTATAAATATACAAAGACTTGTGGAATAATAGAGGAAGATAAGGAATTTGGAATAAAAAAAATAGCAGAGCCTATTGGGTTAGTTGCTGCTGTTATTCCAACGACTAATCCGACTTCTACTGCGATTTTTAAAGCGTTAATTGCTTTAAAAACGAGAAATGCTATAATTATTTCTCCACATCCTAGAGCTAAAAAATCTACTATTTATGCTGCTAAAGTTGTTTTAGATGCAGCAGTTAAGGCTGGCGCGCCTAAAGATATTATATCTTGGATTGATGAGCCTTCGCTTGAGCTTACTAATATGGCTATGAGAGAATCTGATATAATTCTTGCTACTGGTGGGCCAGGAATGGTTAAAGCGGCATATTCTTCAGGAAAACCTGCTATTGGTGTTGGTGCAGGAAATACGCCTGCTGTTATAGATGAATCTGCTGATATTAAAATGGCAGTTATGTCTATTATTCATTCTAAAACATTTGATAATGGAATGATATGTGCATCTGAGCAATCTTGCATAGTTAATAAAAACATATACGATAGAGTTAAAAACGAATTTAAATTAAGAGGTTGTTACTTTTTAAATTCAGAGGAATTGCAAAAAGTTCGTGATACAATTTTGATTGATGGGGTCCTTAACGCCAAGATTGTTGGACAAAAACCGTCTACCATAGCTAAATTGGCTGGCTTTGAAGTAGATGAGGATACTAAAATTTTAATTGGTGAAGTTGAATCTGTTGGACTTGAAGAGGCTTTTGCTCATGAAAAATTATCGCCAATTTTAGCTATGTATAAAGCGGAAGATTTTGACGATGCTATTTCCAAAGCACAGGCTTTGGTTGAAGATGGTGGATTGGGCCATACATCATCTATTTATATTAATTCTTTGACTGAGAAGGATAAAATCAGTAAATTTGAGTCTGCAATGAAAACATGTCGTGTTTTATTAAACATGCCATCTTCACAAGGTGGAATAGGGGATATTTATAATTTTGCGCTAACTCCTTCTTTAACGCTAGGATGCGGATCTTGGGGAGGAAATTCAGTTTCCGATAATGTAGGTGTTTTGAATCTACTTAATATTAAACAGGTTGCTGAGAGGAGAGAAAATATGCTTTGGTTTAGAGCACCTCAAAAGGTTTATTTTAAAAAAGGTTGCATGGGTGTTGCAATACGCGAATTGAAAGAATATTTGAATAAGAAGCGTGCTTTTATAGTAACAGATTCTTTCCTATATAAGAATGGATATACTAAAAATTTAACTAAATATTTAGAGGAAATGGATATAACTCATCATACATTTTATAACGTAGAGCCAGATCCAACTCTTGCATGTGCTCAAGAGGGAGCAAAAGCTATGGAGTCTTTTGAGCCAGACGTTATAATTGCTGTGGGCGGAGGATCTGCAATGGATGCTGCTAAGATAATGTGGGTTATGTATGAGCATCCCGATGTTGATTTCCAAGATCTTGCTATGCGATTTATGGACATAAGAAAGAGAGTATATCAATTTCCTAAAATGGGAAGCAAGGCTTATTTTGTAGCGTGTCCCACTTCGGCGGGAACTGGTTCTGAGGTTACTCCTTTTGCAGTTATCACAGATCAAAATAATGGAGTAAAATATCCTTTGGCAGATTATGAACTTATGCCAAATATGGCTATTATTGATGCTGATTTAATGATGGATGCGCCTAAGGGCTTAACAAGTGCATCTGGAATTGATGCTTTGGTTCATGCCTTAGAGGCATATGCTTCAATTATGGCGACTGGATATACTGATGGATTGGCGTTAAGTGCAATAAAGACAATTTTTAAATATTTGCCTAGAGCTTACGATAATGGTTCTGAAGATGTTGAGGCAAGAGAAAAAATGGCAGAAGCAGCAACCGAAGCTGGTATGGCTTTTGCGAATGCGTTCTTAGGCGTTTGTCATTCAATGGCACATAAATTAGGAGCATATCACCATTTGCCACATGGAATTGCTAATGCGCTGCTTTTAACCATTGTTATGAGATACAATGCTTCAGAAAATCCAACAAAAATGGGAACATTTCCTCAATATAAATATCCTATTACGTTAAGACGTTATTGTGAATGTGCGGAGTTTTTAGGAATAAAAGGTAACGATGACTGGGATACTTTAAACAAATTTATAGATGAAATCGAAAAATTAAAAGAAAAAGTTGGAATTAAATCTACAATTAAGGATTATGGAATTTCAGAAGAAGATTTCTTGAAGACATTAGATGAAATGTCTGAACGTGCTTTTGATGATCAGTGTACGGGAGCTAATCCTAGATATCCATTAATAAGTGAAATTAAAGATATGTTTAAAGAAGCTTATTATGGTAAAAAATAAATAATTTATTGGGCAATTGCAAATGATTTATGCAATTGCTTTTTTATATATTTGTTAAATTGTGTGAATTCAGTTGACATATTTATTTTTAAGGCATATAATAGATAAGGTTAATAATATTCGGTAGGTGAGGCTACCCTAGGGATACGGATTGCTGCCGCGATTTTGTGGAGACACAAGTTAGAAGGTAGGAACAGTCCATGTCGTTTTTAAGGCATGGAATAATGCAATAACATTGCCCTAGAGGAGTTAAAGCTTGAACGATGACATAATGTGATTTTTAGCCAATTTTTGGCTTGTTCTCTTGTCGTTGTTTAGCGATGAGAGTTTTTTATTAAAATTATAAAAGCAAATCAATATATTTATAGTGGTGATTTTTATGTATTTTGTAATTAAAGAAGTTTTGGAAGAATGCAACAGAGATTATATTAAAGTATGTGATGAAAAATATGTTGCTGTTTTAAACTTCAAAGAATGGAGATCTCAAAGAGATAGTTTTGACATGGGAATTGATATTGAACTTGAGATAGCAGATATTTTAAACACTACAGCAGATGTAAACTACGATTCTTTAACTGGAACGTTTTGCATACCAAATAGATTAAATTTTTTCGAAGAACATAAATTTGCTTTTGCGCTAGATGAAAAAGGAATTGTTTTTATAGATGATAGCGGAATAGTTAAAGATATGGTAAAAAAAATAAAAATGAGTAGGCGCTGGAGATTTCCTAGTTTAGAACGCTTTTTATATGACTTCTTAGAACAAATAATAAAAGATGATTTTAGACTTATGGCTAACTATGAAAGGGAATTAGGAACAATAGAACGTGAAATAACAGAAAATGTAGATACTTTGCCCAATAGAGTTAATGATATGCGAGGAGACATTAGGGACTTAAGAATACATTATGAACAGCTTTTAGATTTGGGACAAATTTTTGAAGAAAATGAAAATAGCTTTTTTGAAGACGAAAACATACGTTATTTTCATTTGTTTTTAAATAGAGTGGAGCGGTTACGTGATATGTCATCATCCATTAGAGACTATACAATGCAGGTTAGAGACCTTTATAAGTCACATTTAGACATAAAACAAAACAGAATAATTACTATATTAACTATAATTACTTCAATTTTTATGCCATTAACATTAATAACAGGTTGGTTTGGAATGAACTTTAAATATATGCCCGAATTGGAGTTGCCTTTTGCTTATCCCGTTGTTTTTATAGTTTGCGTTGCCATAATTATTTCAAGCTTGTTGTTTTTTAAGCGAAAAAAGTGGCTTTGAAATTTTTTAGCAAAAAAGAGTCCCATGTTTAACGTTAAGGACTCTTTTTTATGGATTTACATATTTCTCAAGATTTTGTGGCCCTTCGAGAACATTTCTGCAAACATATAAATTTTGATTTTTCCCTGTGCAGACCGACCATTTTATTAAGGATATTTGATTATTTTCTATTTCAATTCCCGTTAAACATCCTGGATGTATGCAACTTCCATCGTTAAAATATAGACTTGAGCCTGGATTTGCAAATATTGGCCTGTGTGTATGACCAGAAATTAGTATGTGATTTTTTTTCTCTGCAAATTTGGCCAATTTTTTTTCTATTTTATCTCGTTTTTGGTGAGATACTCCTGCAGATATAGGAGCTTTAAATCCAATTAATTCTAACGGGCTCCATAGATATCTTACTAAAAATCTCGCAATTGGCCAAAATGTATCATTTAGCAAGTCTCCTTGATGACCGTGAATTAAAAATATTTTGGAATTTATTTGTTTGTTTTCTAAAATTATGCTTTCATGTGTTTTTAATGTTTTAAATATGGATTCGCTACATTTTTTTTGATTCATTTTATGTTTTTCGCAGTGTTTTTTTATATACTTTTTTTTACTTTTAACAATATCGTGGTTTCCATATAGCATGTGCAGTTTTTTATCTTTATGAAATGTTGATAGTATGTTAAAAGTGTCGGCATGAACCTCCATTATTTCGCTTAGCTTTTTGTTTTCCCAAAGTTCATCGCCATCACCTAATTCGATATAGCTAAAACCTTGTTTGTAATAATATTTTAATGCACCATAAAATAGATTTTGATTTGACAAAAAATTATCTCCAACATTTCCTCTGCCTCTATGACAGTCGCTCATTATAATAAATTTAGAATTATTGTCAAAATTAATATAGTGAGCATTTTTGTATGTCTTTTCAATTCTTTTATAGCCTAAAGATATCAAAATGATTTCATTCCCTTTTATTGTTTAGTGTTGTTTTGCTGACAATCGTTATAGTCAGATATATTATCACAATATGCTAGGTAATCGAGATCTATGCAGTTAGTAAGGCAGTTATTTTTACTAATATTTTTTTGTTTTGTTGGTAAACCATCAAATTCAACATTTTGATTTATTTTTAATTTTTTGGTTTGTTCATAAAATTTTTTACCGTATATTGAATCGATAAACATATCATATACAATTGGCATGCTATATTTAATATATTCAAGTTTATCTAGTGTATTTTTATATTTTTTTGTTGCCATATTAAAGATTGTGCAATTATTGTTATTTGTTTGTTGAGCGATTACAGATTGAATACTTTTTTGTGAAAGTGGTTGATTGGTGTGAGGATTAGAATACTTTACTTTAACAGTATTCTTAAATACTGAATATTCAGATTTACTATACCCTACTTTTATTAAACCGGCGATAAATGCATCTCGCATCATAACATTTGGAAATTTAATTTTTATTTTCATAGATAGTTGAGATTTTTTTGAATATTCTCCTAACTTAAAACCTGTTAGCCACCAATGCTTTGATTTTCTTTTTAATATTGTTTTTTTGCCTTTTTTTAATATAAACGACATTGGTAAGAATTCGTTCGGATTAATTTTTTCATAGTATGTTCCAGAAAATATTTTGGTTTTTATGTCCTTTTTTATAGTGTTATATACGCCAATTTCTGCTCCAGTTGTAATGCCATATTGTCCTTTCCAAAATTCAATTAACCATCTTTTTCCACCATATGAAAAAGTAATAGGCTCACAATGTATTGCCATATTTAAAAAAATGCAATTGTCATCAAAAAATTTGCAGTAGCCTACATTGTATTGCCAACAATTTTTTAAAGAATAAAAATAATCTCCTTTTTCACTATATGCAAATCCTGCATATTTAAGATCAGAATTTATATTCTTTAATTGTTGTTTTTTATTGCGATTTGGCTTAAAAGTATTTGTTTTGTACTTAAAAATAAATATTGATACAGTTAGTGCCAAAATAAAAATTAATGAAGAAATTAATATTATTTTTATCATCCAAAAACCTTCTTTTTTTACTTTTAATATATTCTTCAATAAAAATATATGTTAAAAATAAAAAATCTATTTAAATTGCTGAAAATATGCAATCTAAATAGATTAACAAAATGCGAACTATAGTATATTATGTTTGTTAAATTCTTTGTTTTAAGATCCCTACTAAACTGTAAAAAATAAATATCAGTAGATCTACCACTACTATAGTAGCACCGGTTGGCGTTGAGAAAAAGTAAGAAAAGACTAAGCCAATTATAAATGATACAATAGAAATAATGGCCGAATTTATTGCAACTGATTTAAATTGTTTGCAAATTCTTGTAGATGAAAGTGTAGGAAATATTATCAAACTAGACATCAGCAATGCACCCATTATTTTCATTCCAACAACAATCATTATTCCGGTCAAAATAGCCAACAGCATTTTATAAAATTTAACGTTTATTCCAATAGCATGTGCAAAATTTTCATCAAATGTAATTGCGAAAATTTTGTTATAGGATATAATAAATAAAATCAAAACAACAGTTGAAATAACTATACTTAAAGTTAAGTCTGACTGATTAATAGCGAGTATGCTACCAAACATATAGTTGAATACATCGATATTTATACCTGATGTGATGGAAACAGCAATTACTCCTAATGCTAAAGAACTAGTAGAAATTAATGCTATAGCAGCATCTCCACTAATTTTGTTTTTTTCACTAAAATGTAGCAGCAAAACAGCAGTTAAAATTATAACTGGTATTGATATAACAACGGGAGCCCAATTCATAGCAACAGCAATAGACAAAGCAGAAAAACCTACATGTGAAAGGCCGTCTCCAATCATAGAATATCGTTTTAAAACCAAACTAACTCCTAAAAGTGCTGCGCAAAAGGAAACAAAAATGCCAACAATGAGAGCTCGTATTATAAAAGGATATTGCAATATATTGCTTATAATATCAGACAATTTTAAACTCCTCCCAAAAAGCGCTTACCAATTAAACTTTCACAGTATTCTTTAGGCGTTTTAAAAAATATCGGCTTATTTTGCATATGTAAAATCATATTGGCATGTGATATAGCTGATCCTATGTCGTGAGATACCATAACTATAGTGATGTTTTTGTCATTATTTATTTTTTTAATAATTTGATATAGATTCTTGGCCACAATTGGGTCTAATCCCGCACAAGGTTCGTCTAAAATTAGCATTTTTTTAGTTGCACATAAAGCTCTCGCTAACAAAACTCTCTGTTGTTGACCACCAGAAAGTTCTTTGAATGATTTTTTTTTCAAGTCTCCAATACCTAATAAGTCCATATTGTTCAGCGCTATGTTTTTCTGCTTTTTACCATAAAAAGATAACACACCCATAGAACCTAAGCATCCAGACAAAACGATTTCATATACGCTTGCTGGAAAATCTTTTTGAATGCTAGTTTTTTGTGGAAGATATCCTATTTCATTTTGTTTTAAACCAACAAAGGAAATATTGCCTCTTGCGGGTTTTTTTAGGCCAAGTAAGCCTTGTAATAATGTGCTTTTTCCAGAGCCGTTCTCTCCCAAGATACATAAATAATCTCCGGAACACAATTTTAGCGAAAAGTCTTTTACTACAACATTATTGCCATAACTTAGTGTTAGATTTTCACATTCAATTAGAGTCATGTTAATTTAGCGCCTCTTCTAAAACATTTAAATTTTTGTTCATATAATCTAAATATGTTATTCCATTTTCAAAATCATCTTTTGAAGCATTATGACAAGAATATATCGTTCGAATCTTTGTATTTGTTGCTTCGGCAAGTGACCTTGCAATATTATCATTGCTTAGCTCAATTTTTAAGACTACTGGAATATCGTTTTTCTTAATTTTGTCTATTAAAAACGACAGTTTAGTAGCATTTGTGTCCGTTTGAGAAGCACACCCTGGAAAAGCGGCATAATAATTTAAACCATATTCTTCAGTAAAATATCTAAAAGGAAATCTATCACCAAAAACAAGAGTATTTCTCTTGCTATGGGAAACTATATTTTTAAAGCTGTCATTTAAATTATTTAATTTTTTTATATATTCGTTGGCATTTTTGTTATAAAAGTCAGAATTTTTAGAATCTAATTTACATAAAGTTTCTGAAATTTTTTTTGTTATTTTTATTGCATTTACCGGAGAAGTCCAAACATGCTCATCAGTTTCTTTTTCTTCATTCTTATGGCTTTCTTGATCGGGAGCTATTGTATCAAAATTTTCATCTAAAGTATCTACACAGTCGATTAATGAAATTATTGTTTTCTGACTAGTATCAATAGAACTTAATATATTTTTTATCCATTCATCATTTTCTCCGCCGACGTATATAAATAAATCACTTTTTTGTATATTTATAATATCTTGAGGAGTAGGCTCATATGAATGAGATTCAGCACCGGGAGGGATGAGCATTTTGAGATTTACTTTATCTTTTGCTATTTGGCGTGTGAAATCATATTGAGGAAAGATTGTAGTTACAACATTTATTTTTTTATTATCTTCGTTGTTAGATGATTTAATATTACATCCTGACAACAAAAAAATAGCAACAATTAGAAAAACCAAGCCGAATCTTTTCATAAAAACTCCCTGTGTTTACCAATTTAAATAAAGTGATTTAAAACAAAATTCCAAAATATTATTTTAAAAATCTGTCTAATTAACTAACTTTACTCATATTATATATTAACAAAATATAATTAATTTTAACATATCAATATATTTGTGTCAATATGATAATCACTTTAGACACTAAACAAAAAATTACTTTATAAAGTTAATTAATGTCGATGATTTTGTAATAATTTATATTTGTTTGGGCATCGTTTTGTATGCTGGGGGCATGTAATTATGTTTATTAATGTTGCTATAAAGTGTTTTTTAAAAAAGCGTATGCTTTGTGCTATTATTTGCTCATTTTTGTTTTTGATTTTTATACATTTATTGATGTTTTTAGATATGGATAAAAGGTCTAATGATATTCTGGATTATATTTTAGATAGTAGTGCACAAATTGATGATGCAAACATAGATTCATTGCCAATTGTAGGTCTTTTCTCTAAAACACCAGCTTTTTGTAATGCCTCATATCCCGTTAGATATTTTTATGCATATTATAATGAGTGGGGCAAATTAATTAATTTAGATATAGATAAATTTCCGAATATGAACTATTCTTTGGCAGAAAATTTGATTTCAAATTTTGATTCGAAAATTTCTTTGAGCGGATATAATGGAGCTTATAAATATAAAAGCTTAGTTAATGATTCTGGAACTTTGCTGATTTATTTAGATCAAAGTATAAATTTATATTCAATTTTGTTGTCATTATTTGTGTCCATTTTATTGCTTATGTTGTTTTCTGTGTTTTTTATTTTTGCACATAAAAAAAATATGAATAATGTTTCTAATATAACTATTAATGAAAATTCGTTAAATATTTTGAAAGGCTCCTCTGATGAATTAAGCAGCATAAATGAAGTGCATATTAAAGCAAATGAGAGCCATTATAATGAAACTTCTATATTTGATAAAAATGGAATGAATAAAATTGTTGGACAGCTACTTCTTCTTTCAAATTTAAATGTGCAAAATTGGCTAAAACCATTTGAACAGTTTAATTTTAGTGATACTATTTTAGAAACGGTTCTTTCCTTTCAAACAATTGAAGAGGTTAAACAAAAACAAATAGAAATTAACATTCAAAGAAATATATTGGTTGAAGGGAACAGAGAATATTTGAAAAAGTGTGTAGAGCTTATGATGGATAATGCAATAAAATATTCTGATGATTGTGGACATATAGTAATCTCTCTGCAAAATATTTGTAATGAAATACGATTTTCAATAAAAAATAGTTGTAATTTAAATGATTTGGATAATTTAGACTTATTATTTCAGCCATTTTACAGGAGATCATGTAAATATTCCAATAGTGGATGCAACTTTGGAATGGGCTTAGCTGTTGTAAAGAAAATTGTTGATGCTCATGATGCGCAAATATTAGCATTTGGCGAGGAAAATTTTATTGATTTTGTAATTATATTTTCGAAAAAGATGTGATTGCAAATTCTTTTATTAAAAAATTTTAAAAATAATTATTGATGTAAATGAAAATATGTGCTATCATTTATTAGAGTTTTCATCTATATTTTTATTGAGTGACATTTCTTAAAAAAGGCTGTTATTGCAATTTAGAAACAGAAAAAATATTATGAAAAGGAAGGCGTGGATTTATTATTTAAAAATTTTGTTTTTGTTGTAATAGGGGGCTTGGTTAAATTATGCGTCCGTAGCTCAGTTGGATAGAGCATTGGACTCCGACTCCAAAGGTCGCAGATTCGAATTCTGTCGGGCGCACCAAAAATGTTGACGTAAGGGAAGTTAACTGGCTTATTTTCTCTTGCGTTATTTTTATTTAAGGTATATTTTATTCTTTACAATATGCGGGGTTGAATGTTATAATATTTGATGTGCTATTATTTTTTTGGAGGCAAATTGAAAATGGATTATAATAAACTATCTTTGGAAAAACATCTTGAATGGAGAGGAAAACTAAATATTGTTCCTAAAATGAAAGTTAATAGTGTTCATGACCTTTCATTGGCCTATACACCTGGAGTGGCTCAGCCTTGTTTGGAAATACAGAAAGATGTGAATAAGAGCTACGATTTAACCGGCCGTTGGAATACAGTTGCAGTTGTCACCGATGGAAGTGCTGTTTTGGGTTTGGGAGATATTGGTCCTGAAGCAGGTATGCCTGTTATGGAAGGGAAATGTGTTTTATTTAAGGAATTTGGTGATGTAGACGCTGTTCCGATTTGTGTGAGGTCAAAAGATGTAGATGATATCGTTAAAACAGTTTCCTTAATAAGTGGTAGTTTTGGTGGAATAAATCTTGAAGATATTTCAGCCCCTAGATGTTTTGAGATTGAACGCAGGTTAAGAGAAATTAGTGATATACCAGTTTTTCATGATGATCAACATGGTACGGCTGTTGTTACTTTGGCTGCTATGCTTAATGCTTTGAAATTAACCGGTAAAAAGTTGGAAGATATAAAAGTTGTAACTAGTGGAGCAGGCGCTGCGGGAATAGCAATAATAAAATTGCTTATTGCAGTTGGACTTAAAAATGTTATTATGTGTGATAGAAAAGGTGCTATATATTCGGGAAGAGAAAATTTAAATGCAGAAAAAATTAAAATAGCTGAAATTTCGAATCATGATAGAATTAGTGGAACTTTAGAAGAAGTAATAAAAGGCGCAGATGTTTTCATAGGCGTATCTGCTCCAGGTGCTGTTACTCAAGACATGGTTCGCTCTATGGCGAAAGATCCTATATTATTTCCAATGGCAAACCCTGTTCCTGAAATTATGCCAGATCTTGCTGTTGAAGCCGGAGCTGCTATTGTTGGAACAGGTAGAAGTGATTTTAATAATCAAATTAATAATGTTTTGGCATTTCCAGGTATATTTAGAGGTGCGTTGGATGTTAGAGCTAGTGATATAAATGATGAAATGAAAATTGCTGCTGCATATGCTATTGCGGACATTGTTTCTGATGATGAATTAACTAAAGATTATATAATTCCCGCTCCATTTGATCCTCGTGTTAGGGAGCGTGTTTCTAAAGCTGTTGCCGATGCAGCAATAAAAACAAATGTTGCTAGAATATAAAAAATATGATTTTGTTTAATTAAATGTTTACTGCTGTATGCTGGAGGTTTGGTTGTGTCTGTTAAATCTGATTTGTTTTTTGAAAAATTTAAAGATAAAAAAATTGCTTTTATTGGATTTGGTGTTTCTAATTTTGATAGTATTTGTTTGTTTTTAAGAAAAGGACTGGATGTTACTGTTTTAGATAGAACTAGTGAAAATAATTTGGACGAAAAGGCAAGTGATTTGAAGAATAAGGGAGCAAAGTTTGTTTGTGGAGATGGCTATTTGAGTTGTTTGTCTAATTTTGATATTGTGGTTAGGTCTCCTGGCGTTTATTTTAACAAAGCTGAATTGCAAAATGCTATAAAAAATGGCGTTGTTGTAACATCTGAAATGGAACTGTTTTTTGATCTTTGTCCATGTAAAATTATTGCTGTAACAGGATCGGATGGCAAGACAACAACAACAACTATAATTGCAGAAATGTTAAAATGCGAAGGATATAATGTCTATATTGGTGGAAATATAGGTAAAGCGTTGTTGCCTGAAATTGAAAAAATAAATAGTGATGATATTATTGTTGTTGAGTTGTCTAGTTTTCAGTTAATATCTATGAGAAAATCTCCCGATATAGCGGTAATAACAAATATCTCGCCAAATCATTTAGATATTCATAAGAATATGGATGAATATATTGGAGCCAAGAGAAATATTATTTTGCATCAAAATGGATTTGGAAATTTAATATTAAATTTAGACAACAATCTTTCTAATTCGCAGGAAATTTTCGCTAGGGGATTTGTTAAAAAGTTTAGTAGAAAAGAAAAAGTAAAAAATGGAGCTTTTTTTGATGAAAAAACTCAGAAAATTTATTTTTCAAAAAATGATGAGTTGACTGAAGTATTAAAAGCTTCCGATATAATAATACCAGGTGTTCATAATATAGAAAATTATTTAGCAGCTATAAGTGCTATTTTTGAATTGGTTTCTGTAGATTCTGTAAAGAAAGTTGCCAGAATGTTTAAGGGAGTTAAACATAGAATAGAGCTTATTAGAGAAAGAGATGGCGTCAAGTGGTATAACGATTCTATTGCAACTAGTCCAACCAGAACTATTGCTGGACTTAAATGCTTTAATAATAATATTATATTAATTGCTGGCGGATATGATAAAAACTTTGATTATGGTTGTTTAGCTCCTGAATTGTTAAAAAAAGTTAAAAATTTAATTTTGATGGGAAATACTGCCAAGAAAATAGAACTAGCGGTAAAAAACGATGATGGCTATAATGAAAATAATATAAAAATTTTTAATGTTAGCAATATGGAAGAAGCTGTTGATATGGCCCAAAATGTTGCTGCTGATGGAGATATAGTGTTTTTTTCTCCGGCCTCTGCTAGCTTTGACTTATATAAAAACTTTGAACAAAGAGGAGATCATTTTAGGTCTGTTGTTAATGGTTTATAAAAATATATATTAAAAAATTAAGTTGGTTTGGAGGATGATGCGGTTTGAATATAAAAAGTACATTATTAAAACTTTGTGAGGCTCATGGAGTTTCTGGCCGCGAAAATGAAATTGCAGCGCTTTTAAAAACAATGCTTGCGCCTTACTCAGATAGAATATTTTTGAGTCCTTTAGGTAGTGTTATTGCTAAAATTTCTGAAGCTTATGATAACCATCCAGAAGTTTTGCTTGAAGCGCATATTGACCAGGTGGGATTGGTTGTTACTTCGATAACAGACGATGGCTTCTTGACGGTTGCAAATTGTGGAGGAATTGATATAAATTTACTTATTGCCCAAGAAGTTATTGTTTGTGGACATAAAAATATAAAGGGAATTATTTGTTCTATTCCGCCGCATTTGAAAAAACAAAAAAGTAAAGCCCCGCTAACCATAAATGACATATACATTGATATTGGTATGGCTAAGAGCGAAGCTGAAAAAATTATAAATATTGGAAGTGTAGTGACCTATAATTATAGTCCCGTTTGTTTGATTGGAAATAAGATTTCTGTAAAGTCTTTGGACAATAGAGCTGGAGTTATGGCTGTGTTGCTTGCATTGGAACAACTTAAGGAAGTTGATTATAAATGTGGCTTAACTGTTGCATTTAGTTCGATGGAGGAGACTTCTGGAAAAGGTGCGGCCACTAGTGGATATTTTGTGAATCCTGATTTGGCAATTTGCGTTGATGTTAGTTTTGCACAAACTATTGACTGTCCTAAAAATAAGTGTGGTGATATGGGAAAAGGGCCAATGATTGGAATTTCTCCTACTTTAGACTTTAACTTGAGTTCAAAACTGCAAAGCATAGCTAAAAAAAGAAATATACCTTATCAATTGGAGGTTATGGGTGGAGCCACTTCGACTGATGCCGACAAGATTTGTGTCTCTAGAGATGGTGTTATTACAGGGCTTTGTTCTATTCCATTAAAATATATGCATTCTCCAGTTGAAGTTGTGGATATAGATGATATAGAAAATACAGCAAACTTATTAGCAAATTTTGTGATGTTATGTAAGGATGATGTGATTTGAAAAATATATTGAAACAGTTGTGTATGATTGATGGGGTTTCGGGCCGTGAAAATTTAGCTAGAGAACATATAATATCTCTTTTGCCCTCAGATTGTGAATATCATATAGATGCTTTAGGAAATTTGATAGTTACTAAAAATGGCAAAAAGCCTTGCAAAAATAAAATAATGCTGTCTGCTCATATGGATGAAGTTGGCATGATTATTACTTTTATTGAACAGGATGGGTCACTGAGATTTTCTACAGTGGGTGGAATAGATCCTGATGTTATTATTGGAAGTTGTGTTCGTGTTAATAATATACATGGTGTTATTGGAGGTAAACCTATTCATCTTAAAAGCTCACAAGAAAGGTCAAAGTCGATTTCGGTTGATGATTTGTTTATTGACATTGGAGCATCTTCTAAAGAACAGGCTGAAGAGATGGTTAATTTAGGAGATGTTGTGGCTTTTGATAGTGATTTTTTACAGTTTGGAGATGGAAAAATAAAATCCAAAGCTATTGATGATAGATTTGGATGCGCTGTTTTATTAAAGCTTTTAAGAGATGATTTGGAATATGGCTTTACGTGTGCTTTTTTAGTTCAGGAGGAGGTTGGCCTTAGAGGGGCAAGGCCAGCAGCATATTCAGTTAATCCGGATATTGCAGTTATTTTTGAAACAACAACTGCAGCAGATACGCCACTTTCTTCGGGAAAAGACAAAGTTTGTATGCTGGGCAGTGGTGCTGTTGTTTCGTTTATGGACAATGCTACAATATATGACGCCAAGCTATATCAATTAGCTTTTTTAACAGCAAAAGAAAATAATATATTGTGCCAAACTAAAACCTCTATTGCTGGAGGAAATGACGCGGGAGCAATTTCTCAATCGAGGTCTGGGGTGAAAACAATTTCTATTTCGTTGCCTTGTAGATATCTTCATTCTGCTTGTTGTGTTGCGGATGAAAAAGATATGGACTTTATTTTAGATTTGGCTAGAAAATTATTACCTAAATTATTTGAATTGTGATTTATGGCATTTATTTTTTATTAATTAGGAGAAAAATAATTATAATGAATTTTTTTAACATCAACAATGATATTAAAGAACTTGCTAAAAGAGTTGAGGCTGATTTAATAAATGATTTTAGTAAAATAGACGAAATATCTTTATATAATGAAAGCAAAGTTTTGCGTGCATTTTTGGACAATAGGGTTAGTGAAATTCACTTTAATGGAACGACTGGATATGGCTATAATGATTTAGGCCGCGATGTTTTAGATAAAATATATGCTCAGGTTTTTGATGCCGAAGATGCTATGGTGAGACACAACTTTGTTTCAGGAACACATGCTTTATCGGTAGCTTTATTTGGTGTTTTAAGGCCCGGAGATAGGTTAGTTTCTATTACTGGAAAACCGTATGATACTATTCAAAAAGTTATAGGCATGGGCCAATCTGAAAATAATGGATCTTTGATAGATTATGGAGTTAAATATAGTGAGATAGATTTGCTAGAAAATGGTCAAGTTGACTTTAATCATATTAAAAACACTAATTGGAAAGAAGTCAGAATGGCTTATATTCAAAGATCTAGAGGATATTCTAGTAGAGCTCCGCTTAGTTTAGAACAAATAGAAGAAATTTGCGATATTATTCATAGTAAGAGCAAACAAACTGTGATTTTTGTTGATAATTGTTATGGTGAATTTGTATGTGAAAAAGAACCTACTAGTGTTGGGGCAGACCTTATAGCAGGATCTTTAATAAAAAATCCTGGTGGTGGAATAGCAAATACCGGAGGATATATAGCAGGTAGAAAGGGCTTAGTTGAACTTTGTTCATATAGATTGACAGCTCCAGGAATAGGCAGAGAAGTTGGATGTACGTTAGGACAAAATAAAAATATGTATATGGGGTTGTTTTTAGCGCCTTCTGTTGTAGCCAACGCCTTAAAAATATCTGCTTTTTCCTGTGCATTATTTTATAAATTAGGATATGTTGTGTTTCCTAAAAAAGGAGAGCCAAGGAGTGACATAATAAGCGTTTTGCAGTTAAATTCTGAGGAAGCACTCACAGCTTTTTGCGAGGGAATTCAAAGTGGCTCGCCTGTTGACTCATTTGTTGTTCCAGAAGCGTGGGATATGCCTGGGTATAAAGAAAAAGTTATAATGGCAGCTGGAACATTTACAAGTGGAGCGTCAATTGAAATTTCTGCAGATGCGCCACTTAAAAAGCCATATAATGTTTATTTGCAAGGCGGATTAACATATAATAGTGGAAAAATTTGTGTTCTTTTAGCGCTTCAGAAAATGATTGATAAAGGAATATTTAAACCAAAATTTTTGGACATAGATTGAGTGCTGGGTTTTTATATTAAAATTTTTGTTTAAAAAAACCACTTGAAATTATTTTTTTTGTATGATATAATATTTCAAGTATTTCATCCGTCTTAGTTTTTTACTGGGACGAGGATTGGTATTTGTATAATATATACTAACATTTGGATATTCCTCTAAGTTTTTAATTTAAGAATATCTATAAATTTTTAGGAGGACAAGTTAATGAATGCAATTGATATTATTAATAAGTCAAGTATCAAAGAAAATCCACCAGTAGTTAATGTTGGAGATGTTGTTAGAGTGGATGTTTTAATAAAAGAAGGAGACAAAGAAAGAATACAGGCTTTTGAAGGAACTGTTATAGCTAAGAAAAATGGCGGAGTTTCAGAAACATTTACGGTTAGAAGAGTTTCTTACGGAGTTGGTGTTGAAAGAGTTTTCCCAATACATTCACCTCATGTTGCAGCTGTACACGTTGTAAGGAGAGGTAAAGTCAGACGTGCTAAGTTATATTATCTAAGAGATAGAGTAGGAAAAGCTGCGAGAGTTAAACAAAGGATATAGAGTTTTAAGTTTCCTGAACTTTTTAAGTTCAGGTTTTTTGTGCTTAAATGCTGTTTACAAAATTCTATATTCATGATACTATATATGTGAAGTGTATTTTAAATTATTATTACGGAAAAGCTGGTGATTAAAATGAATAATGAAGATGTAAAAACAATTAATTCTGATGGAAATGGTTCTAACAACTCCAATAAGGTTTTAAAGGAAATTTTTGATTTATTTGAAATATTTGTTGGCGCTATTATAATTGTTACAATAACTGTTGCTTTTTTGTTTAGGACAGTTGGTGTGGATGGTCATTCAATGACCCACACGTTGCAAGACAGAGACAGACTAATAATTAGTAATTTTTGCTATAAGCCAACGGTTGGAGACATTGTTGTTTTAAATCTTCCGGATCGCTTTTCTATTCCCATAATAAAGCGTATAATTGCTGATGAAGGCCAAACTGTTAATATAACAAACGATGGGGATGTATATGTAGATGATATTAAACTTAAAGAAGATTATATTCATGACAAAACTGTGAAGAAAAACTATAATTCATATCCTCTTAAAGTTCCAAAGGGGCATGTTTTTGTGATGGGAGATAATAGAATGGGATCATCTGACAGTAGAGATGTTGGCTGTGTTAGTAAAAATAATATAGTAGGTAAGGCTATTTTGAGAATATTGCCCTTTAATAGTTTTGGAACGTTGTGATTTGCTTACAACGATAATTATTTTAAAGCTAGATAAGTATATTTTAATTTGTGAGAAGGTTAAAAATGGACAAAGTTTATATTTTTGGACATAAAAATCCAGATACAGATTCTGTAACTAGTGCTATAAGTTTGGCGTGCTTTAAGCGTATGCAGGGGATTAATGCAGAACCTAGGGTTTTAGGAACAATTAATGCGGAAACTGAATATGCGTTGAATAAATTTGGAGTAGAAGCGCCTAAATATTTGAATGATGTTAAAGTAAAAGTGAAAAATGTTGAATTTAACAAAAACTATAAGATTAACGAATGTGCGTCGATTGTAGATGCGTTTAATTTTATGAATGATCAATCTATAACAGGATTGCCTTTAGTTGATGATAATAGTAAATTTAAAGGGTATGTTTCTCTTAAGGAAATAGCTGCCGATATGATTTATAATGAGTCTATGAATATTAATACATCATTTGATAATTTGTTGAAAGTTTTGGATGCAAAAGATTATTTTAAAGTTGATGATCATATCGACGGATATGCACGAACTGTAACTTTTGATGACTCTACATTTATCAATGATGTTAGTTTAGACAAAAATTCTATATTGATATTGGGAGATAGAAATCAAATAATCGATCATGCTTTGAAAATAGGAATAAAATTGATAATTATGGTTAATTATAAGGAACTTAGTGATAGTCAGATGAAGGTGGCTGCTGAAAAGGGCACTAATATTATTTTTTCACGCAAGTCTTCTTTTGAGATTGTCCGTGTTTTGTGTTTAGCAAACCCTATAAAATCAATAAAGCGAAAAGAAAAGTGCATTACATTTAGCGTTAATGACTATTTGTCTGATGTAAAAGCTGCAATCGATAAATTTAAACATACAAATTATGGTATTTTGAACGCTGATGATGTTTGTATTGGTATGCTTAGATCTATGGATGTTAATAAATTTAGTAAGAAAAAGGTTATATTAGTTGATCATAATACTTTTTCTCAATCTGCAGATGGCTTAGATGAAGCTGATATTGTTGAAATTGTGGATCATCACAATTTAGGAGACATAGTAACATCTATTCCTATTAATGTAAGGTCTATGGCTGTTGGTTCTACAAACACAATTATTTATCATATGTATAATGAACATGGTTTTGATATTCCTAAGGATATTGCAGGAATAATGTTATCTGGTATATTATCTGACACATTGTGCTTAAAGAGCCCGACAACAACTAAAATTGATATAGATGTAGCTAATAATTTAGCTAAAATAGCAGGTGTAAATATAGAAACTTATGGTGTGGCTTTGTTAGCTTCTGGAGTATCTATAGATGGCTTGTCTGCGAGCGAAATAATAATGAAAGACTGTAAAAAATATGAAATTAATGATCAAAAAGTTTTGATTGCTCAGGTGTTTACCACTAACTTTGAAGACTATAGGCCTCGCATAGGTGACTTGGTGAATGAGCTAAATAAAAAAGCAAATTCTGATAATTTTGTACTTTGTGCACTATTCGTTACAGATTTCTTTACTCACAATTCTTATTTGATATATTCTAATAATTCTGAAGACATTTTAAAAAAAGCATATGATGTTGAAGAATTGAATCAGGGGTATATGTTAAAAGGTGTTGTATCTAGAAAGAAACAAATGGTTCCATTTATTATGGAAGCGTTAGAGGGCTAGAAATTACGTGTTTTATGTATGATTAAATATAAAAGTTGTAATGAAAAGCAGACGTTAAAGTCTGTTTTTTTATTGCTTGGTAAATACTAATGTTTAGTTTATTTATATTTTTAAAAAAATCAATTGGGAATTTGCTATTTTAGGAGCGAATTCCTAGTTTTTTATGATAAAATCTTGCTTCGCAACCAACTTTTTACAAAAATTAACCGAAAGTTGGTGGAATGCTACCGGTAGAAATTATAAAATATTGGATGAAAAGGAGGAATTATATGAGTAATTATTTTGCGTATAATTTAAAGAAAATAAGAAAAGAAAATAATTTATCACAGGAACAACTAGCGGATGAATTAGGAGTTTCTAGGCAAGCGGTTTCAAAATGGGAGTCCGGGACAGCCTATCCGGAAATGAATAAAATAATTGCATTATGTGATAAATTTAATCTGAATATTAATGATTTATTAAGTAAGGATATTAAAGAGGTAAAAGGAGAGGAAAAATCTAAAAAGAAACTTAATAATTATTTTTATAGTTTTTTAAATTTTATAACTGATTCTATTAATCTATTTATTAATATGAATTTTAAAAGCAAAGTTAAGTTTATTTTTGAAGAGCTGGCTGTTATTATAATAGTATCATTGATTTCTTGGATGGGATTTCATTTTATTGAAATTATATTTGATAGAGCGTTTGGTTTTGTAGCATCTTTTGTATCGTTCAACGTTAATTATTATATTAGAGGCATATTTAGTAGTGTTTTGATGATATTTTTTGTGGTTTTGTCATTTATTGTATTTTTGCATATTTTTAAAACAAGATATTTAGACTATTATTATAAATTAAAAAATCAAATTTTAGCTGAAGATGAATTATCTGCAAGCAAAGAAGAAACTTTAACAAACAACAAAATATTATTCAAAAACAACGAAAATAAAATAATCATAAGAGATCCTAAACATAGTGAATATAATTTTATTCATGGATTATATAAAGTCATAATTACAATAATAAAATCTTTTTTTGCTTTCGTTGGTTTGTTTTTATCTATTATGTTGGTATGTTTGTTTTCAGGAATTATTGTTTCATTTACAGTGTATAAAACGGGCTTGTTTTTTATTGGGATATTGTTGGCTTGTTTATCATTGGGTGTAATTGATATAATATTTATACTATTAATATTTAATTTTATATTTAATAGAGAAAGCAATAAAAAGCTTGCCATATGGAGTTTTATTGGTTCATTAATTGTTTTCGCTATAAGTTGTGGTTTAATATTTGTGGGAACATTAAGCTTTGATGTTGTAAAAAATAATGAAGCGAGTTTAAAAACTGAAACATTTGAAGTAACCATGGAAGAAGGATTGTTTTACCGTAGAAGATATGATAAAGGTGTTGAGCGCTTGGAAAAATATATTGAATTAGATATTGATAATATAAAGATTGAATGTTCAATAAATGAATTGTTTAATGTTCAATTATATAATCAAGGTAAAAGTGGAATGTATGTTTATGAATGTTGTAACGATCCTATTAATATAGTTAGAGAAATTATTGACAACCTTAATAATAGAAAAATTGTTAATTTTAATAGTGACTCAATGGAAGTCAAGATATACGCATCCAAAGAAAATATTGATAAATTAAAATCTAATCAAAAAATATATATGGAAAAAATTTGTAAAAAATAGTTGAATCAAATTACAATTTAAAATATAATCATCATCTTAGCGCAAAGGGAATTTATTGACAATGATTTTTGATTATGTTAAAATTTGAAGCACGGGTTGGACGATACGAAGTAATTATGATTTTTTCATATTTTCAGTATCTAATAATTTCGAATTTGGATAAATTTATATAATGTGTATAAGTCGGAGGAGTGAATTTGATATGAGTAATAACCAAAAAGTTATTGAAGGATTGCAAGCTATTGTAACAGGACTATCGCAGCAGGCTGACGGACATATTGTGCAGTCGAGGATTTTTGCAAGTCAAGGACTAGTAAAGTTGGCTGAAAAATATGCAGAACATGCAGCGGAAGAAAGATCATATGTAGAAAAATGTATTGATAGACTATTGGATTTGGGCGCTGAGGTTAAATTAGAAGACAAAAAAGGAGAAAAAGTTTATACTGACGCTGTTGAGTGGATTAAGCATGATTTACAGGTGTCTAAAGACGGGCTAGCTTGGTTGAAAACAGTTGTAGAGCTTGCTAAAGGAGATTATACTACATTTGATATGTTGAAAGAATATTATCAAGATGAAGAAGAAGATATGTATTGGGGAGAACAGCAACTAGAACTTATCAATATAATTGGCAAAAAAAATTGGATATTAAAGCAAATGTAATATTTGCTAAATTTGTGTTAAAAGAAAATTTTGGTGAATTAAAATTTGGCAAAAATATACAAAAAATTAAAATGATAGCGAAAAAATTTGCTAATATACTGTGTTGACAAGATATAAATTATAGTGATATACTAATATTAACACTTTAGAGGAGATAACACCCGTGAATATTTTAACTAATATTAAATTAAATAATTGGTGGGTAGTATGGAAAAAAGTAATTTATCCATACTTTGTTGTCTTGCTTTAATTTTATTTTAACGAATAATGAGCGCACGTATGGATTAATAAAGGGGCCATATGTGCGCTTTTGCTTTGTTAAAATTTGGAGGTGTGTGAATATATGGAATTAGAGTGGCATTTATTAAAAACAAAATATATTTTATAAACAATTTAATTAAATATGCATGGAGGGTAATTATTATGAATTATGGAGAATTTGGCGGACAATATGTTCCACAAGAAATAAAAGACAAATTGAAATATGTTGAAAAAGAATTTAAAGTAGCAATAAAAGATGAAGAATTTATAGAAGAATATAAATATTATTTAAAGCAATATGTTGGAAGACCATCACCTTTATATTATGCTAAGAATTTTACTAAATATTGTGATGGAGCAAAAATTTATTTAAAAAGAGAAGATTTGAATCATACAGGAGCGCACAAAATAAACAATACTATAGGACAAGCATTATTAGCCAAAAGAATGGGACTTAAACATATAATTGCAGAAACTGGAGCCGGACAACACGGTGTAGCTACTGCAACGGTGTGTAGCTTGCTTGGCCTTAAGTGTACAATATTTATGGGTGCTGAAGATGTAAGAAGGCAGCATGTTAACGTGGAAAAAATGAATTTATTAGGAGCAAATGTTGTTTCAGTTACTAGGGGAAATGGAACGCTAAAAGAAGCTGTTGATGAAGCTTTTGAATATTTTGTTAATAATCAAGAAACTTTTTATTTAATAGGTTCTGCTGTTGGACCAAGTCCATATCCTGAAATGGTGAAATATTTTCAAAAAATAATTGGAGAAGAAGCAAGAAGGCAAGTTTTAGAACAAGAAAACAAATTACCACAAGCAATAATTGCTTGCGTGGGTGGAGGAAGTAATAGTATAGGCTTGTTTTCAAGTTTTTTAGAAGAATCGAATATTGATATATATGGTGTAGAAGGAGCGGGATTAGGATTGGCTACTGGCAAACATGCTTGCGCTATTGCAAATAATAAAATAGGAATATTGCATGGCATGAAAACATATATGATGCAAGACGATGAGGGAAATGTTAAAGATGCATATTCTATATCATCTGGACTTGATTATCCTGGAATTGGACCCGAGCATGCATATTTACATAAAACAGGGAGAGTGTTTTATGACGCAGTTACCGATAGTGAAGCTGTTGAAGCTTTTAAGCTACTAACTAAATTGGAAGGCATTATTCCAGCTCTGGAAAGTTCACACGCTATTGCCTATGCAATAAAAATTGCTAAAAAATATAAAAAAGATGATGTAATAATTGTTAATTTGTCGGGTAGAGGAGACAAAGATCTTAACACAATATTGAATTTATAGTTTTATGATGTTTTGATGTTATCACAAAATTTAAAATAAAATTAAACATATTTAAAAATAGTATAAAACAGCTTAACTTGGCAGAAAAATATTGCATTGTTATATTTTGAAATTTTATTTGGTGTTTTATGTTAATTATTGTATAAATTAAATAGAAAGGCTTATGAGGTATGTTGTTTAGAATTGACTCGCGGAGAGTGGATAAAAATTTATGAATTATTTAACTATTGTCAATAAATCAAATTTGATAAAAGACTCTTATTATAAAGACTTAATATTAGTAGTATGTAAGGATGCTTTTGGTAATGATGTTAGTGTGGAAAAAGTGACATATAACGCTTATATTGCTTTAAAAAAATGCTTAGAAACGATAGGGATTTTTGTTGAACTGAGTTCTGCATATAGAAGCATTGAGCAGCAACAAGAAATCATTGATGAATATGCTATAAAATATGGTATGAATTATGTAAAAAAATATGTAGCGCCTATAAGAACTAGTGAACATCATACAGGTTTAGCTTTGGATTTGACTTTAGTTGTTAATGGTAAGAAATGTTCTAATAATGAAGAAGCGTTTATGTATGAAGAAATTTACTTGGAAATACATAAATATTTAAGTGATTTCGGATTCATACTTAGATATCCTAAAGGAAAAGAAAATATTACTGGATATTTGTACGAGCCATGGCATATTAGATATGTTGGGAAAAAAGTAGCAGATTTAATTTATAAAAACAACTTAACACTTGAGGAATATATATTAAAATATAGGTAATAGTAAAATTAACAGGTTTTAGTTAGTTAAATAAATAAAAAATGGATAATATATCTAATTTTATTGTTGATTTTTTCTCTTTTTTTTGGTATATTGTATTTAAAGAAGTTTATACAAAGCGTGTAGTTGAAAAGGAGGAGAACAATGAAAAAGAAAACACCAAGTGAAAAGTTACTGTCATTTAGCTGGATCTATATTATACTTTCAGCAATATTTGTAGTGGCATTAATCGCATCTAATGCTGTTCCCGAGGTTGCAAATCAATTGAAAAGCATGTCTGGTAAATCAGATGTAATGTTAGAGTTCAATGTAGCTATTATTGTTAGTATTGTTTTTTATCTATGGTATTTTTTGTTGGCAAGAAGAGCAGCACACGGTATTAGCAGTGGAACATTGTATATGATTTTACTACTTTTAGGTATTGCTACCAAGATAGTGCATGCTGTAACGGCAAGGTCAATATCATCAATGCTTTCTCTTGATTCTATAGTTGATGTTTTGGGCTTCTATTATTTATATAAAGTGAGAAAAGCGCAAGATTAGATATATTGTATAAAATAGAGCGGGATTATTAAAACTAAATTGCTGGATTAAAATTTAGCAATTTAGTTTTTTCTTTTACGCGTCAAAAATACTTTTATAAAACATTATTTTTTTGCCAAATAATATTGAAATGGCCTGAAACTATGTTAAAATGTGAAACGGAGATTTATTGCGAATTTTTATAAAGAGGGTTTATATAGTGAAAAAAATATTTGGTGGATTTAATTTAACTTGGAAAAAATTAATAATATTTGCAATATGTTCAGGAGTATATACTGTTGTTATGGCGATGCTACCCGCTGTGCAGAATACCTCTAGTGATGAATGTCATTTTGATGATACATACAAAGCATATTTAGTTGACAAAAAATATGGTGATGTAAATATACACTATGATGAATCGCTTGAAGCGTATATGGTTCATGCAGATTTTAAACATGGTGGGGAAACAGAATTAGTCATTGAAGGAATTAATGGTAAAATAAAAAAATATAGTTTAAATATTGGAATGAATTCATATAAGTTAGAACAAATAAAATAATTAGAATATTAAAAAATAAGAATGGGTAAGAAGATAGAAATATCTTCTTTTTTATGTTATAATCTATTTAGATTTGGGGGAGTTGATCTAAATGGATGAAAATAGAGCCAACATAAATTGGTTTCCGGGGCATATGAAAGTAACGCAGCGTTTGATAAAAGAAAATATGTCTAAAGTGGATTTGGTTATTGAGTTGATTGATTCTCGAATTCCATTCAGCAGTAGGAATCCATTACTTGCTAATTTGATAAACAATAAGCCTAGAATTGTTGCTTTAGGAAAAAGTGATTTGGCTGATTCTAACGTTAGTGATATGTGGGTTAAATATATATCTAAAACTGAAAAGACTTTGGCCATAGCTGTTAATTGCAAAAATGCAAAAAGTGTTAAGGCTGTAGTTTCTGTTGTAAAGAAAGCTTTGGCAGGTTTGATTAAACATAAGACTAATAAAGGAATGGTTGGCCGAGCTCCTAGGGTTATGATAGTTGGTATTCCAAATGTGGGTAAATCTACATTAATTAATTCTTTAGCGGGAAAAAATAAAGCGAAAGCAGAAAACAGGCCTGGAGTTACAACAAATAAGCAGTGGGTGTCTGTAGATGGAGTTGTTGATCTACTAGATATGCCTGGGACTTTATGGCATAAATTTGAAGACCCTAAAGTAGGACTTAATTTGGCTTATATTGGTTCGATTAAAGATAGCGTGTTTGACATAGAATATGTTGCTATGAACCTTTTAGAATATTTACATAAGAATTATAATAGTAAGCTGATTGAAAGATTTAATGTAGATTTGTCTGATGTTAATGAGCCATTTGAAAAATTAGAAGCAGTTGGCAGATCTCGAGGAATGTTGATTAAAGGCGGAGAGGTTGATACTGAAAGGGCGGCTATTACTGTTCTTGAGGAATATAGGTCTGGTAAATTTGGAAAAATCACTTTGGAAATGCCTCCAAATATCGAGGATTAATAGGAGAATAATTAATGAGTTTATTTGAGTTTGATAAAAATTATGGCGTTAATGTTTTGTGTGGCGTTGATGAAGCGGGAAGAGGACCTTTAGCTGGGCCAGTTGTTGCTGCTGCAGTGGTTTTAAAGCCTGATGCCAAAGACTTTATTTCGGAAGTTAATGATAGTAAAAAATTTAGCGAAAAAAAGAGAGAAAAATTATATGATAAAATAATTGAAAATTCTTTATATTATGCTGTGGGTGTTGTAGATGTTGATTATATAGAAAAATACAATATTTTAAGGGCAACGTTTTTAGCTATGAAAAAAGCTGTTGAACAAATAAAGCCAGAGCCTGAATTGATATTGGTTGATGGTAATAGATTGCCGGATTTGAAAGCAAAAGCAGAATTTGTTATTAAAGGAGATTCGAAAAGCGCATCTATAGCTGCTGCGTCTATAGTTGCTAAGGTTACCAGGGACAGAATGATGGTTGAATTTCATAAAAAATACCCTGACTATGGATTTGACAGACATAAAGGGTATGGAACAAAGGAACATTATTCAAATATAATTAAATATGGTGTAACACCAATACATAGAATGAGCTTTTTGAAAAAAATTAGAGAAAAAATTTCAACTGTTCAATTAATTAATGGGCAATTAGGAGAAAAAATAACATATGAGTGGCTTAAACGTAATAAATATAATGTTATAGCGAAAAATTATAAAAGTGAATATGGTGAAATAGATTTAATTGCAGTTAAGGGCAGTTACATATGTTTTGTTGAAGTAAAGCTTAGGAGTGAGGGATGTGGATATTCTCCTAGAGAATCTGTGAACCTTGCCAAGCAAAAGAAAATTATTAAAACAGCAATTAGTTTTTTGAAAAAACATCCATGTGAATATCAACCCCGATTTGATGTTTCAGAGGTGGTAAAAGAAACTAGTGGCGATTTTAAAATTGAATATATAAAAGATGCTTTTAGTGTGGGTGATGAATATGAACTTTTTTGATTTGCATTGTGATACTATTTCTAAATGTTTTTCTAAAATAAAAAAAAGCATGTTAAAAAATAAATATCATATAGATATTGAACGTGGAAAGTCAACTTTTGACAAATGGTTTCAAACGTTTGCTTTTTGGATGCCTGATACTGTAAACTCGGATAAGGCTTATGATTTGTTTTTGAAACAATACAAGTACATGGAAAAATTCGAACTGCCCATTTATAGAGGAAATTTTGATGCAAATTTTAAGGCTATATTGATGGTTGAAGGTGGTTTGTTGCTTGGAAAAGATATATCTAGAGTTGATGAATTAAAAAATAAAAACATAAAAATTTTAACATTAACTTGGAATAATGAAAATGCTATAGCATCTGGAGCTTTATCGACTGGGGGACTAAAGCCCTTTGGAAAACAAGTTGTTTGTGAATTAGAAAGAAAAAATATTGTTGTTGACGTTTCACATTTAAATGAAGAATCTTTTTGGGACGTTGCTCAAATTGCAAAAAAGCCGTTTATTGCAACACATTCCAATGCATATGATGTTTGTAATCATGTTAGAAATTTAAAGGCAGATCAAATACGAGAAATAAAAAGTGTTGGTGGAATAATTGGATTAAATTTTTATAAATTGTTTTTGGAAGATAATTGTAAAAATGGTGTGAATGCTTTGATTAAACATATTGATTATTTTTTGAAACAAAAATGTGAAGATATTTTGGCTATTGGTAGTGATTTTGATGGTGCTGATATGCCGGATGATATAAAAGATATTACTTTTGTGCCAACAATCAAACAAAATATATCAAGGTGTTTTGGTGAAGATATTGCCAATAAAATAATGTTTGAAAATGCGAAAAGATTTTTTGACCAAACATTTAATTAAGTTTTTTGTTTTAAACTGAAAGGATAATAAAAAATGCTTTATACTAGTACTAGAAACAGTGATTTAAGAATTAGTTCTGCTAAGGCAATAGTTAGTGGAATATCTAAAGATGGGGGCTTGTTTGTTCCTGAAAAATTGCCACATATTTCTTCGGTAAATTTAGAGCTTTTATCTAATATGAATTATATTGAGAGAGCAAGTTTTATTTTAAGTAAATTTTTAACTGACTTTACTAATGAAGAAATATTGGAATGTGTTGATAAGGCCTATTCAAAAGAAAAATTTTCATCAGATGATATTGCAAAAGTTGTAAAATTAGATGATAATAAATTTGTTTTAGAATTATGGCATGGACCAACTTGTGCTTTTAAAGATATGGCTTTGCAATTGCTTCCTCATTTATTAACTACATCTATGAAAAAAGAAGCTGGTTTGAAAAATGTTAAAATTTTAGTTGCTACCTCTGGTGATACAGGTAAGGCGGCTCTGGAAGGCTTTAAAAATGTTAATGGAACTAGCATATTGGTTTTTTATCCTGAAAATGGTGTTTCAGATATGCAAAAACTTCAAATGGTGACGCAAGACGGAAAAAATGTTGATGTTTGTTCAATTAAAGGTAACTTCGATGATGCTCAAAGTGGCGTAAAAAAAATATTTACGGACAAAGAACTTTGTGAGCAATTAAATGAAAAAGGTGTGTTGCTTTCAAGCGCTAATTCTATAAATTGGGGTAGGCTTGTTCCTCAAATAGTATATTATTTTTCAGCATATTGTGATATGTTAAAAAATGGGCAGCTACGTAATGGAGAACTAGTGAATATTGTTGTCCCTACAGGAAATTTTGGAAATATATTAGCTGCATATTATGCAAAAAAAATGGGACTACCGGTAAAAAAATTTATTTGTGCGTCTAACAGCAATAACGTTTTAACTGACTTTATTAACACGGGCAGATACGATAAAAATAGAAAATTTTATTCTACTATTTCTCCATCAATGGACATTTTGATTTCTAGTAATTTGGAGAGGCTTCTTTTTCATTTATATAATGAAAATGATAAAAAAATATGTAACTTATATGGTCAGCTTGTTAATGAAGGTTCTTTTGAAGTATGCGAAGAAGTGAAAATTAAATTGCAAGATGAATTTTATGGTGAATTCTGCGATGATATACATACTAAAAAAACTATAAAAAGTGTATTTAATAAATATAGATATCTGATTGATCCACATACCGCGGTTGCATTTAATGTTTACGGCAAATATGTTATGGACTCAAAAGATAATACAAAGACTATAATAGCTTCTACGGCTAGTCCATATAAGTTTGCTAAAGATGTTTTGGACTCTATAGGTGAATTTGCTGACGGAAATATTTTTGAAAAATTAGGTGAATTATCTAAAATTACTAGAACTGAAATTCCTAAGCCTATTTCGAATTTAAATAGTAAAAATGTTAGGTTTAATAAAGTGATTTCTAGAGATGAAATGAAAAATTATTTATTGAATAACGCTGTTTGTGATAAGATTTAGAGGGTAATATGAGTTTATATGTAATTTCTGATTTACACTTATCTCTTGGAACAGATAAGCCTATGGATGTTTTTGACGGCTGGGATAATTATTTGGCAAAAATAGAAAATAGTTGGAAATCAACCGTAAAAGTTGATGATACTGTTGTTATTCCTGGTGATATATCATGGGGAATAAACTTGGAACAGTCTAAACCGGACTTTGAATTTATAAATAGTTTGCCTGGCAAAAAAATATTTTTAAAAGGAAATCATGATTATTATTTTAGTACTAAAAATAAGATGGATGTTTTCTTTAAAGATAATGGATTTGAGAATATGCACTTTTTGTTTAATAATTCTTATGAATATGAAGAATATTCTATTTGTGGCACGCGAGGATGGGTTAATGAGCCTGGAAAAACTGCAGATAAAAAAGTTTTAGAACGAGAAGCAGGTAGGTTGAAGCTTTCGCTAGATAGTGCTAAGAAGGAACCTATAGTTTTTTTGCATTATCCGCCAATATTTGGCTCAAGTAGAACAACTCAAATATTGGATGTGCTTTATGAGTATAAAATAAAGAATGTTTATTATGGACACTTACATGGTAAATCTTGCAGATATGCTGTTGAGGGTAATGTTGAAGGAATCGAATATAAATTGGTTTCTAGTGACTATTTAAACTTTAATCTGTTAAAAATTTTTTAATAAAAAATATATTTTACTTAACAAATTATTAATTTTATGTTATAATGAGTATCATCTGTAGAAAATTGAATGTGGGGGAAATATAATGAGTTTAATTAAAAATGAAAATATAGCTACTAATATGAACAAATTGGAAGTTTTTGTTGATGCTAAAACTTTTGATTTGGCTTGTGATAAAGCTTATAAGAAAAGAGTAAAGGAAATAAGTGTTCCTGGCTTTAGAGTTGGAAAAGCGCCTAGAAAAGTTATAGAAAAAAGATATGGAAAAGAGCTTTTCTTTGATGATGCTATTGAACTTGTATATCCAGAAGCGTTAGCAGAGGCTATAAAAGAAGCAGATTTAGATGTTGTTGCAATTGAATCTTTGGAAACAATAGAGGCAAGTGCTAAAAAAGGTTTGACTTTTAAAGCTGTTTGTGTATTGAAGCCTAATGTTAAAATTGAAAATTATAAAGGCATTGAAGTTGAAAAGCCTGTGAGAAAGGTTGATGAAAAAGCAGTAGACTCTAGATTGCAGGCGATGCGTGAACGCTGTGGGCGCATGATTTCTGTTGAAGATCGCGCGGCTGAAAATGGTGATATAGTTGTTTTAGATTTTGAAGGCTTTATTGACGGGGTTGCATTTGATGGTGGCAAAGCTGAGAATCATAACTTAAAATTAGGATCGGGCCAGTTTATTCCAGAATTTGAAGAGCAGATAGTTGGCCACAATATTGGAGATGAATTTGATGTTAATGTTACATTTCCAGAGGACTATCATGCTGAAGCTTTGAAAGCAAAGCCTGCTGTGTTTAAATGTAAACTTCATGAAATTAAGAAAATTGAATTGCCAGATGAAGATGATGAATTTGCTAAAGATGTTAGTGAATATGATACTTTAGATGAATTGAAAAAAGATCTTGAAAATAAAATTAAAGAAGAATATGAAAAAGCGTCTGATATGTCTGTGGACAATGATATTACATCTAAATTGATTGAAAATATGAAGGCTGAAATTCCCAATGTTATGTTTGATAGACGTGTTGACGAGCTTATGCGTGACTTTGAACAGCGCATATCTATGCAAGGAATAACTTTAGACATGTA
This sequence comes from Oscillospiraceae bacterium, assembly GCA_902790675.1. Classification (GTDB taxonomy): domain Bacteria; phylum Bacillota; class Clostridia; order Oscillospirales; family Ruminococcaceae; genus RUG12519. The sequence goes on along the minus strand of CADASU010000002.1, from coordinate 172,663 downwards.
TGCTCAGTATATGGGAGTAGATGAATATCAACTCAGAGAACAATTCAAAAATCAAGCTGAAAATCAGGTTAAAACACGTTTGGCTTTAGAGAAAATTGCTGAGCTTGAAAATATTGAAGTTAGTGATGAGGAAGTTAATAATGAATTTGATAAGCTTTCTAAGCAATATAATACTGAAGTTGAAAATATAAAAGCTATGATATCTGCTGACAGTTTAAAAGAGGATATTTTAGTTAGAAAAGCGCTGGAATTTGTTAAAGATAATGCAAAAATAAATGATAAAATAATTGAAGATTAATTTTTGTAAGTAATAAAAATATTGTTATGATAATATGTATAGGAGGTTTTTTATGGCACTTGTACCAACCGTTGTTGAGCCTACTGGCCATGGAGAGCGAGCTTATGATATATTTTCGCGTCTCTTAAAAGATAGAATAATTATGTTGTCGGATGAGGTAAATGATAGCACAGCCAGTTTGGTTGTTTCACAATTATTATTTTTGGAAGCTCAAGATCCAGAAAAAGATATTCAGCTATATATAAATAGTCCTGGAGGATCTGTTACTTCTGGATTTGCAATTTATGATACTATGCAATATATAAAATGCGATGTTTCTACCATATGCATTGGTATGGCTGCTTCTATGGGGGCATTTTTGTTGAGTGCTGGCGCAAAAGGGAAAAGAATAGCTCTATCGAATAGCACTATTATGATACATCAACCGCTTGGGCAATTTAAAGGGCAGGCAACAGATATTAAAATACATGCTGATTGGATTCTTGGAATGAAGTCTCGTTTGAATAAAATGCTTTCTGAAGCTACGGGACAACCTATTGAAAAAGTATCGCAAGATACAGAAAGAGATAATTTTATGCTGGCCGATGAAGCTAAATCATACGGCTTGATAGATAAAGTTATAAAAAATAGATAAGAATCTTCGGAGGGGTTAGTTATGGCAACAGAATCAAAAGGCTTTCTTCGTTGTAGTTTTTGCGGAAAACCAGAACATAAAGTAGCAAGGCTGTTATACGGAAATAGCGCTTACATTTGCAATGAATGTGTTGCGCTTTGTTATGGAATGTTAGTTGAGGATGGTTTGTTTTCGAGTTCTTCTGATGTGAAAATACAAAAAAACACAAAAAAACAGAAAAAGAATGAGCAAATATTTTTGAAGCCGAAAGAGATAAAACAAACTTTAGATCAATATATTATTGGGCAAGATGAAGCTAAAATGGTTTTATCAGTTGCGGTTTATAATCATTATAAAAGAATTTCTTCAATTGATGATGATGATGTAGAATTGCAAAAGAGTAATGTTTTGCTTTTGGGGCCAACTGGTGTTGGAAAAACTCTTTTGGCTCAAACTTTGGCGAGAGTATTGGAAGTGCCGTTTGCTGTTGCTGATGCAACAACATTAACTGAGGCAGGTTATGTTGGAGAAGATGTTGAAAATGTTATATTAAGATTGATACAAGCTGCAGATTTTGACATTGAACTTGCTCAACATGGAATAATATATATAGATGAGATAGATAAAATAACTAGAAAATCTGAAAATGCTTCTATAACTAGAGATGTTAGTGGCGAGGGAGTTCAGCAGGCTTTGCTTAAAATTTTGGAAGGAACAGTTTCTAATGTTCCTCCACAGGGAGGAAGAAAGCATCCTAACCAGGAATTCATACAAATAGATACAAAAAATATTTTATTTATATGTGGTGGAGCTTTTGAAGGCCTTGAAAAGATTATAGGCAAACGTTTAGGAGATTCATCGATTGGCTTTGAGTCTAAAATTAAATCAAAAAAAGATATGACTATATCTAAAACTATGAAAGACGTTGAGCCGCATGATTTAGTAAAATTTGGAATTATTCCTGAGCTTGTTGGAAGAATACCTGTTATTACTGCTTTGGATGATTTAAATGAAGATGCATTGGTTAGAATATTAACTGAGCCAAAAAATGCGCTTATTAAGCAATATAAAAAATTATTTTCATATGATGGCACAAAATTGGAATTTACTGATGATGCCTTGCATGCTGTTGCTAAAAAAGCGCTGGAGCGTAAAACTGGTGCTAGAGGTTTGCGAGGAATTTTGGAAGATACTTTATCTAATCTTATGTTTGAGTTGCCTTCGGAAGAAGTAGACACTGTAAAGATAACTGCCGATGTTATAGAGTCTTCTGCAGATCCGATTAGAATTGACAAGAATAAAAAATAAAAATAAAGAGCTAGTACTTTATTATTGTACTGGCTTTTTATTTGCCATTAAATACATATTTTAAAGAAATGGTATAATTATGTAAAATTTATATAAAAAATTAAAATAGAGCTATATACTATTGCAAATAATGACAACTTTTATTATAATTATATTATGTGTGTATATGATAATTTATTATTATTTTTTATTTATATAAAGGAGCGCTTAATGTAATGAAAGAACAGGTAATACCACTTATAGCTTCCAAGGGAATTGTTGCTTTTCCAAAAGGAATAATAAATATAGATATATCTAGAAAAAAATCTATAGCTGCTGTAAAAAATGCAATTAATGGAAATAAAAAAATTTTTATAGTTGCACAAAAACATGTCGATATTTTAGAACCGCTTCAAGAAGATCTATATGATTATGGAACCGTTTGTGAAATAAAACAATTTCATAAATATGTTGAGGGTGATTACAAATTAACGGCTATTGGAAAGTATAAAGCAAAAATTGATAAGTTTTATTCAGATGAAGAAATGTATTATGCCGTCGTTAAACGTGTTTCTGAGAGGATACGTGTTAAAAAAACTGATGAAATTTTTGCAGTTATGAGAGCAATAAAAAAGAAATTTGTACAATACGTATTATCAATCAAAAATGTTAGCAGGGAATTGGTCATTTTAATTGAAAATGAAGAAGATCCTTTTAATTTGTTTACTATAATTGTGGAAATAATGCCTTTTAAATATGAATTAAAACAACATATGTTGGAAGAATCTAATTTATTAAAAAAGCTTAAACTTCTTTTAGAAGCGATTGCTAGAGAAGCAGAAATAGCGTCTATAGAACGTAAAGTTATAGAAAAAGTTGAAAAAAATATAGACAAAAATCAGCGCAATTATTTTTTGAGGGAACAAGCTAAAATCATAAATGAAGAACTGGGTGATTCTGAAAGTGTAGATGATGCGAGTAGTTTAGAGTATATTGAAAAAATATCACAAATTCAGAATATTTCAGATGAATCTAAAGAAAAACTGTTATCTGAAGTGAAAAAATTGGATCGCATGCCTGAATCATCACATGAAGCTTATGTAATTGCTAACTATCTTGATACTATATTAAGTTTACCTTGGGATAAAATGACGGAAGAAAATATAGATTTAGATATAATTGAAAAGCATTTAAATAAATACCATTATGGCCTAAAAAAGGTAAAAGAACATATATTAGAAAATTTAGCAGTTCGCAAGTTTAATCCAAATATAAAAGGACAAATATTGTGTTTAGTTGGTCCACCAGGGGTTGGAAAAACTTCAATAGCTCGTTCTATTGCTGAGACTATTGGGAGAAAATTTGTGAGAATTTCTTTAGGTGGAATTAGTGATGAATCAGATATTAGAGGACACAGAAAAACATATGTTGGAGCAATGCCGGGTAGAATTATTAATGGGTTAATTCAAGCTAAGTCTAGAAATCCATTAGTCCTTCTTGATGAAATAGACAAGATGATTGTAAGTTCTCAAGGAGATCCTTCTGCGGCAACGCTCGAAATTTTAGATTCTGAACAAAATAATGCGTTTACAGATCATTACATAGAAGTTCCTTTTGATATTTCAGAGTGTTTTTTTATAGCAACTGCAAATTCAACCGAAACAATTCCTGCCCCTTTACTAGATAGAATGGAAATAATTGAACTTTCTAGCTATACCATTGAAGAAAAGTTTCATATTGCCAAAGAATATTTGTGGCCGAAGCAATTGGCAGAACACGGCTTGAATGAAAAAATGGTTAAGATTAATGATAAAGTGATATATGAATTAATAGATGGCTATACTCGTGAGGCGGGTGTTAGAAAGTTAAATAGATTAATTGCTTCTTTATTGAGAAAAGCTGCAAAAAAATTGATTTCTGGAAAGAACAAGTTTGTTAGGTTTACTGAAAAAAATATTGAAAAGTATATTGGTGCTAAAAAATATATTGGTGAAACCATTTCTAAAACTGACGAAGTTGGTCTTGTAAATGGTCTTGCATGGACAAGTGTTGGCGGAGAACTTATGCAAATTGAAGCTGGAGTTATGGATGGAAAAGGCGATGTTAAGCTTACTGGAAATTTAGGAGATATTATGAAAGAATCGGCTAACACAGCCATTAGCTTTGTTAGATCGATAGCTTCTGAGTATAATATACCTACAGATTTTTATAAAAGCAAAGATATTCATATACATGTTCCTGAAGGGGCTGTTCCTAAAGATGGTCCGTCTGCTGGAGTGGCTTTGGCAACTGTTCTTGTTTCTGCTCTTTCAAATACACCTGTAAGGCGTGATGTAGCTATGACAGGTGAGATAAGTTTAAGAGGCAGAGATATGGCTATAGGCGGATTAAAAGAAAAGGCAATAGCTGCCTATAAATCTGGAGTAACAACGGTTTTAATACCGCAGGATAATGTTAGTGATTTAGACGATATTGATGAATCTGTTAGAAAAGCATTAAAATTTATACCTTGTTCTACGGCCGATCAGGTTTTAAAATTGTCGTTATTAAATAATAAATTATCAGATAATTTGGAGAAATATTAAAATGCGATATTTTGATGCAAAATTTATTAGTTCATATGGCTTGATTAAGCAACTTCCTAAATCTGAAAAGACTGAAATTGTGTTTGCAGGTAGGTCTAATGTTGGTAAATCTTCTTTATTGAACAAATTGTTTAATAGAAAAAATTTAGCTAGAGTTAGTTCGGTTCCAGGAAAAACAGCCACTATAAATTTTTATAGTGTTGATGATGTTTTTTTTGTCGATTTGCCTGGTTATGGATATGCCAAAGTTGCTAAATCTGAAAAAAAAAGATGGGGTAGTTTAATAGAAGGTTATTTTAGAGATGATCGCTCAGTAGGACTAGTGATTTTGCTGGTAGATATGAGACATGAGATTAGTAAGCTGGATTTGCAAATGGTTGAATTTTTAGTTGAATTTCAATTGCCATTTATTGTGGTTTTAACTAAGGCAGATAAATTAGGAAAAACCAAAAGATGTGAAATGCTAGAAAAAATAAAGATCGATTTGCCTTATTCTGATCAAATTTGTATTATTGAGGTTTCATCTAAAACAGGAGAAGGAATTGATAGAATAAAGGATTGCATTGAAGAAGTTTGTGAATTTGAATAAAACGTAGTATTAAAATGGAGGAAAATAGAGATATGTTTATATCCAAAAATTTAGCTGTTAATGAAAAAGGGCATTTGACAATTGGTGGAATAGATACTTTAGACCTTGCAAAAAAATATGGAACTCCATTGTATGTGATGGATGAGGACTTAATTAGAGAGAATTGTGAAAAGTTTAAAAAATCTATTGATGATTATTATGAAAAAAACGGATTGGTTTGTTATGCGAGCAAGGCTTTTTCATGCAAGGAAATATATAGAATAATGAAAGATGAAGGTTTGGGAGTAGATGTGGTTTCTTTAGGCGAAATGTATACTGCTGTTTCTGCTGGATTTGCATCTGAAAAAATATATTTACACGGAAATAATAAAACAATAGAAGAATTGAAATTTGCTGTTGAACACAAGATTGGCAGAATTGTTGTAGATAATTTAAATGAACTTGAATTGCTTAATTGTATTGCGAAAGATATGAGATCAAAAGTTGATGTTCTTATTAGAGTAAAGCCGGGAATTGATGCACATACTCATGACTTTATAAGAACAGGACAAATAGATTCTAAATTTGGATTTGCTATTGAGACTGGTGAGGCGTTGAGTGCTGCAAAACTAGCTGTTGAATTAGATAATATTAATTTAGTAGGAGCTCATTGCCATATTGGCTCCCAGATATTAGATGTAGACCCATTTGTTTTGGCCGCGGATGTTATGATAAAATTTATAAGTGATGTTAAAGATGCAACTGGAATTGAAATGTGTGAGCTCAATTTGGGTGGGGGTTTTGGAATTAAATATGTTGATAAAGATGATCCGGTAGATTATGAAGAATATATGAAAGCTGTTTCTATAATGATACAAAAAAAATGTGATCAATATAATTTGAATAGGCCTTTTATAGTTATAGAACCAGGTAGGTCTTTGATTGCGCCAACAGGAATAACTTTATATACGGTTGGTGCTAGAAAAGAAATCCCGAATATTAGAACATATGTTTCGGTGGACGGTGGAATGACAGATAATCCTAGATATGCTCTTTATAAATCTGAGTACGATGCTATTGTTGCGAGTAAAGCAAGTGAAGAAAAAAATGAAATAGTTACAATAGCCGGTAAGTGTTGCGAGAGCGGTGATTTAATTGGTGAAAATATGTTACTGCAGCATGCAGAGACAGGTGATATATTAGCAGTTTGTGCTACTGGAGCATATAACTATTCGATGGCTTCTAATTATAACAGAAATTTAAAGCCGGCCGTTGTTATGATTAAAGATGGCAAGAGTAGAGTAATTGTTAATAGGGAAACGCTGGAAGATTTAGTCAAAAATGATATATAGTTAGTGATTTATAAATATTTTTAGTTTAAAAGTGGTGAGATTTTATGTTGAATTTAGCAAGATCTATAACTAAAGATGGATCTGCGTTTTCAGTTGCGATTGATGCAACAAATATTGTTTCTAAAATTAAAGAGATACATAATACTTCTGCTGCGGTTTCTATTGCTTTAGGTAGATTAGCAGTGGCTGGTTCTATGATGGGTGCTTTGTTAAAAAATGATACAGATAGTTTAACATTAAGAATTAACGGAAATGGAACAGCTGGAAATTTAATTGTTGTATCTAATGGCAAGGGATTTGTTAAGGCATATGTGGACAATCCATCTGCTGGCATTATAACAAATGACTGCAAAGCAATTGATATAAAAAAAGTTGTTGGGTCAACTGGAATGCTTAGTGTAGTAAAAAATATTGGACTTAAGCAGCCATATAGCAGTCAAGTTCCGTTAATATCGGGAGAAATAGGCGAAGATATTACTAATTATTATGTTACTAGCGAACAAATTCCAACTGTTTGTGCTTTAGGTGTTTTGTTGAATGAAGATTTAACTATAAAATGTGCTGGTGGTTTTTTAATTCAACTTTTGCCATATGCGGATGAATCGGTAATAGATGTTATTGAAAAAAATTTGGCAAATATAAAATCGGTTTCTAAAATGTTAGATGCTGGAATGAGTCCTCAAGAAATTTCTTTGAAAGTTTTAGAAGGGTTAACTCCAAATTTATTAGACGAATGTGAAGTTAAATATAAGTGTGATTGTGATAGAACTAGGACTGAGCGGCTTTTGACGAGCTTAAATGCTAAGGAAATTGAAGATATGATAAATGATGGAAAGCCTATTAGTGTTGAGTGTCATTTTTGTAATAGCAAACATACTTTTGAAATTGATGATTTAAAAAGAATACTTGCTTTAAAGGTCGGAAAAGGAGAATAAACTAAAAATGAGTAAATTGGTTTCACCTGAAGAATTATTACGTCAAACAGAATATATGAAAAAATGTGAAGATATTTTAAAAAAGACTTTTGTTAATAGACAACCAATTTGTTATGTTCATTCGTATGGTTGCCAGGGTAATGTTGCTGATGGTGAAAAAATAAAAGGCATGTTAGCTGAGATGGGATATGGACTTAGCAATAGTGCTGAAGGCGCAGACGTTGTGATTTTTAATACGTGTGCAATTCGTGAAAATGCTCAAGATAGAGTTTATGGAAATTTAGGAATGTTAATTCACTACAAGAAAAAAAATCCTGCAATGATAATTGGTCTTTGTGGATGTATGGTTCAGCAAGATCATGTTGCAAGGAGGCTTAAAGAGGTTTTTCCGGGAGTGAACTTGGTTTTTGGAACTCATGTTATACACCAATTACCTGAATTTATGTATAATATTTTGAGTAATTCAAGCAAAATATACAATATTACTGAATCAAATGGTGTTATAGCTGAAGGACTGCCTATTGTTAGAGAAAGTAACTTTAAGGCGTCTGTCCCAATTAGTTATGGGTGTAATAATTTTTGCACTTACTGTATAGTTCCTTATGTTAAAGGCAGAGAGAGAAGCCGTAGTTTTGATTCTATTTATAGTGAAGTTAAGGAATTAGTTAGTAATGGATATAAAGAAATTATGTTGCTGGGGCAAAATGTTAACTCTTATGGCAGTGATTTAGACTCTGGAGTTAATTTTTCATATTTATTGTCTAAAATTAATGAAATAGACGCAGATTTTAGAATTAGGTTTATGACGTCTCATCCAAAAGATGCCACAAAAGAATTAATAGATACTATTGCAAGATGTGATAAGGTTTGTAAACATTTACATTTGCCAGTTCAGTGTGGTAGTAATAAAATTTTAAAAGCAATGAATAGAAAATATACAGTAAGTCAATACTTAAAAATTATAGATTATGCTAAGAATAAAATTCCTAATATATCATTTACATCTGATATAATTGTTGGATTTCCCGGTGAAACCTATTCTGATTTTAAGGAAACATTAAAGTTAGTCGAACAAGTTAAATATTCTTCATTATTCATGTTTATATTTTCTCCAAGAAGGGGAACCAAAGCTGAATTGATGTCAGACTCTATACCTAAAGAAGAAAAATCTAGATGGCTTAGTGAGCTTATAAATTGTCAAAATGAGATTAGTGCTAAGGTTCATGAGAGCTATGTTGGTAGGACAGAAAGAGTATTATTTGATGGTGTTGGCAGAACTAACGATAATATGCTAACAGGAAGAACAGACACTAATCTAGTCGTGGATTGTGAAAAGTTCAATTTAAAAATAGGTGAATTTGCTGATATTAAAATAACTAAAGCACATAGAATGGCTTTGGTTGGTGAACTGGTTTAGAATTGAAAGGAGATTTTTATGGATATTATTAGTTTGGCTCGTGATTTTGGAAAGGAAATTCAAAAAACAGATGAATATTTAGAACTAATTCGTGCAAAAAAAGAGAATGATAATGATGAAGAATTGAACGATTTAATTGGAAAATTGAATTTATTAAAGTTTGATATACAGCGTTTATTAGCAGATCATGAAGATCAACAAGAAAAAATAAATGAAAAAAATTCTGAATTAAGTGAAATATATGGGAAAATTATGAAAAATAAAAATATGATCGCTTTTAATAAGGCTAGTGACAATATGAATGCTGTTATGAATAAAATAAACGGTATATTAATGGCGGCTGTTAATGGAGAAGATCCTTTGATGTTTTCTGGATTTAACAATTTTGAGTGTGGTGGTGGCTGCAGTGGATGTTCGGGTTGTCATTAGTTTTAAGATATTATTTTTTAATATAGGTAGGTTAGTTAAATGCTTGAGTCAATAGATGTTAGTAAATTGTCGCCAATGATGAAACAGTATGTGGAAATAAAAAATCAACACACAAAACATTTGTTGTTTTTTAGATTGGGTGATTTTTATGAGTTATTTTTTGATGATGCGTTAGTTGCATCTAGAGAGCTGGAAATTACCCTTACTGGTAAAGAGTGTGGATTGTCTGAACGTGCGCCTATGTGTGGCATACCATATCATAGTGTTGATGTCTATATAAAAAAATTAATAGACAAAGGTTTTAAAGTTGCAATATGCGAGCAAACTGATAAGATAGATTCTGCTAAAAAATTGGTGAGACGAGATGTTGTTAGAATAATAACGCCGGGAACTGTATTTGAATCGGATATGCTGGAAGATGGTGTTAATAATTACATATGCTCAATATTTTTATCCGGAAATGATTTTGGAATATGCTTTGCGGATATATCTACGGGTGTTGTTCACGTGACCAAAATAGATTCTACTAACGTTGCTTTTGATATAATAAATGAATTAGAAAGGTTTTCTCCAACAGAAATTTTGTATAATGAGGATTTGGTTAATCTTAAGGAAGTGAGCGCTTATTTAACAAAACAATTAAAATGTATTGGTGAATTGGTAGACAATAATAATTATGATGAAAATATATGTAAAAAATTGATTAATGATCAATTCAATAAAGTTCCTGATGATATAATGAATTCAAGTTTTTGTGTTAAATCTTTAGGAGCTTTGATTTTTTATTTGAAAAACACTCAAAAAGATGGCATTAAAAGACTTGTTGATTTGACTTATTATAGTGGCTATCAGTATATGGGAATTGATGCATATGCTCGAAAAAACTTGGAACTTACTAAAACTATTATGACTGGCCAAAAACAAAGAAGTTTATTGTGGATTTTGGACAAGACTAAAACATCTATGGGGAAAAGATTAATTCGAAAATTAATAGAACAGCCATTAATAAATCATGTGCAAATTGTAAGAAGACATGACGCTGTTGAAGCGCTTACGAAAGACAAAATAACGAGAGATAATATTATCGAAGGATTATCTAGAATATATGATTTAGAGCGTCTAATGACTAAAGTTATATATGGTTCAATAAGTCCTAGGGAACTTAAAGCACTATCTCAAACAATCGGTGAAATTCCGAGTTTAAAGCAGCAGCTTGAGCTGATTCCAAACTTTTTAGTGCAAAATATAAATAAAAAAATAAAAGATATTAATAATGTATATGAACTGCTGGAATCTGCTCTAGTTGATGAACCACCTGTTAATTTAAAAGATGGTGGAGTTATTCGCGAGGGATTTCACAGTGAATTAGATGAGTTTAGAAACATTAGGGAAAATGGAAAAGAAACTTTATTGTCTATTGAGGCTCGTGAGAGAGAACAAACTGGAATAAGTAAATTAAAGATTAACTATAATAAAGTTTTTGGATATTACATAGAAGTTACAAAATCTTGCTTAGATAAAGTTCCGGATTATTATATTCGAAAGCAAACGCTTACTTCTAGTGAACGTTTTATCACCCCGGAATTAAAAGAATATGAAGAAAAAATTCTTACTGCTAGTGAGCGCAGTGTAAAAATTGAGCAAGAAATATTTGAGGAACTGAAAAAGGTTGTTTCAAACAAATTACTTGAAATTCAGAGCACTGCAAAAGCTATTGCTATGTTAGATGTTCTTTGTTCATTTTCTGTTGTTGCACAAAATAATAATTATATTAAACCTGAAATTAGCACAGATAGTGAACTAATTATAAAAAATGGGAGACATCCTGTTGTTGAAGCAATATTAGACGCGCCTTTTGTTTCTAATGATACTGAAATGGATAATTTTGAAAACAAAATGATGATGATAACTGGGCCTAATATGGCTGGAAAATCTACATATATGCGTCAAGTTGCGCTTATTGTTTTGATGGCGCAAATAGGAAGTTTTGTTCCGGCAGAGTTTGCTAGAATTGGAATTGTCGATCGAATATTTACTCGTATTGGAGCGTCAGATGATTTAACTGCAGGGAAGTCTACATTTATGGTTGAAATGAGCGAAGTGGCTGAAATATTGAAAAATGCTACAGAAAAAAGTTTGGTTATATTGGATGAAATAGGGAGAGGCACATCTACTTTTGACGGAATGAGTATTGCAAAAGCAGTTGCAGAACATATTATAAAATCAAAAAATCTTGGATGCAAAACAATGTTTGCTACGCACTATCATGAATTGACTTCTTTGGAGCAAGAATTAGATGGCGTTAAAAATTATAATATTGCTGTAAAAAAACGTGGCGATGATATAACCTTTTTAAGAAAAATTGTTAGAGGTGGCGCTGATGATAGTTATGGAATAGCAGTGGCTAAGCTTGCTGGAATTCCGGATATGGTTATAAAAAGAGCTAATGTTATCTTAAAAGAAATAGAAGAAGGCAAAGGCTGCCATGAAAATATTATTGATAGTAATTTAAGCTGTGATCAAATTTCGTTGTTTAATGATAATGAAAGAAAAGCATTAGATAAGTTAAAAGATTTATCGGTTGATACTTTAACGCCGATTGAGGCAATGAACTTTTTATATTCTTTAAAACAAGATTTATAATAGAGGAGATTTAGTTTTGGGGAAGATTAATCTTTTAAAAAAAGATATATATGAATTGATAGCAGCAGGGGAGGTTATTGAACGCCCTGCTTCTGTTGTTAAGGAATTAGTTGAAAATTCAATAGATGCTAAGGCAAAATCAATTTTTGTTGATATTAAAGATGGCGGAAAAAATTTGATTCGAGTTATTGATGACGGAATAGGAATGGATTTTGATGATTGCAAGTTGGCTTTTTTAAGACATGCAACAAGTAAAGTATCAACAAAAATGGACTTAAACAATATAGAAACACTAGGATTTCGTGGTGAAGCTTTAGCGTCAATTTGCGCTGTTTCTAAAGTTGAAGTTTTAACTAAGAGGAGAGAAGATGAGTTTGGAGTTAGATATTTTATAGAAGCTGGCGAAGAAAAAAATATTGAGTCTGTTAGTTGTTCAAATGGAACAATGTTTTCTATAAATCAACTTTTTTATAATGTTCCCGCAAGACTAAAATTTTTAAAAAAAGATTCTACTGAAGCTAGTGTTATACAAGATATTTTAGAAAAGTTAGCAATTAGTAATTATAATATTGCTTTTGGTTTTAAGAAAAATGGAAAAAAAGTCTTTCAAACTTCTGGTGACGGATCCTTAGATGATGTTGTCTACAATATCTTTGGGAGAGATTTATATAAATCTTTATTACACGTTAATTATGATGATGGCAATATAAAAATAAATGGTTTTATTAGTAATCCTAGAAATTGTCGATCTAATAGAAATATACAATATAGTTTTATAAATGGCAGATATGTAAAATCAAAAACTTGTGTTTTGGGAGTTGAAGAGGCGTTTAAAGGGTTTTCTATGATAGGTAAATATCCTGCTTTTGTTTTGTTTTTAGATATGCCATCACAAAAAATAGACATAAATGTACATCCAGCAAAAATTGAAGTTAGATTTTCTGATGAAGCAGAAGTTTTAAGAGCTATTTATTCTGCAGTTAGAGCATCTATATCGGAAAATAATAAGCTACCGGAAGCTAAAACGCCAGATTTAAAACGTAATTATTTTTTGAAAGATGGTTTTAATGAACAGCAAATGGAAATAAATACTAATAGTGTTATAGAAAGCAAGAAGGATGCCTGCGAGCCAAATGTAGCATTTGATAATTTTTCTACTGCGGTTAAATCATATTCAACAAATTGTGATGAAGACTTTTCAACATATAAGTTTTTATCTAAGGCAAATATTTTTAAAAACAATAATATTGAAAATGCTAATGATTCTTTGAGCTGTGATGACAAAAACGTTACTAAAGAAGACAAGAGAAAATTAAATAATGAAGACATTTGTGCTATTGAAAATTCTGAGAAATTAAATGATGATGAATTGTCTAAAAAAATAATTTCTTCGGAGAAACAGGATTATTTGAGAATAGTTGGCGAGATATTTAAAACATATATTTTAGTTGAAGTGGGAAATAATTTTGTAATAATAGATAAGCATGCGGCACATGAACGAATATTATATGAGAAAATAAAGCAAAATGCTGGCAGATTGGAACGACAAATTTTACTTTTACCTAAAAAAATTGTTTTAGATTCTAATGAGGATTATGAATTGATTTTAGATAATAGTGAAGTTTTTATACAATTTGGGTTTGGCGTTGAAGATTTTGGTGGACGTTCAATTTTGATAAGAGAAATTCCTATGATTTTAGATAATAAAAATTTTGTTGAAGTGTTTGAAGAAATAGTTTCAAATTTAAAAACTAAAATAAATGATTTTACTCCAGATGCTTTAGATAATTTATACCATACTATGGCATGTAGGGCGGCTATTAAGGCAAATGATGATAATAATATTGAGGAACTTAAAGCTTTGGCTAACCAGGTTTATTTTAATGAGAATATTCGTACTTGTCCTCATGGAAGACCGGTTGTGTTAACTTTTAGTAAAGAAAGGTTTGACAAAGAATTTGGAAGAATACAAAAATAAAATAAAAATATGCGCTATAGTTGGGCCAACTGCGTCTGGTAAAAGTAGTTTGGCAATTTGGCTGGCCAAACAAATTAATGCAGAAATAGTTTCAGCAGATTCTATGCAGATATATAAAGGAATGGATATTGGAACTGCAAAACCTAGTGCTGAAGAACGAAAGGCAGTCCCTCATCATATGATAGATTTTCTTAATCAAGATGAGTTGTTTTCAGTTGCTGATTATGTTAAAATGGCAAAAAATATTATTCGAGACATTGTTAGTAGAGGGAAAAAACCAATTTTAGTTGGTGGAACAGGGTTATATGTGGACTCTTTGTTAAACGATATTCAGTTTCAAGAGCAGAATGAAAATTTTGCTGTAAGAAAAAAACTCATTGATGAATTAGATAAGTTTGGATCACAATATATGCTGGAAAAGTTAAAAGAAATCGATATTGAATATGCTAGAACACTGCACCCTAATAATGTAAAAAGAATTATTAGAGGGTTGGAAATTTATTATGCTACGGGCATAAAAATGAGTGAAAATTTAAAGCTTAGCAAATCCAAATCTTCGTGTTTTGACGCGTGTATGATAGGTTTGACTTTCGAAAATCGTGAAAATTTATACAAGAAAATTAACGCCAGAGTAGACAATATGATGGCCTGTGGATTGCTAACAGAGGCAGAAAATATTATTAATTCTAGTGTGGATTCTAATACGTCAATGCAGGCAATAGGATATAAAGAATTTATAGGATATTTTAATGGAACTGAAAGACTAGATGATTGTGTTTTAAAATTAAAACAAAATACTAGAAAATATGCTAAGCGGCAATTAACTTGGTTTCGCCGAAATAAATATATTAATTGGATATATTGTGATAAACTAAGCAATATTGAAATAAAAAATCGGGCTATGGAAATTGTTCAAAATCATTTTAAATAATATTATGATTTTTTTTGAAAGTATGTTATAATTTGTTTAATAAGTATGTTTTGATAATGTTTATGGAGATTGGTGGTTTTTAGCCATGTGTTTTAAATGAAATCATTTTGCTTGAAGTTTTTGCTTGTTTTATTTGCTTTTTGCTTTGTGGCTGGGGCTATATATCAAATATATCTTAGATTAACATTTAACTATGAAACAACAATTGTTCGTAGTGATGTTATGGAAAAAAAGGCTGAGGGAATAGGTGTTATTTTTAAGGATGAATTAGTTTTAAATTTTAACGAACACTCTGGAATTGTAAAGAATAATTTTAGCAATGGTGCGCGTGTGGCAGCAAAATCTGAGGTGGCAAAGTCTTATGTTACGCAGGATGATATATTAAAGCTAAAGCAATTGGATGTTTTAAATAAAGAAATAAATGAATTAAATGAAGCACAAAATCCAGGCTCTTTACAAGATATGAACATTAAGACTATAAATAAGCAAATGAATTGTAAGTATTATGATTTGATTAAAACTTTGAAAAATGATAATTTAGATAAAATTAAAGAAACTAAAGATGAAATAACGATGTTGTTTAATAAAAGACAAATATTAACCAATCAAGTAAATGATTTTAATGATACTATTAATAAGCTTACTTCTGAGAAAAATAATATAGATAAAACTATTTCTTATAGACCTAAGTCAATTATTACCCCTGTATCTGGATATTTTGTTGATTATACCGATGGATATGAAGATATGTGTTCTTTAGAATTGGCGGATAATTTTAATGCTGAAAAATTAAATGAGTTATATCAAGAATGTCAAAAAAATTGCGCTAAAAATAATACGGGAAAAGTTATAACAAACCCGCAACTGTTATTTAAAATGGTTTTGCCTACTAAATCAGTTTCTGATGTTAGATTAGGCTCGGAGTGTAAGATTAAATTTGAAGAATTTGGTGAAGAAATAACTGCAAAATTGATAAAATTAGATTTGAATTGGGATAGCGAACAAAGTGTAGTTACATTTCAAATAGATGTTATGACTGAGAGGCTTTCTTCTATTCGCTCAAGCAAAGCTGAAGTAATATTTAATACTTATAGAGGAATTAAGGTTCCGAAAACGGCTATTAGAAATAACGGTGAAGGTGCTGTTGGCGTATATTCATTAAATAATGTTTCTATGAAATTTAAAAAAGTAGATATTTTGTTTGAAGATGAAAATAATGTTCTTTGCTCTTCGAGTTCAGATGATGCGTCTGCCTATTTACGAGATTTTGATAAAATTATAGTTCAAGGGAAGGATTTGTATGATAACAAACCAATCAGATAAAAATATTATTGTGAATAGAATATTGGAAATTAGGAAAAAAATAGAATATGCGGCGTTAAAATCAGGCAGGAAGTTAGACGAAATTAATTTAATGGCAGTTACAAAAAATGTTTCTGCAGATTTAGTGAATGTTGCTATAAACTCTGGTGTTAAATTGTTGGGAGAAAATAGAGCTCAAGAGCTTAATTCAAAATATTATGATTATAATCTTGACAATGTTGATATACATTTTATAGGACATTTACAGAAAAATAAGATAAGGACAATTATCAACAAAGTCAGTATGATTGAGTCTGTGGACAGTGAAGATCTTGCTCGGGAAATAGGAAAACATGCTATAAAAAATGATAAAATTATGCCAATTTTGTTGGAAGTAAATATTGGAATGCAACAAACTAAGACTGGATTTTATCCTGATAAGGTTCTAGATCACATTAAAATTATTTCTAATATACCTGGCGTTAAAATTAGAGGACTTATGGTTATACCGCCTAAAGAAAACGTTATGTATTATTTTGAAAAAATTAGGGATATATATATTGACATTTCACACAAAAAAATAGATAATGTAAGTATGGACTTTTTATCTATGGGCATGAGTGGTGACTTTGAAAAAGCTATATCTTGTGGTTCAAATATTGTTAGAATAGGTAATTTAATGTTCGGCTCTAGATATTAAAATATTTAATTATTTAAAATAAAAATTTATTATCAAAAAAATAAAGGAGGTCTTTAAAGTGAGTTTGATGGATAAAATCAGAGGAATTGTTGGAACAGATGAATATTATGATGATGAATATGAGGATAATTTTATAACGAAGGAAGAAAAAAACAGCAAAAAAGTAGGTGATGATACAAAGAGTAATAAGGTGGTTAATATTAATGCTACTACGCAGTTAAAGGTTGTTTTGGTTAAACCAGAGCACTTTGAAGATGCTAGTTCGATCGCCGATCATTTGAACGAAAAAAGAACAGTGGTTATTAATTTAGAATCTACAAATAAGGAAATTGCACGCAGATTGGTTGATTTTTTAAGTGGTGTGGCGTATGCTAATAACGGTCAGATTAAGCGCGTTGCTAATAGCACTTTTATAATAACACCTTATAATGTTGATGTTATGGGAGATCTTTTGGATGAGCTTGAAAACAATGGAGTATTTTTCTAGTGAATTTTATTTTTAAGTATGATTTATTAATTATTAGTATGTTTTAAGTTTATAGTTTATTACGAAAGTATATAAAATCTTTTGGGTGGTTCTAAATTTTATTTGGTGGAGGTTTAATTAATGAAGGGTATAGAAATTAAAGACTTTGTTTTTGATAAGGGCGCTTTTGGCTATAAAGTAGATGATGTTACAAATTGTTTAAAGGATATTTCAAAATATGTGGTTTCTTTAGAAGATAAGATTTCAGAATATGAGGAAAAGATAGAGATGCTTGAGGATCAGATAGAAAATTATAAAAATGATGAAGAAAGTGTTAAAGAAATAATATTTAGTGCACAAAAGTTTAAAACGAATATTATTAATGAGGCTAAGGAAAAAGCTAATGAAATTTCAGATGATATTGAAAAAAGAAAGTTGAATTTTGATGCTGAAATCAAAAGCAAGACGGAAGAGTTAATATTTGATGCTAAGAGTAAAGCAGATAACATTATGAGAGATACTCAACATAAAGTTGAAAGTGAAACCAGGCAGCTTAAAATTATAAAGAAAGAGGTTTCGGATTTTAAAGCTAGGTTGCTTTCGCTATATAAATCTCACTTAGATATAATCACTAAAATTCCCGAATATGAAAGTGAAGAGCCTACTAATAATATAAGAGAAAAATCGACTGCTGCTGACAGTGATGATAATGTTACGACAAGTAGCAATAGTAGTAATGATGAATTTAAAAATGAAAATATAGAAAATAATAATGATAACAATGTTAAAATGTCTAAAGACAATACCACTGAACATAGTCCAGTATTTAAGGTCACTTTAACTAATAAAGATGATAATATTAACAAGGGAGATTATATTAAATCAAGGTTTAGTGAACTTAAATTTGGCGGAAATAATAATTAAATTTGAGGAGAAATGGTACCTATGGCCCAAGATTACAATTCAACATTAAATCTTCCTAAAACAGAGTTCTCAATGAGGGGAAATTTGCCAAAAAGAGAACCTGAACTTTATGAAAGATTTGATAAAGAACGTTTATATTATAATATTATTAAAAAGAATGAAGGGAAGCCTCTGTATATTTTGCATGATGGCCCTCCATATGCTAATGGAAAGATTCATTTAGGAACAGCCATGAATAAAGTTTTGAAGGATTTTATAGTTAAACAGAAAAATATGTCTGGATTTAAGGCTCCGTTTGTTCCTGGATTTGATACACATGGTTTGCCAATTGAATTAAAGGCATTAAAAGCGGCAGGAGCTGATAAAAATAATATATCTGATGTTGATTTAAGAAAGATGTGCAAGGATTTTGCTATCAGTAACGTTGAACAACAGAAGAAGCAATTTAAAAGTTTGGGTGTTATAGGTGACTATGAAAATCCGTATTTAACTCTTAACAAAGAATTTGAGGCTAAACAAATAGAAATTTTTGGTAAAATGGCTGAAAAAGACTTTATATATAAAGGATTAAAGCCAGTTTATTGGTGTGCTGAATGTGGAACGGCGTTAGCTGAAGCAGAAATTGAATATAGTGACGATATGTGTTATTCTATATATGTTAAGTTTCAAGTGAAAGATGATAAGGGTTTGTTTGCTAAATATAATATAGATAAAGATAAGGTTTATTTTGTTATTTGGACTACTACTACATGGACTTTGCCAAGTAATGTTGCTATATGCCTTGGCCCAAAATATGATTATGCTGTTGTGAAAAATGGTGATGAATATTATGTTATGGCTAAAGATTTGATTAAAGAAACAATGTCTGCTGCGTCGATTGAAGATTATGAAATAGTAGCTTCGTTTAAAGGAAGAGACTTTGAATATATAACGGCGAAGCATCCATTTTTGGACAGAGAATCTGTAGTTATAAATGGAGATCATGTTACTTTAGAGAGCGGAACTGGTTGTGTTCATACTGCGCCTGGCCATGGAATTGAAGACTTTGAGGTTTGTCAAAAATATCCTGATATTCCAATAATTGTAGCTGTTGATGATAGTGGTAAATTGACAGATGAAGCTGGTGAATTTTCTGGTTTGACAACTGAAGAATCAAATAAATTGATTGTTCAAAAGATGAAAAGCACAAATAATTTGTTAGCAGTTAAAAAGATTAGTCATAGCTATCCTCATTGTTGGCGTTGTAAACAACCAATATTATTTAGAGCGACTGAGCAGTGGTTTTGTTCAATAGATGGATTTAAAGAAGCTGCATTAAAAGAATTGAACAATGTTGAATGGATACCTAACTGGGGGCAAGGTCGAATAGAAAACATGATAAAAGATCGAAGTGATTGGTGTATATCTAGACAACGTGTTTGGGGTGTTCCTATTCCTATTTTATATTGTAAAAAATGTGATAAACACATAATAAATCAAGAATCTGTTAAGTATATTTCAGATATGTTTAGAATGTACGGATCGGATGCTTGGTTTACTAAAGAAGCAAAAGAGTTTTTACCGGAAGGTTTTTCTTGCCCTGAGTGTGGAGGACATGATTTTTATAAAGAAAAAGACGTCATGGATGTCTGGTTTGATAGTGGATGTAGTCATTCCTCTGTTTTGGACTCATACTCTGAATTGAGGTGGCCTGCAGATTTATATTTGGAAGGTGCTGACCAGTATAGAGGATGGTTTCAGTCGTCTTTATTAACAGCAGTTGCAACTAAAGGAAAGGCTCCTTATAAGTCTGTGTGTACCCATGGCTGGGTTGTTGATGGTGAGGGACGAAAAATGTCTAAGTCATTGTCTAACGGTGTTGCTCCAGAAAAGATAGTAGAAAAATATGGAGCTGATATATTAAGGCTTTGGGTTGCTTCATCAGATTATCACGCGGATGTTCGTATATCACCAGAAATATTAAAGCAGCTTACAGAAGTATACCGCAAAATCAGAAATACTGCTAGGTTTATATTAGGAAATATTAGTGATTTTGATCCTAATAAAGATATTGTTAGTTTTGATGATCTTTATGAGGTAGATAAGTGGGCTTTATATAAACTAAATAATTTGTTGAAAAATGCTAAAAATTATTATGATAATTTTGAATTTTATAGTTTATATCACAGTATACATAATTTTTGTGTTGTAGATATGTCTAATTTTTATTTGGATATAATAAAAGACAGACTGTATTGTGAATTAAAAGATGGAGTTAAAAGAAGAGCAGCGCAAACAACAATGTTTATGATTTTAGATTCGTTCACTCGTTTGATAGCTCCTATACTTTCGTTTACTTCTGAAGAAATATGGGCGGTTATGCCACATAAAAATGATGATGACGTAAAATCTGTGCTATATAATGACATGTATTTTGATATTGATGTGGACTGTGATGAGAATTTTTATGAAAAATGGAATAAGATTCATAGTATAAGGGATGCTGTTAAAAAGGCTCTTGAGGAAAAAAGAGCAATGAAGGTTATAGGGTCATCTTTGGATGCAAAAATAGTTCTTTACTGTGATAACGATAATTATGATTTTATAAATGGTGCTTTAGACCAGCTATCTACCGCATTTTTGGTTTCTGCGGTTGAGTTAAAGAGAGACGGAGAAGGAGAATATAAATTCGACTCTTTAGGAATGTCTGTGGATGTTGTTAAGCCTAGTGGTGATAAATGCGAAAGATGTTGGACTTATAGTGAATCTGTTGGAAAACATCAAGACCATCCGACACTTTGTAATAGATGTGCAGAAGTTGTAAGAAATATTTAATTTATAATAAAATCGAGTGTCAAAATTATTTAAGACGCTCGATTTTTAAGGGTGTAGTGAAGAAAATGAATATAAATATAAATAAAAATCTTAGTCAAATGAAAAAATATAGCGAAATATATTTGTTTGTTTTTTTGAATGCTTTTTTGATTTTGTGTGATCAAATCGTTAAGTTGATTATTGAAAACAATATGAATTTGCATGATAGTTTTGCTGCTTTAGGATTTTTGAGAATAACTTATGTTCAAAATTATGGTGCGGCGTTTAGTATATTATCAGGACAAAAAATAGTTCTAATTGTTATTACATTGTTAATAATATCTTTCTTGATTGCTTTTTTCATTAAGAAGCAAATTAAAGATTTGTTGTATATTGTTTCGATTGTAATGGTAACTGCCGGTGGAATTGGAAATTTAATTGATAGAATTTTTAGAGGGTATGTTGTAGACTATTTTGACATAAAAATTTGGCCATTTGATGATTTTGCAATTTTTAATTTTGCAGATTGTTTAGTTGTCGTCGGAGCTATAATTTTTGCGATAAAATTTATTATTAGTGAGTTTTTTCACACTAAAACATAGATCGATTTACTTGTAAAGGAAATATAGTTATTATGAATATTGAAACAATTTATGTAAATGAAGATTCATATGGTAAGAGAATAGATTTGTTTATTTGTGAAAAATATCCTAATCTTACTAGAAATTTTGTTCATAAGCTATTTTCAAAAGATTTGATTTTTGTGAGTGATAAATTGGTAAACAAACATTATAAATTAAGAAACGATGATTTTGTAAAAATTATTTTTCCAGAACCTGAAAAATTAGATGTTGTTGCTGAAAATATTCCTCTTAATATTGTTTATGAAGATGATCAAGTGATTGTTGTGAATAAACCTAAAGGAATGGTGGTCCACCCGGCTCCAGGACATTATGATGGGGGAACATTGGTTAATGCGCTTATGTGGCATTGTAAAGATAGTTTATCCGATATAGGAGGCATTTTGCGGCCTGGGATTGTTCATAGAATAGATAAAGACACTAGTGGTTTATTGGTTGTTGCGAAAACTAATTTTGCACATGTAAATCTTTCTGAACAAATTAAACAGCATTGTATGAACAGAATTTATGAAGCAGTTGTATATGGAAAATTTGGTGAAGTTGAAGGAACTTTAAATTTTCCTGTTGGGCGTAGTGAGCGTGACCGAAAAAAAATGGCTGTGAATTTTAAGAATGGCAAAGAAGCGATAACTCATTATAAAGTAATTGAAGAATTAAACGGTTTTAGTTATTTGAAATTAAAATTAGAAACTGGTAGAACTCATCAAATTAGAGTACATATGGCGCATATTGGGCATCCGCTAGCAGGAGACAGTGTTTATGGTCCGAAATCTTATATAAAAGCATTAAAAGGGCAGTGTCTTCATGCAAAAACGTTAGGGTTTTGTCATCCTACGTTAAATAAGCAGATGTATTTTGATAGTGAACTTGATGAGAAATTTATGAAGTTTTTGGACTATTGTCGAAAAAATAGCAATTATTGATAAAAGAGTTGATATTTTTTTAGGCATATGTTATTATGCTATGCAGTATATATTTTATGCTTAGAAATTTTTTGGGGAGGAATAGAAATATTAATGAAACGTGGTAATTTTATAAGAGACTTTTTTTATGGCGTTTGTATGGGAACATTTGAAGTTGTTCCAGGAATAAGTGGTGGAACTTTGGCTGTATTGCTAAATATATATGATAAATTAATAATGTCTGTTAGCCATATTAGAGATGATTTTAAAAATAGTGTTAAGTATTTACTTCCAATAGTGCTGGGAATGGCTTTTGGAATAGTTACTTTTAGTTATGTTATATTATTTTTAAATCAAAATTATCCTATGGAAACAAATTTTTTATTACTTGGTTTAATTGTTGGTTTAATTCCTATGATATTAGGCAGAGCTGTTGGTTCGAAGCTCAGAGTATTAAATACAGTTCCATTTTTTGCCATGTTTGCATTTATGATATTTATTATATGCATGTCTTTAACAGCAGAATCCAATAACAGTATAATAACAGATGTTAATTTGTTTGAATTTGTTAGATTAATTTTAGTTGGGGCTTTAGCATCTTTTTGTTTGCTTTTACCTGGATGTAGTGGGTCAATGATAATGTTGGTTTTTGGTGTTTATTATTCTGTTATGAATGCTATTCATTCATTTAATATTTTGCTATTATTGCCAGTAGGAATAGGAGTATTACTTGGTTTATTGTGTGGTTCTAGGGCTGTTGAGTTTTTCTTTAATAAATTTCCCAAAGCAACCTATTTTGGAATTTTAGGTTTGATTGTTGGATCTGCTATATCTCCATGTTTGGGGTATTTGAAATCTGTTGTAAATATTGTGAATAATTTATCATTAACAACTGATAATATGAGTAATGCTAATTATTTTGTTTTACATGGTGTGATTTCAGTTATAGTTTTGATGTTTGGAATGACATTTTCATATTTATTTACACAAAAATCAAAAGAAATAGATATGAAAAAGTAATATAAGTTATTATTTATATATTATAATTTTAGAGTTAGCTATTGACAATTTGTAATGTTTATGTTAGACTATTCTGGAGAGTGAAGTGGAATTTTTACTGTTCCCACCTTGCTGTGTCTGCATGTAAGGTCAATACGATGTCTTTTTTGACTTTGTTATTGTTTTAGTGCAGGCTGTGTTATTTGTCTGTGCTTTTGTTTTGTTGTAGATTTATTTTGCGGGGAGGTGCTTTGTGATTAGTAATAAAGAGTTACAAGTGAATAATGAAATTAGAGATGAAGAAATTAGAGTCATAGATGAAGAAGGAACGCAATTGGGATTTATGTCTTCCAAAGAAGCATTGGATATTGCGGTTTCTAAGAATCTTGATTTAGTTAAAATTGCTCCTAAGGCTAAACCGCCAGTTTGCCGTATTATGAATTATGGTAAATATAGATTTGAGCAAGCTAAGCGTGATAAAGAAGCAAGGAAAAATCAAAAGGTAATGGAAATAAAAGAGGTTCGACTTTCTTTAAACATTGATGTGCATGATTTTAACACTAAACTGAAAAATGCAATCAAATTTTTAAAAAGTGGAAATAAAGTTAAAGTTTCTGTTAGATTTAGGGGTAGAGAAATGGCTCACACTGGTTTGGGTGGAGAGTTATTGGAAAAATTTCAGGATGGTTGTTCTGAATATGGGTCTGCCGATAAGCCGGGTAAAATGGAAGGCAGAAGTATGATAGTGATTATATCGCCGAAATTGGTTGGGAAGTCAACTAAAAAGGCGTCAAAATAATAAATTTATGAAAAAGTGTATATTGGGAGGATTATGTGATGCCTAAGCAAAAAACTCATAGTGGAGCGAAAAAACGCTTTAAATTAACAAAGAATGGTAAAATAAAACGTGCACATGCTAATAAGTCGCATATATTGAATAAAAAATCTACAAAGCGTAAGAGAAATTTAAGACAAATAGCATATGCGGATGTTACAAATGAAAAAGCAATTAAGAAATTAATACCATACAAATAGATTATTTTGAATTTTTGATTTGACAATATGGAGGTAAATGAATTATGGCCCGCGTAAAAAGAGCTGTTATGACTAGAAAGAGAAGGAAAAAAATATTAAAGCTTTCTAAGGGATATTTTGGTGGAAAAAGTAAGCTTTTTAAAACTGCTAAACAGGCAGTTATGAAATCTGGGCAGTATGCGTATATCGGACGTAAACAGAGAAAACGTGATTTTAGAAGAATTTGGATTACACGTATTTCTGCTGGATGCAAACAAAATGGAATGAATTATTCTACGTTTATAAATGGCCTCAAAAAAGCAAATATTGCACTTAACAGAAAGATGATTTCTGAAATCGCAATATCTGATCCTGCTGCGTTTTCTGCTCTGTGTGAAAAGGCAAAAAGTTCGCTATAATATTTTTATGCTCTCGCTCATAAGTTTTTGCTTTGGTGAGGGCAATTTCAATGTAGAGGGATTTATGATAGAAAGTAGAGATAATTTTAAAATAAAGCAATATATTAGGCTGTCTAATAAAAAATCTTATCGTGATAAATTGGGTAAGTTTGTGCTTGAGGGTGTTAGAATATTGCATGATGCATTGAAATATGGGTTTACTTTTGACAATATTTTTATTACTGAAAACTGTATTTCTAAAATAAAAAATACAAACTATGATATTACAAATCTTTGCAATTATGATATTATATCTGAAAAAATAGCGAATTATATGGCTAGTGTTAGTAGGTCTCAAGGCGTTTTTGCTATAGCTAATAAGCCTCCTACTATCTGTAATGATGATATAGTTGAAGGTGATTTCGTCTTGGCATTATATGATGTTCAGGATCCGGGAAATGTTGGGACTTTGATTCGAACAGCAGATGCATTTGGATTTAATAAAATAGTTTTAAGTAATTCTTGTGATATCTATAATCCAAAAGTTGTTAGGAGCACTATGGGCTCGTTATTTAGATCTCGTTTTTTAAAATGTGAGAATTTTGAAAAATTTTTGGATAATGTTAGCATAACGACATATGCTACTGTTGTTAAACCAGATGCTATGTCGCTTAGTCAATTAACTTTAAATAGCGGAGCTATGCTAATTCTTGGCAATGAAGCAAACGGATTGCCTGATAATATTGTTAAAAAGTGTGATGTGCAGTTAACAATTGATATGTTGGGTGAAACGGAATCATTAAATGCAGCGGTAGCTGGTGGTATTTGTATGTATAAGTTTAGGGAGCGTTTACAAGGGAGTTTTAATGAATAAAAATATTTTATATTATCTTTGGCTAGCGGAATCTTTTTCATATGGTAGCGTTAAACCTATTCAGATTGCTACCAATGTGACTGATTGGAATGATTTTTATGAAAATCTCTATGAAAAAGCTGATGAGTATGGATTAACTGATAAGCAGTTAAAAAAATTAAGAAAAAGTGTGCCATCCGATTATTTAAAAATAGTTAATAAATGTAAAAAACTTAATATTAGTATTACATGCTTTGATGATGAAAATTATCCGGAAAAACTTAAACACATTGAATCTGCTCCGCTTGTTTTGTATTATGTTGGCGATATTAGTGTTGTAAATAAGCCGAGTGCTGCTGTGGTTGGAACTAGAAAGGCAGATAGTTATGGGTTAGGTGTTGCTAAGAAAATTGCTGAGGATCTTGTGAATTGTGGAATAACAGTAGTTAGTGGATGCGCAGAAGGAATTGATATGCGTGCGCATGTTGGAGCGACTAGCTGCAAAGGTAAGACGGTTGCAGTTTTAGGAACCTCGCTAGAGAAAGATTACCCGAGTGGCAGCGGAAAGCTAAAAAGAAGTATTATTGACTGTGGTGGTGCTGTGGTTAGTGAATATGCGCCAGGAACAGATACTGCTCCGTGGTTGTTCCCAGTTCGAAATAGGTTAATAGTAGGCATGTCTGATAGTGTTGTAGTTGTTCAGTCGCCTAAAAAATCTGGAGCTATGATTACTGCTGGTATTGCTTGTGAATATGGGAAAGAAGTGTTTTGTGTTCCCCCTTCTAATATATTTGATAGTAGAAATGACGGAATTAAAAAATGCTTGAGAGATGGGGCAAATTTATTGTTAGATATTGATGATATTTTAGAAACATATCGATTTTCTAATTATGTTGTGCCAAAAAATGTTGCTAAAAAAGATATTTTAAAAACAAATGAATTATTGGAAAATAAGATTTCGAATATTCCTACTCATCTTGAAAAATTATTTGAATCTGTAGATATAAATAAAGATTTAGATCAACTATCAGAAGAACTTAAGATATCAATAGATAAATTGCTTCCGATGTTAACTGAGTTGGAAATTATGGGATTTATAGAAAAAAGTGGTTTAAATTATAAAAAAACTTAAGTGTGTTATTATTGGCGGTGAGTTATATGTCAAAATTAATTATAGTTGAATCGCCTGCTAAGGCTAAAACAATAAAAAAATATTTAGGAAGAGGATATGAAGTAACAGCATCTATGGGACATTTGCGGGATTTACCTAAGTCTACCATGGGTGTTGATATAGAAAATGATTTTGAGCCTAGATATATTAATATAAAAGGAAAAGGCCCTATAATAAAAGAATTAAAAAAATCTGCTTCAAAGGCTGATAAAGTTTTTCTTGCAACTGACCCCGATAGAGAAGGAGAGGCTATTTCATGGCATTTATCTCATATTTTGGGATTGAATAATGATCAAGAAAATCGAGTAACTTTTAATGAAATTACTAAGTCTGGAGTAAAATCTGGAATGAGTAATCCTAGAAAAATTGATAAGGATTTGGTTGACGCTCAACAAGCTAGGCGCATTTTGGATAGACTGGTTGGCTATAAACTTAGTCCGTTTTTATGGAAAAAGGTAAGGCCAGGTTTGTCAGCAGGACGTGTTCAGTCTGTTGCAGTAAGGTTAATTGTTGACAGAGAATTAGAAATTCGCAACTTTAATCCAGAAGAGTTTTGGACTGTTGACGCTAAATTTCAAAAAGAAAATGATTCTAAAATTTTTTCAGCAAAATTATATAGTTTAAATGGAAAAAAAGTAAATTTAAAAAATAAAGATGATGTTGATAAAATATTAAATGATTTAGATGGACAGGATTACTGCATAGATAAAATCAAAAAAGGAACTAGGAAAAGATCGCCATCTCCTCCATTTACTACATCTACTATGCAGCAGGAGGCGTCTCGAAAATTGAATTTTCAATCTGCGAGAACAATGAGAATAGCTCAACAATTATATGAAGGAGTTAATGTTGAGGGACACGGTGCTATAGGACTGATAACGTATATGAGAACGGACTCTTTAAGAATATCAGATGAAGCTAGAGGTGCGGCATCTGAATATATTAAAAAAGTTTTTGGAAATGAATATTTGCCAAATAAACCTAGATTATATAAATCCAAGGCTAATTCACAGGATGGGCACGAAGCAATACGTCCTACCGTTCCAGATTTGAGTCCTAGTGAAGTTAAAAGTTCTTTGACGTCAGATCAATATAAGCTTTATAAATTAATTTGGGATCGCTTTATGGCTAGTCAGATGGCGAATGCTGTTTATAATACTCTTTCTGTGGACATTAAATCTTTATCATATATATTTAAAGCGTCTGGATCTTCACTGAAATTTTCGGGCTTTACCGCTGTATATATTGAAGGTAGTGATGATGACAAAAATGAAGACGCGAGTTTACCAGCTCTTAATGAAAATGATAAACTTAAGTTAAAAGAAATTTTGGGAAATCAACATTTTACGCAGCCGCCTCCTCGGTTTACTGAAGCATCTTTGACTAAATCATTAGAGGAGTTGGGCATCGGCAGGCCTTCTACTTATGTTCCTACGATAACAACTATTGTTTCTAGAGGATATGTTGAAAGAGAAAAGAAGCAACTAAAACCAACATTATTAGGTGAAATTACTACAGAATTAATGAAAGATAATTTTTCTAATGTAGTTGACGTGTCATTTACTGCAAAAATTGAGGAAGATTTTGACAAAGTTGCAGAAGGAAAAATGAAATGGAAAGATTCAATACGTGCATTTTATTCGAATTTTGATGATACTTTAAAATTGGCTGAAAAAAATACAGAATTGAAAAGCTATAAAATACCGGATGAAGAAACTGATGAAATTTGTGAAAAATGTGGCAAACCTATGGTTATAAAACACGGTAGATTTGGTAAGTTTATGGCATGTTCTGGCTATCCTGATTGTAAAAACACTAAAAAAATAGTTGTGCAAACCAAAGGCATATGCCCAAATTGTGGTGGCAAGATAATAAAACAAAAGTCAGCTAAGGGAAGAATATTTTTTGGGTGCGAGAATTATCCTAAGTGTAAGTTTGTTAGTTGGGACGAGCCCGTTAGTGATATTTGTCCTAAGTGCGGAAATACAATGTTTAAGAAAAAAGGGAAAAAAGCTACAATTTATTGCGCAAAAGAAGGCTGTGGATATAGTAAATGATGAAGAATATTAGTGTTATAGGAGCTGGTCTTGCAGGATGTGAGGCAGCTTGGCAACTTGCTAAATTTGGCTATAATATAGACCTTTATGAGATGAAGCCTAAGAAGTTCTCTGCAGCACACAAATCTAAAAATTTTGCTGAGCTAGTTTGCTCTAATTCTTTAAAGGCACGCAGACTTAGTTCTGCATCTGGTATGTTGAAAGAAGAAATGAGATTATTTGGATCATTAATATTAGAGTGTGCTGAGAAACATTCTGTTGACGCTGGTGGAGCACTGGCTGTTGATAGGGAGTTGTTTTCTGAGGAAGTAACACAAAGACTTTGTAGCTGCGAAAACATAAATATAATAACTGAAGAAATTATGAGTATTCCTAAAGGAAAGGTGATTATAGCTACGGGGCCATTGACTTCGGATGGTTTAACAAAAACAATTTCAAAATTAATTGGTGGGGAGCAACTTCATTTTTATGATGCGGCTGCACCGATAATTTCAGCTAATTCTATTGATATGGAAAAAACTTTTTTCGCATCAAGATATGGAAATGGAACTGCTGATTATATAAATTGTCCTATGAACAAAGATGAGTATGAAAATTTTTATAATTGCCTTATTAATGGAGAGAGTGCTCAGCTACATGAATTTGATAAGCCCAAAGTTTATGAAGGTTGTATGCCTATTGAAATTATGGCGAAAAGAGGAAAGGACACTATAAGATTTGGGCCGCTTAAACCAGTTGGCATATATCACCCAGTAACCAATGAAAAATATTATGCTGTTTTACAACTTAGAAAAGAAAATATTGAGGGCACAATGTACAACATGGTGGGATTTCAAACTAATTTGAAATTTAGTGAGCAGAAGAAAATTTTTTCGTTGATTCCTGGTTTAGAACATGCTGAATTTTTAAGGTATGGTGTTATGCACAGAAACACTTTCATAAATAGTCCACGTTTGCTAGACTGTAAACTCAGATTAAAAAATAATAAAGATATTAGATTTGCTGGGCAAATTACTGGCGTTGAAGGCTATATGGAAAGTGCAGCTTGTGGAATAATGTCGAGTAGATTATTAATAGAAGAATTGTCTGAAAATGAAAAATGTATTTTGCCTGAAACTACTATGATGGGTTCTCTACTAAAATATATAACTAATGAAGATATTTTTGATTTTCAGCCTATGGGGGCAAATATGGGATTACTTCCAAGTTTGGATATTAAAATAAGAGATAAGAAAAAAAGATATGAGGCTTTAGCCAAGAGAGGACTGGCAGATTTGAAAAACATTTTGAGAAACTAATTTAAATGGAGATAATGTTTTATGAAAATAATTATAGATGCTTTTGGGGGAGATAATGCACCAATTGATGTTATAAAAGGTTGTTTGTTAGCATTAGAAGCTTATTCAGATATTGAGTTGTTTCTTTCTGGAAATGAAAAAATTTTAAAAGAAGTTGCTGCTGAAAATAATATTGATATTTCCAAAATAAAAATAATTGATGCAAAAGACATTATAAGTGTTGACGAGGACCCTAAAGAAATACGTCGATCTAAAAATTCTAGCTCTATGGCTGTTGGAATGAAAGCTTTGAGAAGTGGAGTTGGAGATGCATTTGTTAGTGCGGGTAGCACGGGCGCTTTGGTTGTAGGATCGTCTGTTTTAGTTGGCAGAATACATGGAATTAAACGGGCTGCTTTAGCGCCCGTTCTTCGTACAAAAAATGGTTGTTTTATGATTTTAGATGCTGGTGCTAATTTGGATTGCAAGCCTGAAATGTTTGTGCAGTTTGGAATAATGGGTTCAGTTTATGCTAAACGAGTGTTGGAAATAAATAATCCTAGAATTGGGCTTGCTAACGTGGGAACAGAGTCCTCTAAGGGAACAGAATCACATAGATATGGATATAAACTATTAAGTAACTGCAAAAGTATAAATTTTATTGGAAACATAGAGGCTCGTGATATTTTTTTTGGGAAATGTGATGTTATTGTTTGTGATGGACTATCTGGAAATATGATGCTAAAAACCGCTGAAGGCACGGCTAAATTTTTAATTAGTACGTTAAAAGAAATATTTACTAGTTCGGTTTTTACTAAATTTTCAGCTTTAATTTTAAAAGATCAAATTAAAAAAGTAAAAAAGACTGTGGATTATAGGGAATATGGTGGAGCAATGCTTTTGGGAGTTTCTAAGCCTATTATAAAGGCTCATGGAAGTTCAGATGCTAATGCTTTTAAGAATGCTATAAATCAGGCTAGAATTTGTGTTAAACAAAATATAATAGGTGAAATGTCAAAAAATATTGCAGAATGGATGGGGGGATAAATAGTTTATGCAAGAATTACAACAAAATATATGTTATTTTTTTAAAAATGAAGATTTATTGAAAACGGCTTTAACCCATTCCTCATATAGTAATGAAATGAAATCTTTTTGCAAAAATAATGAGAGACTTGAATTTTTAGGTGACTCGGTTATATCTCTTATTATTGCAGAGCATTTGTTTAAAATTTTTCCTAATAATGCTGAAGGTGATTTGACTAGAATAAGAGCGTCATTTGTTTGTGATAATTCACTTGCTAAGTTTGCGAAAGAAATTAATCTTGGCAAGTTTTTAATTATGGGCAAGGGTGAGATTAACTCAGGAGGCCAAAATAGACTTTCAAATTTAGAAGATGCGTTTGAAGCTCTTGTCGGAGCAATATATTTGGATGGTGGAATAGAGTCTGCTAGAAAATTTGTTTTAAAGTTTATGCCTAACAAAGAAAATATGAAAAAGATTGATCATTTAACCGATTATAAAACTAGGTTGCAAGAAATTATTCAACAAAATCCAGAAGAAAAAGTAGAATATGTTTTGGTCAATGAAAGTGGGCCGGATCATAATAAAATTTTTGAAGTTGAGCTACATTTAAATTCTAATGTAATTGGTAGGGGTATTGGAAAAAGCAAGAAACGTGCTGAGCAAAATGCGGCAAAGCAGGCTTTGCAGTTGATGGGGGTATAGTATTTAATGTCTACACATTCAAATATAGCTTTTTTTATACCGCATATGGGATGTAGTAATTTGTGTTCGTTTTGCAATCAAAGAATAATATCAGGATCGATAGAGGCTCCTTCTTTTTATGAAATTAAACTGACATGCAAAAGAGAATATAATCGTATGACATCAAAACAGAGGCGTAATACTCAAATTGCTTTTTTTGGCGGGAGTTTTACAGCAATAGATCGTAATTTAATGATTGGATATTTAGATTGTGTTCGAGAATTTATAGGAAACGATGGTTTTAGTGGAATAAGGATATCTACAAGGCCAGATGCTATAAATGATGAAATATTACATATTTTAAAAGAAAAGTCTGTAACTTCCATAGAACTCGGAGCGCAAAGTATGGACGATTATGTTTTAAGAAAAAATTTAAGAGGACACACATCATATCAAATAGAGCAAGCTTGTAAAAAAATATTTGAATATGATATTGAATTGGGAATGCAGATAATGGTTGGATTGCCTGGGCAAAGTAAACAGAGTGTTATTGACACTGCTAAAAAAGTTATTGATATACATCCTGAAACAATAAGAATATATCCCGTTGTTATTTTTAAGGGGAGCTTAATTGAAAGCTGGTATAATTCTGGACAATATGTGCCGCCCAGTTTAGACGAAGGAATCGAATTGTGTTCTAAACTATTAGAATTATTTAATAATAATAATATAAAAGTTATAAGACTTGGTTTACATGCTCAAAAAACAATGGAGAAAGACATTGTCGCTGGTTTATATCATCCTGCTTTTAAAGAGCTTTGTGAAAGCAGAATATATTTGAAGAAATTAAAACGTTTATTTAAAAATTTACAAACAGGATTATATAAAATTTTAGTTAATTCATCTGAAGTATCTAAAGTAATTGGCCATAAAAAAAGCAATATTAAAGTATTAAAAGATGCAGGATATTTGGTAAAAGTTATTGGTGATAAGTCTATTGATATTGGTGAATTACAGTTGATTTAGTAATAGTGGTTTCGGAGGACGTTTGAATGAAATTAAAATCTTTAGAATTGTGTGGATTTAAGTCATTTCCAGACAAAACTCGACTAGATTTTGAAGAAGGTTTTACTGCAATTGTGGGTCCGAATGGAAGTGGAAAAAGCAATATTAGTGATGCTATAAGATGGGTTTTAGGAGAACAATCTACGAAGAATTTGCGTGGACAAAAGATGGAAGATGTTATATTTCTCGGAACTCAAAACAGAAAGCCAACAGGATTCGCTAAAGTGTCTCTTGTTTTTGATAATAAAGATAGGACAGTTGATTTAGACTTAGATGAAATTATTGTGGCTAGAAAATATTATAGAAATGGAGATAGCGAATATATTCTTAACGGAAAAAACGTTCTTTTAAAAGATATATCTGAAATTTTAATGGATACGGGTTTATCTAGAGAGGGGTATGCTATTGTTGGGCAAGGTAAGATTGATGAAATTTTGTCATCGAAGGCTTCTGAGCGTCGTCAAATATTTGAAGAAGCAGCTGGAATTACCAAATACAAATATAGGAAGAAAGAAGCAGAAAAAAAATTAGAACTTGCGGAAGAAAATTTAATAAGATTGAAAGATATTGTTGATGAATTGGAAAGTCGCGTAGGGCCACTTAAAATTCAGTGTGAAAAAGCTAACAAATTTAAAGAACTTGATTTGAAAAAGAAAGATTTGGAAGTTTATATTTGGATTCAAGATTTTGAAAATATTAATTGCAAATTGAGAGAATACAATGATAAATTATTTAAAATAAAATCGAGTTATGACAATGAAAAACAATATATTGAAGAATTATCTGATAAAATAAAAGAAACATATGATAATATTCAAAGCTGTCAATTAAATATTGAGCGAATACGTACTGAAAAAGAAAATTTTATTAAAGAGGTTAATTTAAGAAATACAAAGATTGCAATTTTATCACAAGAAATAAAACATATAAGTTCTGATATTGATAGAATAAAAAATGACAAAAAGTCGTTGATGATAGATGAAGATAATTTAACGAATAAAATTAATGAGAGAAAAGAAATAGTTAATAAATTACAAAAAAAATTTGAGGTTATAAATAATGACATTAGCGATGTTGAAACTGAATTTTTAAATTTTAATGAAAAATATAAAGGAATAGATTCTAACTGCGCTGAACTAACAGCTGATTTGAATTCGTGTATTTTAGAAAAATCTAAGCTTTCGCTAAATATATCATCGTTTAATTCTAGAATTTGTGAGTTGAATGATAGGCAGTTATATTTAGATAAAAATATTGAAGATAAAAGCCAGCAAGAGGATAAACTAAAAGCTGA
The DNA here is from genome assembly GCA_902790675.1 of Oscillospiraceae bacterium. Classification (GTDB taxonomy): domain Bacteria; phylum Bacillota; class Clostridia; order Oscillospirales; family Ruminococcaceae; genus RUG12519. The sequence continues at coordinate 138,063 of CADASU010000002.1, read as the reverse complement.
ACAAAATGAATTGGCTGAACTTATTGAAAGCATTGATTCTAAAATAGAAAATATAGACAATTCTAAAGAGGGATATGATTTAAAATTAAACGCAAAAAAAAATAAGTTTGATATATTAAATAAAAATCTTAATCTTATTGATAAAGATATTTCGAAAAAACAACAAAAAATTGAATTATTATATGATTTAGAAAAAAATCTTGATGGATATGCTTATAGTGTTAAAAATATTTTAAAATCAGCTCAAAGTGGTTGGTTAAACGGAATATGTGGAACGGTTTCTCAGCTTATGGAGCTTGAGCCTGAATATGCTACTGCAATTGAATCGGCGCTGGGCGGCGTTTTGCAACATATTGTTGTGGAAGACGAGTCTGTTGCTAAAAAAGCTATAGAATTTTTAAAAGAAAAAAAGCTTGGAAGAGCAACATTTTTGCCAATAACTTCTGTTAAAAATAGAACTATAAAAACCGTTGGTATTGCTGATTGTGCGGGATTTATAGGTGTTGCGTCTAGTCTTGTGTATGTGGATGATAAATATAGAAATATAATTGAAAGTGTTTTGGGAAGGACGATTGTTGTTGATAATTTAGATAATGGAATTATTATTGCTAAGAAATATTCATATTCTTTTAAAATAGTTACTTTAGACGGACAGATTATAAATTCAGGAGGATCTTTTACTGGTGGATCAAAAAATAAAAATTTTGGGTTGCTTTCGAGAAAAAATGAAATAGATTTATTGCAGAAAAAAATAGGCGAACAAAAAATTAAATATAGTGAAGTAAAAAATAAATGTGTAGAGTTAAATTCACATATTGAAAGAATATTAGCTGAAATGAAAGCTTTGGATAGTGAGAGAAAAGTTTGTTTTGAAGATAAAGTAAAATTTTCTAGCGAGCAAAAAAGAACAACACACTCTATTGAAAACATTAATAAAGATATATTAATATTAGAAGTTGAAAAGGAAAAAGTTGGCAAACAAGTAGAAAAATTAACTTTGACTCAAAGTAATTGTAAAAAAGAATTAAGTTCTGTTATATCTAAAACCAAAGAAATTGAATCAAAGTTGGACTTTTTTCAAAATAAGCAGGGTGGATTAAGAGAGCAAAGAACTGAATTTGAAAAAAATTTACATGAGCTTGATTTAAAGAAAAGTGAAATTTTAAATAATATTAATCATGAAAAATCTAGAATTCAAGATATAGAAAAATTATCTGAAGGAAACAGCAGTAAATTAATTAGCTTAGAAAGTCAAATTCAAGAAAAGGTGAAAATAGTTAAAGAAAAGGAGTTAGTTTTACAAAAAGAAAAGTTATTGGAAAAGTCAGAAAAAAATAAATACTCTTTGTTTGATGAGCAAATAAATGATTTGCAGTTAAATAGGATTGAAATGGAAAAAAATTCTAAGGAATTTAGAGATTTAGAAAAAGATCATCAACAAACTAAAGAAAAATTTGGAAATGAACTTGTAAGAATTGAAGAACAAAAAAACATTTTGCAAGAAAAGCATAATAAAATTATTGAAAATATATGGGAATGTTATGGCATGACTTTATCGGAAGCTCAAAGTTCTATTAATTGTAAATATGATTACTTTGATGCTAAGAAAAATTTAATTATGATAAAGGATAAAATTAAACAACTTGGGTTGGTTAATTTAGCAGCAATATCAGAGTATGAAGAAGTTAGTAAGAGATATGAGTTTTTGAATGCTCAGGTTAATGATGCTAAAACATCTAAAATTGAGCTTGAAAAATTAATAAAATCTTTAACGTCATCAATGAAAAATATATTTAAAAGTTCATTTATTGAGATTAATAAAAATTTCAAACAGATATTTGTTCAATTATTTAACGGAGGAAAAGCAGAACTATTTTTAGATGATTGCGATGATGTTTTGGAATGTGGAATTAATATAGAGGTTCAGCCTCCTGGAAAAATAATAAAGAATATATCTGCATTATCGGGCGGGGAAAAGGCATTTGTTGCTATTGCAATATATTTTGCTATAATAAAATTTAAGCCATCTCCATTTTGTATTTTGGATGAAATAGAAGCCGCTTTAGATGATGTTAATGTTTCGAAATTTGCTTCATATATAAAAAATATTTACGATGATACTCAGTTTATTGTCATCACTCATAGGCGTGGAACTATGGAAGAAGCAGATGTTTTATATGGAGTTACTATGCAGGACGATGGAGTATCTAAATTGCTTAAATTAAAATCTACTTATGAGGCTGATAAAGTAATTAATATTTAAAAAATATAAAAATGTTTTGTTGTAGGGGGTAAAATATATGGGATTTTTTGAAAAACTAAAATCTGGTTTAAAAAAGACAAGAAAAGGAATCACTAAGCAATTAAATAATGTTTTTGATTCTAGTGATAAAATAACCGATAGCATGTATGAAGAATTGGAAGAAGTTTTGATAATGTCAGATGTTGGAATGCAGACGTCTATTGAAATAATTGATATGCTTAGAGAAAATATAAAAAAGAAAAAAATAAAAACTACTAGTGAAGCTAAACAAGAATTAATAGAAATAATTAAAGAAATTTTGTCTGGTGATGAACAATTAAATATTAATTCAAAGCCTAGCATTATTTTAGTTCTCGGAGTTAATGGAGTAGGTAAAACAACCACTATTGGTAAATTGGCAAATTTATTGAAAGAAGAAGGGAACTCTGTAATTGTTGGGGCTGCTGATACTTTTAGGGCAGCTGCAATAGAACAGTTAGAAATATGGACCAATAGAGTAGGATGTTCTATAGTTAAGCATAGAGAGGGAGCAGATCCCGCTGCTGTTGTGTTTGATACTATTGCTGCTGCAAAAAAAAGAAACGCAGATATTGCTATTTGTGATACCGCAGGTAGACTTCATAATAAGAAAAATTTAATGGCTGAGTTAAAGAAGATAAGTGATGTTGTTAAAAGAGAAGCTGTTGGATGTGACTTAGAAATATTGCTAGTTATTGATGCAACTACTGGTCAAAATGGAGTTGTTCAAGCCAAAGAGTTTGAAAAGTCAGCTGGATTAACAGGAATAATATTAACTAAATTAGATGGAACAGCTAAAGGCGGAATAGTCATATCTATTAAAAAACACTTGGGACTGCCCATAAAATTTATTGGTGTTGGGGAACAAATTGACGATTTGCAACCATTTGATGCTGGTTTATTTACTAAAGCTTTATTTGAATCTAGCAATTCGGAGGAAGAATAGAATGGTTGTTGTTATAGCAAGTGAAAACAAAGGCAAAATACGAGAATTTGAAAGAATATTGAAGCCGCTAGGTTTTGATGTCATATCTAAATCTGATGCCGGAATGCATAGCGATATAGTGGAAACAGGAAATAGTTTTTTGGAAAATGCTAAAATTAAAGCAATGGAAACATATAAAGTGGTTAAGTTGCCCGTAATAGCCGATGACTCTGGATTAGAAGTTTTTGCCCTTAATGGTGCGCCAGGAATATATTCTGCTAGATATTCTGCTGATAATGGGTTGAATGCAACAGCTGAATCTAATAATAAAAAGTTGTTAAAGGAACTTGATGGAATAACTGATAGAAGAGCAAGATTTGTTTGTGCACTTTGTTTTGTAAATCAGGATGGTGAATGCTTCGATATAGTTGAAACTTGTGAGGGGGAGATAGCTAATGAACCTGATGGAAATGGTGGTTTTGGATATGATCCTCTGTTTAAATTTAAAGGCGTTAGTTTTGCTAATATGAGTTCAAAAGAGAAAGATGCTGTTAGTCATCGTGGAAAAGCTCTTTTAACATTAGCTAAAAAGATAGGAGAATGGAAATGATAACAAGTAAACAAAGAGCTAAATTGAGAGGAATTGCAAATAGCATTGAGACTGTAGTTCATATAGGCAAAAACGGTGTAACAGATGAAGTGGTTCAGAGTTTGAGGTGTGCATTAGTTGCTAGAGAACTAGTTAAATGTGAAATATTAGATAATGCACCTATTAATTCAAAAGAAGCTGCCATAAATGTATCTGAAATTCTAGATTGTGATATAGTTCAAGTTATAGGTAAAAAATTTGTTGTTTATAAGAAAAACATTAAAAAGAAAGATGGGATAAAAATATAATGTCAAAGATTGGAGTTTTTTTGTCAACTTTTAATCCTATACATAATGGACATATATTTATAGCTAATGAGTTAAAGAGCAAATATAATTTAGACAAAATTTTGCTGGTTCCATCTAATATAGTTATTAATAAAATTGAAGAATTGCCGCCTATTAAAAACAGAAGTGAAATTTGCAAATTGGCGTGCTGCAACTGTGATAATATTATGGTTTATAATATACAACATGATAGTAATTTGTCTTGTGTTTTTAGTATATTACAAGAAATAAAAAACAATTTTTGTAATGATGATTTATATTTAATAGTTGAATCAAACTTGTTTCTATCTTTTGAATTATTATATAAGCATGATAAAATTTTTGATATGGCTTTTATTTTGCCTGTTGCATTTTCAAAATGTGAATATAAATTGATGAAAAGAAAGGCAAAACAATTTGAACATAAAGTAGCAATTAACATATTTAAGCATGTGTCTTCAGAGTTTGTTCGTATTAAATATGCTCAAGGATTGAAATGTTCTGATTATTTAGATAATAAAGTGGAGCATTACATATTAGAAAATAATATATATTGTGGAAATGATCGCTTATTTAGAGAATGTTTCAACGCTTCTAAGAATCGATTGTCATCTAAACGTTTTTATCATTGTCAAATGGTTGCAAAAGCGGCTAAAGATTTAGCTAGGCTTTACAATGAAGATGAAAAAAAAGCTGAAATTGCCGGTGTTTTACATGATATAGTCAAAGAACAAGATGATAAATATTTATTGCGTATTATGAAAGACAGTGGAGTAGAATTGAATGAGATTGAGCAAAAAACTCCTCAAATATGGCATTCTATTGCTGGAGCAATATACTGTGAAAAATATTTGGGTATTGAAAATGAGCAAATTATAAGTTCTATAAAATATCATACTACCGGTAATCGAGATATGACTACGTTTGAAAAGATAATTTATATGGCTGACTGTGTTAGTGAAGATAGAAAACATGAAGATGTGGAAATTGAGCGTGAAATAGTAAAAAAAGATCTTGACAAGGCGTTGTTGTTTCAGCTAAAAAAGTGTATAACTTTGCTTTGTGAGAGAGAAGTTTTAATTCATCCTAAAACGTTTGAATGCTATAATCAGATTTGTCAAAAAAATTTTAAATGGAGGTGGTTACCTATATGAAAACAAAAGAAATGTTAAAATTAATAGTGAATGTTTTAGACAAAAAGAAAGCTAATAATATTCAAGTTATAAAGATTGATGATTTGACTATATTATGTGATTATTTTGTGATAGCCGATACAAACAATGTTACTCATGTAAAGAGTTTGGTTGATGAGCTGGAGTATGAATTAAAACAAAAAGATAAAATTCCAAATAGAATTGAAAAAGATAAAAATGCTAACTGGATAGTTTTGGACTATCAAGATATTGTTGTTCACATATTCCATGAAGACACAAGAAAATTTTATAATTTAGAAAATATTTGGTCAGATGGAACAGATATATCTATTGATAGTTTAATTAATGAGGAGGACTAAAAAATGAAAAAATATGATTTTAAGAATATAGAAAAAAAATGGCAAAAGTTTTGGGATGATAATAATACTTTTGCTACATCAAAAGATTATAGTAAACCTAAATTTTATGCATTAGTTGAGTTTCCATATCCATCGGCTAAGGGATTACATGTTGGGCATCCGAGATCTTACACAGCACTTGATATTGTGGCAAGAAAGCGCAGAATGCAGGGCTATAATGTTTTATATCCAATGGGTTGGGATGCTTTTGGGCTTCCAACAGAAAATTTTGCAATAAAAAATCATATACATCCTGAAATTGTTACTCGTGATAATATAGATAGATTTAAAAAACAATTAAAAAATTTAGGGCTATCTTTTGACTGGAACAGGGAAGTTTCAACAACCGATTCTTCTTATTATAAGTGGACGCAATGGATATTTTTGCAAATGTTTAAAAAAGGTCTTGCATATAAAAAAGAAATGGCAGTTAACTGGTGTACGTCATGTAAATGTGTTCTGGCTAACGAAGAGGTTGTTAATGGAAAATGTGAGAGATGTAAGAGTGATGTAGTTCGAAAGAACAAATCACAATGGATGCTTAAAATTACAGAATATGCAGATCGTTTAATAGATGATTTGGAAGATGTAGATTATATAAACCCAGTTAAAATTCAGCAAAAAAATTGGATTGGACGTAGTTATGGTGCGCAAGTAGAATTTAATACAACTGTTGGAGACAAATTAGAAATATATACGACTAGACCAGATACATTGTTTGGTGCTACATATATGGTAATTTCACCAGAACACCCTCTTATTGATAAATGGAAAGATAATATTAAAAATGTAGATGAAATATTAGAATATAGGGAACAAGTTTCCAAGAAATCTGAGTTTGAAAGAAGTGAAATGAATAAAGACAAAACAGGTGTTAGAATAGTTGGAGTAAATGGAATCAATCCTGTAAATGACAAAGAAATTCCTATATATGTTTCGGACTATGTTTTAATGAGCTATGGAACAGGTGCTATAATGGCCGTTCCTGCACATGACTCTCGGGACTATGAATTTGCTAAAAAATTTGGAATTGATATTGTTGAAGTTGTTTCTGGTGGAGATATTGAAAATGAAGCTTTTACTGATTGCTCATCGGGGAAATTAGTTAATTCTGAATTTTTGAACGGATTGTCAGTTGAAGATGCAAAATTAAAAATGTTAAAGTGGTTAGAGGATCATAATAAAGGAAGAGCGCAAAAAAATTATAAATTAAGAGATTGGGTTTTTGCTAGACAAAGATATTGGGGAGAGCCTATTCCAATAATCCATTGTCCTGAGTGTGGAGAGGTTGCTGTTCCTGAAAATGAATTGCCTATAAAACTTCCTAATATTTGTGACTTTGAACCGACAGAGAATGGAGAATCGCCGCTTTCAAAAATTGATGAGTTCGTTAATGTGAAATGTCCTAAGTGTGGGCGTGACGCAAAAAGAGAAACCGATACTATGCCACAATGGGCAGGTTCTTCGTGGTATTATTTAAGATATTGTGATCCTAATTGTGATGATGCGCTTGCTAGTCAAAAAGAATTAGATTATTGGCTCCCTGTAGATTGGTATAATGGCGGTATGGAACATACAACGTTACATTTGCTATATTCGAGATTTTGGCATAAATTTCTATATGATATTGGTGTTGTGTCTACAAAAGAACCGTATGCAAAGAGAACGAGCCACGGTATGATTTTAGGGCAAAACGGTGAAAAAATGAGCAAGTCTAGAGGAAATGTTGTAAATCCTGATGATATTGTAAATGAATATGGCGCAGATACTATTAGATTATATGAAATGTTTATGGGTGATTTTGAAAAGTCTGCGCCTTGGAGTTCATCTTCAATTAAGGGATGCAGAAGATTTTTAGATAGGGTATGGTCGCTACAAGATATATTAAAAGGCGATAATGTAAGATCGGAATTTGAAGGATCTTTAAATAAAATGATTAAGAAAGTTACGGATGACATAGAAAATATGAAATTTAACACTGCTATTTCTTCTATGATGTCGTTCATAAATGAAGTGTATGATTCTAAATCAATAACCAAAGAGGAGTTTAGAATTTTAATTATACTTTTGAGTCCATTTGCTCCGCATCTTGCTGAAGAATTATATGAAATTTTAGGATATGGTGGTTATGTTCATGAGCAAAATTGGCCCAAGTATGATGCTGATAAAATAAAAGATGATGTTGTGGAAATTGCAGTTCAGATATGTGGCAAAATAAAATCCAAATTAACTATTCCTGTAGATATAAGCCAAGATGAAGTTATTGAATTTGCCAAAAAAGATGAAAAAATAAGCTTAGAACTTAAAGGAAAGAAAATTATAAAAGAAATATATGTTAAAAACAGACTATTAAACATAGTGGCAAAGTAACATGTGTTTTATAAATTGTAATTGCTTTGTTAAATTTACAGCTTATAAAGCATAAACATAAATATTTAAAGCAATTTATGTGAAGAAACAAATTTCAAATGTGGAAAAATGCACGTAATGCAGCAAAACATGACATGAAATTTATTTTATTGTAAATGGTTTGTAAATCAAATTTAGCGTTTTTTATGATATAATATCAAATGTAATGCTAGCATACAAAATGTTTTAAATGGAAGGTTGATTTATTTTGAATTTTAGAAAGAAATTAGTGACGATTTTCACAGCAACAACGCTTGCTACTGTTGGTGCTTTTAGCAGTTTTTGTTTAGCTGCAAATTCTGTAGAAGGAGCAGGGCAAAAAAGGATTACGGGCGTTAAAGATGATACAGGTTCTGAAGTGAAAAAATATGAAACGCAGGGGAATGCTTCTAAAGACGTTAAGGTAGACGAAGAAAAAATAAAAGAAGAACTTATTAAATCACGTGATGAAATAGTTAAGGAATTTGAAAAATTTGAGAAGTCTGCGCCCAAAAATACTAATGTTGGATCATCAAGTGATGTTAAATGTATCATTGTAGATGATGAACAAATAAAAAAAGAAATTGAAAAATCTAAAATGCAAAGATAGATTTTGAATTTATAATTGTAATTTTAAATATGCTTTTAAAAAATTAAGTAAAAGCTATATAAAAATAAAAACAATTGAATACAGTAAAATTGTATTCGATTGTTTTTATGTTAAATATTTAAAAAGAAGGGTTGATTTATTTTGAAATTTTTTAAAAAATTGATAGCTGCTTTGACAGCAACATCACTTGTTACTGTTAGCGGATTTAGCAGTGTGTGTATGGCTGCTAGAGAATATAAAATTGATGAATATTATCGTAAATTTGATCTTAATTGTGAGTATTCTTTAGAGATGTTAAAGTCTATAGATAAATCTATAGGGCTTACCAAAGGCGGTGACGACGGTAATTATTTCAAAGAGGGTAATTTGAGTGATGAAGAAAAGAAAATTTATGATAAAATAGTTAATGAGGTAAAGAAAATTAAGGACTCTGTGGATAAAGATGATAGTTCTAATTTGTCAAAAGATTGTAAATTGGCTAAGGCTATATTTTTTTGGGTTAGAAATAATATAAAGTATGATAAAGAATCTGTTTCACTACCTGCAGAAGCAAATACGTTTGAAGATAAATTAGGTGTGAAAAAGACAAACGAAAACAGAAAACCTCAGGATGCATTAACTGTTTTTAAGAATGGTGAAGGAGTATGTGAGGGTATTAGTAAATTAGCTCAGTTGATGATGAAGATATCAGGGCTACCTTGTGTATGTGTTGGTAACCATGAACATAGCTTTAACGCTGTTTGGTTGGGTGAAAATCCTGGCGGTTGGGCATTGTTTGATGCAACGGCTGAACCTAAAGAGATACAAGACCAAGAAGATTATTTTTATAAAGGCAAAGATGAAGATGGTAAAGATGTAAAAGAAAAATATAATAATTCTTTTGATAATATGATTTTGGATGAAAAATTTCCCGCTGTTTATAAATATGAAAGTTCGACTTTAGAAGAAAGTAATAAACTTTTTATTAGCGCTGATCTATTTATGACTCATTTGATTTATGTTGTATCTGATAATTTAGCTGGTATTTATAAGAATTACTTGAATGACTATAATGGTGTTTATTATATGCTTTCACCCAAAATACTTATAGTAACAACAAATAATAATTCAATATCTGTTGATGAGAAAATGCTTCAATATAAACCAAGATGTACGTTAGCAAATTTTGATGTTTTTTATAAAAATTTTGTAAGAGTTGATATTTCTCAAAGTCAAATTAACAAGACAATAAAGCAAGGTGATTTTGAGTTTAATTTATCAGCTGACGGTAAGAAAAGTAAATTAGAAATAAAACCTTTAGAAAATGGTAAAAACTTTGATACAGTGACAATTCCAAATGAGCTAATACCTTTTTTATCTGATATAGATGAATTTAAAGTGGATTCTAATATAAAAACTGTTAAATATGATTTTCTTTGGAAAGAACAGGCTTTCAAGAAAAACGTTATTCTCCCTAAAGATGTTAAATTTGAGCAAATTGATCTTATAAAATAAAAACTGTTAAATGTTCTTTGATAAATAAACAATATATGTTAAAAAAATACTGTCATTCCTGATGGGGTTAGGCTTGAGCAAATTAATTTATAATAAATTTTTTATTTTTGTTATATAAATATTAAATTTTTGTTCATTTTTTATTAATATTTATGTGTTATAATGAAATCGAAATAAAAAAGTATTTTAAAAAAGAAAGGTTGATTTATTTTGAAATTTTTTAAAAAATTAATAGCTGTTTTGACAGCAACATCACTTGTTACTGTCAGCGGATTGAGCAGTGTGTGTATGGCCGTTAAAGATCATCGAGATTTGGAGCATACATTTGTAGATCAAATTAAGGCGGGTAGATACTACGCTTTAAAAATGCTGCAACTTTTACCTAAAGATGAGGGTTTAAAGAAATCTGATAAAGATGGTAATTATTTTAAGAAGGACAAGTTAAATGATGAAGAAAAGAAAATTTATGATGAAATAGTTAAACAAGTTGATGAAATTAAGGACTCTGTGGATAAAGATGATAGTTCTAATTTGCCAAAAGATTGTAAATTGGCTAAGGCTATATTTTTTTGGGTTAGAAATAATATAAAATATGATAAATCATCTGATAGTGAATTTGATGAATATGAAAATGAAAAGGTTAATCCAAATAGGAAGCCACAAGATGCATTAACTGTTTTTAAAAATGGAATGGGAGTGTGTTCTGGTTCCAGTAATTTAGCTAAATTGATGATGAACATGGCAGGATTATCTTGTATGATAGCAAGTAATAATACTCATATGTTTAATGTCGTTTGGTTAGATTCTCTTGGTGGCTGGGCATTATTCGATGCATCACTTCCCGAATACACTAAGAAAGATGAAATAGAGAATGCTAATAAGTACGAAGTTTCACCAGATCGTATAGGGCTGTGTAATAATTTTACTGCTGTTTCTGATACTACGCGTACATTGCAAGACAATAATGAATATTTTTTGGCTCAAGGGCTTGGAGAAAATTTGGTCTATTTTATAGGAAATTCAGTAAATTATTTTCATTGCTCCTCAATATGTCTAGATGGTGTTAAATATTTTCCGAGTGCTAGTTATTTTAATACTGCTGGATGTACGCAAATGGGCTGTTATTTAGAATTATCATCTTGTAAAAAAGATATATTGGTTGATGATAAGTTAAATTTTGATGTTTTTTATAAAAATTTTGTAAGAGTTGATATTTCTCAAAGTCAAATTAACAAGACAATAAAGCAAGGTGATTTTGAGTTTAATTTATCTGCTGATGGTGAGAAAAGTAAATTGGAAATAAAACCTTTAGAAGGAAATGTGAACCATGATGAAGTTGAAATTCCAGATGAATTAGTACCTTTTTTAGCTGATATAGATGAATTTAATGTGGCTTCTAGCATAAAAACTGTTAAATATGATTTGCTAAGAAAGAAAGATAGTTTAAAAAAAGATGCTGTTCCTAATGGAGTTAGGTTTGAGCAAATTAATTCATAATAAATTGTTTGTAATAAAAATCGGATACATTTTACCGTATCCGATTTTTTATTTTAATATTTGAAATTGCATTCTTACTATCATTATTATTGTTAAAGTTAGTGCAAATAAGCCATTCATAGTAACATATATAATTTTTAATTTTTTTCTTTTTATCGTGTGCGCCATACATCCGATTAATATACACGTTAAAATTAAGCCGATGAGTATTCCATAAAATATTATGTATGTTGAATCCACTGAAAATAGTTTGTTAATTATATATGAAATAGAATAAGATAGTGCATATGATATTGGCAATATTGTTAAGATTGCAGCTGTTTTTGCATATTCAGTATGATGTTCTCTTAAAAATATTATAAATATTAACAATATTACTACTATTATTGCAATAGATTCAACAAACATTTAATCAATCCTCCAATATTTTATTTCTATATTTTAAAGCTAATTGTTCTGCTTTATTGTTACCAAATTTATAATAGCATTTGTTTTTTAAAATATCCGGCATATATTGCTGTTTAACAAAATGATTATTAAAATTATGTGGATATTTATAATTTTGACCTATATTTTTGTTTCCTTCTCCATCAAAATGCATATTTTGTAAACACCTGGGAAATTCACCAATTTTACCATTTTTTACATCATCTAGTGCTTCATTTATAGCACAATAAGCACTGTTGGACTTTGGAGAAGTTGCAAGTAAAATAACAGCGTTAGCTAACGGAATTCTGGCTTCTGGAAGGCCTAATTGAAAAGCTATATCTACACAAGATTTTACTATGGGAATCACATTCGGATAAGCCAAACCTATATCTTCACATGCAATTACTAAGAGGCGTCTACACGGAGATATTATGTTGCCAGCATCCAAAAGACGTGCCAAATAATGTAACGCTGCGTTTTCGTCACTTCCTCGTATAGATTTCTGTAGAGCAGATAGAAGGTCGTAGTGTTCATCGCCTTGACGATCATATTTATTACCATTTCGTTGAGTTAATTTTCTTGCTAGCTCCAAATCCACATGAAAATTCTTTGCAGATATAGCGCAAAGTTCCACGGTATTTATTGCTTTTCTAACATCCCCACCGCAACTATATGCAATATGGTTAAGAGCGTCATTGTCGTAGTTTATAGATGTATTTAATTCCTTTTCCATATATGAAAAAGCTCTTTTGATTGCGGGCATTATGTCATTATGTGAAACAGGTTTAAATTCAAATACTGTGCACCTACTTAAAATCGCATTATAAATATAAAAATATGGATTCTCTGTTGTTGATGCAATTAAAGTTATACTTCCATTTTCAATATATTCTAACAAACTTTGTTGTTGCTTTTTGTTTAAATATTGTATCTCATCTAGATATAATAATATTCCGTTTTGACCAAAAATGGTATTTGTATCGGATATTACGTCTTTAATGTCTGATAAAGAGGCGTTAGTACCATTGATATAGTGTAATTTCATATTAGATTTTTTGGCTATTATTTTGGCTACAGTTGTTTTTCCCGTTCCAGAAGGACCATAAAATATCATGTTTGGAAGGTATTTTGAATTAACAATAGACTTGAATGGTTGATTATCTCCTAGAAGATGGCGTTGTCCGACTATATCATCTAAAGATTCTGGCCTTATTCGATCTGCTAAAGGCAAAATAAACACCTCTTTGATAATTTTTAATAAATTGGATATTTTTCACATAAATTGGATACAATTTCGGAACATTTTTTGGAATTATTAACATGATCACTAGCTGTTAAATATATACACTCAGCAATTTTTCCCATATCTGCTTCTTTAAAACCTCTTGTTGTAACTGCTGGTGTTCCAATTCTTATTCCGCTAGTCACAAATGGACTTTGAGGGTCGTTAGGAATAGCATTTTTATTTACAGTTATATGTACTTCATCAAGATTTTTTTCTAGCTCTTTTCCTGTAACCTCAAAGTTTCTTAAGTCTACCAGCATTAAATGATTATCTGTTCCGTTGGAAACCAAATTAAATCCTTTTTTAACCATTTCTTCTGCTAATTTTTTTGAATTTTTAACAACATTTTCTTGATATACCTTAAAATCACTTTTTAAAGCTTCACCAAAACACACTGCTTTTCCTGCTATAACATGCATTAAAGGGCCACCTTGAGTTCCGGGAAAAATTGCTTTATTTATTTTCTTTGCTATTTCTTCATCGTTACTTAAAATTAATCCACCTCTTGGGCCGCGTAAAGTTTTATGTGTAGTTGATGTTACAATGTCTGCGTACGGGAAGGGAGATGGATGTAAATCAGCCGCTATTAATCCAGCAATATGTGCAATATCCACCATCAAAAGCGCGCCAACTTTTTTTGCAATTTCGGAAATTGCTTTAAAGTCAATAATTCTTGGATATGCTGAAGCGCCAGCAACTATTAGTTTTGGTTTGTTTTTTATTGCTAGCTTTTCCATGACATTATAGTCTATATATTGTGTTTTTTCATTTAATCCATATGGTATAAAATTGTAATAAGATCCTGACATATTAACAGGAGATCCGTGAGTTAAATGCCCGCCCTCAGCCAAACTTAAACCTAAAACTGTGTCTCCTGGCTTTAGAAATGCAAAGTAAACCGCATTATTAGCATTAGCTCCAGAATGTGGCTGTACATTAGCAAAATTCGCATTAAATAATTTCTTTGCACGTTCAATTGCTATATTTTCAACAATATCTACATATTGACATCCACCATAATAACGCTTTGAAGGATATCCTTCTGCGTATTTATTTGTTAATATTGACCCCATTGCAGCCATAACAGCTGGAGAAACAATATTTTCACTTGCAATAAGTTCCAAATTTTCACGCTGACGGTTTAGTTCTTGATCTAAAGCATCACTTACTTCAACATCATAATTTCTTAACAAATCCATATTATTCATGTTAGATTCAAACATCAAAAAACCTCCAAATATAAACTAATAATTTATATTTCGATTATAAACCATATTACATAATATTTCAATCTAAAATTATAAAAATAGTATAAAAAAATAAAGCCACTAAAATAGCAGCCTTTACTTTAAACACTTAACTTATTTTAAGCGCGTTCAACTTTACCAGAACGTAAGCAACGAGTACATGCATTTAAGTGGCAAGGAGTGCCACTAACTATTGCTTTTACGCGTCTTATATTTGGTTTCCAAGAACGATTGGAACGCTTATGTGAGTGTGAAACTTTTATACCAAAAGACACACCTTTACCACAAATATCACACTTAGCCATAAAGGGATTACCTCCTAAATAAAATAATTTAAGTAAAAAACCAAATTCATGGTTTATGTTAAACACAATAGTCAACACATAAAATAAAAGAAATAACTAAATGACCATTAACCTAATCAATTCTAACACACAATGAAAAAAAAATCAAGTAAAAATAGAAAAAGTGCAGTATATATACAGAATGATTGACATACTCACAAATTTTATATAATTACATAGAATGGAATGAAGCAGGAGCTTTAATTTTATTTCAGGAGGATTAATATGCTAGACAAAAATTTTGAAAATACCAGCAGACCTAATCGTAACAATGAAACAATATCCAATACGTTCAGCAACAATTCAAAAAATAATTGTAATATTAGAGAAGCAGTTTGTATAAATGCCGATAGAATATATGATAGCTGTGGAGACAAAGACTGTTTAGAAGATCTTAGAGTGTTTTTTACAGATGCCACACAGCCCATAATAGACGAAGCTTATCTTGTAAAACCCAAAACTGTTGAAGTAATGGATGTTACTATGTCGGTAGAACCGGTTCCATTTCATAAAGGCTTTTATTCTGTTGATATGACTTTTTATTTCTTGGTTACACTATCTGTCCATAATTCACCCCTTTCTAATGCCACTGAAGTAACAGGTGTTTGCACATTTTGCAAAAAGGTTGTTTTATTTGGTAGTGAGGGTAGTGTTAAAACTTTTAGCAATATACAAAGCGAAAATTCAAGTTCTATAAACCCTCAAGCATTGCCTAAAGTAACAGTTCAAATTGCAGAACCGATGCTGCTGTCAAGTTGCTCTAAAGAAAGTGCTGATATAGCAAGTGATTGGTGTTCATGTTCATTACCAAATTCAATATGTTCTTGCTTTGAGGGCTCTTTTGAAAATGTATTACCTCAGAGAAATGTGTTTATAAGCATTGGTATTTTTTCAATCGTTCAAATAGAACGTCAGGTGCAAATGATGGTTCCGGTATATGATTATTGTATTCCAGAAAAAGAGTGCACAAACACTTCCGAAAACCCATGTGATGTATTTAAAAATATAGAGTTTCCAATAAATGAATTTTTTCCGTCGCGTGAAACCGACTGTTAAAAATAAATAAAATATATTATTATGTCGTAAGTTATGGATACTTAAATATTTTTTGTTATTAAATTAAAAACAAGTCCTGTTTTATATAAATATAGTTTGTGGACTTGTTTTTTTATTTTTAATTCAAAATAGCAATCGAAAAATTTAGATAGCTTGCAAACAATATCCAAACCAAATATGGAATCAGTAGCCAAGCAGCAGTTGAATCTATTTTTTTAAAAAGAACAATGGTTATTATAACTAAAATAACTAGTAATATAAGCCAAAAAAATGCTACCCAGAATAGTTCTAAATTAAAAAATAATATTGGCCAAAAGAAATTAACTATTAGTTGCAGAGCGTAGAATTTTAAAGCATTATTTTTAGAGTCTGAATTTGAGGTAAATATAATGTACGAACTTATTCCCATAAGAAAATACAAAATGCCCCATACTATTGGAAACAACCAGCCTGGGGGATATAAAGCAGGTTTTTGAAGATTTTCATAAATAGAGTAGCTTCCTGACGTTACAAAACTAGCTAGCCCGCCAACTCCTAAGCTTATTAACAAACTTACTAATAATGGTTTTAAGTGAATTTTCATTAAAAAACAACTCCAATATATTATTTTTATTTTATTATATATCAAAGCTGTTTAAAAAATTCTTAATATTTTACTCTTGAAATAAATTTAAATGAAGCGGTATTCCATTTTTATATTTAACTGTAAGCTCTCCTTGTATGAGGGGCTTTAGATATTCTATAGCTTTATTTGTAACATCATTTCCACTTGAAGATATCATATCATTTGGTAAATGTTTTACTTTATTTGCAACAATTGACGTGTTAATTGAGCTATATTCTACTTCATATGGATTATTGTTTTTCCGCAGGATAATTGACATTTTTCCATTCATTTCATTTAGTGCACATTTGGCTGCTTGTTCTCCCAATTTTATAGATTCATTAATATCTGTTAATGAAGAAATATGTGCGGCAGCTCTTTGCATTAAATTAATTTCTATTGATCTTGTTTTGCAGCCAAATTCTTTTTTTACAATTTGTTCCAGAACTTTTGCAGCACCAGCATTTTGTTTATGGCCAAATTCATCTAAATATGTTTGTCCAGCTGTTTCAGAGATATATCTGCCATTATTATCGTGAATTCCTTCGCTTAGTGCAACTAATATACTATTATCTTTCTTTTCAAACAGTTTTTTAATATCGCTTAAAAAAAGATGTGTATCGAATGCTTTTTCGCAGCAATATATCAAAGAAGGGCCTTTAGAACCATTTAAGCGAGAAAGCGCCGACGCGGCTGTTAGCCAGCCTGCATCTCTTCCCATTATCTCCACCAGTGTTACGGCTGGAACAGAGTACACTGAACAGTCTCTTTCTAATTCAGCAATTGTTGTTGCTATATATTTTGCAGCAGATCCAAAACCAGGGCAATGATCGGTTTCAACTAAGTCATTATCTATAGTTTTTGGAGCGCCAACGACAATTATATCGTTTATATTGTTTTGTTTTAAATAAGTGGAAATTTTATTAACAGTGTCCATTGAATCATTTCCACCGATATAGACAAAATAGTTTATTGAATATTCTCTAAATATTTTTATTAGAGATTCATACTGCTCTGGATAATTTTGAGGATCTTTTAATTTTTGTCTACAAGATCCTAATGCACAAGCAGGAGTTTGAGCTAGAATTGGCAAATCACTTTCATTTAACAGTTTGGATAAATTATGTATGTCCTTATTAAAAACACCTTTTATTCCATATCTTGCTCCATAAACATTATCTACTTTACTCTTAGCCGCATTATATATTCCTATTAACGTAGAATTTATTGCTGCAGTTGGTCCACCAGACTGAGCTACTAAAAGATTTTTCATTTAATAATTCCTCTCTGAAAAGTACTGTATTATATGCTGTAAGTATTTTAAGTGTAAAATAACAAACAAGAAAATTATAACATTTTAAGTAAATAATCGTCAATAAGATACAAAAATTTTTATAATATACTTTAAACCTTGTTTTTGTTCATAAAATATAATATCATTATATTGGGCATTGAAAAATTAAAGGTGTGATAATATAAAAATGAGGATGAGAAGAAAAAATTGGGCTAGGCCTGAATTAAGTAAGTGTGAATATTATGTAAAAAATCCGGTTGATATGAGAGGACAATGGATAAGTTTATTTAAAAAAGAGCAACCTTTACATTTGGAATTGGGATGTGGAAAGGGTGTTTTTTTATCTAGGCTTGCTTTTGATAATCCAAATATCAATTATATCGGAATAGATATGAGTGATGATATTTTAGGAGTTGCTCGCA
Organism: Oscillospiraceae bacterium; assembly: GCA_902790675.1. Classification (GTDB taxonomy): domain Bacteria; phylum Bacillota; class Clostridia; order Oscillospirales; family Ruminococcaceae; genus RUG12519. Next base: position 119,720 of record CADASU010000002.1, on the reverse strand, counting down.
GAAATATAGCAAGAACTTTTGTAGATAAAACACCAGATAATGTTTTTCTAACAAGATATAATATTGAGTATTGCAGTAAGTTGTTTGATAAATCAGATGTAGTTGATAAAATTTATATATGTTTTTGCAATCCTTGGCCCAAGACTCGGCACCATAAAAGGCGATTAACTCATACCAGACAGCTAGTGCAATATAAAGAATTTTTGAAGAAAGACGGATTAATATATTTTAAAACAGATGATATTAATTTATTTGAAGATAGCATAAATTATTTTAAAAATAGCGGATTTAAAATTGAAAATATTACATATGACTTGCATAATAGTGGTTTTATGAAGAATAATTTATTAACCGAACACGAAATAATGTTTAGTGAAAAGGGAATTCCTATTAAGTTTTTAGTGGTTAGAATGTGCTAATAAAATTTATGGTTATATTGCACGCAAGATTGTATAATTTATTTTATTTGGAATTTTATAGGAAAAAATTATTGATATTATTAAAATTTTGAAATTATTGGTTCATTTTATCTTACTTCAAGTTTTGCAAATTTATGATGTTTTATATATGTTTAGCAGTGTTTTTGTTAAAATTACACTTGACTTATTTGGTGTTATGTAATATAATTAACTTGTTGTTATATTTATATTTTATGGGAAGTAGTCCCTGCTGTGTTTTAAAGGGAGGGAATAAAGTGTCAGAAATTCGTGTTAAAGATAATGAATCTTTAGATAGTGCTTTGAGAAGATTCAAAAGGTCTTGTGCTAAGTCTGGTATTATATCAGAAATCAGAAAAAGAGAGCATTATGAAAAGCCTTCTGTTAAGCGTAAGAAAAAATCAGAAGCTGCTCGTAAACGTAAATTTAAATAAAAATTTTTAACCCGAGTATGAGTCGGGTTTTATTTATACGTAAAATAATTTTAATTGTGGAGTCTTTTGATGTTAAAACCAGATTTATATTTGTCTTCTATTTTTGAAATTACCCCAGATATTTTGAAAGATATGGGGGTTGTGGCGCTAATTCTCGATGTTGATAATACTTTGAGAGAGTATAGAGGAAAAGTTCCATATGATGGTGTTGAGGAATGGATTGCTAAAATGCGTGAGGCGGGAATACAGCTTATTGTAGCTTCAAATAATTTTACTAGGAGCATACAACCATTTGCGCTGACATTGGACTTGAATTATGTTGCTATGAGCTTGAAGCCTTTGCCTTTTGGATTAAGAAGGGCTTTGAAAATTTTGAACATTGATAGAGATAAAGTTGCAGTTGTTGGAGATCAAGTTTTTACAGATATATTTGGCGGAAAATTAAATGGATTTAAAACAATATTAGTTGAACCTTTTGTTAGAGAAAAAGGATATTTTTGGAAAATCAAAAGGTTGTTTGAAAAACCGTTTATATCTCGTTATGATAAGGGTGATAAGAAATAATGGGAGCAGTTTTTGGGCCAGCTGGCAATTCTAATAGCTACAATAAAAATATTAGTATTTATGAATATTTAAAATCTTTTAATCTTGGTGCATATGAATATCAGTGTGGAAGGGGAGTTCGTGTTTCTCCTAAAAATGCTGAAAAATTTGGATTATCTATGAAAGATATCAAGCTATCTGTTCATGCGCCTTATTATATTTCTCTTTCTAGTGTTGAAGAAGAAAAAAGAAATAATAGTGTTAAATATATAATTCAAACTGCAAAAATTGCTAAATGTATGGGCGCTACTAGAATTGTTGTACACTCTGGATCATGCGGAAAAATTGATAGACAATTGGCTTTGAATTTAGCAAAAGAAACCATATCGAAAGCTGTTGTTGCATTGAAAGAGGAAAATTTGGATGATATTTCTATTTGTCCTGAAACAATGGGAAAAGTAAATCAGCTCGGAACTTTAGATGAGGTTTTATCATTGTGTGAAGTTGCTGATAATATGATTCCTTGTGTGGATTTTGGGCATTTAAATGCTAGAACTTTTGGCAAAGTTAATAGCTCTACAGCATATGCTGAAATTTTAAATAGTATAGAAAATAAATTGGGTTTGGATCGTTTAAAAATTTTTCATTCGCATTTTTCTAAGATAGAGTATACCGTTCCTGGAGGAGAAAAGAAGCACCTAACCTTTGAAGATACAACATATGGCCCTGATTTTGAGCCGCTAGCTGAATTGATTGCTAGGCGTGGTTTATCTCCAACTTTCATATGTGAATCTTCTGGAACTCAGGCCGAAGATGCTAAAAAAATGCAAGAAATGTATAAACAATTTCTATAATAAAATTTAATGCTTTGGTGTATGAGGGGGATTTTAATTGAGGAATAGAATTAGTAGAAAAAAAATTTTAGTAATACATGGCCCTAATGTAAATTTGCTTGGCTTTCGTGAAACTTCAATTTATGGAAAGGAAACTATTTCTTCTATAAATCAGCAGATCACAAAAAAAGCACACATGCTTGGCATTGACTGTGTGGTATATCAATCCAATAGCGAGGGAAGCATAATAGACGCTATTCAGCAGGCAATGGAAGAAGTTGACGGAATTATAATAAATGCTGGGGCATATACGCATTATAGCATTGCTATAAGAGATGCTATTGCTGCCATACATATTCCTTGTATTGAAGTCCACTGCTCTAATATATATAACAGAGAAGATTTTAGAAGCAAGTCGGTTATTACGCCGGTTTGCGCAGGGAGCATAATTGGATTTGGAAAATTTAGTTATTTTTTAGCTGTTTCTGCTATTAAAGATTTGATATAATGACTTTCAAATAGAAAGGGTATATTTAAACAAATGCAAAAGTTATTTGAACTAATGAAGGCTTTGCCACACGATATTGATTGTGGAATAATAAGCAATAGTGTAAATATAAAGTATTTTACAAAATTTTCCTTGACTGATGGGTTATTAATTGTTACTCACGATGATGCGTATTTATTAACTGATTTTAGATATTATGAAATGGCTAAAATGCGCGTTAAGGATATATCTGTGATATGCTCTAAAGATTTAAATGCTGATCTTAAAAATATATTTAAAACTAATTCTTGCTCTAGAGTTGCTATTGAAAGCAGCAATGTTGTGGTAAAAACTTTTGAAAGCTATAAAGAAAGGTTTAAAGCTATTAATTTCATAACTGATTCAAGATTTGATGATATTATTTTGAATTTGCGAATGATAAAGACTGATTATGAAATAAAAAAAATAGAGCAAGCTCAAGAAATAACAGAATTGGCGTTTGATCATATACTAAATTTTATATCGAAAGATAAAACAGAGTTAGATATTGCGCGTGAATTAAATGCTTTTATTTTAAATAATTCAGATGGGTTGTCTTTTGATACTATTGTTGTTTCCGGCTCAAATTCCTCGCTGCCGCATGGGACTCCATCCAATAAGTTGATTCAAAATGGCGATTTAATTACAATGGATTTTGGTGCAATTGTTGATGGATATCATAGTGACATGACGAGAACAGTATGTTTTGGAGAGATGTCTTCTGAAAAGCAAGAAATATATAACATTGTTTTGTCTGGCCAAAAATTGGCTTTAGATTCTGTTAAAGAGGGAATTGTTTGTTGTGATTTAGATAGCTTGGTTAGAAAGTATTTTAGAAAATTTGGATTTGATAGTGAATTTGGCCACAGTTTGGGGCACGGAGTTGGTCTTGATATACATGAAAAGCCTAGTTTGTCGCCCCGTGGAAATGTTGAATTAAAAAAAGGCATGGTTGTTACCATTGAACCTGGAATTTATTTGAGTGGCAAATTTGGGGTGAGAATAGAAGATATGATTTTGGTAACTGAAAATGGCTATAAAAATTTTACAAAATGTTCCAAAAACCTTATATGCATATGATAACTTGAAAAATATACTTGCAATATATTTGTAATTAGTATAGAATTATTTTAGAAATTTGATTATAAAAAGTGGAGGTTAATTTATGATTTCGGCTGGAGATTTTAAAAATGGTGTAACATTTGATATGGATGGAAATGTGTTTCAAATTGTAGAATTTCAACACGTTAAACCAGGCAAGGGAGCTGCGTTTGTTCGTGCTAAAATAAAAAATGTAATAACAGGTACGGTAATTGAAAGAACGTTTAATCCTACAGAAAAATTTCCTTTGGCTTATATTGAACGCAGAATTATGCAATATTCATATTCTGAAGGAAATTTAAAATATTTTATGGATTCTGAAACTTACGACATGATCCCTATTGATGAAAGCAAATTGGGAGATAATTTTAAGTTTGTTAAAGAAGAAATGGAAGTAAAAGTTTTGTCATATAAAGGAGATGTTTTTGGCGTTGAACCTCCAAATTTTGTTGAACTTGTTATAACTCATACAGATCCTGGCTTAAAGGGAAATACTGCAACTAATGCAACAAAACCTGCCGTTTTGGAAACAGGTGCAGAAATAAAAGTGCCGCTATTTGTTAATGAGGGAGATAAAATCAGAATAGATACTAGAACAGGGGAATATATGGAACGCGCTTAAGGGCTAGATATTTAAAAAATAACGATGATTTAGAGAGGTTTTTGCTATGAATTTAACTGAAAAGGCGGCTTATATTAAAGGGTTAATGGAAGGAATTAATTTAGATGATGATAAAGAAGAAACTAAAATATTGAAGTCTGTTGTGGACCTATTAGAAGATGTTGCATTAAGTATTAAAAAATTAGAAAATTCTTTTGAGGAACACAGTGAAGTTATAGATGAATTGGATGAAAATTTGGCTGATGTAGAAGATATTGTTTATCGTGGTGTTTGTGATGATTCAGACTGTGAGTGTTGTGGATGTGATTCTGCAATTTATAAAGTGTCTTGCCCAAATTGTGAGCAGGTAATTGAATTAAATGAAGATTTTTTTGAAAAAAATGATAGCGAAATTTTATGTCCTAATTGTGGTGAAAAATTAGAATTTAGCTTTGAAGATATTTCGGAAATTCCATCGTTAAACTAGTTTGATTTTATGATGAAAAAGATTATAGAGAGGTGTGTTTTTAACGTTTCTCTATAATCTTTTTTATTATCCAAATAATATAAATATAATTATTGCTAATGACAACATAGCTACACCAGTGGAAATTAACATAGCTAACAATATAATTTTATGTGTTTTCATTTCATGATTCTGCTCTATATTAAAAATTGGCTGATCATCTTCGTTGATTTTTTTAATATTTTCAATTTTTGTTGTTTTTTGACTCAATCTTGGGGGAGTAATAATTTCTGCATAAAAATCTTCCATAGTTTGGGTTCTTAATTTTAAAGATAATTTTAATGCGGCCATGATAGCTAAAGAAATATTTTTTGAAATATTTGAGTTTAAAATATCTGGGGGTATGAGATTATCATTTTCAGCTCGTGTATTTGATGATATTGGCATAGTTCCTGTTAGTGACTTATACATTACTGCCGCCATACCATAAACATCAGAATAAAACCCCAAAAGATTTTGATTATAATATTGTTCGGGAGCTGCATAGCCATCATATATTTCATGTGGTAAATCAACAATATTTGATGATCTAAGATATGGCGTTGAAAAATTAACTATTTTAAAAGTATTATTATCTACCAATATTGTTTCAGGAGACAATCCGCCATGGATAACACCACTATTGTGTAGGTGCTGAATAGACTTTATGAGTTCTAAAAACATATTAGAACAGTTTTCCCAGCGTAATTCCCCATAAAAATTAGAAAGATATTTTCTTAATGTAATGCCGTTTGGCAATTCTTGTATTGCATAAACAGTATCATTTTCAAAAAAAACAGAAAAAACTTTTAATATATTAGGCATTGTTCGAAATTTAGAAAGCATTTCGAATAAACTAATAAATTTTTCTTTAATTTTTTCAAATAATTCGCCTTTACCAGGTTTTAAACAAACTTGCCCGGATTCCAAACGATCTAGAAGTGAATCAGGAAATAATTCTTTTATTGCCACTTTCATATCAAGATGCTGATCTAACGCTATATAAGTTACACTTTCGGGATTTTCAGAAATAACTGAACCAACTATATATCTTTCGGATAAAATTGTGCCTTGTTTAAGATGATTTTTTTTATTTTCTGCTATCGGCACTGTATTACTACAATATGGGCAAATATCTGTATTTTTTTTTAACTTATTCATACATTTGTAACAACGATTATTAAAGTCAATCATCTATTCAAATGCCTCCAAATGTGATAAATTCTGCTCAACTGCAATTATAAATATAGCATTTAATTAAATGCATGTCAAATTGATTAAATGTTTTAATTTAAATTTCTAAATAAAAAATTTATTTTTTGGTTTTATTATATGTATTTAAACTGCAGTTGTTACAACAATTGCTACAGCAATTAAAGCAATTGGTTTTTTTCCTTTTTTTTCTTAGTAAATAAATCAATGTTTTTATAATAATTACTGACAACAATAATATTATAATTACCGTTGAAATATTATTAATAATAAACGAAATCATGTTTATTGCTCCCAATTATTTTTATGCGGCTTTAAAACTAAAAATATTATTAATGCAATTAGCACTAAAGAAATAATAGACCAAAATCCAAATTGTAAATAGCCAAATATAAGACCAAAAATTTGATAAATACATAATGATGTTATATATGCGGCAATGGTTTGAAATAAAACTGCAAAACCAGTCCACTTAAAACTAGAAGTTTGCCTATAAATTGCTCCAATTGCAGCGCAACAAGGTGCACATATTAAATTAAAAGCTAAAAATGATATGGCTGCAAGGGAGCTTGAAAATATATTTGTTATTTTTTCTGATATATTTATTGTGTTTTCTGATAATTCAGAGGTTACTCCAATGGTATTTATTATATTTTCTTTGGCAATTAGGCCAGAAATTGTTGCAACAGCTGCCTCCCAATTATTAAATCCTAGTGGATAAAATAGTGGTGATATTATTTTGCCAATTGCCGCTAAAAAAGAATCTTGTTTATCCACCATGTTAAAGCCATTATTATTAATACCAAAGTTTGACAGAAACCATATAACAATGCTAGCTAAAAATATAACTGTTCCCGCTTTTACAATAAATGATTTTACACGGTCTATTACATGAATAGCAATAGTTTTTATTGATGGCATGTGGTATGAAGGAAGTTCCATGACAAAATGATTTTTTTCATCTGAAAATAGTTTTGTTTTTTTTAAGACAGTTCCTGATATTATGACAATAAACATGCATACAAAATATATTATAGGCGCTATATACCAAATTTCTGGCAGAATGGCACCGCATATTAAAGCAATTACTGGGACTTTTGCACTGCAGGGAATGAAAGATGCTGTAATTATTGTTATTAGTCTTTCGTTTTTATTTTCTATAATTTTGGTTGACATAATACCCGGCACAGTACATCCTGAAGATATTAGAAATGGGATAAAACTTTTACCAGAAAATCCAAACTTGTGTAAAATTTTGTCCATAATAAACGCAATTCGGGACATATATCCACAATCTTCAAGTAAAGATAAAAATAAAAACAAAACAAATATTTGGGGAACAAATGATAAAACAGAGCCCACGCCAGAAATAATTCCATTTATCAGCAAATCAGAAAGCCAACTAGCTGTTCCAATTTGATCTAAAAATGTTGATAGTGAAGATTTAATTAAATTATTAAAAACACTTTCGTTAAGCCAATCAGACACTGGTTTGCCAATTAATGTTATAGATATTAAGTATACAAAACTTATTATTGCAATAAATATTGGTATTGCTAATATGTTATTAGTTAAAATATTATCAATTTTATCGGCAGTAGATATTTTTTTTGGTGATTTTTTATAAAAATATGGAATCAATTTAGTTATATAGTTGTAACGTTCATTGATAACTATACTTTGAGAATCATCGTCGAAATCTTTTTCTGCAAGTTGTATGATTTTTTCAATGTTACATATAACATTATTGCTTAAGTTTAACTGATGCATTACATTTTTATCTCTTTCAAAAACTTTGATAGTATACCATCTGATGTTTGACTGATTTATTAATTTATTTGAAAGTATTATATCAGTAATATCAGCTAAATATTTTTCGAAATTTTCTGAATATTTTGGAATTGCATGAATGCTTTTATCATTAGAAGCAATATCAATTGCTATTTTTGATAATTCTGTGGTGTTAAAAGATTTTAGGGCAGATATCTCGACTGCCTGGCACTGCATCGCTTCTGAGAGCTTTTTTATATTTATTTCATCATTGTTTTTTTTAACAATGTCCATCATATTTATAGCTAAAACTATTGGAATTCCCATTTCCATTAGCTGCGTTGTTAAATATAGATTTCTTTCTAAATTTGTTCCATCTATGATATTAATTATGCTGCTAGGCTTTTCTTTCAATAAAAAATCCCGGCTAACAATTTCCTCTGAAGTATATGGAGACAAGGAATATATGCCAGGAAGATCTGTTATTTTTACATTTTTATTTTTTTTTAATTTGCCTTCTTTTTTCTCAACAGTAACGCCTGGCCAATTTCCTACATATTGAGAAGAACCAGTCAAGTTATTAAATAGCGTAGTTTTACCGCAGTTTGGGTTGCCGACAAGTGCTATATTAATTGACATATATTTGAGCCTTTCCGAATAATTTATATCAATATGTATTAATATTCTATTAATATATTTTCAGCTTCATTTTTTCTTAGAGATAAGTCGTAGCCTCTAACAGTTATTTCTAATGGATCGCCAAATGGAGCAAATTTTTTTACTAAAATTTCTACTCCTTTGGTTATGCCCATATCCATTATTCTACGTTTTAAAGCGCAATTACCCACAACTTTATTAACTCTAACTTTTTTACCACGTTTTACTTTGCTTAATGTGCTCATAATAAAATGTTTTCTCCTTTAGAATATATTATTAAATTTTTTGACTAATTAAAATTCAATTAGCGTTGGCTAACTCCGTTAGTTAAATTATACACCTTGTAGATATTTATGTCAAGCATAAGGTTTTTATTTTTAATGACAATATTAAAGAAAATTTAATAATATTTTGACAAAACACCAAAAAAACGATATAATTCTAATTTGTTGTTTGCTGATTTTTTATTATTTTTTGAATTGGAGATGAAAATTAATGTCAAAAAAATATTTTACTTCGGAATCTGTTACTGAGGGGCATCCAGACAAAATTTGTGATCAAATATCTGATGCTATTTTAGATGAAATTTTGAAAAAAGATTCTGATGCTAGAGTGGCGTGTGAAACTGTTTGTACGACGGGTATGGTTATGCTTATGGGAGAAATATCTACAAAATGTTATGTGGATATTCCTAAGATAGTTAGAAGTGTTATTGAAGACATTGGATATAATGAACCGGAATATGGATTTGACTCTAAAAGTTGCGCTGTTATTTCAAATATTGATGAACAATCTCCAGATATTGCTATGGGAGTTGATAAAGCCCTGGAAATTAGAAATAGCGATAAAGTGGAAATTGGTGCTGGTGATCAAGGAATGATGTTTGGTTTTGCCTGTGATGAAACGCCAGAACTTATGCCTATGCCTATAATGTATGCACATAAGCTCGCTAAAAAATTAACTGAGGTAAGAAAAACTAATGTTATTCCTTATTTAAGGCCAGATGGAAAAACTCAAGTAACTGTGGAATATGAAGATGGTGTTCCTGTCGCTGTAGACACAATTGTTGTTTCTACTCAACATGATGAAAATATTGCTTTAGATAAAATAAAACATGATATTATAGAGTATGTTATAAAACCAACTATTCCGTCTAATTTTATTTTGAAAACCACTAAAATTTTTGTTAATCCAACAGGTAAGTTTATTATTGGCGGTCCTGTGGGTGATAGTGGACTAACTGGCCGAAAGACGATGGTAGATACATATGGAGGATATTCTAGACATGGTGGAGGAGCTTTTTCTGGAAAAGATCCTACTAAAGTAGATAGGACGGGAGCATATGTGGCTAGATATGTGGCAAAAAATATTGTGGCAGCTGGTTTAGCTAAGCGATGTGAAGTTCAATTAGCATATGCGATAGGAGTTGCTCATCCTGTTTCAATAATGTTAGATACTTTTAATACGGGAGCTTATCCAGATGATGTTTTAGAGCAAGCAATAAAGTTAGTATTTGATTTTAAACCAGGATCTATTATAGAACATTTAAATTTAAAAAAACCTATGTATAAATATCTATCAGCTTATGGACATTTTGGGCGAGATGATTTAGATGTTTCCTGGGAAAAGATTGATAAAGTAGATGAACTTAAGAATACAATTAGAAAGATAATTGAAAAGTAAATAAAAAATTCACTCCGAAAAATAAAGCGGAGTGAATTTTTTTTGTTAACTTGCTTGAGCATATGCATTACCAGGAGAAATGGTTAAATCTTTAGCTTCAAACATTTCGCTGACTGTTGCTAAATAAAAACCTTTTTCAATTAACTTAGGTATTATTGTTTTTATGGCTTCAACAGTAGGACTGTGTATATCATGCATTAAAATGATTTGACCATCAGTTGCTTCATTGAGCACTTTGTTTATTGTTGAATTAGTATTTTTAGTTTTCCAATCTAATGTATCTAAGTTCCACAGAATTAATGGGGATTTTACAGTATTTTTAACATTTTGATTTTTGCTGCCATATGGCGGCCTTACCAAGGAAGGTTTAATGCCAGTGGCCTGTTCAACAATATCGTTTGTTTTATTGATTTGATTTTCTATTTGACTAGCACTTAAGCTGGACAATGATGCGTGTGAATATGTATGATTTCCTATTTCACATCCTAAATCTATTTGTCGTTTTAAAATATCTGGGCATTGTTCTGCTTGATTTCCAACGACAAAGAAAGTAGCGTGAGCATCATATTTTTCTAATTCATCTAATATAATATTTGTTTTTCCATCCATAGGGCCATCATCAAATGTTAGCGCAATTATTGGCCTTCCTTGTTCAACAGCTTCTCTTGCACTAGATTTAGGGCCTTTAAATGGTGATGGAGAAGCGGAAGAAAAAGCTTCTTGAATTTTTTCTTTAGGTATCTCTACAGAAACTACACCGTGCTGAACTGGTAGAATGCTGCCGGGAGCATAAAAGAAGATTACTGAGTCTTCGCTGAATGCGAAATTTTTTATAGCTTCCATAGACTCTGGAATTGCATTAGAATTTTTTTCAAAATCAGATTTATATTTTTCGCTGGACAGCAGTGAATCTTTTATTGATTGCACCACAATATCTATTTTCTGCTTTTTAAAAACACTCTCATTGGATATAAGAGTTTCTCCATTGAAAATTAATGTTTCCGTAGTTTCAGTTTCTGTCTTACTAGATGGATCTTTTATAAGATATTGAATTTCCACGGATATGTTATTATCACCATATGTAAAAATTTGATATGAGCTATATAGTTCTTTTCTATTACTATTTCCATTTGCTTTATAGTTGGAATTTTCAGACATAAAACTATTTATTTTGTCTGTTATATGACCAAATATAACTTTATCTATATTGGAATTTCCTGTGCATGGGAATATCATATCATATGTTAAATTTTCTTGATAGCTTGCTAATTTTTGAGCATTACCAGCTTTACGTACAGGGTTTTTTATTTCATATGAAATGCTTGGTCTATTATCCATAAAACTATTTTGATTAGATTTACAACCAGTTATTGTTAAAACAAAAGAAAAGATTAATACAATAGAAAAAATTTTTTGTTTCATTTTAAAATCTCCTTCAAATTATGAATTATACAACAGCGCTATACATTATACAATAAAATGCATTGTTTGACAAACTTTTTGAAATTTTTATTTATAAATATCACCAAAATATCATTCAAGCGTATAATGAATCAAAGGAGTTAGATAAGTATGGATTTTGTATTTTGTGGATTTTTTATATTTATTCTCATTATTGGATTTATACATACGTTTAGTATTTTAGAGAAGTGGATTTTCAAATCAAAAATACCCGCTAATATTATAATTATTATTCCAATTTCTGGGCATATGGAAGAAATAGAAATGCTTGCTAGAGAATATAAGGCTAAATATAAGCACAATGAAAAAGTAAATCTGTTATTTTTAGATATGGGAATGGATAAAGAAACCAGAAATATTTGCGAATTGTTTTGTTCGGATCATACAGATATAATGCTATGTGATTATTATCAATTTCATAGTTTATTTAAGAAAAATATAGTTGCTAAGTGAGAGTTATTTAATAATTTATTGAAAAAAACAAATAAATTATGTAGACTAATAGGTGCTATATAGATTTATGTTTGAAATTTTATAATTTGTTTTATTTTAAGGAAGAAAAAATGGATGAAAAATTAGTTAGCATTAATTACTCTGTTGAAGAAATTATTTACAAAAATGAAGATACTGGTTTTGCAGTTTTACAAGGAATGGTGAGTGATTCTGCATTAGTAGCTGTTGGCGAACTTGCCAGTGTTGAAGAAGGTGAGATGCTATTTTTAACGGGATTTTATGTAGATCATCCTAGTTATGGACATCAGTTTAAAGTAAAAATGTTTGAAAGGTCGCTTCCAACAACGGAAAGATCTATCAAAAAATTTTTATCATCGGGTAGTTTAAAGGGAATAGGCCCTGTTTTGGCGGAGCGTATTGTAAATTCTTTTGGCTCTGATACTTTGAAAATAATAGAAGAAAATCCAGATTGTTTATCTAAAGTTAAAGGAATATCTCCTGCTAAAGTTGAAAAGATAAAAGATGAATTTAACAAGCTTTTTGCTATGAGAAAGTTGATTAATTTTATAGAAAGTTATGGATTGAAATCTAATATAAGCTTTAAAGTTTGGAGCAAATGGGGAATATTTTCTTTAGATATTATACAAAACAATCCTTATAAATTGTGTGATGAGGATGTTGGGGTTTCTTTCTCTATTGTAGATAAAATTGCTAAAGAATTAAATATAGTGAACGATAATAGCCATAGAATTTTTTCTGGAGTTGAATATATTTTGCGGTATAACGCAAAGGAAAACGGGCATACATGTGTTCCTCGCAAAAGCATATTGCCAATAGCGTGCAGTTTATTAGGAATTGATAGTGATTGTTTGGAGGTTGAATTAAATGAGATGATTCAGCGACAAAAAATTTATAGCTATAATATGGGCAAAGAAATGTTGTTTTTGCCAAGCTATTATTTTGCTGAACAATACATATCAAGGCGAATTTCGGAATTAGTTTGTTTTCAGGAGGATATAGAATCTGAATTGCTAGAAACATTAATTAAGCTTGAAGAAGAAAGAATGAAAATTCGTTTTGCAAAAATGCAAGAAAAAGCTATTAGAGAGGCTCTTTGTAATAATTTATTTATTTTGAGCGGTGGACCAGGCACTGGAAAAACTACAATTTTAAATGCAATAATATCCATTTTAGAACAAAAGGGACTTAAAATAACAATTTGTGCGCCAACAGGACGAGCAGCTAAAAGATTATCTGAAATTACTGGAAGAGAAGCTATGACAATACATAGGTTGCTTGGAGTTCAGCGCAGGAAAGAAGATAGAAATGAATTTGTACATAATGAGAAAAATCTCTTAAAAAGCGATGTAATTGTTATAGATGAGATGTCTATGGTTGATAGTTTATTATTTTGTGATATTCTCAAAGCCGCTAAGCCAGAATGTAAATTAATATTAACAGGAGACTATCATCAATTACCATCAGTTTCGGCAGGAAATGTTTTAAAAAGTTTGATTTTCAGTGAATGCATTCCGCATGTTGAATTAAAAGAAATATTTAGGCAATCGGCTGAAAGTTTAATAATAACAAATGCCCATTCTATAATCAACAATGAACTTCCTTGTTTGGACAAAACAGATAATGATTTCTTTTTTTTAGAAAGAAATACTCCTGAAATGGTTGCAAAAACTATTGTAGAACTGGTATCCTATAGATTGCCTAATTTTTATAAATATAATGTTATTCAAGATATACAGATTGTTTGTCCATCTAAAAAAGGTTTAGTGGGAACAGTAAATATAAATAATGAGATTCAAAAAATAGTAAATCCTAGGGGCAATAGGAAGGTTGAATTTAGCTTTGGTTTTTATACTTTTCGCGAAGGTGATAAAGTAATGCAAGTAAAAAATAACTATGATATAAATTGGACAAGCAAGTCAGAAGAGGGGACGGGAATATTTAATGGTGATATAGGAATTATTAGAAAAATTAATATGCCAAGCAGAAGTATTCAGATTGATTTTGATGGAAAAATAGCTGAATATACTTTGGATATGGCGAAAGAAATTGAACTTGCATATGCTATAACTGTGCACAAAAGTCAAGGAAATGAATTTAAATGTGTTGTTATACCTGTATTAAGCAGGAGCACAGATTTTTATAATAGAAATTTGCTATATACTGCCATCACTAGAGCAAAAGAAAATGCTATTCTTGTTGGTTCACGAAAAACAGTGGCAGATATGTCTAGGCAGGTTAAAGTTAATTATAGATATACAGGTTTAAAAAATTTTATAATTAAAAGCGTGATTGGAGACGATTGAATTTTGTTTAATGATAATGTTTATTTTTGTCCTTATTGTAATGTGAAAATAAGTAATGATATATGTTGTGATTTATGTGCAAACGATTTGAAAAAATTTATAAATACAAATGTTGGTGAAACGGAATATTGTGATTCATTTACTGCGCCGTTTTTATATGATGACATCATAAGAGAAGCGATGCTTAATTTTAAATTTAATGTTAAAAAGAACTATTGTGAAAGTTTTTGTTATTTTATGAAAGAATGTGATATATTTTACTGTGATATTATAATTTGTGTTCCATCATTTCGTAGGAAAAGTCGATACAATACGGCGGACTTACTTGCAAAACGTATGTCTAAATTTTTAAATATTAAATATGAAAGAAGAGCAGTTAAAAAAGTTAAAGAAACCAAGTTGCAACATGAGTGTGATTTTAAGAGCAGATTATTAAATTTAAATGATTCTTTTGTTGCAAATGAAAAATTAATTAAAGGGAAAGATATATTAATTTGTGATGATATAATCACTAGTGGCTCAACTATTGATGAGGTTGCTAAAGCATGTAAGAAGGTTGGTGCTAAGAATGTATATGCCATAGCTTTTGCAGTTTCAAATGGTTCTTTTAAAAATTTTAGTGATTTACATAAAAAATTTGAAATAAAATTTTAATTAATAAAAGTTTTGCATTTTTTTACATATAATACTTTTAATAACATAAAAAATTTATATAAACGATGGGGTGTTTATATGTCAAAATGCGATGTTGGAATAGATTTAGGTACAACAAATATAAAAATTTTTATTAAGAATAAAGGTATTGTTCTAAAAACACCTTCGGTTGTTGCTATAAAAAGAAATACGGGAAAACTGTTTGAAATTGGTAAAAAAGCATATGAAATGATAGGAAAAACTCCCGATTCAATAATTGTGAAACATCCGGTATCTACAGGAGTAATTGTTGACTATGAATTAAATAAGATAATGTTGGACGAGCTTTTGTCGAGAGTTTTAAATAAATCTATAAAAAAAGCCAGGGTATGTATGTGTATTCATGGACTTATGACGAATGTAGAAATAAAAGCACTAACAGAAACCATACTTTCTTCTGGATGTGAAAAAGTGTTTTTAATTGATGAATCGGTTGCATCTGGTTTGGGCGCTGGAATAGATTTATGCAGCTCCAATGGTGAGATAGTTGTAAATATTGGAGGAGGAACAACTGACGTTGCTCTAATATCTTTAAATGGTATAGTAGTTAACAAGTCTATACGATATGGTGGTCAAAATATTGATAGCATTATATTAAAAAATATTGCTAATAATTATAATCTATTAATTGGAGTTAATAGTGCGGAAAGAACAAAAATTAATTTTGCAACTGTAAATTTGCCTAAATATTCAAAAAAGTGCATATTAAAAGGCAAAGATATGATTACTGGCTTGCCTAAGAGCATAACTGTGACACAATGCGATATATATAATCATCTTAAAGCGCCGGTTCAAAAAATAGTGGACAGTATAAATGATGTTATTGAGCAAGCACCGCCAGAGGCTTTATGCGATATACAAGAGAGTGGTATTTTGCTTACAGGAGGAGGGAGTTTGATGGAGGGACTTCCTGAATTTATTGCTAAAAAAACCGGAATAAAAACACGGTTAGCGGATCATCCAACAGATTGTGTTATATATGGAATAGGAAAATGCTTTGATATGATTGACAATTTTAATTTAAATTTTGTTAAAATGATTACGTAATTAACACATTTTAATAAATATGTATATTTGGCAAAAAACAATGTTTTTATTTGACATAATATGTTAAAATGTTCTAAATTAATTAAAGTCTATTGACACTTGAGTGAATTTTATGTTATAATTCCGACAGTATTGGGGGAGTATAGCTCAGCAGGTTAGAGTGCTTGCTTGACATGCAAGAAGTCACTGGTTCAAGTCCAGTTATTCCCACCATTTCTGTTGGAATTATGGTTTTTTTAATTTATGTTTAAATTTTTGTTGACAAATTTATGGTGTTTTGATATAATTTTAACCGTTGTCATGGAAAGATGTCCGAGTGGTTTAAGGAGCCGGTCTTGAAAACCGGTGATCCCGCAAGGGACCGTGGGTTCGAATCCCACTCTTTCCGCCAGTTATTTTCGTAATATGGAGGAGTACTCAAGTTGGTGAAGAGGCGCCCCTGCTAAGGGTGTAGGTCGGGCAACCGGCGCGAGGGTTCGAATCCCTCCTCCTCCGCCATATTTTATTGCGATTTTATTAGATCCTGATTTAGTTGAGTTTTTGTTGTAGTTGCTGTTTTTACTTAATTTACGGGTAAAGCAGTTTTGATATGTTATGATGTTTATTTGATTTAGAAGCAAGTGCAAGGTAAGGTGAAAGTCATTAATGTTTTGATTTTAAATGGCAGTCCAAAAGGAGAAAATAGCGTTACGATGATTCTCACTAGTGCATTTTGTCGATGGTTTGAATGCGTTTGAAAAGAACAATATAAAAATAATAGATCTTGGTGAAAAAGAGAACTCTATATTTATGTTATTAGGGATGATGTGGACGAGCTTATTGACTTGTTTGTGAAATCTGGTTTTGTTGTTTGGAGCTTTCCTTTACGTTATATGAGGTAATTGATGTGGAAAAGTTAATGGGGATATGGATAATTTAAAATTGGAATGTTGTTTTACTTGTTCAGATAAATCGTAAGATCTTCCAATGATAAATGTAAAGTGACTTTTGCCGTCAATGGCAGTTAATTTTAAAAGTCTGTCTGACAATTCTTTGGAAGATTCTACGTACCCTTCGATATTGCTCTGACACCTAATCCGCTTGTTTATAAATTTGCCATAAAGCTTCACATCTTTTATTAAAAAGCAGAAGGCAAACTTTTACAGTTGAAGGCGTTAATTTTGACCTTAGGCATTATATTTCTGCTTTTAACAGATTTGCTATTGCTAAATTTAATTTTTCTTCAATTAAGTCCTCGTTTTTTCTTTACTTTTTTTATTTAACTACTCTTATTGGGCATTTCCTATAATTTATTTTTCTTGACAATTGTTTTTAAATTTGCTAAAATTATGTAGTAAGTCTGTGTTTAGATTTATTTTATCCTTGCCTTGCTAGATGTTAACAAGGCCAAAGTCCAAAAGGAGGTGTATTTTAAGTAAAATGACAAAGCTTAATCAAAATTATGAAAGTATGATTATTATCAGTACTAAGCTTGGAGATGATGGTATTAAGGCTGTTATTGAAAAGTTTAAGGATTTGATTTCCAAAAATGCAACGCTGGAAAGTGTTGATGAGTGGGGAAAACGTAGATTAGCATATCCGATTAATTATGAAAAAGAAGGTTATTATGTATTATTTAACTTTGAAAGTCAAGCAGATTTTCCTGCTGAACTTGATAGAGTTTATAATATAACTGATGGGGTTATGAGAACGTTAATTATTTCAAAGGAAGTTTAGTAGGAGGTTTCTTATGTTAAACCGAGCAATTATTATGGGTCGTATAACAGCAAATCCTGAGCTCCGTCAAACGCAGGGTGGAGTTTCTGTGTTGTCTTTTACAGTTGCTGTTGATCGTAGATTTACTAATCCTAGCGGTGAACGTCAAGCGGATTTTATATATTGTGTTGCGTGGCGGCATACTGCTGAGTTTATTAGCAAGTATTTTATTAAAGGACAGATGATTGCTATAGATGGTGTGCTTCAATCTAGAAATTATGTTGATAAAAATGGAAATAACAGAAGTGTTATAGAGGTTGTTGCTGAAAATGTTAGCTTTTGTGGAAGTAGAGCTGAAACAAATGTGAATAGAACTCATGCAGATACTGCTAGCGTAGCATCGAATCATGTTCAAAATGGAGATAGTTTTTCCGTGGGAGATATTGACGGTTTTGAAGAGATAGGAACCGATGATTCTGAACTTCCATTTTGATTAAATGTGTTTAAATAAATATTATATATTATTTTTTGTGGGAGGTTCTTTTTATGACGTTGGATAGGTCTAGAAAGGGACGCAAGAAAGTTTGTGCTTTTTGTGTTGACAAAGTCGACAACATTGACTATAAAGATGTATCAAAGTTGAAAAAATATGTTAGCGAGCGCGCTAAGATTGTTCCTAGGAGAGTGACTGGAACATGTTCTATTCATCAGCGTAAGTTAACTGTTGCTATTAAGCGTGCTAGACATATGGCTTTGATTCCATATGTAAGTGGTTGATATTTTTAAAACATAGAAAGAAAACGTGGTGTTAAGTTCAAACATCACGTTTTTTTATTTTGCTTCAATATTGTTATTTGAATAGCATGATATGGTTTTGCTTAAGTGAACAGAATATATATAGCATGCAATCACTGATTTTTTGGTTAGATTTTCTAATGCTTTTTTATAGTAAAGTAATTGAGGAGTATATAGTTTTTTTAAATTATTTTCTGAAATTTTGTCGGTTTTGTAGTCTACAATAATTAGCTGGTTATTTTTTTCTATTAAGCAATCTATAATTCCTTGAATAATTATTTTTGAATCATCGGCATTTGAATATAGTTCTTTAGCCGATATTTCATATATAAAACTCTTTTCTCTTTGAATTATGTCAGCCTTTTCAATTAACTTATAAATTTTAGAATTAAAAAAACATTTTAATTTTTCAATATTTAAATATTTTGACTGTTTTAATGTTATATATTCAAATTGAACTAAGCGTTTAATTTCATTTTCTATATTAATTTTTGCATTTTTAAAATTGGCATATTGCAAAAACTCGTGAGTTGCAATTCCAATTTCAGATGAGGTTAATCTGTCGGAAAAAGAAGGCGTTTTAAGAGTAATGTTTCTTTGTGATTTTGTTATATCTGTTACTGCAAGTTTAGATGGAATTGTTGATAAAGACTCATTAATATCTTTAAAATCAATTTGCTTTCTTATTTGCTTAATCATATTATAATCTGATTTTGATACGGCTTGTTGATATTCATCGATTTTTAATTCTTTAAATTTGTTTTTTATGATTATAGAACAGTCAAATTCTTCAGAGTTAAAATTTATTTTGGAACTTCCAAAAAACGAATCTTTGTGTCTCATAAATCCAGCCAATAGCCAATCATAAAAGCTATTTTTACTTTTGCAATATGAGTTGGATAGTAATAGTGAGTTGGATGATATATTATTTTTATATTTTTGATTATTATCAATAGCAGTTAAAATTAATTTATTTTTTGCTCTTGTCATAGCTACATATAAAAGTCTGAGTTCTTCTGCTTTCATATCGTTTTTTTCGGACAATACCGATGCATTAAATTGCAAAGTGTTATATCTGGAAAATGTATTCGGATTTGAATGTTTGAGTGATATTCCAAATTTAGATGAAAATAGTATTGGCTTATTAAAATCTTTTTCATTAAATCGTTTTGCACAAAATGATACAAAAACAATTGGAAATTCTAAGCCTTTGCTTTTATGTATGGTCATAATATTTACTGCATTAGCATTTTGTGATTGTGCACCGCATGATGAATTTAAAGTTGTGGAATCTTTTTCGTCGTATTTATCTAGAGTTCTCAAAAAGCCTGCTAAACCATTATCACTGAATTGTTCATACTCTTCTGCGTGATGTAGCAATAGTTGCAAATTATAAAATTTTTGATCACTAAAATTAGATAGGGCAAATAGTGAAAAAAATGAATTGTGGTTATATATTTCTTGTATTAATTGTGAAACTGTTAAAATTGCTGATTTTTGCCTTAAAATTGATAGTTCTTTTATAAAAATATTACATTTATTATTTTGAGATTCTTTGATTGCAGTGTATAATGGTTTGTCTTTATATGAGACTCTAATTTCAGCAAGTTCATTAGTTGAAAAATTAAAGATTGGTGATAATAGCACAGCACATAAAGGAATATCTAAAAGGGGATTATGTATGATTTTTAATAATGATATAGTTATAGACACTTCATATGAATCTAAATATCCGCTATCACTTGATGATATAAATGGTATGTTTAGATCAGATAAGTATTTACCAAGAATTTTAGGAATCTGTCGTCCAGAGCGAAACAATATTGCAAAGTCTTTGGGCTTACATGGCCTTACCAAATTTCCGTCATTAATTTCAAATTTTTCTGTTATCATTAATTTTATTTTGCTTGCTATATGCTTTGCTTCATATTCTAGGTTTGATTCTTCGGATATATCATTGGTTATTATATGAAGTTCTGTAAGCATATTTTTTTTAGAAATGATATTAGATGAACTAAAAAGTTGCTCTCCATTTTTATAATTTGATCCACCAAAGTCTTCAGTCATAATTTGACCAAATAGGAAGTTTGTTGCATTCGTAATTTCTTTTTGACTCCTAAAATTATTATTAAGATTTATTAAAGTTCCTTTGCTATTGTCTCTACTGTATTTTTGTCTATGCTTTAAAAAAACTTCAGGATCAGCTTGTCTAAAACGATATATGCTTTGTTTTATATCTCCAACCATAAATAAATTTTTACCGTTATCAGAGAGAATGTGAAAAAGCATATCTTGTGCTTTATTTACATCTTGAAATTCATCTACCAGAATTTCTTTAAAATATTTAGACATTTCTTTTCCAACATCCGTTAAAGCAAAGCCATCTTCATAGGGAGTAGCTAACAATTTTAATGATTTTAAAAGGAGGTCTGAAAATTCTAATAAATTTAACTTTTGCTTTTTTTGTTCTATTTTTTCATAAAATTCCAGAGACAAGTCAACGAGTTTTTTTAATATTGGAAGCTGCTTATTTAGATCATTTTCATATTGTTCTTCTGTGATTATGTAATTTGATAAAGATGATATTATTTTTTTTGAAGGATTTATATATTTAGATTTGATCTCATTACATAAATCTTGGTCAAATGCATTTGTTTTTTTATTATATCTTGGAAAGGTTGGAAAATTGACTTGATTTAATATGGAAGATATTTCGCTGTATTTTGAAGTATTTATTTTATTTGCTGCTATTTCTAATTGACTAATAAATTCTTTTATGCATGGAGAAAAGCTTTTTCTAAGTATAGGATCATCCATGTAAGTTAGAGAATTTAATAATAAAAATTTTGCTTTATTTATATTATCATAAATTCCATTTTTAACTTCTTTAGCCCAATTACTGTCATCTAGTTTAGGAGGATTTTTATATTCACTAATAATATTAGATAGATATATTTGAGGAAAGGGGTATGTTCTAGATTTTTGATATATTTCTAATAGTGCATTTTTTAAATTCAAATCGCTGTTTAAGCTAAAGTAATCACACAGCATTTGAAACTTTTTTGGAGATTTACTATACTGTTCTTCGAAAATTTCATCTAAAGTGTTAGATTTAATTTCATGAATTTCAGCTTCTTCTGCAATTCTGAAATTAGGAGAAATATTAGCTAGTTCAAATTTTTCACGCAGTAAATTAGAACAGAAAGAATCGATAGTGGTTATGTTTGATTGTGATAATAATGAATATTGCTTATATAAACCTTTGTTGTTTGGATATTTTGCTATTAAATTTTTCATCTGCAGGGAGATTCTTTCAAACATTTCCTTTGCTGCTGACTTAGCAAATGTTACTACCAAAAGATCTTGAGGATATATTGGATTTTGTGAATTTAATAATTTAAAAATAACTCTTGTTGACAAAACAAAGGTTTTCCCGCTTCCAGCAGATGCAGAAAGTAAAATAGGAGTTTTTTCTGATAGAACAGCTTCCTTTTGAGATTTTGTCATTAAATTTATTTTTAAACAATCGAATAAATCTTTTTTATCTAGCATAATTTTTTTCTTATCTCCTCACTTAGCATATCAAAAAATTCAGATTTAGTTATCTTTTTTATTAATGGAGCGGTTTTTATATTTTCTGAATTACAAATTTCTTTATAATCACAATAGTCGCAAGACGTAATTTGATTTTCAGCTATATTAATTGGAGCTTGTTCTATTACTCCATCAAGTAGGGAACGATACATTTTTTTTATTTGATTTTTTACAAACACAAACAGGGAATCTAATTCAAATTTAGATATTAAAAATTTTTCTGCATCACTTTTAAAAATTTTGCCGTCTTTAGACATTCGCAAAGGAATATATTGTCCTTGATTTCCATCTTCTATTTTTTCCATAGCTTCAATATTTTCAGGTGAGTCTAATATTAGTCCGTTTTTTCTAAAACCTTTTTTAATTGTTTCCTTAATTTTTTCTTCGCTAGGATTTCTTTCGGAAATTGTATAGTTTTTCATAGCTCCAGTTGCTGGCATATATAATATTCCGGCTGGAACAAAATCTCCAAATTCTTCTTCTCCGTTTTGATAAATTGCAAAAAGATATATTAGCATTTGAAGGTTTAATCCTCTTTGTAGATCTGTAAAATTAATAGATTTATTTCCGGTTTTGTAGTCAATAATCCTAATATATTTTTTGTTGTTGATAGTGCACATATCTATTCGGTCAATTTTTCCGCCAATATATATTGATGAATCATAATTTATGGGAACTTTGAGACATTTAGTTTTTGAACTGTTAGATATTTCATATTCAAATTTAATTGGTTTATATTTACTAAGATTAAGTTCATTCTTTATATTTTCACATAATTCTAACAAAATTTTTATTAAATTATTGCATATTTGAACAAATTTTGCGGATTTATTTTTTTCTCCACCCAAATTATTTTTAATATATTGTAATAGTTGTTTTTCGATATTAATTTTTATTTCGTTGGTAGACATGTCTAAAAAATTTGGCTTTGATACAACCTTTTCTAATATGTAGTGCACTATAAGACCAATATTAGGGGAGTCTAAATTGGTTTGAGAACGAGGCTTTATGTTTAAACCATATTTGCAGTAGTATGAAAAAGGGCATCTATAAAATTGTTCTATTTGTGAAGGTGAAATAATTTTAGGGAAAAAATTATTTGGCAATTTTTTTTGTTGCTTTTTATTTTTAGATTTATTCATTAATGTAATTTGTTTGTGATAGTTCTTATTATTATTTAAATATTCTTTTAAAGATTCCGATTCTTTTGAATTGTCATTGAAATGATATGCAAGCTGAAAGAGTGTACTCTTATCGGTTAAACATTGGAATATTATGTCTTTATTGCTTACATGA
The DNA here is from genome assembly GCA_902790675.1 of Oscillospiraceae bacterium. Classification (GTDB taxonomy): domain Bacteria; phylum Bacillota; class Clostridia; order Oscillospirales; family Ruminococcaceae; genus RUG12519. The sequence goes on along the minus strand of CADASU010000002.1, from coordinate 96,060 downwards.
TGTACTATTTGTTCACCAAATGTTTTTATTAAATCCAATACTATTTCAGACGGATATAAATTAGATTCGCTGATATCTGAAGTTTTTGTAGAAATATATAATAGTGTTGATGGGGAGCAAACAGTTCTATATGCAATTAAGCGTTCTAATGAGTCTTTTTCTAAAACTGTGTTTCCAATTTTTATGTCAATTTTTTCAAATTTTATCAAGTCATTATTTGTGAATATTCCGTTAGAGCTGGAATGATATGGGAATTCTCCATCATTTGCACCAATAATAAATGTGGCTTGTGGATTATCAACTATGGTTCTTTCTATTGATCCAATCAAAAGAGAATTTAATGTTTTGGGAATTTGACCAGCGTCTATATTTTTTACTGCGCTTTGAAATAAAAGTTTATATAATTTTTTAGAAATTGAAATATCTTTTGTTATTTTATATATAGTCTCTAATATGTCAATTAATATATTCCATTGCATGGTTAAATTGTTTATAATATCACGATTTGAAGATTCGTTAGCTTCTATATAATTTTTAACGCCTAATGTTTCTAAGGCTTTTAATATGTTAGTTGCTATTTCTTTAGACGAATCGCTGCTGTTTTTTATTATATTTATAGACTCTATAATTGTTGTACGAACTTTTTCTGCAATTTGCAAATTTGTTTCATCGCATTCATCCACATTTTCTTTTGAAACAAACCCTCTAGGATTATTTTGAAATTCATTTTTTATTGTTTTAGAATCTATGTTCCATGTGTATATATAGTTTTCAAATATTGAAATTTCTTCTGTAGTAAACAAAGTTAAATCTAAATGCAAAAGGCTTAGGCATGTTTCAATATTAAAATTGTCGGTTAAAGATAGTAGATTGTGACAAAAATTAATCAATCGCATATTTTCTGAAGATGAAGTTTCATCTATAAAATACGGTATATTATAATTTTTTAGAGCGCTAACTAAAATGTTTTTATATTTATTTAAGCTTCTTGTTAGTAAAACAATATTTGAATATTTCATTCCTTTTTGAACAAGATGGATTATTTGAGATAAAACATAGTTTATTTCTTCGTATTTATTTTTCGCAATAATTATTTTTATGTTTTTGGTGGACTCAAACGCATGATTTAATGAGGTTGGTTTGGTTCGTAATATATTTTTTTCGACAGCATATATTTCAGGTGATTTAGATATGTTATCATCTACTACAAAATTTTGAAATTTAATATTTTTTTGTCTTGCCATATATTTAATTTTGTTGATTACTAACCTTGTAGTTTCAAATAATGGTTCTTTGTCTTCGTAATATAAGCAGAATGAAACGTCAGCTTGGCTTATCATTGTATTTATAAATTGAAATTGTGTGCCGCTAAATGATAAAAATTTGTCAAAATATATTTCTTTTCCGCGAAAAAAATTATTTTCGTTTGCTATCTTAATCGCACGTGTAATGTCATCACTGGAATCTCTATAATATGCTTTTATGTATGAGTTATATGCAGTGAATATTCGCAAAAATTCATCTGTTTTTAGTTTTAAATTTTTATCTGTTAACGTTTGTAATTTCAAATTTAGTTCAGTTATTGAAATGCCACTATTTTTAATTTGTTCTATTGTATCTAGAAGAATTTCTGCAAATCTGGGTTTATATATTAATTTACCATATATTTTAAATTTGTCTTTAAATTCATATAAAATTAAGTTTAATATTGAAATTTTTGAAATTTTTGAAGCATATTCGCCAGCTAGCCCGCCAAATTTTTTAAATATATGATGGGTTAATCTTTTAAAGCTATATACTTCAATATGTTTATTTAATATATTTAATTTAGATTGCACATATTGTTCAGCAGAAAATGAATATTGTTCTGGTACAATTATAATAATATTGTTTTTGTTAGATTTTTTAAATTTCTTAATTAAGTAACTCAGAAAATCACTATTGCCTGTTCCTAAAACAAATGATATCATGATTAAAATTCCTAACTTTAATAAATATAGTAACATTTTTACTATTATATCAGATAATGATTAAATAGTAAAAATATTTAATTTATAGCATATAAAGCTTTGTTTATGCCTTTTGTTTATTGTATTGCGATGTTTAATTAATCATGATATAATAGATGAGTGTATGTATATTTATTAATATTGTTAAGAGGGAAAGTGAAAATTATGGCTGATATGTTTGATAAACTGGATAATATTAGGATGCATCTTGAGGAGATTAATAATCAACTTATGGATCCTAATGTTGTTACTGATCAACACAGATATAGAAATTTGATGAAAGAATTAAAAACGATAACTCCTATTGTAGAAACGTATGATAAATATTGTAAAGCAAAAGATGAATTAAATGAAGCAAAAGACATACTTAAAGAAGGTGGCTTAGATAAAGAATTTAAAGAAATGGCCAAACAACAATATGATGAAAATGAAGAAAAAATGGAACAATTGGCGCAAGAATTAAAGGTTCTATTATTGCCTAAAGACCCTAATGATGAAAAAAATGTTATTATAGAAATAAGAGGCGGTGCTGGTGGCGATGAGGCTGCTTTGTTTTCTGCTGATTTATATAGAATGTATACTATGTATGCTGAAAAGCGTGGCTGGAAAATAGAACTTTTGTCAGCTAATGAAACAGGGATTGGCGGATTTAAAGAAGTAAGCTTTGAAATAACTGGAGAAGGTGCATATTCACGATTTAAGTTTGAAAGTGGTGTTCATAGAGTTCAGAGAGTCCCTGAAACAGAAACTCAAGGCAGGATTCATACTTCAACTGTTACAGTGGCTGTTTTGCCAGAAGCAGAAGAAGTAGAATTTGATATTAATCCAAGCGATATACAAGTGGATACATTTAGAGCTAGCGGCGCTGGAGGGCAACACATTAATAAAACTGAATCTGCAATTAGGCTTACTTATATACCAACAGGTTTAGTGGTTGAATGTCAGGATGAAAGAAGCCAGTTTAAAAATAAAGATAAGGCTATGAAAATATTACGCAGCAGACTCTATGAACAAGCTCAGAGAGAGGCAGAAGAAAAAATTGCTAGTGAAAGACGCATGCAGGTTGGAACAGGAGATAGATCTGAACGAATTAGAACTTATAATTTTCCTCAAGGAAGGGTTACAGATCATAGAATAGGACTAACTTTATATCATTTAGAGCAAATTATGAATGGTAATTTGGATGAAATTATAGACGCGCTAATTACTGCAGATCAGGCATTGAAATTGTCTGCGGAGGTTTAAAATTGATAAAAACAACTATTTTAGATGCAACTTCCGAAAATATTAATTATTGTTCGGATTTGCTAAAACATGGTGAGGTTATAGCTATGCCAACAGAGACTGTGTATGGTCTTGCAGCTAATGTTTTTGACGATAAAGCAATATCTAAAATTTTTAAGATAAAGGGCAGGCCGCAAGATAACCCATTAATCTGCCATATTAGTGATTTAGATATGTTAGATGAATTAATGATGGATATACATTCTAAAATATTTCAGAAATTAATTGAAAAATTTTGGCCAGGTCCACTTACAATAATAGTCCCTAAAAAAGCCAGTGTTTCCAATTTAATTACTGCGAATTTAGATACTGTTGCTATTAGGTTTCCATCACATAATATTTCTAGAACATTAATAGAAGCTTGCGGATTTCCTTTAGCAGCGCCTTCGGCTAATTTATCTGGAAAACCTAGTCCAACATCAGCTAATCATGTTTATGATGACTTAAACGGAAGAGTGAAAGCAATTTTAGATGGCGGAATATGTGAAGTTGGATTGGAATCAACTATAATTAAACTTGATGATGATTTATTAAGAGTGCTAAGGCCTGGGATAATTAGTATGGATATGTTAAAAGAGGTTACTGAAAATATTGTTTTGGATGATTCGGTTTTAAACCAGATGGGTTCTAACAGCACGGTTATATCACCAGGCACTAAATATAAACACTATTCTCCGAATGCAGATATTGTTTTAGTGGATAGTACGTTAGATAAATTTAAAACCTATGTTACCGATAAATTAAACGAAGATGTGTGGTGTGCTGTTTTTGATGATGAGCAAAAATTCTTTGATAAAAATGTTTTAACCTTTGGTTATAACGAGAAAGATCAAGCGCATAATATTTTTATGATACTTCGTAAAATTGATGAAATCGGAGCAAAAAAAGTCTTTTTTAGATGTCCTAAAAAAGAAAATGTTGGATTGGCTGTTTATAATAGACTAATTCGAGCTGCTGGTTTTAATGTGGTTGTTTTATAAATTTAGGAGTATATGATATGATTATTGGTTTAACAGGGCCAACTGGTTCTGGAAAGTCAGAAATTAGTAGATATTTAAAGAAAAAAGGCTTTTTGATAATTGATTCTGATGAAATTGTTAGAAGACTTTATGTGGATTGTGATGAATGTATTGATGCTATAGGTAAAAGTTTTGAAAATGTAGTTGAAAATAATGGTGTTAATAAGAGAAAATTGGCAAAAATTGTTTGGAATGATAAACATTCACTTTTGAAATTATGTGAAATTGTAAATCCATATATATTAAATAAAATAAAAACTGAAATTAATGCAAAAAATTGTGATAATATTATACTAGATGCTCCAACCTTGTTTGAAAGTGGGGCTTATAGGTTTTGTGATTATAGTTTAGCAATTTTAAGTAAAAAACAAATTCGCTTGAGAAGAATATTAAACAGAGATAATATTAAGAGGCATGATGCTATGGTTAGAATAGACTCGCAGCCAAAAGACGATTTTTATATAGAGCATGCCGATGAAATTGTTTTTAACAATAATAGGTTGGTTAATTGTATTAGTAGTGTAGAATGTATTTTACACAAATGGTTATAGTTTTTAATATACGTTGGTTATTTTTAAGGAGCAACTTAAATTATGAAGTTTGTTATAAAAAAAAGAAAATTTGGAGTAGTTTTTTTCAGAACTTTTTTAGTTTTAGTAGTTACTTCAATAATTGTGTTTTTAGCTTATCCACATTTTGCAAGAAATTATTTATTTCCTAAGAAATATTCAGAATGTATTAGTAAATATTCTCAAAAATATGGTGTTGATGAATATTTTGTGTATTCTATTATTTATAATGAGTCGCGGTTTAACGAATACGCTCAAAGTAACGCAGGGGCTAAAGGATTAATGCAAATAACAGAAACTACGTTTAATTGGGCAAAAAACAGGCTAAATTCAGATGATTATTATGAATATAAAGATATTTTTGACTATGAAGTTAACATAAAATATGGAACCTATATATTATCAACGCTTCGTAAAGAGTTTAAAACGGATAAAGAAGTTGCTGCAGCATATCACTCAGGTAGAGGCAAAGTGAACGAGTGGCTATCCGATGGCAGCAATAAACCGTTAGATGAATATTTAAAGGACAATAAAAATAAATATCCCGCCGCTTATGATTATATTAATAAAGTGGATGAGGTAAAAAAAATATATAAAAAATTATATAGTGAAGTTTAATTTAAGAAAGGAAGATTTTAAATGAATATTGAAGAATTAAAAAAGGAATTATTTTATATTAAGAAAAATGCAAATGTAAAATTGAGCGATAAATTGTTGGGTAGTGTACATAATTATTGTGAATTATACAAAAAATTTTTGGATTTATCTAAAACAGAACGGGAAGCCTGCCATTATTCACTAGAAATGGCTAAAGAAAATGGATTTGTTCCTTTTTCAACAAATGTAAAATATAAACCTGGAGATAAAATATACTATGTTAATAGGAATAAAAGCTTAATTTTAGCAATTATTGGAAATAAATCATTAAAAGATGGCATAAAATTGGCCGCTGCTCATATTGATTCTCCTAGACTTGATTTGAAGCCAAACCCTCTTTATGAAGATAGTCAATTAGCTTTTCTTAAAACTCATTATTATGGCGGCATAAAAAAATATCAGTGGACAGCTATTCCGTTATCTTTACATGGTGTTATTATTAAAGCAAATGGTGAGAAAATTGAAGTGAGGATTGGTGAAGATGAAAATGATCCCGTTTTTTGTGTAAATGATCTTTTGCCACATCTTGCAGAATCTCAAATGAAAAGACCTGCTAAAGACATCGTTTATGGAGAAGATTTAAATATATTAGTTGGTTCTAGGCCTTTTAAAGATGATGAAAAAAGTGAAATGGTAAAATTAAATATAATGAAAATTTTAAATGAAAAATATGAAATTGTAGAGAGAGATTTTATTTCAGCAGAATTGGAAATGGTTCCAGCGTTTAAAGCATCTGATGTTGGTTTTGACAGAAGCTTAATTGGAGCATATGGTCAAGACGATAGAGTTTGTGCTTATAATTCATTGAGGGCTATATTAGACTGTGATACACCAGAATATACAGTTGTTACTATGTTAGCAGATAAAGAAGAGATTGGCAGTGTTGGAAACACAGGAATGAATTCGTACTTTTTTAAATATTTTATTGATGATTTGGCAAAAATATTTGGTATAGATGGACGAACTGTTCTTTCAAATTCTGAGTGTATGTCCACTGATGTTGGTGCTGCATTTGACCCTACCTATGCAGTAGCGTATGAAAAAAGGAATTCAGCGATGTGTGGATTTGGCACTATAATTACCAAATATACTGGAGCTCGTGGTAAGTCTGGAACATCTGATGCTTCAGCAGAATTTGTTGATAAAATTACTAGATTATTGGACTATGAAAGTATAAATTGGCAAACAGGTGAATTAGGAAAAGTAGATGGTGGAGGCGGCGGAACCGTTGCTATGTTTTTGGCTAAGTTAAATATGGATGTTGTTGATGTGGGTGTTCCTATATTATCTATGCATTCGCCTTTTGAAATCTCATCTAAAGTAGATGTGTTTGAAAATTATCGTGCAATAACTGCTTTTTTTCAGCAAAAATAATGATTTGTATGGTTTATTTACAGAAAATTAAATTTATATTGTAAATTAGTTAGGAGGAAGGTTATGGTAGCTCTTGTAACAGGCGCTAGTTCTGGAATTGGACGAGATATTGCTAAAAAACTTGCTGATAAAAATATAAATTTAATACTTGTGTCGAGAAATGAAGATAGTCTTTCTAAATTTGCCAAGACACTGAAAGTGAAAACTAGAATAATAGCTTTAGATTTGTCAAAAAAGCAAAATTGTTATAAGTTATATGAAATGACCAAAAATATAAAAATAGACATTTTAGTGAATAACGCAGGCTTTGGAAGTTGCAATAAATTTTCAGATTCTGATCTTTTAACAGATATTAATATGATAGATCTTAATGTTTGCGCTGTTCAAATATTGTCTAGATTATATGTTAAGGACTTTATTAGAAGAAATAGGGGATACATTCTTAATGTTGCGTCGTCGGCGGGCTTTGCAGCAGGAGGTCCGCTTATGGCAACTTATTATGCGACAAAGTCTTATATTATAAAACTATCTTTAGCTATTTATGAAGAACTGCGGAGAGAGAGAAGCAACGTTAGCATTAGTGTGCTATGTCCTGGGCCAGTAAAAACTAAGTTTAACAAAAGAGCTGGCGTACACTTTTCTGTTAAACCTATGTTAAGTGAGGACGTTGCTAAAATGGCAGTTGAAAAATTGTTCCAAAAACAATTACTTATAATACCAGGCTTATCTATGAAATTATCATATATTGCATCGAAGATATTGCCGTTGAAGTGGCAATTACGGGTTGCATATAAAATACAGCATAAAAAGAAAAATTAGTTTGTTTAGTCTTTTGATATTATTACTAGTAAAAGTCCAGATTTAAGAGTTATTGTGGCTAGATTTGAACTAAATTCATTGCTTATTCCTCTAGATGTTTTTGAATTTAAATTTTCATTTTTTAGTGAATATTTTAAACCGTGGGTTGTTACGCCTGTGCATTGAGTTAAAGAAATTAATGAACAGTAACAATTTTTAGCGGATTTTATTTGGATTTGTGAATCACAAAGCATTACTATATTATTTGAGTCTACCATTTTTCCATCGATATTGTGTTCGAGTAAAATTTTAAGCATATTTATATTGGACAAAGTATGATCTAGCCTAGTTCCAGAACATCCTAACAATATGACTTCAGTTGCTCCTTTTTCTATTGCTATGTCTACAGCAATTTCTGTATCGGTTTTGTCTTTGTTTTTGGGATATATTTGTGTTGTTTGACCTGCTAGGCTAGATTTTACCGAATCCATATCTCCAACGCATAAGTTGGGCTTTATGTTAGTGCTTGTTAGTGCATCAAACCCACTATCGGCACATATTATATATGAATTTTTAGTTATGTATTTATTTAATATTGACTTTGGGGGAATGTTTCCACCAGAAATGATTACAACTTTCATTTTTTACTCCTAATATACCTTTTTATTTATTATATAATTTTACAATATTTATATTTTATAAGCAAGGAGAAGACGTTATATGAACTATAGTGCGGCGATTTTTGACATGGATGGAACTTTATTGGATTCTACATGGGTTTGGGGAAAAGTTGATGAAGAGTTTCATAAAATAATTGGAGTGGTTAAAACTTTAAAATATTCTGAGGATATAATGCATATGCCTCCTACAGAATGTGCTAAATATACAAAAAAAATATATAATTTATCTGAAACTATTGACGAAATAAAAATGATGTGGTATAACATCGCAAAAGATTTATATTTAAATCAAGTAAAATTAAAGCCGGGTGCTAAAAAATTATTGGAGACCATGAAAATGAAAGGAATTCATATATCACTGGCCACATCTTGCTATGCTGAAATTACTGAACTAATTTTAAAGAGACATGGTGTTTATGATTTATTTGAGCATTTTTTATATTCAGATAAATTGGGAGTGAATAAAGAATCGGCAGCTATATATCAGATTGCTGCGAAACACATGGGAGTTTTTCCAGAAAATTGTGCTGTTTTTGAAGATATATTTAAGCCATTAAAGTTGGTCAAAGAGTGTGGTATGGGCTATTTTGCTGTTGATGATAGGCAGACTGATGAAACTAAAAAAGTGCTTCAGCAAAATGCAGATCATTATATATTTGATTTTAATGATTTTATTTATAGTGGAGACTTTGAGCGATTTTTTTGTTTGAAAGAGGTAATATAAATTGAAGCGGTTTTTGTTTATAAGTGATTTTGATGGGACTATGACATCACAAGATTTCTTTTTGCAAATTATGTATAGATATGAGCATGATAGAGCTTTTTCAAATAGTTTGAAGTCTGGATTTGAATTGTTATCTGATGTATTTAGTAATATTAATTTAAGTGAGAGTGATTTGCAAAAGGAAATTGAATATATACCACTTGACCCTTATTTTGCGAGAGCTGTTAACTTGGTTAGGAAGTTGGGAGGAGATTTCTTAGTATTAAGTGCTGGGTGTGAATATTATATTGAAAGAAAATTAAAATCGGAAGGAATATATGACGTAGATATAATTTCTAATCACGGCTTTTATGAAGACGGTGGAATAAAGCTAGTGAAAAATGTAAATGATAGATTTTATTCTGAAAAATTTGGTATAGATAAACAAAAGGTTATTTTATATTTTAGAGATAAATATGATATAATTGCATATGCGGGAGATTCTTATGTAGACTTTGATGCGTGTAGAATTTGTGATGTTAGATTTTCTAAAGGAAAACTTGATAATATACTAAATATGTTTTCTATAGATCATTATAGCTTTAAAAATTTTTCTGATATAGTAAATATTTTAAAAGATAAATTTATGTGATAATTTGTTTTAAGCTAAAGAACAGCATTGTTTGTGTGAATATGTTACATAAAATCTGGAAAAACCTCGAAAAAATTATACAATGTTATGTAAATAAAAATTTTTTCAAATTTCCTTGACAAATAAGAATTGTTTGTGTATAATAATACTCGTTGTTGAGGTGTGTTGATCGGGAGCTTAGCTCAGCTGGGAGAGCATCTGCCTTACAAGCAGGGGGTCACAGGTTCGAGCCCTGTAGTTCCCACCACAGTATGGCCCTGTAGTTCAGTTGGTTAGAACGCCTGCCTGTCACGCAGGAGGTCGACAGTTCAAGTCTGTTCAGGGTCGCCATTTTTTTGACTAGATTTATTTAGTCAAATTTGCCTCTGTAGCTCAGTCGGTAGAGCAGAGGACTGAAAATCCTCGTGTCGATGGTTCGATTCCGTCCGGAGGCACCAATTTCAAGATGTGTTGGTTTTTGTCAGTCTTTAGTTTGGGATTGACATTTTTACTTTTGTTGGAGCTGGTTTATAAAGTCTTTTGTGAAATTATGATGGTCTTCTTGGTTTACTTTTTGACTACTATATTTATTTGAATATTTTGTTTTGCGGGTTTAGCTCATCTGGTAGAGCGCCACCTTGCCAAGGTGGAGGTAGCGAGTTCGAGCCTCGTAACCCGCTCCATGATATGTGTATGTTTCATCTGTGAGACATACATTTTTTATTGTTATATTAAATTGATTGTATCACTTTTGAACTTCTTGCATACATATTGAATAATGTTAGTATGTTGTGTGAGGTGTTTTTATTGAACAATAAACTTGACGATAGGTGCATACAATTAGGAGAGCATATTGCTAAAAACTCTGCAACTGTTAGAGCGGCAGCAAAAAAATTTGGTGTTTCTAAAAGCACTGTGCATAAAGACGTTAGTGTTAGATTAAAAAAGTTAAATCCATCTTTGTATAGAAAAGTTCAAAAAATTTTGGAGATTAATAAAAAGGAAAGACACATACGAGGGGGAATTGCTACAAGAAAAAAATATAAGGGAATTTGATTAAAAATGTAATTTTGTAGACAAAACTTATGAAAAGATGTATAATATGCACTAGATGTGTATAATACTGAGTTTATTTGAAAATTTCATAGTAAATTTTTTATTTGCATACTAATTTATATGTATATATTATTTGGAGGTTATATGTTATGGTGTGCAAATTAGAAGACCTTAGAGATAAAAATGTTATAAATATTAAAAATGGTGTTAGCTTAGGGTGTGTAGATGATGTAGTGATAGATACATGCTCGGCAGAAGTTATTTCTCTTGTTATATATGGACGAAATAAATTATTTGGACTTTTAGGACGAGAAGATGATATAGTAGTCTCCTGGAATAACATTAATATTATTGGCGATGATGTTATATTGGTTTGCTTTGATTGTATGCCTTGTAGTGTAAAAAAGAAAAGAAATTTTTTTAATTGTTTTTTTAACTAGATAATTATATAAACAAAAATATATAAAATAAATGTAAGGAGAAAATTTATCATGAAAAAAACAAGGAAGTTTAAATGGATTAGATTTTTTTTTATAACATTTTACGTGCTAGTTTTATTGTTATATATTAGTTTAATTTTTGGTAAATATATCTTTAATGATAGCAGATCAGATTTCAATTTTTTTGGAAAAAGTTTTTATGTTTTACAGACAAATGATGCAGCACTAGTTAACTATGATTTAAAGCCGAATGCGGGAGATTCTGTAGTTGTAAAGTTCAATAATAACGTTAATATTGCTAAATTCAATTTTGAAATAAATAAAAAAACGTTTCTTGTTAAATCTAATATCAATGGTGTTGAAGAAGAAATGGTGGTTCCTGCTAATCAAACATTTTTAATGGAAGATACTATACCTGCCTTAGGCGGCATTTATTTGTTTATGTCATCTATTTGGGGATGTTTGATAATTGTTATATTACCGTGTTTTTTGCTTTTGATTTTGGAAATCGTTAAAATTGTAAATTTATCTAAAAGCAAGAAGACGTTGAAAAAATCAGATATTGATGTTAAAAATGATTCCAATACAGATGATGAAAAATTAGAAGATACAGATTTTAATAATAAATTAGATGAAGTTGATAAAAATAATTTGGAAGAACAAACTGATGCAACACAAGACAATTCTAATAAAGCAATTGAAAAAAAGTCTATAGACAACATTCTGCAAAATATTGAGTATAAAGTTAATTTTCAAGATACGCATAAATTAAATGGAACATATGATAAAATTAGTAAAATTACAAGTAAAAATAATAATAGTGAATTTAATTTGTCAAAAGAATATGAACTAAAAACCAAAAATATTGAAAATGGCATAGAATTTTTCGCTAATCCTGCTCATATTGATAATTTAAAATTGGTATTAAAAACTGATGGCTCATTAACCATAACTACTGATAAATATATTGCAAATATTGAATTGAATATTTAAAATTAATATTTATAATAAGGCATAAAATAATATCTTGTCCGCATATTATTAATTAAGATTATAAAATATGTAGTGGGGGATTGTTTAAATGAAACGGATATTTTATGGTTTATTATTTTTTTTATGTTTAGTATTTGTTGCTGTTTTGTTTTTTCAAGACTATATTTATATATTTGATCAAAATTTTTCTCAACAGTCTGAATTAAATGATAATGATAAAGAAGACTTTTCAAGTCAATTAAAAGAGTCGCCGGAAATGAGAGCATGTTGGTTTTCTTATTTAGAATGGCAGTTATTATTAAAAAATAAAGATGAAAAACAATTTGTTGAAACAGTTAGAGGAATTTTTAATAATTTGCGCAGTTGTGGAATTAACACATTAATGCTACATTTGAGAGCGTTTGGTGATGCGTTTTATGAATCACCCACTTCTCCAGTGTCTAAGTACTTTAATGAAAATTTGGGCGAAAATTTAAAATTTGATCCATTAAAAATAATTATTGATATTGCTCGGGAGAACAATATATCAATACATGGATGGATTAACCCTTTACGAACTATGTCGGATGAGGATTTCTCAAAAATATCTAACAATTATATAATAAAAAAATGGTATTTAGCTGAAAATAGACGAGATTATTATATGAAAGATTTAACAGGAAAATATATATTAATTCCTACTAATCCTGATGTGCAACAATTTATTGTAGAGGTTGTTGATGAGATATTAAACAAATATGCTCTAGATGGAATACATATTGATGATTATTTCTATCCCTCTAAAATAGATACATTACAGGAAAATGATATTGATTATTATAATAAAGTTAAGCCAAATTGCGATATTAACACGTGGCGTAGGAATGGAACATCAAATTTAGTAAAAGCAATGTGTAATAAATGTCATGAAAAAAATTCCAATATTAAATTTGGAGTAAGTCCTCAAGCAAATTTAAAAAATAATTATGATTCGATGTTTATTGATGTTAAATTGTGGTTATCGGAATCTGGTTATTTAGATTATATAATGCCTCAAATTTATTTTGGTTTTGACAATTCATCTCATCCTTTTGACAAAACTGTAGATGACTGGAATAATTTAATAAAAAACAATGCTGAACTTTATGTTGGTATGGCGGTATATAAAGTTGGAATGGATAATGATCAACATGCAGGTATGGGAGCAAAGGAGTGGAAAAATAATACAGACATTTTAAAAAGACAAGAAGAATGTTGTAGAAAATATAAGAAATATAAAGGATATTGTTTATATTCATATCAGAGTATTTTTCAAGCAGATGGAAATTTAAATTTAAAATCGAAGCAAGAAATTGAAAATTTGAATTCTTTATTTTAAGTTTTATATTATGCAAAAAACTTCCCGAAAATTAGTTCAGGAAGTTTTTATAATTACTATTAGTTTTCTGGATATTTAATTTTGAAATCTTCAATATCTTTTTCAAGTTCTATCTTATCATAAATCAGTTGTTTATTAGTGTTAATTATAGTTTTTTTATCATTATGACCTGCTGCTATTGCTTGCTCAGCATAATCTATATATTTTGCAGCTTTGTCTATAATGTTCTTTGCATCTTTAACGATATCATCATTAGCATTGTTGTTACCTAAATTATTATTTTCCAAAGTAATATTATGTGTTAATCTTAACCAGTCTTTAAAATCAGATTCTTGTTTACGAAGTTTTTCCTTTAATTTCTCAGTTTTGTCTAAACATTCTTGTAATATTCTTGCGTTACGGTCATTATGGCTGTCGTTATTGTTTTGCTCATTGTTGATTACGTTGTCGTTATTGTTTTGCTCATTGTTGATTACGTTGTTGTTATTGTTTTGCTCATTGTTGATTACGTTGTTGTTATTGTGTTGTTGTTATTGTTTTGCTCATTGTTGATTACGTTGTTGTTATTGTTTTGTTCATTGTTGATTACGTTGTTGTTATTGTTTTGCTCATTGTTGATTACATTGTCGTTGTTATTGTCATCATTAGCTAGATCTTCAATTAAAACCAATTCATCATTATCTATTGGTACTACACACTTTTGGAGAATGTTGAATGCCTTTTGTGCATTTTCCACCTCTATTTTTAGGTCTTCTTCAGAACCATATGGAATACCATCAGAATCTACAATGTTCAAATTAATACGTTCTCTAATAGCTCTAAAAATTTTTTCATGAACATCTTTTAATTTTGGATATTGGACAAGAGCATGGTCTAAATGATTGGTTGTTGTGTAATATGTTTGTCCATTGTATAGAAAATATTTTTTTTCTACATCGGTTCTTTTTCCGGTAACTTGATGAACATATTCTCTTAATAGATTCTTAGCTTCTTCAGAGAATACGTTATTGTTGAATTTAAAGTCTTTATCTAAAAGATTATTGAACATTTGATTAATATAAAAATTATAAAAGTCTTTAACTTTTCTTTTATCTTTGCAATGTTGTAAATAACTTTTTGTTTTCTTATCTAATTCTTTATCAACTGAATCCAAAAATATAGATTCCTCAGTATATTTCGAATAAGCCGTTGAGGTTATAACCATGCTTGCATAGGTTTTTACTATTTCACTTTTGTCTTTAGCAATGTAGTCTGCTAAATCTTTAGTTATGTCGTTAGATTTTAGAGAATCAATTTTTTGATCTATGTGTTTTTCTATAGATTCTTTTAAAAATTTTCTGAAAGCTTTGCGCAATTGTTTATTACTGTAAATTTCTTCTTGGCTTAGTTTTACAACCACACCATTTACCATTCTACCAAGACCATCAACATTATTTATTTGCAATGAATCTATGATTGGTAATATAACATTTAATTGTTTTTTATAGTCATTAAATTTGTTGTTTTCTAAAATTTTGATAATCTCATCAATTTTGTCTTTGTTTGACATATTAGAGTTTTTTATTTTTAAAATTTTATTTGTCAATAAATTGTCTGGGTCTTCATTTTTATTTAAAGGTTTATCAATTTTTCCGGAAAATATACGCTCATTTTCTTTTTTTAATTGCATATCAATGTTTTGCATATTTTTTAATATTTCAGATAGGCTGTCATTTATTGCTGCAAAGCTAACCAAAGGATAGTTAATGCTTTTTGCTGTGTCATCTAAATTAAAATTTTTAATTTCAACATTTATTTCATCAGCCAAATATTTATCTTCGATTATATAATCATCCCATTTTTTCATTTGATTTTTTATTTCGTTTAAATTTAATAGCATCTTATCTAGTTCTTCAATCAAAAGCATGCTTTTACATTCGCATTTTAATTTATTAACATTTTCTATAAATGTGTCTGTAGTAGAAATGGATGATTGTAAAGTCTTGTTCAGATTATCAACAGCATTTTTAAGATCTGCTTTTTGATTCGATGAGAGCGCACCTCCATCATACGTTTTGATGGCGCTAACAGATGCTCCAATAGATGAAACTGCCATTGTTGCGGCACAAAGCATTGAAATCATTTTTTTTGTTATTTTTAAATTCATTTTCTATTCCTCTCTATACTTATTATAATATATGTTTTTATGCTTTTCGCTTTGTTATTGTATAAAAAATTTAGTTCATATAAATGTATATAATATTAATTTTTTGTTAATTTTTTGTTAATTTTTTGAATATACTTTTATATTCTTCATAAAGACATTGAACCTATGCATATTAAAAACTATAATAATTTTGTATTATTTACTTGTAAATGTGTAAAAAATCATGTATAATAGTCTCATATAATTTTTAAAATATTTTTTAAGGAGAAAATTTTATGGAATCAATGGGTGTTGGCGCATTTATGCCTTTAATTTTTATGATGGTGGCAATGTTTGGAATATCTTATTTTTTATTTATAAAGCCACAAAAGAAGAGAGATAGGGAAGCGAATGAAATGCGAAATTCTCTTAAAATTGGAGATGTTGTTGTTACAATAGGAGGAATAGTTGGCATAGTAACGTCAATAAAAGATGATTTGTTAGTTTTAGAGACGGGAAATGATCGTAATAAAGTTAGAGTTAAAAAGTGGGCAATTCAAAATATAGACAATGTAAATGAAAATACAAATAAATAATAATATTTTAAGCATCCGAAATTTTTTATATAGATTTCGGATGCTTTGTTCTTTATAAATTTTTATTGGCATAGATTATATTAATATTAAATTTATAAATTTAAGGGAGGCAGGTTTTTTGAAAGCTAAAGATTTAAAGCAAATTTTAGTTTCTGTAGGTATTGGTGTTTTGGTGGGGAGTTGTGTCTTGCTTTTAATATTTGCTATTATGGCATTATTAATTTTGCATTCTAACCTATCTATAGCTTTAATTCATCCAATAATTATTGTTTGCGGTGGAATTGAGGGCTTTGTATCTGGCTATCTAGCTGCTAGATTATATCATAAAAAAGGCTTGTTAATGGGGCTAATTTGTGGGGTTGTTTTAAGTCTAATTATATTTATTATGACAATATTCAGCACAGGTCTTTTAATTAGCGCTAGTGAATTTGCAAAAATTTTAATTGTTTGTGTTTCAGCATGCTTTGGTGGTGTATTTGGGGTTAATTCGAAGTATTAATAAGAAAAGTGACACTAAATATATTGATGTCACTAAAAAATTTAGCTGGAGGTATCTTTTTTTACAATACTTTTTAAAGTTTTATTCCATATTTCGCATGCATACTTTCTCAATAATATAAGATCCATTTGTTTTTTTCAATTTAAAACGTTTTAGGAATTCTCGATAATACAACAACTGAGTTAGTGTATTGAGCAGCATTAGAGAATCTATTTTTCTGTTTGAGTATTTCTTACCATGTAAAGATAGGTGTCGTCTTGGGAATATTTCATTATTATATACCCCTTCCTCATCGAATTTAAAAAATTTAAAAATAGAGTCAATATTGTTCGATAGCATACTTAGCTTAATAATAGGAAAACTTTCATATTGAATGTTTTGTTTAATCCAATCAATTATTGATGCTAATATTTTTTCATTAGTTTTTTTACATAATATACTTAATAAATCATCAATAATTGGATAAATAGCAATATTAATAAGTGCATACATTTCTTTAAAATATCCATCTTCAATTTGTTTAAATAACATTTTATGATGTTCTGGCAAATTATCGTTTATGTAGCAAAACATTTCTTTCGTACGTTTATCTGTAAAGAAATCAAGCATATATTCATCAAAGTTTTTCTTATTTAATTCTTCTACTTTTTTGGGTGTTATTTTAAATGGATATGCCCAATTATGTTTTAATATAGCTGAGTATTTAGTTTTTTCTGTCAATAATTTTTGTTCGTTAACAAAACCCCGTGCCATTATTTTCAGTGGATTGTTGATATCTTTGAGAATGATTTGTTGTGATTCACATAATTTCTTGAAACTCTCGGAAGCAATAATTTGCAGCGGTCCTTCACATAATTTCTTTAAATTCTCGGAAGCAATAATTTGCAGCGGTTCACATAATTTCTTTAAATTCTCGGAAGCAATTTGCAGCGGTTCACATAATTTCTTTAAATTCTCGGAAGCAATTTGAGCAGGTTCACATGATTTCTTTAAATTTTCGGAAATATAATCATTATCATTATCTTTCACAAACTCACCTATTTCATAATTCCTATTTTTCACTCAAAATAAAAATGTTAATCTTGTTGAGGTTTCATTGTTGGGAACAGCAAGACGTCTCTAATGCTGTCGTTGTTTGTTAATAACATAACAAGCCTGTCAATTCCCATTCCCATACCGCCTGTTGGTGGCATGCCATATTCAAGCGCATTCAAAAAGTCGTAATCAACGTCACAAGCTTCTTCATCGCCTTGCTTTTTGAGTTCTGCTTGCGCTTCAAATCTTTCACGTTGGTCGATAGGATCATTTAACTCTGAAAATGCATTTGCAAATTCTTTACCAACAATAAACAATTCAAATCTTTCAGTGATTTCTGGATTTTTAGGACTTCTTTTTGCAAGGGGAGAAATTTCAACGGGGTAGTCTGTTATAAATGTAGGTTGAATTAAATTCTTTTCAACATATTCGTCAAAAAACAAATTCAATATATCTCCAATTTTATGTCTGTCTTCATACTTAATATTATGCTGATTGGCAATTTGTCTAGCTTGTTCTAACGAATCTATTTTTGAGAAGTCAACACCAGAATATTTTAATACAGAGTCAGACATAGAAATTCTTTTAAACGGTTGATCTAAATCAATTTTCTCGTTTCCATATTCAATAACTGTTGTTCCTACAACATTTTGAGCAACTGTTTTTATCAATCTTTCTGTTATATCCATCATGCCTTCAAAATCAGTATATGCTTGATATAGCTCCAATAACGTAAATTCAGGATTGTGTTTAGTATCGGTTCCTTCATTTCTAAACACTCTTCCAATTTCATATACTTTTTCAAAACCGCCAACTATTAGCCTCTTTAAATGAAGTTCTAGAGCAATTCTTAAAACCATGTCCATACTTAACGCATTGTGGTGGGTGTTAAACGGTCTTGCAGAAGCACCGCTAGCTTGATTGTTCAAAATAGGTGTTTCAACTTCTATAAAGGCATCATTGTCTAGAAAACGTCTAATTTCAGATATTATTCTACTACGTTTTATAAATGTATCTTTTACATCGGAATTTACTATTAAATCCACATATCTTTGTCTATATTTCAAATCTATATTTTGAAGGCCATGAAATTTCTCGGGTAGGGGAATTAGTGATTTAGATAATAGAGTTATCTTGCTGGTTTTTATTGATATTTCACCGCGCTCTGTTTTGCAAACTTCTCCTTCAACGCCTATTATATCGCCAATATCAAACTTTTTAAATTGCCGATAATTTTCTTCATCCATACATTCTTTTTTTATGTAACATTGTATAATTCCAAAACAATCTTGAATTCCGGCAAAGCTGATTTTTCCCATAACTCGCTTGCTCATTATTCTTCCAGCAGCACAGACTTGTTTACCTTCATATTGGTCAAAATTATTTTTTATGTCTTTGGAATGTGAATTTATATCAAATTTAGTAATTGAAAAGGGATCTTGTCCCGATTGTTGTAGAAGCTTTAATTTTTCTCTTCGAACTTTTAATTGTTCTCCTAAATTTTGGGTTGTATTATTATCCATTTGGAAACACCTCTTAATTTTAAATTTTTACTCAAAATAATAGAGAAATAAGAAGCTATCTACCGCTTCTTATTTCTTGGCAGTTTTAAATCAACGGCTTATATTTAATACTTTGTATTTTATTATACCTGATGGAGTTTCTGTTTCTACCACTTCACCGATCTTATGGCCTAAAAGCGACTTTCCAACAGGCGATTCATCAGAAATTTTGCCTTCTATTGGATTTGCTTCCATAGAGCCAACAATTCTATATTCCAGAATATCTCCATACGAAATATCTTCTAATTTAACTTTACTTCCGATCTCGATTATATCGTTGCTTAATTCATTAGAGTTAACAATTTTTACATCTTTAAGCATCGCTTCAATTTGAGATATTCTAGCCTCAACTAACGCTTGCTCATTTTTTGCCTCATCGTACTCACTATTTTCAGAAAGATCTCCAAATGAAATTGCAGTTTTTATTTTTGATGCAACATCTTTGCGAGTTTTTGTTTTGAGTTCCTCTAATTCATTTTCTAATTTTTTTAAACCTTCAGAAGTTAATATTGTTTGTTTGTTTATACTCACTGTGCATCTCCTCCAAAAATATTAATCGTATATAGCCTTAATTTATTTCAACAATTTTAAAAACATTATATGAAAATCATTAAAAATTGTCAAGTAATATTTAGTATACGGCAATTTATATTAAATTATTTCTTTTACTGTGAAATAATAATTGTTGGGCTAGGCCAGGACAAGTTAAAATTTGCTCGCTCAAACCATTGGGATAATGTTCTTGCAATGTTTTTTTCATCCAAACATCGATGGGAAATGCGTCCATTTTATGATATCCAAAAAGTAATATGCATTCCGATACTTTGTTCCCCACGCCGCAAATTTTCATTAATTCTTGCTTTGAAATTTGTGTATTAATTGTATAAAATTTTTTTAAATCTATTTCACCAGAATTTACTTTTTTTATAGCGTCAACTATATATTTTGTTCTAAATCCGGCTTTCAGTATTGATAAATCGTCTTGTGTATAGTTTTTTAAATGTTGTGCTGTTGGAAAAGAAAAGCCGTTTTTTATTTTTTCCCCGAAATTAGAACATAATCTGTCTATTATACTTTGAATCCTAGGAATGTTATTATTGGCTGATATTATAAATGAAATTAATGTTTCCCACGGATCTTGTCTTAAAATTCTTATTCCACCACATGTAGCTCTTGCTTTTTCTAAAATTTTATCTCCCTGAAAATTATTTAATAGTTTTTTATAATTTGTGCTAATATCAAAATAATTTTCCCAAAAGTCTATTTGGCAGGTAGAACATTCAAATATTAGAATATCTTTTTCTTGTTTGATTTTTGATGAATTAGAGCCAGCAAAAACCAAAAAATAATCTGAGTCTATTATTTTAAATCTAAAACATTGTCCACACATTAGTGTGTCTTTTAGAGAAAAATTATTGATTTTTAATTTAAATTTCATGCTAAAAACTCCTATTTACTTCAAATTATAACGTATATGTGCGTGAAAATCAAATTTGATAAAAATTATTACTTGCGGTTTGTTTAAAAATAAGATATAATTACTTAGTAAAAATTAATTATGATTTGTCGGGGGTTAAGTTTTTATGCCAGTTGTAAATTATAGGCAATATTGTCAAATGTTAGACAAAGCGTATAATAATCACTACGCTTATCCTGCATTTAATGTTTCTAGTATGGAAACTGCTAGTGCTGTTCTTGCGGGGTTACAGGAAGCTAAGTCTGATGGAATAATTCAAGTTTCTATTGGGGGAGCCTCATATGCATCGGGAGCAACAATAAAAGATAAAGTTTTGGGTGCAATTGCAATTGCTAACTATGTCCAATTAGTTGCTGATAGTTATGATATAAATGTTGCTTTACACACAGATCATTGTAAAGCATCTAATATAAATGACTATCTTTTGCCACTAATTGAAGAAACAAAAAGACGTCGTCAAAGTGGGCTGCCAAATTTGTTTAGTAGTCATATGTTTGATGGTTCTGATATTTCTTTATCTGAAAATTTAAATATTTCTAAAGATTTGCTTGCTCGCTGTGCTGAAAATAATATAGTTTTGGAAATTGAAACAGGCGTGGTTGGCGGAGAAGAAGATGGAGTTAATAATGAAAATGTTGCTAACGAAAAGCTATATTCAACACCAGAAGATATGATTAAAGCTTATGAAACATTAAATGATGTTGGAGGAACATATATTATTGCTGCTACTTTTGGCAATGTTCATGGGGTATATAAACCTGGAAATGTTAAACTCAGGCCTACTGTTTTGCGTGATGGGCAGCAAGCTTTAAAAGAAAAATATGGCTCTGATAAGCACTTTAAATTTGTTTTTCATGGTGGCTCGGGTTCAGCAAAAGAAGAAATACATGAAACTTTGGAATATGGTGTTGTTAAAATGAACATCGATACAGATACTCAATATGCGTTCACACGCCCAGTTGCAGACCATATTTTTAAAAATTATGATGGTGTTTTAAAAATTGAGGGTAATGTTGGTGTTAAATCAACATATGATCCACGTTCTTATCTGAAAAAAGCTCAAGCAGGAATGGCTAAAAGAGTTATAGAAGCATGTAAGGATTTGCGTTCAGTTGGTTCACACATTGAATTTTAGTTTTTAATTTAATATTTATAGGCTAATATTGATATCATCTTGTTTATGGAATATATACAAAAACAAGATGATATTTTGTTGGTTAGGATATATATTTCTATTTTGTTGTATATGTATTTTAAATATGCTACAATTAAGAGGCTATATATAATACATATGTTATTGATGTTTAGAGGTTATAATTTATGATATATACTAATGCTAAAATATTCAAAACGCCTGAGGAAATTATACAAAAAGGTTTTATATTGGTCGAAAATGGTTTAATAAAGCAAGTTGGTGATATGGAGAATTGTCCTGATTTTAATGATTGTGTTGATTGGGACGGCTTAGAGGTATATCCTGGTTTTATTGATTCGCATTCACATATTGGCATGTGGGAGGATGGAATTGATTTTGAAGGAAGTGATGGAAATGAAGAAACCGATCCCATTCTTCCTCAGCTTAGAGCAATTGATTCTATAAACCCAATGGATTATTGTTTTCAAGAGGCTGTTAATGCTGGAATAACAACTGTTGTAACCGGTCCTGGTAGTGCAAATCCAATAGGTGGTAGTTTTGTTGCTATGAAAACTTTTGGTAATTGTGTAGATGAAATGATTATTAAAGATCCTGTTGGAATAAAATTTGCATTGGGTGAGAATCCTAAACATATTTATAGTGAAAAGGAGCAAACTCCAATTACTAGAATGGGAATTGTGGCTTTAATAAGAGAACAGCTCGAAAAAGCTAGGCGATATAAAATGAGTCTTGAAAAATTAAAAAATAATAATGAAGATTTAGATGAGTTGGAATTTGATTTTAAATGTGAGTCTTTATTAGGTTTGCTTGATAGGAAAATTAAAGCCTTTTTTCATTGCCACAGAGCTGATGATATTTATACTGCTATAAGAATAGCTAAAGAATTTAATTTAGATTATGTTTTAGTGCACGCTACAGAAGGCCATTTAATAGCAAAGTCTTTAGAAGGCGTCAATATTATTTCTGGTCCTATAATATGTGATAGATCTAAGCCAGAGCTGAGAAATCAGAGGACATATAACACAGCTAAGTTGGTTGAAAATAATGCTAATGTTGCCATATGCACTGATCATCCAGTTATACCCAGTCAGTATATTTTACTTTCCTGTGGTATTGCCATAAAAAATGGCCTTTCAAAAGAACAAGCCATTTCGTCCATTACGAAAACGGCTGCTGAAGTTTGTGGAATATATGATAAAGTTGGATCAATTGAAAAAGGAAAATTAGCTAATTTTGTTGCATTTAGGTTAAATGAAGATATATTTTCTCCTTTTTCTGAACCAAAATATGTTGTTATTGATGGAAATATTGTTAATTAGTATTAAAAAAATATTAGGTGATTTGTTTGGAAAATTTAGAATTTGTTTGTCCTTGTCACTTTGGAATAGAAAGTGTTCTTTCGGGTGAAATAAAGAGAATTGGTGCTGAAAATATAAAAACAACTGATGGAAGGGTTCAGTTTTCAGGTGGTATAGAATTTTTACCTCGTGCCAATTTAATGCTGCGAACGGCAGAACGAGTTCTTTTAAAGATGGGAGAATTTGAAGCTAATGCTTTTGATGAACTATTTGAAAAAACTAAAAGTTTGCCTTGGGAAAATTGGATAGGAAAGTTAGATAGATTTCCCGTTAAAGGTCATTCTATTAATTCGCAGCTTAGAAGTGTTCCTGATTGTCAGTCTATAATAAAAAAGGCTGTGGTTGATAGGCTTAAGCAATCATATAAAGTTGACTGGTTTTCGGAAACAGGTTGTTTATATCAAATTCAATTTTCAATTATTAAAAATGTAGTTTCATTGTATATAGATACATCAGGGGAAGGTTTACATAAACGTGGGTATCGGAAAAATTCTGCAGTTGCTCCCATTAAAGAAACTTTAGCATGCGGAATAATTGATTTAGCTCATGTTAAGCCTTTTTCTATTGTATATGATCCATTTTGCGGATCGGGAACTTTTTTAATTGAAAGTGCTTTAAAATCTAAAAATATTGCTCCGGGAATTAATCGTAATTTTGTTAGTGAACAATGGGGGCAAATTGGAAAAGATGTTTGGAAAAGTGAGCGACTTAGAGCTATAAGTTTGATTAGGAGTGATATAGATTTTCGTGGAATTGGGCTAGATATTGATGAACAAGCAGTTGAACTATCTTTAAACAATTCAAAAAAAGCTGGTGTGGATTCTATAATTAAATTCAAACAAAGAGATATAAAGAAATTTAATTTAAATGAGACTGAAACTGGAATAGTTTTATGTAATCCTCCATATGGAGAAAGACTTTTAGAAAAAAAGCAAGCGGAAAATATAATTAAAACTATGGGTAAAGTTTTTAAGAAAAAGAAAGGCTGGAGTTATTATATTATTAGTCCTCATAAAGATTTTGAAAAGCTTTTTGGAAGAAATTGTGATAAAAAAAGAAAGCTATACAATGGTATGTTAAAGTGTAATTTGTTTATGTATTTTAAATAAAAATTATAATTCATTATAAATTTTACTTTGCAATAAACAGTTAAGCTCAAATAGTGCTGTTTTATTTGAATCCCATGTAAGTTTTTTAATGGCATCACTATATTTTAACCATTCAAATTTAAAATGTTCATGAGAAATATTTATTTTGGAATTACATTCAAAGCCAAAAGTATATTCGGGAATTACAAAAGCGTTTTTATTCCATTGTTTTCTATATTGTTTTGGTATTACGTTTACCGGAATGTATGCAATAGAATTGAGTTTTATAATATGTTTTATTTCTATTGAAGTTTCTTCTTTAATTTCTCTTACAGCTGCATTAGTTGGACTCTCATTATTTTCTCCTCCACCAGCAATAAATTGACATTGACCAGAACTATTGCGATAAAAAACGCAGTATTGTAGTTCTGGTTTTGTTTTGTATGGAATTGCTAATATTTGAAACGGTGCCCTCATATCGTGTTGCTCCTTTATATAGTATAACTTTTATTATTTTTGCAAAACGCAATCATATCTAACAGATAAAGTGTCTTTATATTTAACAATTACTTTATTTTCAGTAAACCCACATTTGCGGTAGAAACCAATTGAATCACTGTCTGTTTGAGCTTTAATAATTTTTAAATGTTCACATCTCATAATTGTATAAATCATATGCTTTCCGACTCCATGGCAACGATAATTTTTAGAAACAGCAATTCCAACAATTTCTGGAACGATATTTTCTTGACTCAAAATTAATATTCCTACTTTATTATCTTTTTCTTCACACACAAATATCTTGATGAATGGACTAGAAATAAAGCTGTTCATTTTCATTTTGTAATTTTCATATGTTGGTTTATACATACACGAAGAATAAATAGAAAAAGCTTTTTTTGAAAGCAACCAATTTATATCGTTGAATAAAAAAGTCATCATAATTTATCACTACCATGTAAATATTTTTATATATTTTAAATAATTTGTAATAAAAAATTAATGTTTTGAATAGTATAAATGTAAGCTTTAAAAATAATTTTATGATTTTGTTTCAAATTAGTATATAAAAATTCTATAATTGGTTAATACTACCATTGAAATTATATATTAATTTTTAAATTGTTTGGGGTGTTAATTATGAAATTAGTAGAAAAAATACGTAACCTAATATCAATTATTGATCAATATTTCAAAAAAAACAATATGCACAGCGATAAAATTTTACTGGAGTTGGAAGAAGTGAAAAATCAACTTGACCATGCTCAATTGTTATTTAATTCTCAAACTAATTTAGATTTAATAGACGCATGTATATATCAAATAGACTCGTTAGAAGCAAAATATAATTATCTAATAAAAGAAGCTAGAAAAAAAGGAATAAAAAATGATATAGAATATTCTTTAGCATTATAGGTCAAAAGGGGAATGTGTATGTTTACATCTGTAGCGATATTGTTTGTCTTTATAATTATGCTTGGTTATTATTTGAGATGTGATAATGCTATTAAATCAACGCTTTTAGGAACAAGTTCTGGTATTATATCTCTTGGTATAGTTGGCATAATTTCATCCAACTTACTTAATTTAAATGTATTTGTAGTTTGTATATCTGCTATTGCTGGAGTTCCAGGAGTTTTGACGTTAATTTTGCTTAATAAGTTTCTGATATTGTAGATTATTTGTTTTTATTTAGTTGATTTCTTACAAATTCAACAGCATCTTTAGATAGTTTTTTGTTACCTTCGGTGCTATCAGATTTTAAAAATACTATTAGTGTTCTTAAAATTATTTTTATATCTAACCATAAAGAATATTGCTGAATATATGCTATATCTAGCGTTAACTTGTCCTTTGGAGTAGTATTATATTTGCTCATTATTTGCGCAAGACCTGTTAATCCTGCTTTAACTTTTAATCTATATTGAAATTCAGGAAGGTGTTTTTGATATTCTTTAGCAATTTCCATTCGTTCAGGTCTTGGCCCAACAACACTCATATCACCTCTAAATATGTTAAATAGTTGCGGCAACTCATCAATTCTAAATCTTCTTAAAAATTTTCCTATAGGTGTTATTCTATCATCATATTTTTTAGCAATCATTGCGCCAGTGTGTTTTTCAGCATTAACTATCATCGACCTAAATTTATATACTTTAAATTCTTTTGCGTTTCTAGTTAATCTTTTTTGCTTATATAAAATAGGGCCTTTATCATATAATTTTATTGCTAATGCAGAAATAATCATAATAGGACTTGTAATAATTATTAATAATAGTGAGAAAATAATGTCGCATAATCTTTTCAAAAAAAGTTGTTCAAAGCTCATTCCATAGTCTGTTGATGCTAAAACAGTAGTATCGTCAACAAGCAGTGTGGACGAGCTATATATTATTATGTCTGAAATATCTGGATATATGTATATGTCTTTATTGTGTTTATAGCAAAATTCAACTAATTCTGTTCTTATATGTCTGGGAACATTGAAGAAGAAAACAGCGCTACTACCCCTAATTTTTCTTCCTATTTTAATGTCATCATATTTTACTAATTGTTTTAAATTCCAACGCAACGGGCTCTTTTTTATTTTAGAAACTAAAACGGGTAAATCTTTTTCATAGCTATATATTATTAAAGTTTTTTTGGGTTTATTAAATTTAAAATAAACTGCATTAGAAAATTTAGCCAATAACCAAATTATTATTATTTGTATTGAAAAAGCAAGCAGCAGCAACAAAAGGCCGGGCATAACTTTTTCTTTAATATAATGATTTAAAAACATAGAAAATGAAGGGTGATTATTGCTAGATAATGCATCTACAGGGCCAACAAATTCGTCGGAAAATTCGTAATATTTAATTGAACTTATTCCCATTATATACATGGTTAAGAAAGTTATAACATCTCCAACCAAAGTTCCTAGTATAACAGAGTTTATTATATCTGATACATTTTTTTTACCTACAGGAAAGCCTCCATATATTCGTATTGCTCCACAAACGGCAATAATAAATATACCAAAAGATATTATAGATGTTCGGTTAATTGTTTTTAGCTGAGGAATTTGTTTATAAAACAAACTAAAAAATGCACAAAACAATAAAATTATCATAAATAGTTTTATTACAAACAAAAAAGTTTTTTCTAACTTTGGAGCAATTTTAATATGCTTCATATTTTGACTTTCTCCTTAATTTTTATAATCATTTTACGGGTTTTGTTGCAGTTGATTTTAAATTTTTTGATTTTAAATCTTTAATAAAGCTTATAGTACAGCACAGGAAATAAATACCAATAATTAGACAAAATAGTAAATTAATTAATTCGTTGCAATTAATATATATATATACCGTTAAAATAAACATTAATGAAAAGTGCAGAAAATATGTCATATTAAATTTTAAAATTATGTTTGGGCGTAAACCATATATTCTAATTAAACTAACCACTAAAAAACAGGCAATCATAGAAATAGCTGCGGAGTGTAAACCTACAAAATTGATAGTTAATAACATTACTACAAATGTAACAATGCAGCCTATAAGTTGTGATATAAATAATAAATTAACTTTTTTTTCAGCTTGCATGATTGATCCTAAAAAAGCTTGTAAAGAATTTAAAAAACAACCTATATATAGCAGTGGAATTAATTCTCTTGCGCTTTCATATGCAGGACCAATTATTAAAGAAAAAAGAATAGAAGTTATAGGAATAAGCATCATAATTCCACAGCTCATAAATTTTACAAAAACCACAAATACTTTATTATACATTTTTTCTCTAACATTACTCTTATTTATTGAGAAAGAATATTCTTGAAAAGCAAAATTAAAAGCTATCATTACTAGCGCAATTAAAGAATTCATTTTAGAAGCGGCTGAAAATATGCCAGCAGAAGACTGACCAATATAAATTCCAATTATAATAACATTTAACGATTCATTGATCCAAGAAGCTGCATAATTAAGTGCATTTGGAATACAGTATTTTAGCATTTTTGTTGCTAACTTTAAATTAATATATTTAGGCTTAAAATAAGATGTACTTTTTAAAAAGAATTCTATAAATAATGCTTGAGAAATATATGATGTTGCCATAGCTAATATTAGCGCATTGGATGTCATATGAAAAACAAACATGAATATTATACTTGATATTAATTGTGACGCCGATCCAACAATTCCAGATATTACATATAATTTATTTTTTCCAAGGCCTCTGCATGCAAATTGCACGCCCTGATTAAACACATATCCAAAACTTAACAAATATAGCTCAATGGAGTCTCTAACAGGAAATATTAAATTAAAAATGATATATCCTATGGTATATACTATAAATGTTACCAGTTCCATAAAATATCCTGTTGTAATGACTTGTATTTTTCCTGCTTTTTTGTCATAATCAAAAACAAACCTTATAATAGCTGTCCATGCTTGAAGACAAACCAGAGTCATTATTATGTTTATCATGTTTGATGACATTGCAAAATATCCAAAATCACTTTGATTGGTTAAAACGTATGTTGCAACCGACATAACAACAAAACCCATAAATCTATTAATAACATTTCCAACAAAATATATGCTAATATTTTTTAAAAGCCGACCCATAAAACAACCTCGATCTCAAAATTATATGATTTCACACAAAGCTAATTATAGCAAATATTAAATGAAAAGTCTACTAAATATTAATAATATAACGCACTTATAGCAATAATTTTTGTCAAAAATATTGCTAGGTTGTTTTTGACAAAAATTGTGATATAATATTAACGAATTTAAAAGTTCATAACGAGGAGAATGTTTTATGAAAATAGCTTTATTTACTGAAACATATATACCGTCAATTAATGGAGTAGTAACTCATGTTAGGGCTTTAAAATCTGGTCTTGAAAAATTAGGACATGAAGTACTTGTTGTTTGTGCTTTACCTGATTCAAAGCACCATGATCTAAAAGACGGGATTTTATATTGTCCAAGCATTAGTTTTAAAAAGTTATATAACTATGGGGTTGCAACACCTACTAGTCATAGCAGATATAAATATATTAAAGCATTTAATCCCGATATAATTCATATACACACTGAATTTGGTGTTGGATATTCCGGAACCATGGCAGCTAAATTGCTTAATATTCCCTTAGTATATACTATGCATACTATGTATGACGATTATTTATACTATGTTGCGCCGAAAAAATTAATAAAAATTGCAAAGAAGACTGCCCATGCATATGCTAAAATTTTAGCTGAAAAAGCAACTTGTCTTACAGGCCCCTCAAAAAAAGTGGAAGAGTTTTTTAGATGCTGTGGAGTGGATAAGCCTGTTTATATTGTACCAAATCCTGTCGAGTTAGATAGGTTTGATCCAAAATGTGTAGATAAACAACAAAAATTGTCAATAAAGCAAAAACTCGGACTTAATGACGATGAACTTATTATATGTTTTTGCGGTAGATTGGGACGTGAAAAAAGTGTAGATATTCTTTTAAAATATTGGAGTGAGGTAGTAAGTAAAGAAGACAAATGCAAATTATTGATTTTGGGAGATGGGCCGTCTAAAGGTGAGCTTGAAGATTATGCGAAAAGCCTTGGAATTAATGATCAAGTTATATTTTTGGGTAAGATTTTGCATAAAGAATTGGTTAAATATTATGCTATATGTGATTTATATATAACGGCTTCGCTATCAGATACAAATTCTATATCTATGTTAGAAGCTATGGCAGTTGGCTTGCCTGTTTTGCATATATATGACAAATTAAATAGGGGACAAGTTATTGATGGAGTAAATGGTTTTATATATAAAAATGCCGATGATATGAAGAAACTAATAAATTCATATAAAAATATGTCAACTGAAGAAAAAATAAATTTAAGCAAAAATTCTAGAAAATCGGTAATGAAATATAGCGATATTGAGCTTGCAAATAATTTGTTAAACATTTATGAAGATGCTTTAAATATATATTCTAAGAGTAAGCCGGCTGATCATAAATTTTCTTTTAAAAATATAAAAATAAGTTCAAAAAAGAAAAAACAGTAAAATTTATAAATTACTGTTTTTTCTTTTTTTATTTAGTTAGTTACTATTTTGTTTATAAAAATTTTCTATATCACTGTTAGTTGGAATTTTTTCATCCGCCTCTAACTCTAATTTTTGTCCATAATTTATAGGCTTATATTTGGATGGATTATTTTTATACATTTTTTTGTTTATTAACATATATATAGCATAAATAATAGCTCCTATAATTGTTATAAAAATTGATTCTGTTAAACCGGGAGTTTTATATTTGAAAACTATGTTGTTGTCGCCTTTATTGCACTTAACAGCCATCATTCCAGAATCAACATTTTCAACGTCAGTTGGATTTCCATTTACAGTTGCTGTCCAGCCCGATTCATATGGAACTGTAAACAATACTAAATTGTCATTGTCTAGAGATATATTTGCTGTAAATCCATAAGAATTGTATTTGAAGTTTGTGCATTCTTTAGTTTTTAGAGTTTTAACATCAGATATCATTTGGTTATCTGTTAATTTACTGGAATTTTCAATTGAAACAGGCGATAAGATTGTTTCATATTTTTTAATTTGATTTTCGCTTAATAAAACTCCTTTTAAAAGCAGTCTATCTTTATGTAATGAATTTGTATTTTGCCAAGTGCTGTCTTTTATATATTTATCCATTGCAAATCCCATTGGCATGAAATATTCATTTTTGTATATATTAAATCCATTTTGATTACTGTCGAATTTAAATCCGGTTGGAATATTTGATGTTTCGCCTTCTCTAATAAAAATATATTTGACAGATAAAAAGTGCCTAAGGGCATCATATTTATCTGTATCTGGTCTAGAAGCAACATCTCTTTTAATATCTATATTTTTATAAAATGTCATTATTGATGCGGGGACTGTGCTTTGAAAAGCTTGTATTGATGGCTCTTTCCAGTACATCGGCCAGTTGTCTGTGTTATTTTCTCCATATAGGTCAATTCTATAAAAATCTGTTTTGTCTAAATCAAATCTGGTGTTAAGACCGTCTTCAACAACATTTTTATATGCATCTAATCCACCATAGCATTTACCCCATGTTATCTGCGCAGTAGAGTATATAAATATGAATGTGCATAATGTAAGTATTGAATTTTTATAAAATTGTTTAGTTCCTTTTTTTGACTTTTTAGTTAACATATATGTAATAATTATTCCAGCAACTGTTAATAAAACATTTATCCAAAATATTATTGGATGTTCTGGCATTTGAAAAAATGAAATCACATCATTCTCTTTTTTAGGCAATATGCCAATTAGAGCGAAACAACCAACTATTATCAAATTTAATTTTATTCCAAAAGATATGTCAATATTTTTTCTTTCTAGAGATATAGCTGTTGCTAATGATGTCATAAGTGTTAAAATATAAAACCACCTTGTATAGAACGACGAGTTTAATCCGTTAAACACACTATTCAATATGGGTACAAACATAGCAATAAATAGTGCAATTAATATATATTTAAGCCATGATTTTCTCTTTTCTTTGATAAAAGATATTACTCCAATCATACTAAACATTGGTAAATATGCAGCCACAGAAAACCATTTTGCGTCTGCATCTGGAAAAAAGTTAGGAAAAGCAGGCATATCTGGGGGAAAGAAAAGACTTTGTATTATTAATCCATATTTTTGAGGAGTGTCATAAAATAACATATCATATCCCAGCAGCATTCCTCCAACTCTTGGATTTTGCATAACCATTAATGCGGATGGTATAAACAAAATTATTCCTATCATAACCCCTAATATTGATTCTGTGAATATGCAAACCATAGAGTTGATTTTTAGCTTGAATTTTCCGGTTAAGCAACGAATAATAAAATATATTACTAAAAAAACAACAGCCGGAACAAAAAAGTAATAGCTGGTAATAAGGTTCAACGCTACGGTAAGTGCAAATAATCCTTTTCGTTTATTTACCATTAACTCTTCCATTCCAATTAGCATCAATGGAAAAAATGCAACGACTTCATGGAAATGATTGTAAAATATATTATATATCATAAATCCTGAAAAAGCATACATTAATGCTCCAAAGAAAGCCATATATGCTGTTTTAGTGAAACGACGTATAAATATGTATGATGTTAAAGCAGCTGTTGAAAATTTTAAAACAAATAGCGGCGCCATCAAATATGGCAACATCTCGTTTGGGAAAGGTATGGTCAGCCAAAAAAATGGACTTCCTAAAAGGTAAAAACTATATGAGGCAATAAAATTGGCGCCTAGGTCTGTATGCCAATTCCAGCCGAAAGAACCGCTTCTAACGGCATCATGAGCTAGTTGATAGAAAGGAATTTGTTGCACATTATAATCGCCATAAAGTAAAAACAAGCCTTTATCAAAAATTATAAAGGGTAAAAAAATTAAGCTAGCAACAATTCCCGATAATAAAAATATTTTAATATAATTTTTCGGTTCATTTTCATTTGGGGTAATCAGGTTTATTAAAGTTTCTCTCATAAAATTGAACATCCTCCTAAATTCATTATAGAAAAGTATGGAAAACACCACAACATTATAACATTTAATTAATAATAATAACAATACTTTATTTTTATAAATTTTCAAATTACTTGCAAAATTATCTTAAGCTTGAAAGACCACGTTATATATTGTATAATTAACTATATATTTTTGGAGGGAATAAAATGGGTAAATATAGCGTAAAATTATCTAAATTAATTTCAAAGTTTAATTTGGAATCTATTTATCTTCCTAAAAATCCTAAAGATATTTTAATATATTCGTCTGAAGTTAATAGGCCTGGCCTTCATATTTCAGGATTTTATAAATATTTTCAGCCTTCACGAATTCAAATTATTGGTAATATGGAAACCGCTTATTTACAAAATATGTCTTCAAGTCTTAGAATGGAACGTTTAAAAATTCTTTGCAAAAAAAATATTCCTGCAATAATTATTACAAATAATAATGTTGCTTTTGATGAAATGATCGAATCGGCTAAATGTTATGGAATACCGCTAGTTAGAACAAAAGATTCTACTACAACTGTTATGGCAGCGCTAATAACATTTTTAAATGTTGAGTTAGCTCCAAGACAAGGGCTGCATGGTGTTTTTGTTGAAGTTTATGGAGAGGGAGTATTAATTACAGGAGAAAGTGGCGTTGGAAAAAGCGAAACTGCCATGGAGCTAATTAAAAGAGGCCATAGGTTGGTTGCTGATGATGAAGTTGAAATCAGACGTGTTTCCGATCATGCACTAATTGGATCATCCCCCAAAAATATAAGACATTTTATGGAACTTCGTGGGATAGGAATTGTTAATGCTAGAAAATTATTTGGTGTTAGAGCTATAAAAAACAGAGAAAAAGTTAATATGGTTGTTGACTTAGAACCGTGGACTTCTTATCAAAATTACGATAGAACAGGCTTACAAAGAGATTTTACTAATATTCTTGGTGTTAAAATCCCAAAATATAAAATACCAATTAAGCCCGGTAGAAATTTAGCAATTATAATTGAAGTTGCTGCAGTAAATAATAGGCAAAATAAAATGGGCTATAATGCGGCAGAAGATTTGTTTACACGTCTTGGTTTTACAGATATAGAGTAGAAAAAGGGAGCTTTTTGATGGTACAATATGATAGTATTATAGATTTATTAAAAAAGAAAAATATAATGTTTTTGGAAGATGAGCCTATGAGTAGACATACATCATTTAAAATAGGTGGTAATTGTAAAATATTAGCATATCCAAATAGTGTTCCACAGGTTCAAGAAATAATAAAAATATGCAGCGATAAAAATATTTCAAATTTTGTACTTGGTAGGGGAAGCAACTTATTGGTCTCTGACTTTGGTTTTAATGGAATTGCAATATGCAGCAATGAATTAAATAATATCAAATTAATTTCAGATACAGAAATTTACTGTGAAAGTGGCGTTAATTTACCTAAACTTTGTAATTTTGCTTTGAAAAATTCACTTTCAGGTTTAGAATTTGCTTGCGGTATACCAGGAAGCGTTGGTGGTGCCATTTTTATGAATGCTGGAGCTTATGGGGGCGAAATGAAAGATATTGTTCAAAGTGTAAAATACATAGATGACAATGGGCAAGTTTTAGAATTGAAAAATGATGAGTTGGATTTTTCTTACAGACATAGTTTTTTTGAAAACAGAAATTATTTTATTTTAAGTGCTATTATTAAGCTTTGCACCCATGATAAGTATGATATAAAATCTAAAATGAAAGATTTATTACAAAAGCGAAAAAATAAACAGCCGCTAGAATTTCCTAGTGCGGGGTCAGCTTTTAAGAGGCCCAAAGTGGGGTATGCTGCTGCTCTGATTGAAGAATGTGGCTTAAAAGGAAAAACCGTTGGGGGCGCTCAAATAAGCAATAAACATAGTGGATTTATAGTAAATATTGGAAATGCTACTTGTGAAGATGTTAATAGTTTAATTTTAGAAACGCAAAAAATTGTAAAAAATCATACAGGAATTTGGTTGGAGCCAGAAATTAAATTTATAGGAGATTGTTAATATGGAGATAGTGATAATAACCGGATTATCTGGTTCTGGTAAGTCTAAAACAATTGGTATTTTGGAAGATATAGGCTTTTTTTGTGTTGATAATTTACCTCCAAAGTTAATTTCAAAGTTTGTTCAAATTGGAAAAGCGTCCAAAGGAAATTTAAATCGTATAGCTATTGTGACAGATATACGTGGTGGTCAGATGTTTTCTGATATATTTGATGAAATTGATTGTTTAGACCTTGAAGGAATTAACTATAAAATATTGTTTCTTGATGCTAATAATGAAATTTTAAAAAGACGCTTCAGTGAAACAAGGCGAAAACATCCACTGATAGGTGTTGATAATTGTTTTAATGTAATGGAAGCTATAGAAAAAGAAAAAAAATTATTATATGGTGTAAAAAGTAAAGCTGATTATGTAATCGATACATCACAGCTTACAAATTCTCAGCTAAAAGAACGCATAAGCAAATTATTTTTAGAAAAGTCTAAAGATGTTATGATGATTAATTTTGTTTCTTTTGGATTTAAACATGGTGATATAGAATGTGCAGACTTAGTGTTTGATGTTAGATGCTTGCCAAATCCTTATTATATAGATAGCTTAAGATTTAAAACAGGACTGGATAAAAAGGTTAGAGACTATGTTATTTCTTTTGATGAAAGTAAACAATTAATAAATAAGTTGGATGATCTCATAGAATTTTTGATTCCGTTATATATAAAAGAAGGTAAGAGTCAGCTTACAATTGCTTTTGGTTGTACTGGTGGTAAACATAGATCGGTTACTTTCGCAGAAATTTTTTATAGAAATTTTTTGAAGAATAATAATAAAGTGAGTGTTAGCCATAGAGACATAAACAAAAAGTAAAGGTTGTTTTATAATATGTCATTTTCATTAAAAGTCAAAGATGAATTAAGCAAGATTGCTCCCAAGAATAAAATGGGAGCAATAGTAGAAATTGCAGCTATATTGAAATTTTCTAAGTCTTTAAATAAAAAAAATTGTTTAATATATTCTGAACATAGCGGAGTTATAGACTTTTTGATTGATTATTTGTCAATGGAAGTTGATGGAATCTCGCCGCTAATATTAGCTACTTCTAAAAACCCAAAAAGAAGGAATAATATAGTTTATTGTTTATATGCTAAAAATGATCATGATTTTGAACTGATAAGAAATATGTTTTTGTCTGAAGATTTTATTCATCTACATAAACTAGAGGAAGATAGTGAGAACAGAGTTTCTTTCTTGAGAGGTGCATTTCTTGCTTGTGGCAGTATGAATGACCCTCACAAAGAATATCAGTTGGAATTTGTGCTAAATGATTATGAACAAGTTAAGATATTATCACATATATTGAGCTTTTACAATTTTTCATTTAAAACTATAGAAAGAAAACATTATTTCGTATTATATGTTAAGGATAGCGAATGTATAGAGGATATTTTAACGTTAATGGGAGCTACCAAGTCCAGTTTATCAATAATGCAAATAAAAATCATGAAAAATGTTAGGAATAAAATAAATAGAGTTACTAATTGTGAAACAGCAAATATAGATAAAACGATTTCTGCATCATACAAGCAAATTAAAAACATAAATTATCTTATAGAAACGGGTGTTTTTGAAACATTACCCGATAATTTAAAAAAGACGGCTGAAATTAGAAAAAAATATCCGGAAATGTCTTTAAAAGAAATTGCCACTGAGTTAGGTGAGAATGTTACGAAATCATGCATTAACCACAGATTAAATAAAATAAATAAAATAGCCGATTTATCTAGAAAGGAAAATAAATGAGTTTTGTTCATTTACATTTGCATACAGAGTATAGTTTATTAGATGGAGCATGCAAAATAGATTCTCTAGTTTCTCATATAAAGAATATTGGACAAGAAGCCGTTGCTATAACAGATCATGGAAATATGTTTGGTACTATGCAGTTTTATCGTATATGCAAAAAAAATAAAATAAAACCTATAATTGGATGTGAGGTGTATGTTGCTCCACGATTATGCTCTGATAAGGTAAAAAATATTGATAACAATCCATATCATTTAGTTTTATTATGTGAAAATTATACAGGATATAAAAATTTAATAAAGCTAGTTTCTGAGGCCTACACCAAAGGTTTTTATTATAAACCCAGAATTGATATTGAACTATTAGAAAACCATCATGATGGATTAATTGCATTGTCTGGATGCTTAGCAGGAGAAATTCCAAGAGCTATACTGAATAATGATTATGATAGAGCAAAACAAGTAGCTATCAAATATTCGGCTATTATGGGCAAAAACAACTTTTTTTTAGAAATACAAGATCATAATATAAGCAAACAAATCAAAGTAAAAAATGAATTATTAAAACTTTCTAGAGAAACTGGAATAGAATTGGTTGCAACTAACGATGTGCATTACATTAATAAAGATGATGCATATATGCAGAAAGTTTTATTGTGTATACAAACCGCGAAAACTCTGGACGAACAAAATTCTATGGAGCTTCCAACAGAAGAATTCTATTTAAAAACTGAAAAAGAAATGTTAGATTTATTTAGAATTTATGATAATGCAATTGAAAACACAGCTAAAATTGCAGATAGGTGTAATTTAGAATTTGAATTTGGAAAAATACATATTCCCAAATTTGTTGCGCCTAATGGCCAGAACAATAAAGAGTTTTTTGTGAAAAAAGCAAAACATGGAATGGAAAAAAAATATGGTAAAATTGTTGATAAAGCTATAATAGAAAGATTTAATTACGAACTAAATGTTGTTGAAATGATGGGCTTTATTGATTATTTTCTTATAGTTTATGATTATGTGAATTACGCAAGGGAGCATAACATTGCTGTTGGTCCTGGTCGTGGTTCTGGAGCGGGTAGTTTGCTTGCATATTGCTTAAATATTACCGATGTTGATCCGATAAAATATGATCTTTTATTTGAACGATTTTTAAATCCAGATAGGATAACAATGCCGGATTTTGATATTGATTTTTGTAATGAGCGCAGGCAAGAAGTTATAGACTATGTTATACAAAAATATGGGTTAGATCATGTTGCACAAATAATAACTTTCGGAACACTGGCTGCTAGAGGTGCAATTAGAGATGTTGGAAGAGTTATGGGAATTGGATATAATGTTGTTGATAAAGTCGCCAAAGCCATTCCTTCTAAAATTGGAACAACACTTGACTCTGCATTAAAAGATTCAGAAAAATTGCAAAAATTAGTGAATGATGATATTACTATCAAAAAAATGTATGATACAGCATGTAAAATTGAAGGTATGCCTAGAAATACATCAACTCACGCAGCTGCTATTGTTATAACGGATATGCCTCTAACTGAATATGTTCCTTTGGCTAAAAATGATGATATTGTTGTTACACAATATCCTATGAATGATATTGCCGATCTTGGTCTCTTGAAAATGGACTTTTTGGGTCTTCGGAATTTAACTATAATTAACTATGCGGAAAATTTAGTCAGAAATCGCATTCCAAATTTTAGTATTAAAACAATACCTATTGATGATTCTAAGACTTTTGAAATGTTTTCTTTGGGAAAATCTACAGGTGTTTTTCAATTTGAATCTGCGGGAATGAGGCAAGTTTTAAAAAAAGTAAAACCTAACTGCTTAGAAGATTTAATTGCTGTAATATCGCTATATAGACCAGGCCCTTCAAAATTTATAGATGCTTTTGTTAAAAATAGAAAAAATCCCACAGCAATAAAATATGTCTCACCCAAATTAGAAAAAATATTAAGAGTAACATATGGTGTTGTTATATATCAAGAGCAGGTTATGCAAATTTTTCGTGAAATATCGGGCTATTCTTATGGTAGAGCTGATTTGGTTAGACGTGCAATTGCAAAAAAACAGGCTGATGTTATGGAGCGTGAACGACATTTTTTTATTTATGGAAAAAAGTCTGAAGATGGTTCTGCAGAATGTGTAGGTGCTATTAATAGTGGACTAAGCAAGGAAGATGCTGAAAAAATATTTGACAATATATCTAGTTTTGCTTCATATGCGTTTAATAAATCTCATGCAGCTGCATATTCTATGGTTGCATATCAAACGGCATATTTAAAGTGTCATTTTCCTGTAGAATATATGGCGTCACTTTTAAGCAGTGTTATAGATTTTGGAGATAAGCTTATAGAATATTTAAATGAATGCAAACAAATGAAAATAAATGTTATTTGTCCAGATATTAATGAAAGTAATGAAAATTTTACGGTTATTAATAAAAACACAATAAGATTTGGTTTGCTTGCTGTTAAAAGAGTGGGACAAGGTTTTGTGAGGTCTATAATTGAGGAACGCAAAAATAAAAAATACAAATCATTAGAAGATTTTATTACAAGAATGCAAAAAAGAGAGATAAATAAACATGCAATATTGTCTTTAATCCAATGTGGCGCTTTCGACAAAGTTGAATCAACTAGAAAAGAAATGATTCAGAATTATGAGAGCATATTAAAAAGATGTCAAAATAGACGCAGTGAGGCTAAAGGCCAGCTTAGTTTATTTGAGTCTGGAAGCACTAATTTATATAACTTCAATAGCAATCATGATATTAAAGCAAAAAATGTTGAAGAATATAGTGATGATGAACTTATTAAAATGGAAAAAGAAAGTATTGGTATATATATATCTTCTCATCCATTGGATAAATATTATAATTTTATAGAAAAATATTCTATAGATATGTGTTTGAATATTAACAATGATGAAAAGTATAATGATAATTGTTCAGTAAAAATAGCAGGTATTATTGATGATATTAAAATTATAAACACAAAGTCAAAAGAAAAAATGGCTTTTATAACGTTAAGTGATAAGACAAGCTCTATGGAGTGCATATTTTTTCCAGAAAAATTTAAAAAATACAGTAATATATTATATAAAGATAACATTATTTTTGCTTCTGGTAGCCTATCTATCGATGACAATAAAAAAAAGTTATTGGTTAATTTTTCATCAAATTTTGATCTTTTGGTAAGTAAAGCAAAAGAAATTTTGATTATAAAATTAAAGTCTAAAAATTGCAAAGAGCTGCATGATTTATTAAAAATTTTAGGTGAAAACAAAGGAGACTGCTTTGTTGTCTTCTTTTTTGAAGAATCAAATTCTTATTGTAAGAACAAACTACTACCAAATGTTAATTTGTCTGAAAAATTATTATCACAATTAAAAAATATGTTTGGAGAAGAATCTATTGAAGTAAAATTGCAATTTGACAATAGTTTTATCAAACATTATAATTTAAAGAAAAATGATTAAGATATAATGTGTAAATTATAAATATGGAGGGCTTTGTGATGAACGTTAAAAAAATAGGCGTTTTAACCAGTGGGGGTGATGCTCCAGGTATGAACGCTACCATACACGCTGTTGTTAAATCAGCAATAGCTAAAAGCATAGAAACAGTAGGAATATATAGAGGATATAGCGGCCTAATTAAGGGAGATATTAGGCCATTAGTTGCTAGCGATGTTACAGATATAATTTCACGTGGAGGAACAATTTTATATTCTGCGCGTTGCCCGGAAATGAAAACTAGTGATGGTGTGAAAAAAGCAAAGGAAGTGTGTGAAGAAAATAACATCGATGGCTTAGTTGTTATAGGTGGAGATGGCTCTTTTTGTGGGGCATCTGTTCTTTCAGACGCAGGAATTCCTTGCATTGGTCTTCCAGGAACTATAGATAATGATATATCATGTACAGACTATACTATAGGATATGATACTGCTCTCAATACGGCAGTGCAGATGATTGATAGACTTTGTGATACAACAGCGTCCCATAACAGATGCAGCGTTGTTGAAGTTATGGGAAGACACGCTGGATATATTGCTTTGAATGCAGGCATATCTTGCAGCGCTAGTTATATTATAATTCCTGAACATCCATTTAATAAAAAAGATTTATTTGACAGAATTAAGCACGCTATGAATCGAGGAAAAAATCATTTTATTGTTATGGTTGCAGAAGGTATTGGAAATGTAACAGAGTTGGCTAAAGAAATTGAACAAGTAACTGGAGTAGAAAGTCGAGCAACAATTTTGGGGCATGTTCAACGGGGAGGAAGCCCTACTGTTAGAGATAGAGTGGTTGGAGCTCGCTTGGGATATCATGCGGTAAATTTATTAGCTAAAGGAATTGGCAATAGAGTTGTTGGCTTAAACAAAGACGTTGTTGTAGATTTTGATATAAAAGAGGCTTTGAATATGACTAAAAAGTTTCCAGAAGATTTATATCATATGGCAAGTGAATTGTCTCGATAATGTTGTGAATATAATGTAAATGATAGCATAACTTATGATATCATAAGTTTAATCGAAATTTATTTTAATTTATACTTTACTTTTTATATTATTTATTGTAAAATCATACTGTATGGTTACATACTATTTAAAATGAGTTTCGGAGGATTTGAATGAAGCCAAAATATAAAAGAATATTATTAAAATTGAGCGGTGAGGCTTTAGCTGGAAACAAGAAATTTGGGCTGGATTATAGTGTTATTAATAATATTTGCAGAGAAATAAAAAATCTTTATGATTTAGGCGTTGAAATATCTATAGTAGTTGGTGGAGGAAATTTTTGGCGTGGTCGTTCTAGTGGGGCTATGGATAGAACAAGAGCAGACCATATTGGTATGTTAGCAACAACAATGAACGCTTTAGCTGTTGCAGATATTTTAGAAGAATATGGTGCGAATGTTAGAGTTCAAACAGCAATTTCGATGCAAGCTGTTGCAGAGCCTTATATTAGAAATAGAGCAATGCGCCATATGGAGAAGGGAAGAATTGTTATATTTGGCTGTGGAACTGGTAATCCGTTTTTTTCTACCGATACAGCTGCATCTTTGCGAGCTGCTGAAATTGAAGCAGATATTATTTTTAAAGCAACTATGGTTGATGGCGTTTATGATAAAGATCCGCATAAATATGATGACGCTAAGAAATATGATTCTATTTCTTTTGATGAAGTTATATCTAAAAATTTAAATTTTGTTGATGGAACTGCAGCCGCTATGTGCAGAGATAATGGAATTCCTTTGCTTGTTTTTAATTTGAGTGATCCTAAAAATATAGTGAAAGTTGGAATGGGTGAATCTATAGGTACTTTAATAAGTTAATTTATTATATTAGTGTTTTTTGTGGAGGGACTATTTTATGAATAATATTTTAAAACAATCAGAAGATAAAATGAAAAAAAGTATAGATCGTTTATCTCAAGAATATGCTACAATACGTGCTGGGCGTGCAAATCCGGCCATATTGGATAAAATTTTAGTTGATTACTATGATGTAAAAACTCCAATAAATCAGATGGCAGCTATTTCAATTGCAGAGGCGAGAGTTTTAGTAATA
Source organism: Oscillospiraceae bacterium (assembly GCA_902790675.1). GTDB lineage: Bacteria > Bacillota > Clostridia > Oscillospirales > Ruminococcaceae > RUG12519. The sequence continues at coordinate 53,624 of CADASU010000002.1, read as the reverse complement.
AGCCCGTGGGATCCTTCAGCACTGCCTTTAATTGAAAAAGCGATACATCAGGCTGACATTGGAATAAATCCTACTAATGACGGTAAAGTATTACGACTAGTTTTTCCACAATTAACAGAAGAAAGAAGAAAAGAAATTGTTAAAGATATACATAAAATAAAAGAAGATTCGAAAGTTGCCATAAGAAACATAAGGCGCGATGCTATAGATAAAATCAAAGCATTGAAAAAAGAAGGTTCTATTAGTGAAGATGAAATAAAAGACAAGGAAAATGAAATACAAGATTTAGTTAATAAATATATTAAAGATATAGATTCAATATCAGCCTTGAAAGAAAAAGAGATTTTAGAAATTTAAATTAGGTTTTTTTGAAGGAGTGAATTTATTATAGCTCCTTTTTTGTTGCATTAATTTTGTGAGGTGAATGCTTTGAATATTCCTGAACATATTGCTATTATAATGGATGGGAATGGAAGATGGGCTAAAAAACGAGGGCTTCCGAGAAAAGCAGGACATATTGCTGGCTCTAAGACTATAAAATCTATTGTACTTCATTGTAATAAAATAGGTGTTAAGGTTTTAACTTTATATGCTTTTTCAACAGAAAATTGGAACAGGCCCAAAGATGAAGTTGATGGATTAATGAAACTGATTAAGAATTATTTAAAAAACATGCATTCTTATTTGAAATATAATGTAAAGATTAGATTTTTTGGAGATATTAGTGTTTTTAGTCAAGATGTACAAGACAAAATGAAACAAATTGAAGAAGAATTTGACAAAAATACAGGAATGATTTTTGGAATAGCTGTAAATTATGGTGGAAGAGATGAACTTAAAAATGCTGCAAAGCAAATAGCATTTAAAGTTAAAAATGATCAAATAAGTTTAAATGATATTAACGAACAAATAATTGAAGAAAATTTATATACAAGAGGATTACCAAATGTAGATTTATTAATAAGACCAAGTGGTGAATATAGAATTTCTAATTTTTTAATATGGCAACTAGCATATGCTGAATTTTATTTTATGGAAAATATACTATGGCCGGAATTTAAACCCAAACATATTGATATTGCAATTGAAGAATATAATAGAAGGAATCGAACATATGGTAGTGTTAAATGAGGTGTTCTTTTGAAAACAAGAATATTAAGTGCGAGTGTTGGAATATTTTTTGCAATTTTGATTCTGGTGTTTTATAAATCTATAGTTTTAAATTTGGCGATATCTGTAATTTGTTCAATTATAGTTTATGAGATATTTTCTACTACCAAAATGCGTTCAAAGTCTTTTGTTTTGTTTATAGTTTCTGAAATTCTTACAATAATATTTCCTTTTTTGAAAATTAGTGGGTCGTTAGATTTACGTTTGAATACTTTAATTATATATTTAGTATTTTTAATATTTGTTCTGCTGAAAAAATATAATATAATAAAAATTAATGAATTGATTTTTTGCACATCATTTTCTGTATTCGTTAGTTTTTGTATTTCAAACATAATCTACATAAGAGACGATTTTGAACCATATAGTTTATATTATATTTTGCTTTTGTGTTTAATTCCTTGTATTTGTGATGCAGGAGCATATTTTGTGGGAATGAAGTTTGGAAAAACGAAGTTAACTCCTAAAATAAGTCCTAATAAAACAGTTGAAGGTTTAATTGGCGGCGTGATTTCAGTCTGCTTTACTGTGTTTATTTTTAATTTTATATTTTTCCGTTTTATATACAGTGATGTTAAAATAAATTTTATAACTTTAATTTTGGTAATCTTTTTAGGAACAATATTTTCTATTCTGGGAGATTTGGTTGCATCTGTAATAAAAAGGCAGTATAATGTAAAAGACTTTGGAAATATTATGCCAGGCCATGGTGGTTTTTTAGATAGATTTGATAGCTTGGTGTTTGTTTTTGCTATTTCTTATCCTATTATCTCTTCTTACCCGATTATTAGCTAAATTTAAAGCCCTTAAATTGACTTTTTTGGAGGTGATAATATGATAAAAAATATGAGTTTATTGGGAAGCACAGGGTCTATTGGAACTCAAGCCTTAGATGTTGCAGAAAATTTAAATATTGATGTCATTGCGCTGACAGCCAATAAAAATATTAAAGTGCTTGAAAATCAAACTAGAAAATTTAAGCCAAGTTTAATTTGTATATCTGATCAAAATTTGTATAAAGAATTAAAAATGAATTTAAATGACTGCTTTGTTAAAGTCGTTTGTGGAATAGACGGACTTTGTGAAGTGGCTTCGTTGAATTCAGATATTGTTTTAAATGCTGTTGTTGGAATTGCCGGATTATTACCAACTATGTGTGCTATTGAAAATAATAATAATATTGCATTGGCTAATAAAGAAACTTTGGTTACTGGTGGATATTTGGTTATGGAAGCGGCCAAAAAACATGATTGTGCAATTTTACCTGTTGATAGTGAGCATTCTGCAATTTTTCAGTGTATTCAAGGAAATAAAGAGAAGCAGATATCTAAAATTATATTGACAGCATCCGGCGGACCATTTTTTAACAAGGATAGAAATTTTCTTGAAAAAGCAACAGTAGAAGCTGCTTTAAACCATCCAAATTGGAATATGGGAAATAAAATTTCTATAGATAGTGCAACAATGATGAATAAAGGGTTAGAATTAATTGAAGCAGTATGGCTGTTTAATAAAGACCCTAAAGATATTGAAATAGTCATACATCCTCAAAGCGTTTTACATTCTGCTGTTGAATATGTAGATGGTTCTATAATAGGTCAGTTAGGTGTTCCTGATATGCACTTGCCTATTCAATATGCTTTAACATATCCAGATCGTGCTTGTTCTAATGCAAGACGGTTGGCTTTAACTGATTATGAAAGTCTTAACTTTTATAAGCCAGACTATCAAAACTTTAAATGCATAGATATATGTAGGAAAGCTATATCTAAAGGAGGTTTATATCCTGCAATAGTTAATGCTGCCAATGAAGTAGCTGTTGAGCTGTTTTTATCTGGCAGAATAGGATTTTTAGATATAGAAAGATGTGTTGAAGCAGCGATGAAAATGAAAAATATAGGTGATTTAAAATCAATATCTTCAATTTTACAAATTGATAAAAAAACTAGAAATTTTGTACTTGATTATTTTAAAATATAAATTAATATTTGGAGGATATAGTTATGGCGGTTGTTTTGACCATATTGCTTTTTGGTGTTGTTGTTGTTTTTCATGAATTAGGTCATTTTATAACTGCCAAAATTAATAAAGTTAAGATTAATGCATTTTCCATCGGAATGGGCCCTTCTATATTTAGCTGGGGAAGTGGTGAAACTAAATACTTTTTAAGAGCTTTACCTATTGGTGGATATGTCTCTATTGACGATGATAATTTTGAAAAAACGCCAATACAAAAAAGAATTGCTGTGATCCTCGCAGGGTCTTTAGTAAATATTATTAGCGGATTTTTGGTTATTTCAATCATTGTATTAATTCAAGGACAATTTGTTTCTACCAAAGTTAAATCTGTTAATTTAGATCAGAACAAAATTCAAGCTGGTGATTGTATAAAAAGTATAAATACTCATCATATTTTTGGGGCAAATGATTTGATTTTTGAACTTTCAAAAATAGAGGACGATATGCCAGTTAATTTAACTGTCTTAAGAAATAATGAAATTATTGAATTAAATGATGTCGGATATTTTATTAAAGATGGAGAAAAAAGTTATAGGACACTAGGAATATCTCTTGATGTTGAGCAATTAACATTTTCGAATTTTTTTACAACCAGCTTTAACAAATCAGTGTTTGTTACAAAATTAGTGTGGATTTCTATTTGCGATTTAGTTACTGGAAAAATTTCAATTGATAATATTTCTGGACCAGTTGGCTTCACTAAATCGGTGAGTGATGCTAAAAACCAAGGTGCTTTATCTGTGATATCTTTATTTCCTTTATTATCTATAAATATAGGTATATTTAATTTGTTGCCATTTCCTGCTTTAGATGGTGGGCGTTTTATATTTTTATTGTTTGAATTAATATTTAGAAGAAAAATAAAAAAATCATTTCAAAATTATGTGAATGCGCTTGGAATATTAATTTTGATATTTTTGTTTATAGTGGTAGCAATAAAAGATATTTGTTCGTTTTTTTAAATTTGGAGGGTATATAATGCGCAGAAATTTAAAATTGGTTTCTTTAAAAAACGGCTATCAATTTGATGGTGGAAAAATATATGTTCAATCTATGCTAAATAAGCCGTCTAAAGATATAGAAGCAAATGTATTACAAGCTAAATTGTTGGAAGACAAAGGCTGTGATATAATTCGCGTTGCAATTCCTACTTTAAGTGATATACGTCTTATTCCCGCAATAAAAAAACAAATATCTATTCCAGTAGTCGCAGATATTCATTTTGATTATAGATTAGCTATTGAATCGGCAAGAGCAGGGGCAGATAAAATACGCATAAATCCTGGAAACATTGGGGATGAAGGTAAAATAAAAAAAGTAGTTCAAGCATGCAGAAGTGAAGGCATTCCCATAAGAATTGGTGTTAACTCTGGTTCACTAGAAAAGGATTTATTAGCTAAATATTTTGGGCCCAAAGCAGAAGCCTTAGTTGAAAGTGCTTTAAATAGTGTTAATTTGCTGGAAAAATTTGACTTTGAGGATATAGTTATATCAATAAAATCGTCTGATGTTCCAACAACTATTAGAGCATATAAAATGTTGAGTGAAATGTGTAGATATCCATTACATATAGGTGTTACAGAATCGGGAACAAAGCGCATGGGAATTATGAAATCGTCTATTGGAATAGGAGCGCTACTTGCTGATGAGATAGGCGAAACCATTAGGGTTTCATTAACAGGTGATCCTGTCGAAGAAGTTAAAGTAGGACATGATATTTTGAAATCCTTAAATTTAGAAGAAACTGGTGTTAAAATTGTTTCGTGCCCAACTTGTGGCAGAACTAAAATAGACATAATAGGTCTTACCAATAAAATTGAAAAAGAATTAGAAAATGTATCTAAACCAATAAAGGTTGCAATAATGGGCTGTGCTGTTAATGGCCCTGGCGAAGCTAAGGACGCAGATATTGGAATAGCAGGTGGAAATAAGCAAGCTGTTTTATTTAAAAAGGGTAAAGTTGAAAGAAAAATATCTGAAGAGGAAATTGTTAAAGTGTTAATTGATGAAATTAAAAAAATGTAGTATAATGGACTTGTTAATTAATAAAGAAAGAGTTTTTGAAAATGATGAAAAGTTTATCTTATGTATTCGGAACATTAGACAACTCCAATGACATATTTAAACCTTTTAAAGATAATGAAATTTTAAAAATTACTAAGTCCAAAACAAATTCATACATTAAAATTTTTTTAAAGTTAAATGATTTTGTTAGTGTTAGTGACATTCAAAAGTGCGAAGAATTTATAAAAGATAGTTTGAATTTACAGGCTACATACATATATCCTAGATATAATCCTAATATGCTTGGCGAAAATTCTGTCTCGTATATTTTGGAGCAAGTTAAATTAATATCACCTGTAATAGCTAGTTTTTTGGAAAACTGTTCAATTGAATTAAATTCAAACATATTGACAATTTATTTGAAAAATGGAGGATTAAAAGCTCTTTCAAATTTGCAAGCAGATAGAAAGATTGGGGCTTTAATTAACACTCAATTTTCTGTTAATATTGTTGTTAAGTTTGATGGCGTTAAAGAATTATCAAAAAATGATATAGATAATTTGAAATTTGATAGAACAGGATCTGCAAAATTATCAAGTAATAATACTAAACAAGCTGTCAATTTTGATGATGATTTACCACCATTTGACATGCATGATAACATTTCTGATTCTAGTATTAAAAATATCAAAAAAGAAAAAGAAGATGTTGTTTTTGATAACAAATCTAATGTTATTAAAGGCCAAAAAGTTGTTAAAGGAAAAAATATTGGTGCAAAACCTGTGGATATAAAGTACATTAATAATGTTCAAGATAATTGTGTAATTTGCGGTGAAATATTTTCTGTAAATATTCATGAATATAAAGAAGGCACTCGGCAAATTAGAACATACTATATAACTGATTTTACCAATTCTATTGCTTTTAAAATTTTTTGTCAATCTGAGAGTTCAAAAAAATTTGATGTTTTAACTGAAGGCTCGAGAGTTTTACTGCGAGGAAATATCGAAAACGATCGATTTGATAAATCACTTATATGTATGCCTAAAGATATTGTATTGCTAGATAAAAACGAACGCAAAGACGAGCTAGAAGAAAAACGGGTTGAGTTGCATTTGCATACCAATATGTCCTCTATGGATGCTATTACTCCAATATCAAAGTTTATAGAGCTTGCACATAGTTGGGGACATAAAGCAATAGCAATAACCGATCATGGTGTTGTTCAAGCGTTTCCCGAAGCTATGAACGCTGTAGATAAAATAAGAAAAAATGGTGGAAAAATTAAACCAATTTTTGGGGTAGAAAGTTATTTTATAGATGATCTTGCTAATATTGTTGATGGAAATAAGAAACAGGACTTAAATGGTAAGTTTGTTGTATTTGATACAGAAACTACGGGATTAAATTTTAAAAATGAAAGATTAACTGAAATTGGCGCTGTAATAGTGTCGAATGGAGTTGTCTGTGATAGATTTAATACTATGGTAAATCCTCAAAAACATATTCCAGAAAAAATAACAGAAATTACTGGAATAAATGATTCTATGGTTAAAGATGCGCCATTAGAAGACGAAGCCTTGAAATTATTTTTAGAATTTGCTGGAGATTGTGTTTTAGTAGCTCATAATGCCAATTTTGATATGAATTTTTTACGAGCGACTGCGAAGAGATATAATATACAATTTGAAAACACTTGTATAGATACACTTGCTTTATCTAAAGTTATTTACCCTGAATTAAGCAAATTTTCTTTAGATAGACTAGCAAAGCATTTACAACTTGGCGATTTTAATCATCATAGAGCTTCTGATGATGCAAATATGTTGGCTAAAATTTTTGTTAAAATGATTGAAAATTTGAAAGAAGATCATGATATAAATTACACAGATGAAATTAACTTAAAATTGCGTAATAAAGTTGATTTTAGACGGCAAAAGGTTTATCATCAGGTTTTATTGGTTAAAAATAGCACTGGCTTGAAAAATTTATATAAATTAGTTTCGAATGCACATATTAACTTTTATTACAGAAAACCTAGAATTCCTAAAAGTTTGTTGATAAAATATAGGGAAGGGCTTATTGTTGGCAGTGCTTGTGAGAAGGGCGAAGTTTTTGAAGCGGTTGCTAGTGGATTGGAATGGGAAAAGCTAAAAAACATAGCTTCGTTTTACGACTATCTTGAAATTCAACCTATTGGAAATAACAAGTTTATGTTAGATCAGGGTAGAGCATCGAGCATAGAAGATTTAGAAAATTTTAATAGAGAAATTATAAAATTAGGGAAAGAGTTAAACAAACCTGTTGTTGCAACTGGTGACGTTCATTTTTGTGATAAAAAAGATGCTATATATCGTGCAATTATACAATCTGCGTTAAAATTTTCAGATTCCAATAATCAGCCACCATTATATTTCAGAACAACACAGGAAATGTTAGATGAGTTTGCATATTTAGATCCTAAAGAGGCAAAAGAAGTAGTTATTACAAATCCTAATAAAATTGCTGATATGATTGACGGAGATATTAGGCCATTTCCACACGGAACTTATACTCCATATATCGATGGGTCAGAAGACGATTTGAGAAAGATTACTTATAAACGAGCTGTTTCTATTTATGGAGATCCTCTTCCTAAAATAGTTAATGACAGATTAGAAAGAGAATTAACCTCAATAATTAAACATGGTTTTGCTGTGCTATATATGATTGCACAAAAACTAGTTGCTAAGTCAGTTGAAGATGGATATTTAGTTGGTTCAAGGGGATCGGTTGGGTCTTCATTTGTTGCTATAATGGCTGGAATATCTGAAGTTAATCCTCTCCCTCCACACTATGTTTGTCCATCTTGCTATTATAATGAATTTATCACTGATGGAAGTTTTGGCTCTGGGTTCGATCTTCCTGATAAAAAGTGTCCTAAATGCGGAAAAAATCTCAATAGAGATGGACAAGATATACCATTTGAAACATTTTTAGGATTTGATGGAGATAAAGCTCCCGATATAGATCTTAATTTTTCTGGAGAATATCAATCTAGAGCGCATAAATATACTGAAAAATTATTTGGGAAGGACTATGTTTTTAAAGCAGGAACAATATCATCTGTTGCAACAAGAACAGCGTATGGTTTTGCTTTAAAATATCTAGAAGAACAAGGAATATCTGCAAATAAAGCCGAAGAAACTCGCTTAGCTAAGGGATGCGAAGGAATTAAGAGAACTACTGGGCAACATCCTGGGGGAATGGTTGTTGTTCCTTCTGATTACGATATATATGATTTTACTCCTGTGCAGCATCCCGCGGATGATGCTAAAAGTGATATAATAACAACTCACTTTGATTTTAATTCACTACATGATACCATTTTAAAGTTGGATTTATTGGGACACGATGTTCCAACATTATATAAACATCTGGAAGATTTAACAAATAAAAAAGTAAATGATATTAATATGAGTGACAAGAAAGTTATAAGTTTGTTTACGTCTACAGAGGCACTAGGGGTTAGCAGCTCTGAAATTTATAGCGAAACTGGTTCATTGTCACTGCCAGAAATGGGTACAAAATTTGTTAGACAAATGTTGGTTGATGCTCAGCCCAAATGTTTTTCTGATTTACTTCAAATTTCAGGATTATCTCATGGAACAGATGTTTGGCTTAACAACGCTCAAGACTTAATTAAAGACGGTATTTGCAAAATTAGTGACGTTATAGGAACACGTGACAGTATTATGATTTCGTTAATGCATAAGGGACTGGAACCAAAATTAGCATTCAAAATTATGGAAATTACAAGAAAAGGAAAAGCATCTAAACTTTTAACAGAAGAACACAAACAACAAATGAGAGACCATAATGTTCCTGAATGGTTTATTGAAAGTTGTTTAAAAATCAAATATATGTTTCCTAAAGCTCATGCCGCTGCATATGTTATTGCAGCTATAAGATTGGGCTGGTATAAATTATATGAACCGCTTGCTTATTATGCAGCATATTTTACAGTGCGTGGGGGTGATATAGATGCAGACGCTATAGTTAAAGGCGGGGAAACGGTAAAAAAAAGAATTAGTGATTTGATAGCTAAAGGAAATGATAGATCTGTCAAAGAAAATGACGTTTTAGATTCTTTGCTAATTGCAAATGAGATGATATGTAGGGGCTTTGAATTTCTTCCGGTCGATATATATTTGTCGCATGCTACAAAATATAAAATTGAAAATGGTAAAATAAGATTACCGTTTACTTCTTTAAAGGGATTAGGAGAAACTGCAGCAAAACGTTTACAAAAATCTGCTGGCCAAGGCGAATATATATCTATTGAAGAATTAATTGAAAGAACAAGCATTTCTAAAACAGTTGTTGAGTGTTTAAAAGAGATGGGCGCTTTAAGAAATTTGCCCGAAACTAGTCAAATTAGTTTATTTAATTTTTAAAAAGGAGTGCATTTTTTATGATTAAAAGAGATTTTATTTTCGAAGAAGTGGAATTTATATCTAAACTTCTATATACTATTCTTTTTCCAAAGCATAGCTCAGGAAAAGAGTTTAACGTAAATGATTATAAATTTGATACTGCTTCTTTAGAATTAAAATTACGATTGTTAGATTTAATTAAGGAGAATAATTTTAATAAAGCTGAAGATTTGCTTTTTGAGTCTATAGAAAATGATAAAGGGCAGGGAAGTTTGCAAGTTGCAGTTTGGTTCTATCTACAACTTAATAATATAGACGAGGAAGTTTTAGAACAGAATAATTTTTCAAGGCAAGAAGTTCTAGAAGGAATACGAGAAATAGAAAAAATAGCTACGAGTTAGTGATATATGGATAAGTATGAAATTTTAAAAAAATATTTTGGCTATAATTCTTTTAGAAATGGTCAAGAGCAAATAATAGATAATATACTTGATGGTCGAGATGTTTTAGGAATAATGCCAACAGGCGCTGGAAAATCACTTTGTTTTCAAATTCCTGCTTTAATGATGAGCGGTATAACCATCGTAGTATCGCCACTAATATCTTTGATGAAAGATCAAGTTAGATTATTAATAGAAAATGGAGTAAAGGCTGCTTATCTAAATAGTAGCCTTTCTGCTGGTCAATATCGAAAAGCACTTTATAATGCTTCCAATAATGTTTATAAAATCATATATGTATCTCCAGAAAGACTGTTTACAGAAAGTTTTTTAGAATTATCTAAAAAAATAAACATATCTATGATTGTAGTTGATGAAGCACATTGCGTTTCTCAATGGGGCCATGATTTTAGACCTAATTATTTAAAAATATGTGATTTTTTAGATATATTAGAAAAAAGGCCTATTTTTACCGCATTCACTGCAACAGCAACGCAGCGTGTGCGAGAGGATATTAAAAACTTGTTAAAACTACAAAATCCTTACAGTATTACAACCGGATTTGAAAGAAAAAATTTATATTTTGATGTTATACAAACTAAAGATAAAAATAAATTATTTGAATTATTAAAGTTATTAGAAGAAATACATGATGAGAGTGTAATAATTTATTGTGGAACAAGAAAAAAAGTAAATGAAATATATGATATTCTTGAAAATAAAGGATTTAGGGTTGCTAAATATCACGCAGGTCTTAGCAATATTGAAAGAAGACGAAATCAAGAGGAATTTATATATGATAGAAAAAATATATTCGTTGCAACTAATGCTTTTGGAATGGGAATCAATAAGCCAGATATAAGAATGATTATTCATTTTAATATGCCTAAAAACATAGAAAGTTACTATCAAGAAGCAGGTAGAGCTGGAAGAGATGGGGAGCCGTCTAAATGTATTATGCTATATTCTGACTCAGATATGGTTTTGAATAATTTTTTAATAAACAATAATAGTAATAGTGAATTAAATGCTGAGCAAATTAAGCGAATTAAAAATCAAGACTATAAAAATTTAGACAATATGATGTCCTATTGCAAAGGCACTCAGTGCTATCAAAAATATATGCTAAATTATTTTGGTGAGAAAATAGATCAATGTAAGAATTGTGGCAATTGTTTGTCTGAATTCGAAGAAATTGATTTTACTTTTGAAGCTAAAAATATTTTTGCATCTATACTCGAAACCAACGAAAAATATGGAATCAAAATGATATGTGATATATTAAAGGGCTCAAAAACAAATGAAAAAATCTTTAGTCTTAATTTTGACTCTATATTATCTTATGGCTCGTTAAAAAATGTGTCTTTGGCGTCATTAAAAAACTATATAAAAGAACTTATTGGTAAAAAATATATTTATATAGATGGTAAAGAATATCCAATATTAAAGCTAAATAAAATAGCTATTGATTTGATTACTGGAAAAACAAATACAAGAATAAAATTTAAACAACGCAAAAAACAAAAAAATATTTTTAAAATTAACAATAAACATACGGATAATCAAAAACTATTTGACTCAATTTACAAATTAAGGGCCAAACTAGCTCAAGAGCAAAATGTTCCAGAATATGTTATATTTTCAAATAGGACCATAAAACATGTTTGTAAAACATTGCCAACGGAATTAAGCGATTTATTTACTATTGTTGGATTCGGTGAAAATAAAATAAATAAATATGGTAAATATATTGTGGACATTGTTAATAAATATATCTCAAATTCTTTGGAATAATACTATAAAAGCAACAAAAATTTGACAAATACACCACAAATGATATAATAAATTCAGTGTAGATGTAAATTTTTTCGTAATAGGGAAGTGAGCGTGATTAAACCATGGCAGTGATAAAAAAAATTGTTCCTAATGTATATTATCATATTGTTTCAAAGAAAAGCAATAAGGTTATGGATGTTGATGCTCTATCTGATTGTAACGATGGGGGAGCAGTTCAAATTTATGATAAAATTGGTAAAGAAAATCAGCAATTTAAATTTGTTCCTGATTCTTCAAAAAAATTTTACAAAATAATATGTCGAAATTCAAAAAAACCTATTGATATAGTTTCGATGGGTTCGTCTAATGGAGCTCAAATTCATCAGTGGAGTGATACAGATGCTGAAACTCAGCTTTGGAATATTGAGTTTAATAGCGCTGGATATTTTAAAATAATTTCTAAACATTCGAATAAAGTTTTGGATGCAGGGTTAGATGATTCTAATAATTCTCGTATTCATATATGGGACGATTTTGATGCAGATAATCAACTTTGGTATTTAGAAAAGCCATTAATTTCTTGTAAGAGCAAGCCTTGTAAAAGTACTTGTAAAAATAATAGCAAAGTTTTGTCAAAAGCAAATACGTCGTCTAATAAAATTAAGATTGTAAAATAAAAAGGGTTTTTTTGAATGAAAATTAATATAAAAAAATTAAATAAGAACGCAATAATTCCAAGCAGGGGAAGTGAGTTTTCAGCTGGCTATGATTTATATGCTTGCTTGGAAGAACCTATAAATATAAAAGCTAATCAAACAGTAAAAATTCCCACTGGTCTTGCTATGGAAATACCGGTGGGTTATGCGGGTATGATATTTGCGAGAAGTGGTTTATCTACAAAAAAAGGACTAGCTCCAGCAAACAAAGTTGGAGTTTGTGATAGCGACTATAGGGGAGAATATATTGTTGCTTTGCATAACCATAGTAATAATGATGCTATAGTTAATCCGGGTGAACGTATTGCCCAACTTGTTATAATTCCATTTTTATCAGTTGATTTCGTTGAAGCTGATAGATTAAATGATACTGCAAGAGGCAGCGGTGGATTTGGATCCACTGGAAAATAAAGAAAAATAGATAGTTTTTATTCTTTTGCTAATTTTTCTATTTTTTCATTAGACAAGGGATTTTTTATAACTGCTTCTTTAATCATGTCATTAGATATGTGAGTGTATATTTCAGTTGTGCCCACATTAACATGACCAAGCAATTCTTTTAGAACTAATATGTCTACTTTGCCATGTTGATATAATAGTGTTGCTGCAGTATGACGCAATTTATGTGGAGAATATCCTTTTCCCGATAAACCAGCATCTCTTAATGAGGCTTGAACTATCTTTTGAATTTGCCTTGCGCCTAATCTGTTTCCAGTTCTTATTGATACAAATAGAGCTTCAGTATCTTTTATTACTTTTATATTATTTCTTTCTTTTTCGATATAGTCTTTTATTGAAGATATGCAAGCTTCATTTAAAAAAACTACTCTTTCTTTGTTTCCTTTGCCAAGTAATTTTAAACTTCCTGTTTCAATTTTAATATCTCCCAAATTTATATTTACTAATTCCGACAAGCGCATTCCACAATTTAAAAATAATGTTAAAATACAATAATCTCTAAATTTATTTTCGGATTTTGATAGTGACTTGCTTTTTAATAACTCTTTGCTCTCATCAATTGATAAATATTTGGGTATAGATTTTTTTAATGAAGGCATTTCAAGATGTTCAACAGGATTTTCTTTTATAATACGCAAGTTAACTGTTAAATATTTAAAAAAACCACGAATTGAACTAACTTTGCGAGCACGTGCTTTTGCGGAGTTATTTTTTTCTTTCATAACAAAATTTAAGTATTCATAAACGTCCAATAATTTTACTTGTTTTATTAAATCTATATCTATATTATCAATTTTTATATGTTCAAAATCAACATTATTATTTTTTGTGGTCGTTTTATACATTTTATAAAATTTAAAAAAATTACGTAAATCTACAGCATATGCAGAAGCTGTGCGTGAAGAACGATTTTTTATTGTAGTTATGTAAAATAAATATTGACGCACTAATTCTGGTAAATCTTGATACTCATTGTTTTGAGTTAAAGTTGACAATCCGATCCCCCCAAGTTCGCTAAATTTCTATTTAGCGAACTAATTTTAATTTCTAAATTTAGTCTGCCTTTTTTCTAATTATACTACCTTTTTTTATTTCTTTTTCAAAAGGAATATATAATTTCATTTGAGAGTGTGGTGCTGAAAATATAGGCTCTTTTAAATCATTAAATAACTGTTGTATTTTAAAAGCAAAAGGTCTTTCATGAGGCTGAAGTATTTCCACATTATCTCCAGCGTAAAATTTATTTTTTTGAGTACAATGTAAAAATTCTCCATCAAAGTCATCAACTACCGCTACTATATCGTAATTTCTAATATATCCGCCATTTTTATAATACTGACCTTGCGCAGGTTTGCCAAATAAAAATCCTTCGTGATAATGTCTATGACTAACTTTAGTTAATTCATCTTTTATCCATTCAGGCAAAACGTACTTGTCTTGGCTTTCCAAAATGTCTGTAGCCATTCTGTATGCATTCGTCACCGTTGCCACATAATAAGATGATTTTGCTCTTCCCTCTATTTTAAAACTAGTCACACCTGCATTCGACAATTTATCTAAATGTTCTATCAAACATAAATCTTTTGAATTTAATATATAGCTTCCTTTTTCATCTTCAAATATCGGAAAATATTCTCCTGGCCTTTTTTCTTCCATTATATGATATGCCCATCTGCACGGTTGAACACACTCTCCTCTATTTGCATCCCTACCCACCATGTATTGAGATATTAAACATCTACCAGAAAAAGACATACAAGTTGCACCGTGTACAAAACATTCAATTTCTAAGTCTGATGGTGTTTTTTTCGAAATAATTTCAATATCACTTAAAGGCAATTCTCTAGCCAAAACCACCCTGCGCGCCCCTAATTCATATAAAGCATTTGCAGTTTTGTAATTCATAATTCCTGTTTGTGTAGAAATATGAATTGGAATTTTTGGAGCAAATTTCTTAGCTTCCATCATAGTTCCAAAATCAGCAATAATTAAAGCATCAACGCCTATATCTTGCGCGTTTTTCATAAAATTTGTTAATTTATCTGCCTCAGAATTGGTTGGAACTGTATTACAAGTTAAATAAATTTTCACATTATTTTTATGTGCAAATTTTACTGCCTTTTCCAAAAGGTCATCATTAAACTTGGCAGCACTAGACCTCATACCAAAAATTTCGCCACCCAAATATACTGCATCTGCACCATATAATATTGCCGAATTTAAGCGTTCCCAGTCTCCAGCTGGCGATAAAACTTCATGTTTCATTTTCACTAATTTGATGCTCCCGACTTTATTAAATTTTGTTTATGTTGTTCATAATCACTAGCATAAAATACTTCTTTAGTATTTATATTTGCGCAAAAATAATAATAATTGGTTTTATTTGGATAAATAGCTGCTTTAATTGCCTTCATACTAGGATTACAAATAGGACCGGCCGGCAAACCAGAACATTTATATGTATCGTAGCTATCTACTTTGGCATTGTCAATATTTTGATATTTTTCCATATTTTGTTTTATTTTTAATGCATATTTTTTAGTTGGATCACAACTTAAACGTTGAAAATTATCATTTTTATGTGTGCTATGATTATATCTATTATTTAAAACCGAAGAAATATTTTTCATGTCATCTTCATTGCTTGTTTCAGCTTCAATAATAGATGCTATAGTCATTATTTCCCATAAATCCATTTCACTATTACTTATATCATCATATAAATTTGATAGCCGTTCATCTGTTTTTCTTAAAATATCATTTGCTATCGACTTAGCATCGGATTTAGAATCTATATAGAAAGTTGCCATGGCACAAAACCCTTCCATCGGATAATAGGCCTTGGATATTTCAGATTCAGATATTTTTTTAGTAAAACTATATTTTGAGTAATTTTCTTTATTATTTAATTCTTTTACAATTTCTTCGCTACTAATAAATTTATGACACTCATTAGAACTACATAATGTAAACATATCTGATCCTTCAGATATTACGAATTTATCTTGATTAACGTTATTAGAATTTTCCGATAAAATGCCTATAATTTCATCATAACTCATAGACGTATTTAAATTAAATGTACCATATTTTAAATTTTCCATTCCATTAGCAGAAACGTATGTAGAAAATAACCATGGATAATCTATAATTTGATTTTCCTTTAAAATATACGATATTTTTCTAGCTGAGCTTCCATATGGAATGTCTACAACACGTTCATATCCATTACTTTTAAAGCACGAATAAACTTCATTAACAGCAATTAAAACAAAGGCTAAAATCAAAATAAAAACAGAAGCCAAAATCAAAAAAATGATATGTTTTTTCTTGGCTTTTTCATTTTTTTTATCATCCGATCCGATAGACTTGTAAACTTCATCTTCAGAATTATCATCGCTACAAGAATTTGCTATTTTTTTCTTTAAATCAACAACATGTTTTTCAAAAAATTCGTCAAAATTCTTTTTTTTATGTGTATTTGTAGTTCTATTAAATTTCATATTTTTAGCCTTTCATTTCTACTCACTTTTAAAATTCGATTTTCAGTTAATATTGTATTCACTGGTATATCATGTATGTTTTTATGAATCGAATCAATCAAATTCATTTCGTAACAAAAGCCTATAGTTTCACATTTATATTTTTTCAAAAACCTGTCATAATAACCTTTTCCATACCCCAATCTATATCCACTCATATCGAAAGCAAGCCCTGGAACAACACACAAATATTTTTTTAATTTATTTATATCACAAAACCTACATTTATCTACATTAGGTTCTAATATTGAAAAATAACCGGCATGTAAATCACTCATAGAATTTATAAAATAAAATTCTAAAGAAAAATTATCACTTATTGAAACAGGAACAGCAATTTTCTTTCCAACTTTTAAAGAATATTCAATAATTTTTCTAGTATCCACTTCTATTTCACTAGAAACATATGTTAAAATTACATCTGTTTTTGAAAATAAATCATACGATATAAATTTCTGAAAAATTTGGAAATCTTTATCTGCTTTTTCTTCCCTATCCATTAGTTTACGATAATTTCTATGATTAGTTCTTAATACAGATTTACAATTTGAAGAATCTAAAATACCCATTTTACTTGTTGTGAAATTTCATATGATTTCTCTTGGCCAGCCAAATATTCAATTATTTTAAAAGAAAATTGCTGAGCTGTTCCTGGCCCTCTAGATGTTATAATATTATTGTCAACAACAACAGGCTCAAATGAAATTTTTGCTCCTTCTAAATATTTTTCAAAACCCGGATAACAACACGCCTTTCTTCCTTTTAATAGACCTAAATTACCTAATATAGACGGTGCCGCGCATATCGCAGCAATGCTACTGCTAACATGTGCTTTTTTTATAGCCTCTATTACTTTAATATTAGACTTTAAATTTTCAGTCCCTTTTAATCCCCCGGGCAATATTATCATATCGGTAGCTTTATCAAAATTAAATTCATCAATTTCCATATCAGCTTCAACAGTCAGTCCATGAGCACCTTTAATTTTTTTCCCATTTATTCCAACCGAACAAACTTCAATATCACATCGCCTAATATAATCAATAGGAGTTATTGCTTCAACTTCTTCAAATCCATCAGCTAAAAATAAATAAACCATGCTAATCTACCTCATCAACTAATTTTAAAATTTGTTTTGATATTTTTTCTATTGACATTATTTCAGATCCATTGTCACATCTAATAATATTCCATCGCAAAAGTTTAGCGGCATACAGCGCAGCTTCTCTACATTGCAATAAATAATCTATATTTTTTTCATGTATATCTCTTTTATCAATATCATCATATCGACTTTTTATTAAATTTTGCGATATTATTGGGTCTACATCGAGATATATTAATTTATTTTCTTTGGGCAAGCCTAATTTGTTAAATTCATAATCGTATAACCAGTTCAAAAAAAAATCCCATTCATTTTTAGGTAATTTAACCATTTGATGAATTGCATTCGAACTAACATATCTATCTGAAATTATTGTTTTATTAGCCAAATAATCACGCTTCCAATTAGTTTCATATTGTATATAATGATCACAAGCATAGAAACTCGTTGTAGCATACGCGTTCACATTAAATGGGTTTTTAGATATTTTTCCACTTAAATATAATTTAACTAAATCAGAAGAATGGCTTTCATAGTTTGGATATTCTATATGTTTTACTAGCTTCCCTCTAGATTTAAGTTTTTGAGCCAAAATTTCAGCCTGAGTTGCTTTTCCACTACCATCTAAACCATCAATAACAAATAATTTTCCCATATATTTTTACCTTTTTTGTGATTTAATATTTGCAATTTTTTTTCTAACCTCATCCATTTTTTTGCAAGACATTTTTCCTTCAGTACATTTTCCGTTAATGCACGCAGGCCCAGCATTTTTAAATAATGAAGGAGCAACCTCACTAACCAAAGATAACATTTTAAAGGCAAGCTCATTTATTTCCCATTGCGCCCTATTACAACACCTTAGTCTAAAGAAATTCATTAAACTTCTAGCATTTAATGTCATTATCATCTTAGTTGCACAAGCATTCGGCAACACAAATCTAGCATCTTCAATGCTTCTTTTTTCTGCTTGTTTGTCAGCTAAACTATCTTCTACTCCAGACTGCACTAATTCTTTTTTGTGTTTTTCTTTTAAAATGCTAGTAATTTTATTATAATATTCCAAATCCTTTTCCATAGCTTCTAGAAACAACTTTTTTGCCTCGATATTCGTTTCAATTTCTGGAGGAACCACAAACTGAAAATTATCTTCATTAACATACCTTTGACTTTGAACACTAAAAGAAGCCATTCTATGCCTAGTTATCTGTGCCAGCAATGATCGAGATACTCCCTCAATTCCGAAAGTAAAAAACGCATGTTCAATAGGACTTTCATGCCCTATCTCCGATAGCATATCTACAAATTTACTAGCACTATCATCATTCATCTTTTTTGAAACATCTTCAATACTAGAATTACTATAGCACAACTTTGCAGCGCAAGCTACAATTTGCTCCGGATAACTAGAATAATTAATAAGCCTAACTTTCATAAAAATTTAACCTGCCTTTATAGCAATATTTTAATTTTAATCACAATTTTCTTGACTTAGCGCTTGCTTTAAAGCAATAGCCAATTGGTCCGGACAAGATGTTCCTTTCATTCCACATTGAATTCCTTTTAATTTTGATATAACCTCATCTACAGTTAATCCTTGAACCATGGCAGCTACTCCCTTTGTATTGCCATCGCATCCTCCTTCAAATTTTACACTTACTATTTTGTTTCCATCAAGTTCCAAAAATATTTTTCGGCTGCAAACACCTTTTGTAACATATGTATATTTCATTTGTCTTTCTCCTAATTATTAATTCATCAACATTTTTATATATTTATCTGGCGTATAAAATTGACCAATATGCCTTGGACTCGCATTATATAAGCCATGAAAATCTGACCCACCTGTAGCAATTAAATTATGTGCTTTTACTTTACTAAAAAGATATTCTGTATCTTTTTTTAAATTACTAGGGTGCCAAACCTCAACTCCATCTATCATGTTTTCATCAATTAATTCATCCAGAAGCTCAAAACTATCATAGCATCTAGGATGAGCTAATATAACTTTTCCTTCAGACATCTTTATTTCATTTATAGCATCTCTTACATCTGTATAATTAACTTTTATATAACCACAATCTGTTTGTTTTGAAAAAATGTAAGAATATAAATCGTCGTAAACACTAGTTGAATACCCAGATTGCATTAAAGCATGCATTATATGTTGTTTGTATATGCAGCCATTATATGACGCATATTTTTTTATTAAATCAAGAATAATATTATATTTTTGTAAAACAATATTAGTCATTTTTTTTCCGGCATTCATCCTACTGTTTGTAACACGATTGCAAATTGGCTTTAAAGCGTCTGTATTTTTTGCATTATAGCACAAAATATGAACTTTTCGATTTCGCTTAAAGTCCATGCAAGATAATTCAACGCCTGATATTATGTTTACATTGTACTTATTCGAAACCATACTTAAACTATCCCATGAATCTAAGCAATCATGATCTGTAATAGATATATGACTTAAAGAAGACTTACTAGCAATGTATGCTATTTGCTCAATATCTAATGAACCATCAGAATATCTACTATGTAAATGCAAATCACCACTCATTGTATATCCTCTCTCTTTCACGCCCTTCATTACTACAAAAAATCACGTCGACATAAATTCATTATTGCAAATTATTCACAAAAAGTCAAATAATATAAACTAACTTAAAAATCTAGCAAATAAAAATGTGCATATAGTATCTGTAAAAGCAGATATTAATTGAAAAATTGTAAGTGCAGAAAAACGCTTCAAATATAATTTCAATTCTCCTTGCATATTTTGGTCAAATTTTTGAGGAAATAATGTTTTTAGAATTTTATTTGAAAAGCGAATGCTCTCTTTACTTCCAAGTAATAATGTAAGCGTAGATATAATCGTTGTAGGAGCTATTAGCACAAGACAAAAAATTATTCCATTTATTCCCTTCGATGAATATAGATATGCCGTAGAAAGGCCTATTCCCATTCCTTGAAACATTGGTATAAAAAATGCAATAGGTTGTCCTATAGAAATAAATCCTGTAAAAAAGAGAATTACTATCAAAACCATTGAAGAAAAAAATGAAGATGCAAAAGTAATAAATATAGATTGCTCTATTCTCTTATCTATAAACTTCTGCATCATTGACCCAAGTTGGTTTACTGCTTCGTCTCTATTCAAACCGATTAACATAGCACCGTATATCATGCCCACAATAAAAATCACAAATAAAATTTTGATTAAATTAATATTTTTAAGATATACAGAAAAAAATGCTTTTTTCTTTAAATTTAACATATTTGTCATAAAAAACACATCCTTCATATTTGATATCATTTTTAATAAATATCTATGTTGGACATGCTTCAATTATTACACTATTTAATTTTTATTTTGAAAGCTCTATTGCTCTCTTAAACGTCTGCTCGCACGTTTTTTCTATAATTTCAACAAAATGGTTTTCTTCTAAAACCGACAATCCTGCTAAAGTTGTTCCTCCAGGAGAACTAACATCCTTTATAAGTCTGTCTGGATCCTTACCCGAATTTAACAGCATTTCTGCACTTCCCTCTAAAGCTGCACAAAACAAATTTAAAGCAGAATTTTCATCAATTCCTTTTTCTTTAGCAAAATTCAAAAAACCCTTAGCAAACATATATATATATGCCGGTGACGAACCATTTATTGCAATTATTTCATTCATTTTTTCTATTGGAATTACAAATGTTTTACCACTTATTGAGAATAATTTTTGAACAAAATTAAATGTATCATCATCTACTGTTGTTCCTCTTGCAATAGCTGTAGATCCCTTTCCAATCAGCAATGGCGTATTAGGCATAACTTGAACAAATCTAGGACAAAAACCTAAGGTGCTTGATATATATTCTTCCGTTATTCCGGCTGCAATGGATATTAGAACATGATTTTCAGTTAATACCGGTTTTATACTTTCTAAAACTTCAGGAAAATTTTGTGGTTTAATAGATAGAACTATATATTCACATTTTTTTACCAATTCTTCTATAGATGAACATCTAACAACGCCCATTTCATTTAAAACATCATAGTTATTTTTGTTAATATCATACCCCATTACTCTCATGCAAATTTTATTCGAATAAACTCCAGATATAATTGCTTTCGCCATGTTACCCGTACCAATAAATCCAACTGTATTCACCTTTGTATCCTCCTAAAACAATTACGAAAGAGCTGCTTTAATCATTATTGCACACTCAATGCGTTTCTTTTCCATTTCGCAACTAAGCTCATATGGCTTTAAAATATTGCCACCTGCATATTGATAGTTGTTGGCATTGCAACCACCACTACAATAAAATTTTGCCCAACAATCGCTACATTTTTCTTTGTCGAAAATTGTAGTTTTAGAAAATTTATCTTTAATATCAGCATTCAAATTATCTTCATATACATTTCCCATGTTCCATTCTTCCATACCAACAAATTGATGACATGGATATATACGACCGTCAGGAGAAATTGCAACATATTCATTACCACAACCACAACCACGAAGACGCTTAATAACGCAAGGCCCTTGTTTTAGGTCTATCATAAAATGAAAAAAATTTATTTTACTGTTATTCTTTTTTCTTTCCACTATCTTGTTTGCAAGTAATTCATATTCTTCGCAAATTTTCGACAAATCTTTTTCTGTTAAGGCATATTCTTTGCTAGCATCACATACAACCGGTTCCACTGAAATCTGATCAAACCCGCAGTCATTAATATGTAAAACATCATTTGAAAAATCTAAATTGTGTTTAGTAAATGTTCCTCTAACATAATAATCCTTTGTTCCTCGATCTTTAACCAATTTCAAAAATTTTGGTAAAATTGAATCATAAGAACCATCACCACTCACTCTTGGCCTCATCCTATCATTAATTTTCTTTCGCCCGTCTAGAGATAAGACCACATTGTCCATTTCTTCATTCAAATATTTAATTTTATCATCAGTTAATAAAATTCCGTTAGTAGTTATTGTAAAGCGAAAGTTTTTATTAAACTTTTTTTCTTCTTTTCTAGCATATTCCACTGTTTTTTTAACCACATCGAAATTCATGAGTGGCTCCCCGCCAAAAAAATCTACCTCTAAATTTTTCCTTTTGCCTGAATTTTTTATTAAAAAGTCAACGGCTTTCTTGGCTGTATCTAATGACATTAATTCTCTATTTCCGCCAAAATCTCCAGTAGAAGCAAAACAATATTTACATCTTAAATTGCAATCATGAGCAACATGTAAACACATAGCTTTTATTGGAGTTTGTTCTGCTGATATGCTGTACTTTTCATATACATTATCATCACTAAATAGCCGTTTGCTTTCATATAATGAATATATTTCATTATAGCTATCTTGAATTTCTTCTATACTATATTTCGAAAATTCTTTAAATAAATTATCTGGGCAGCTCTTATCCATGGGAAGATTTATTTTGTCTAGCATCTTAAATGTAAGATCATCTACAACATAAACTCCTCCGCTTTCAACATCTAAAACTATATTGTAACCAGACATACTATACTTATGAATCATTTAAATATAGGCAACAAAAATTTTAATATGAATGAAAAATTATTATTGCCTCAAACCCTCCCCAATTACTAAAATTCCCGCCACTCAGACGGGAAAAACTAACAAAAAGCTAAACTTAACGTTGCTCCTCATTCTCACACTTTTGGTTTGCAACCGTGCATGAAGTTTTACATGCAGATTGACAAGATGTTTGACACTCCCCACAGCCACCCTTGCAAGCTGTTTCTTTTAAATTAAAATCATTTAGTAATTTAATATGCTTCATAAAATAACACTCCCAAATTAACACATTTTTTAAAATTTGCACGACAGAAAAATTATATCACAATTAAACACCAAATTCAAGACAATTTTTAAAATGCTAAACTCTCTATTTTGAAAACAATAAATTAAACTCTATATAACAAATCTGTTACTGACGGCATAGGCCATGTCTTTTTAGGAATAAATCTTTCAATGCCATCAACATGTTTCCTAAGAATACGCATATCTTTTAAAACGCAATCACAATAATATCTAGCTTTTTCAACTTTATTCTTAAATTTATCATATTCTAAAGAATTGCTTAGCTTATTTCTTGCAGAAGTAATTTTTTCAATTGATTTGGACAACATATTAATATTATCTAGCAATGTATCATTTTTTATGTCACATTTTTTCATATTTAAATATGTTGTTGTTATTTTTTGACTATAGTCTACAATTGCGGGCAAAATATGACGATCAATCATCTCTAACATTGTATGAGCCTCTATGTTAAGAGTATTGCAGTAAATTCCTAGCATAATTTCATGTCTAGCGTTGCACTCCGACCTTGAAAAAACTCCAAAATGTTCAAATAATTTTATATTTTCTTCCTTAATGAATTCATCAGCCGCTTCAACAGTATTGCTCAAATTAGATAAACCTCTAGCCTTAGCTTCTTTTTTCCATTTTTCAGTATAGCCATTACCATTAAATATAACCCTGCCATGTTCTTTTACGGTTTGTGAAACTATTTTAAAAACCGATTTCTCCAAGTTATTATCATGATCTATGATGTCTGCAAAATGTTCCAACGATTCTGCAACAATTAAATTTAAAACTGTTGTAGATAAAGAAATTGACGCCGAAGATCCAAGCATCCTAAATTCAAACTTATTACCCGTAAAAGCAAAAGGAGACGTTCTATTTCTATCACTATCATCTTTTGGAGGATTTGGTAAAGTATTCACTTTTGTAATTAAAACATCAGACGAATTTTCATCAAAAACGCGACGACCTGATGCAATATTTTTTAATGTATCAGTAAGATGTTCTCCCAAAAATATAGATATTATTGATGGAGGAGCTTCTTGTGCGCCAAGCCTATTATCATTTCCCGCAGATGCAGCTGTCATACGAAGAAGACCAGCATGTAAATCTACTCCACGAATTACGGCGCAAAGGAAAATTAAAAACTGCATATGATCTTTTTCAGTTGTTCCAATGTCCAATAAATTTTTACCTTCATTAGTAGCCAAAGACCAGTTATTGTGCTTACCAGATCCATTCACATATGCAAACGGTTTTTCATGCAGCAAACACGCTAACCCTTTTCTTTTTGCCAATGTCCTCATAGTTTCCATAATAAGTTGGTTATGATCTGAAGCCAAATTACACGATTCAAACATAGGCGCCATTTCATGTTGCGCAGGAGCCACCTCGTTATGTTTAGTTTTAGCTGCTATTCCAAAAGACCATAACGCTTCATCCAAATCACGCATATAATCTGAAACCCTAATTCTTATACGGCCACAATAATGATCATCCATTTCTTGACCTTTTGGAGGCTTAGTTCCAAACAATGTGCGCCCACATATTTTTAAATCTAAACGTTTTTCATAATTTTCTCTATCTATTAAAAAATATTCTTGTTCTGCTCCAACTGTGGGTATTACACGAGTGGTAGTAGTATTATTAAACGCTCTCAATATTCTAACAGCATGCTCCGATATAGCCTCCATAGACTTTAACAATGGCGTTTTAGTGTCTAACGCTTCCCCATTATATGAACAAAAAGCTGTTGGTATATATAATGTTTTTCCTTTTATAAATGCAGGAGAAGTGCAGTCCCACATGGTATATCCTCTAGCTTCGAAAGTATTGCGCAAACCACCATTAGGAAATGAGGAGGCATCTGGCTCTCCTTTAATTAGCTCTTTACCTGAAAATTCTAATTCTAAATTTCCATTTATGAAACTAATGAAACTTTCATGTTTACCTGCTGTTATTCCCGTCATGGGTTGAAACCAGTGAGTATAATGCGTAGCGCCATTTTTTACAGCCCAATCTTTCATCGCGGCAGCAACAATTGATGCAATCTCAGGCTCAAGCGGAATAGACAACTCTATAGATTTTTTTAAACTTTTATAAGTTTCAGAAGGCAGATGATGTCTCATAACCTCGTCATTAAATACTTTTGAACTAAAATTTTTTAATAAAAACACAAAAAAGCTCCTTTCATAAAAAAGCAAAATAATATATCAATAAATTAGCAAAAATTAATGCTAATAAATTTAAAGCAAATGTATTCCTCTTTTTTCTGTGTCAAATATTGTGGAATTGTTCCAAACTCCAGGTGCTACTTCTCCAATATGCATTTTATTCAAAAGCAACATTGAAAGAAGGCTCAAATTTATACTCCCTCCAATTGTGCAGGGCAATATACCTTTTTTTAATAAATCATGAAACGGTAATTCAGGAACATTCAAGTTATAATAACTAAATTGTTCAACCATTCTGTTCCATGAAACCCTAATTCCTATTTGAGCAAGATTCTGCGAACATTTAAATTTAGAATTCCAAATCAAAAGAACACCACTAAAATTCCAATCATCGACATCTGGATCACACATCGAATGAACGCTTCCGCTGTTCAACACCATTCCTATTTTTTCAATGAATACAATTCCAAATTTTTTACATATAGCATGTTCTCTTTGAGCCGAAGAAAAATTTGGATATAGGTTTTCAAGATATTGAGCCGATAAGCACTTAACATTGGAGCCAAAAACTTCATTGAAAAGACCATATTCTTTTGCAATTTTTTTTGCAACCATATTAATAGCATCGGCAGCAATAGCCACTTCTTCTCTTAATCTAGAAATACAAATGTCCTCAATATTTAAGATTCTCTCCCAACACAATTTATTCTCAAAAACATAGTCATAATTATTTTTCAAATAGTTATGTTTTATTTTAGCTAAATATACAATTCCTTCGTCTGGAGACACACCATATTTTTTAATAGAACATCTTCCCCATTTGGCGGTTTGAGAAGGCGCAACAGTTCTATGAAGGTGCTTTATATTCATAACTTTATCAAGCCCGGTGGCTAAAAAAATTTCATTAGGAAACAGAACTTTCAGAAGATTCATCTTTTGACATAAATAGCTAAAACATTCTTGCTTTACTAAATCAATTGCGCCAAAAGTTTGCTTTATATTTAACAAAGGCCAATAATTATTAGAGATTTCACCGATAAACATGTTGTTTTTGGATATATCAGGCATACAGACTAGCTCCTCCGAGAAATATCAAACAAAAATATTTTAACATTTGAAAAGCCAAAAATCAACATATTTATAAAGCAAAACATCTTACAAATCAATATTGCTCAACACAATATAATCATTCGCCCAAATAATTTTTAACCATTACCTGAAGCAAATAATCTCTATCTATTTTTCTAACTAAACTTCTAGCGTTATTATATGTTGTTATATATGTCGGATCTTCCGAAAGAATATAACCAACAATTTGATTTACTGGATTATATCCTTTTTCTTTTAGCGCATCATATACAAGTGATAAGATTTTTTTCATATCATCTTCTTGATCATTATCCAAAGAAAATGTTACAGTTTCATCTTTCATAACATTAGCCCCCAACAATAAGTTTTTAATCAGAAACATCTTTTATAGAATTATACTATATACAATCAAAAATATCAATAAATTTATAATTTTCAAATTGAAATAATCTGAAAACTAATTTTTTATTAATAAATTTAGCAAAATTGCTGGACTTTAAATTTCAAAACTGATATAATCAATGTGTGTGTAATTTGATTTTTTTATTAAATTTAATTAAATATAAATCGACTTTTTGCATAAACTATAATATGCTTTCTTACACATCCCATACTATATAATCAATGAATTAATTGTGGAGGATATTTACTTTGGAAAAATTTGTGATAAATGGTGGAAATAAATTAAACGGAATAATAAATATAAATGGTGCAAAGAATGCTGCAGTTGCAATAATTCCAGCAACTTTACTTGCAACAGGGCCGTGCATCATTAGCAATTTGCCCGATATTAGTGATGTTGCTATTTGCTTTAAGATTTTAAAACAAATGGGCGCTAAAATAAAGTTAATAAACAAACATTCTGCTGAAATCGATACTACAACTGTTAGTAACCCAACTGTTCCAT
The DNA here is from genome assembly GCA_902790675.1 of Oscillospiraceae bacterium. GTDB lineage: Bacteria > Bacillota > Clostridia > Oscillospirales > Ruminococcaceae > RUG12519. The sequence continues at coordinate 25,965 of CADASU010000002.1, read as the reverse complement.
ATGAATTAGCTAAGCGCATGAGAGCTTCCTATTATTTTTTAGGGGCTCTATTGGCACGATTTGGAACTGCAAATGTTGCTATGCCTGGAGGTTGTAATTTTGGCGTAAGGCCTATTGATTTGCATTTAAAAGGCTTCGATTCCCTAGGTGCTACCCACAAAATCGACGCTGGAATAATAAAAGTTAATTCTAACGGCCTCAAAGGGAATAATATATATTTTGATATGGTTTCAGTTGGAGCAACAATTAACATATTATTGGCAGCAACTGCTGCAGATGGTTTAACAGTAATAGAAAATGCTGCTCGTGAACCCCATATTGTCGATTTAGCTAACTTTTTGAATTCCATTGGTGCAGACATAATGGGAGCCGGAACTGATGTTATAAAAATTAAAGGAACTAAAAACTTTTCTTTTTCTGATTATTCAATTATCCCAGATCAGATTGAAGCAGGAACATATATGGCTATGGCAGCTGCCACTGGTGGCAATGTATTAATTAAAAATGTTATACCTAAACATTTAGAATCAATAATCAATAAAATGAGGAGTATGAATATAAATATTGAAGAATATGATGATAGTTTAAGAATTAGTCGCAATCAAAAGTTAAGTAAAACAAATGTAACCACACAGCCTCATCCAGGTTTTCCTACCGATATGCAACCTCAGATTACTGCATTATTAACCCTTGCTGAAGGAACAAGCATTGTAACTGAAGGCATTTGGGATAGTAGATTTAAATATGTTGATGAGCTTCGTAGAATGGGCGCTAATATATCAGTAGACGGAAAAGTTGCCGTTATTGAAGGTTCTGGATTTCTAAAAGGGGCGCCAGTTGCTGCAACAGATTTGAGAGCAGGGGCAGCTATGATGATTGCCGCTTTAGCAGCTGAAGGCACAACAGAAATTGAAAATATACAATTTATTGAGCGAGGCTACAGCGATATTGTTAATAAATTAAAATCTTTAGGTGCTCAAATTAAACGTGTAGGAATACAAAGCGAAATAGAAATTTCTCATGCGCTTTAATAAAAGTTAAGATTTGGTGTATTTAGAATGATTATTTACCCTATTTGCAGTTCTAGTAAAGGAAATTGCACATGCGTTTGTAATGAAAACACAGCGTTGTTAATCGATGCCGGCTTCGGAATAAGAAATCTTTATAAATATTTGAGTAACGCGAATTTTTCTAACAAAAATATAAAGGCTATTTTTGTTACACACGAACACACTGACCACATATCTGGACTGTGTAGCATAGTTAAAAACTTATGCATACCAATTTTCGCTTCGAAAGGAACTATTAATTATTTGCTAGATAAAAACAAGATATGTCCTGAATCTGAATTATATGAAATTACTCCACATAAACCAATTTATATAGATGATTTTGAGATTAATGCTTTTTCAACTCCTCATGATTCTGCGGAAAGTTTGGGATTTTGCATTCAAAATAATAATAAAAAATTTTCTATATGCACCGATATAGGACATGTTACTTCTATTATTAAGGAAAAATTAATAGACTCTAATTTTATTTTGTTAGAGTCTAATTATGATTATAATTTACTGCAAATTAGTCCTTACCCAAACCACTTAAAAAGGAGAATTATATCTAAATTGGGTCATCTCTCAAATGATGATGCGGCTAAATTAATTGAATATCTTATACATAATGGGGTAAATCGATTTTTACTTGGTCATTTAAGTCAAATTAATAATGCGCCTGATTTAGCCCTACAAACAGTCATATCTTATTTAATTGATAAAAAACTAAAAATTAATAAAGATTATTTGCTGAATGTTGCGCCTGTTAGGAACAAAAATAGTATTTTGTATGAGGTTTAATTTAAAGATGATAAAAATTGACATTGTAAGTGTGGGAAAATTAAAAGAAAAATTTTTACAGGAAGCAAGTAACGAATATATAAAAAGATTGCAATCTTTCTGTAAAATAAGCATTATAGAAGTTGCGGAATACAAATGCTGTAATAATCCTAGCCAGTCACAAATTCAAAAAGCCATAGTTGAAGAAGGAAAATATATTTTAAAAAAAACAGATCCTAAATCTTTTAAAATATCACTATGTATTGAAGGGCAATTAGCATCCTCCAAAGAATTGTCAGACAAGTTTTTAAAATTAACTGCCATCGACGGCAAAAGTCATTTTACATTTATTATTGGAGGATCTTACGGTTTATCTGAACAAATAAAACAACACTCCGACTTTAAATTATCCATGTCTCCATTAACTTTTCCACATCAACTGTCCCGTATAATTTTATTGGAGCAAATTTATAGAATTTTTACAATACAAGCCGGAAAAACATATCATAAATAGCTTGCAACATTATACAAAAAGTTCAGAATATTTTATTCCGAACTTTTTTATGTTCAAAAGGGACAAGTACCATAAATTATATTTAAACAATGTTATCAAAATAATCTACAACACTAGAATAAAATTCATCTTCATCATAAATAAAACTTGATGAATAATTTTTAGTATATTCTAAAGCAGATAATAATTCAAATCTACAAATTCTTGACTATATTTTTTAAATAAGCTTTAAAATCTTCACTTATTTCATCATGCTCTAAAGCAAATTCAACATTAGCATACATTATTCCAAGTTTATTTCCCATATCATAACGCGTTCCAATAAAATCTACACCTATCATGCCATTGATTTGTGCCAATTTTTTCATTGCATCAGTTAATTGCAATTCGCCGCCATATCCTAGCGATGTATCTTCCAATATCGAAAATATTTCTGGAGGCAAAACACACCTACCTAAAATAGAATATAGTGAAAGTATCTGATCATCATTAGGTTTTTCAATCATGTCTGTAATTTTAAAGAGATTATCCCTTACAAAGTCAACTTTCATTGAAGAATATTTTTTTATTTGTTCTCTAGTAACTTCTTTTATTCCAACAACACCTAAACCAAATTCATCATATGTATCACATAGTTGCTTACAAACTGGATTACTAGATTTTATAATATCATCTCCATATAAAACCGCAAACGGCTCATTCCCAACAAACGACTTTGCACAAAGAATAGCGTCCCCCAATCCTCTTGCTTCTTTTTGTCTTATATAGTAAATATTAGCCATATCTGAGATTTTTAAAATTTGGTCATATTTTGTCGAATCTTCTTTTTTTAATAAAACATTTTCAAGTTCAGGAGATTTATCAAAATGATCTTCGATAGTTGTTTTGCCCCTACTTGTTACTATCATTATTTCTTCTATTCCACTACTAACAACTTCTTCAACTATATATTGAATAGCCGGTTTATCTACTATGTTAAGCATTTCTTTGGGAACTGCCTTTGAAGCTGGAAGCACTCTTGTTCCCAACCCAGCAGCGGCAATTACAGCCTTCTTTACTTTCACTCGCAATAACCTCCTAATATCAAATAGCATAAAATAAAAACATTTAGCCAAAAGCTCACCTACCGAACAAGTTTACCACAAACACTTTTTAAAGTCAAATTAAAAAAGTAAAATTTTATATTATCATTATTTAATATATAAAAATTCTTGATATTTATAGTTTTTAATGTTAAAATTGTCTTTGATATTTAAAGTTTTAAGCTATAAAAAATCAAGGAGAAATAATGAAGAATAAATTGTATATTGTGCTTCCTTGTTATAATGAGCAGGAAGTGCTCCTAAAAACAGCAAAAATATTAAAAAACAAACTAGAAACTTTAATCAAAAAAAATAAAATTTCCAAAAACAGTAAAATATGCTTTGTTAATGATGGCTCTACTGATGATACTTGGAAAATTATTTATGATCTAAACAAAAAAGATAATATGTTCACAGGAATAAATTTAAGCTCAAATAGAGGCCACCAAAACGCTCTATTAGCAGGACTGATATCATCTAAAAGCAAAGCTGATATGGTTATTTCTATGGATGCCGATTTACAAGACGACGTTGATGCAATCGATGATATGATAGATAAATATTTGGCCGGAGCCGATATTGTCTACGGTGTGAGAGAAAGTCGCAAATCTGATAGTTACTTAAAAAGAATGTCTGCAGAAGCCTTTTATAAATTTATGAATGCATTAGGAGCTAAAACAATATTTAATCACGCAGATTTTAGGCTAATGAGTCGTCGATCAATTGCTGCTTTAGAACAATTTAAAGAAGTCAATTTGTTTTTAAGAGGAATAGTCCCTATGATTGGCTTTCAATCAGATTATGTTTATTATTCGCGAAAAAAACGTGAATTAGGTGAAAGCAAATATCCTATTTCCAAAATGCTGTCCTTAGCTTTTAATGGCATAACTTCTTTTTCCATAAAATTAATAAGAATAATATCTTTAATTGGAGTATTATCGTTAATTTTAAGTTTTGGCATGCTAATATATTCAATATATAGATTAATTACCGGAGAAGTCGTTTCTGGATGGACTAGCATTATTGTCTCTTTGTGGGCTATAGGTGGTCTAATATTAATATCTATCGGTATAGTTGGTGAATATATCGGAAAAATATACATGGAAACAAAACAAAGGCCCAGGTTTATAATTCAGCAAGATCTTGACGAAGATAATTTTGAATAAAGATAATCTATAAAATAAAGGCTTTTTTCTATTTGATGCTTCCTTAAATATATTATATAAATTGAATTTTATTTAGCATTTTAGCATACAATTCAATTAAGTATATTTAAAGGAGGTTTTTTATGCAAATATATATTGTTAAATCAGGAGATAGTTTATATTCTATTGCAAAAATGTTTAAAACAAGTTTACATATGCTTATGGAAACAAATGGCCTAGAACGCCCAAACGATTTAGTTGTAGGTCAAGCGATATTAATATTAGAACCAGAAATTATTCACACAATTCAGCCCAACGAAACATTAGAATATATATCTCAAAAATACAATACACCTATAAACCAATTATATAGGAACAATCCATCTCTATCTGCAAGACCATATTTAATTCCAGGTGACGAACTAATAATATCATACGCCAATTCTCCCACATCTTCTATTCTGGTTAACGGTTTTGTATATCCTAATGTAAACCACGAACTTTTAACCATTACTTCACCATATCTAACATATATATCGCCATTTACATATAGCTTTTCGTCAGACGGAGACTTGAAACCATTAAGAGATGACTTTATATTAAGACGTACTATGGAGTATAATGTATCACCTTTAATGACGCTTTCTTCCATAGATGACAACGGAAATTTTTCTAATGAATTGGTCGAAAAATTACTTAACAATAATATAGCTCAAGAAAAATTAATATCTCAAATTTTAAATGTAATTCAAACAAAAAAATATTCGGGTTTAATATTAAATTTTGCACAAATTCCAACACAATTTAAAAACTTATATATTCAACTTATACAAAATATGGAAAAACTTTTAAACAACAATGGCTACACATTGTATATAGCAATAGAGCCAAACAATACAATTGACTCAAACCAATATTATACAGCTCTAGGCGAATCTTCAAACGGAATAATTATAATGACTTACGGAATAGAGTTTAATCAAACTTCATCAGTAAAAATTCAATCAATTCAAGAAATTGAAGATATCATAAAATATATAACCTCATTTATTCCAGCAAGCAAAGTTATGTTAGGAATTCCAAATCATGGATATGGATGGAAATCTATACAAAACAACAATAATATGCCACAGCCACGCATAATAGGAAATCAGGAAGCAATTCAAATTGCTATATCTCAAAATGCCGCCATATTATTTGATGAAAAAAGTCAATATCCGTTCTTTAATTACTACATCAATAACCAAAGATTTGAAGTATGGTTCCAAGACGTTAGAAGCGTAATTGCTAAATTTGATTTAATCAAAAAATATAATCTAGCAGGAATAAGTTTTTGGACATTAATGAAAAAATCACATCAAACATGGCAAGCTCTAAACGCCACTTTTAAAATAAAACAATAGATAAAAAGTGAAGTGCGACTAAATATAAAAGTCGCACTTAAAATTCATTAATTATCATCTACGTGTTTGTTGATGTTTTCTAAAAATTCATCTACATTAACCCCATGAACACAACACGCTTGTTCAACAGTTTCCCCCCTAGATGCAGGACATCCCAAACAATGCATACCCATATCAAGGAAAAACTCCGCGGTGCTTTCATCCGTATCTAAAATATCACCAATTATCATATCTTTAGTTATTTTTTTCATTTAACCAAGTACCCCTTAAAAAATATCTTAAACCTATAAAAAAGTTAAAATTCAAAACATCAAGTAAACAAATAGCCTAATATTAAAACAATTTATAAATTATTGACTCTCTCTAACTCTAGAAAAACAGTCACTACAATAAACAGGGCGTTCCTGTCTAGGTTGAAAAGGAACTCTAGCAGATCCCCCACATGCTGCACACTCTGCGTCATAAAATTGCCTTTCGCCTCTAGCAGCATTTTTACGAGCATCACGGCAAGATTTGCATCTTTGTGGCTCATTTGTAAAGCCTTTTTCTGCATAAAATTCCTGCTCACCTGCAGTAAAAACGAATTCAGCGCCACAATCTTTACATACTAGTGTTTTGTCTTCATACATACAAACTACCTCTCTTACAATAAAATTTTGCCCCAGATGGACTTGAACCATCACCTTTGAAAAACAACGCTCTGCTTTAAGCTATTGGGCCCCATTAATAAATTTATAAAAATTAGAAATCATTATTTATTGTTTGTTTAACCCTTAGCAACGCATTATCACTGTTCTAGAAAAAGTGCTCACAAACCATCATAGTTCAAAATCATCATAATACTATTCTTCAAAACACGGGCACTGAAATTTTCTCTTAAACATAGATAAAACTTGAAATCAAAATTAAATTAACTTACTACTTTTATCTAAAAAATCAAAATTAAAAATTAATAATCTCAAATATAAAACATTCCAGTAAAACATCGTCAAAAACAGTTAACAACAACATAATAACTCAAAAATTTTTTAAAGTCAAGTAAATTTTTCATATTTTCATGTATATAAATTAACTATGAGTTATTTAAAACATAGTTCGACAAATTATACTTGTTTTAACAAAAAGGATTTACTATCATTTAAAAAAATATATAAAACAAAATAAAGGAGTATTAAACAAAATGCAAAATTCTATAAGAAATGGTATGAATGATGTTTTAACACTAGAAGTTACGCAAAATATGGGAAACAACGACATTGCTGTTTTATCCATGCCAACACTAATAAATACTATAGAAACACTTTGCTCAAAAATGTTAAAAGAAAATCTATTAGACAATAACCTAACCTCTATTGGCACAAATATAAATATTAAACATATGTCTCCCACACCAACAGGTATGAATATTAAAGCAAAAGCAACCGTATTGAATGTAGACCGCAATAAAATAACTTTTAAAACAGATGTTTGGGATCAAAGCGACCTAATATGTACCGGATTTCACAATAGAATTATCGTAGACAGAGAAAAATTTGAAAATCAGGCCAACAATAAGCTAAACAAATAATTTACATAAATTAAAATCATGAAAAGTATACAAACATCCCAAGTTTTACTTTTCATGATTTTATAATATATTTAATCTATCCTCTTACTTTATGTTTTTTCATTTCTTTGCGAAGACGAAGTATTATTTTTTTCTCTAATCTTGATATATATGACTGAGATATTCCTATTTTATCAGCAACTTCTTTTTGAGTATACTCCTTTCCTTTATTTATACCAAATCTCATTTTCATAATTTCTCGTTCTCGTTTTTCAAGCTTATCTATAAATTTTACAATAACATTCCATTCTGCCTTATCTTCTATATCTTTATTTACACAATTATTGTCAGTTCCTAAAACATCAGATAATAATAATTCATTTCCGTCCCAGTCCACTTTTAACGGTTCATCAATTGATAATTCATGCTTTTTAGTTGTAACTTTTCTTAAATGCATTAATATTTCGTTTTCTATACATCTTGATGCATATGTGGCAAGTTTTATATTTTTTTCAGGAGAAAACGTGTTGCAAGCTTTTATTAGTCCTATAGTTCCAATAGAAATCAAGTCTTCTATTCCAACGCCACTAGATTCAAATTTTTTTGCTATATATACAACCAATCGCAAATTATGAGTTATTAATATATCTCTAGCTTTAGCAGAATTATTTTTTAAATCGTTAAAGACTCTTTCTTCCTCTTCTTTTGATAAAGGAGGCGGCAATTGTGTTGGTCCATTAACATAATGAATAGCGTTCATTATTTTTAAATAAACTAAAAATTTTTTTATTTTATTCTTAATAAATAAAAACATAATCATCTGTTCCTCTCATTTAAAATCACCAATTATAGCATTATATTCCCCATCTGAAAGTTTATTTGTCGTAACGGCAACATAACATTCATATCTATATTCCACCTTATTGCATAGCACAATCACATTTTGCGGCAAAAAAGCAGGCAATACTCCACAGCCTGTTACTGTATCACACGGAACTAATCTTAAATTTACATCAGATCTAAATTTATTAGAAAAATTCATATTTTTAAATGACTCATTTAAAAACATATCTATATTTTTAGGTAAAATTTTAAAAATAGAATCATATTCACAAATACAAACAGGCTTTCCCGAAAAAGGCTCCGTTAAACAATTTCCAGTATCATATAATGCTTTTATTTCTATCTTTCTATTGTTGAGTTCTATTCTAATTGAATATATCTTATTAGATTCAACTCGTTTTGACATTATAAAATTAATCAAACATGTTGAAAAGTAAGCTATTATACTACCTGAGATTAAAATTATAGGTGATATAGCTATATATGTAATTCCATTTTTCCACAGCATACCTGGCGGAGATACAAACATCCAAAGACAAAACATAACTCCTATAAAAATTAAATTTTCTGCAAAAAACAGTAAAACAGTTTTTATAAATACAATTTTACTTTTATATCCAAACGCAACTAAAACTAAGCAAAAACCAATCATTAACTTAATTAAAACTGTAATAATAGGCGATATGGTCGGCAAAAATATAAATAAAGACGACAAACTTCCCAATATCGCTGCGAATATTAAACGTAATCTTTTTATATTTCGTTTTAACAAAACCGCACTAGAAAGTAACAAAAAATAGTCAATAAACAAATTTAATATTATAAGAATATCTACATATAATACCAATATTTACCTCCTATGATAATTTATAATTATAAACTAACAATTGAGAAGCTTTTTCAAATTATTTAATATTCTTTTTTCTTGCCTAGACACTTGAACTTGTGTCATTCCCATTTTTTTAGCCGTTTGTGTTTGAGTTTGATCAAAAAAGTAACGCATAAAAATCAACGTTCTATCTTTTTGATTTAATTTTGTAAGTGCATCTTTAATTGCAATTTTGTCAGTTAATTTCAAACCCACTTCCTTAAATTTTAAATCTATTTGTCCATTATCACCGTCATCATAACTTTCTGTAAGTGATATCGTTGAACTAGCTGCACATATTGCTTCAGTTACTTTTTCTGGAGGTAAGTTTAAATTCAATGCTAATTCATTTATTGTAGGTTCTCTGCCTGTTTTTATCACCAACTCTTCTTGCTTTCTTAATACTTTAACAGACAATTCTTTCAAGCTTCTAGAAACCTTAATAGCTCCATCATCTCTAAAAAGTCTTTTAATCTCGCCAATTATAACGGGAACTGCATACGTAGAAAATTTAACACCTCTAGAATTATCAAATCTATCATACGCCTTTACTATTCCCATACAACCAGCTGAATATAGATCATCATATTCAATCCCTTTACCAAAAAAACGTCTAGCACAAGCATGAACTAAGCCTAAGTTTTTATTGATAAACTCTTCCCTACTTACATTCTTTATATTCATATGCGTTTTCTTAATCTTTTAGTTAAAGTCACAGTTGTTCCTTTTCCTTTTTTTGAAATTACTCTAAGTCTATCCATAAAACTTTGCATAACGGTGAATCCTAAGCCACTTCTTTCACCTGTTTTGCAGGTAGTAAACATAGGCTCCATAGCTTGATCTAAATCATCAATCCCACAACCTTTATCTCTAATTCGTATGTATATTTTATTATCATCTATTATCTTTGCATGTATAAATATAGTTCCAATTTCATTCGCATATCCATGTACAATAGAGTTTGTAACTGCTTCAGAAACGGCGGTTTTAATATCAGATATTTCATCCACAGTGGGATCTAGTTGAGAGAAAAAAGAAGCCACAGCAATACGAGCAAAACTTTCATTAGATGATTTACTTGGAATTTGAAGTTTCATTTCATTTTTTATCAAAATAATCACTCCTTTTACACGGTCTACTTTTTTCTATAATAGCCAATCTATCAATTCCTGCTAAACTCATAACTTTTCTTATTTGTGGAGATGGATTAACTATTTTTAAGTTTCCACCTATATCTTTCATAAGTTTATATCTTCCCATCACTAATCCTATTCCAGACGAATCCATAAAACTAACATTTGTAAAATCTAAAATTAACAAATTAGGATGTGAGCCCTCCACTCGTATATCTATATCGGTTCTAATGTCAGTAGCTGTATGGTGATCTATTTCTCCATTTAAATAAGCTATCATTGTTTGATCATTTAATTCAATTTTAATACTCATAATTATCCCCCCATTCAAATCACTAAAATAAAAAGTGCTCTATATAAATTATAAAGCACTTTTTTTTAAATTATTGTCAACATTTGGGAATATAGATAGAATATATATTTAGCTTTAATTATTACAAAATACACTTCTAATTTGAGACGCAAAATATAACGACCCAAATATAACCACCATACCATCTTCTCCAGCCATTTTTTTAGCAAGCTTAACGGCAACATCAGCATTTTTTTCGATCAAAGCATCAAAGCCCAATTTATTAGCAGCTTTAAATAATAAAGATGAATCCACAACATTTTCAAGATTCATTTCAGTAACTATCAATTTGTCAAATGTTCCCTTTATTTCACTTAAAGCTGCCATATAATCTTTAGTGTTTATCATACTAATGACGCCAATTAACGGTTTTTTATTAAAAACTTTCAAAGAATTATTAAGAGCGCGCATACCATCCAAATTATGTGCTCCATCTAAAACAATCAACGGACTTTCTGATAGTCTTTCTAATCTAGCGGGAATATAGGCATTTGAAATTCCAACTTTAATATAGCAAGAATCTATATTCATATTTAACAAAGCAGTTATGGCAAGCATTGCATTTGAAATTTGATGTTTCCCAATTAATTTTGTATTATAATCAACCCCATTATAGTTCCAGCTATTCATAGAGTCTCCACTTACAATATCACTCGCTTTATAAGAATAAATTAGCGGTATATCTTTATTAACACAAGTTGAATCGATTATATTTTTAACCTCCGGCATCTGATTCCTATCACAAACACACACGCTTCCCTTTTTTAATATACCCGCCTTTTCCATGGTAATATCTTCAATAGTGCTACCCAATTCTTTCATATGATCATAAGATATATGAGTTAATATAGTAACCTCAGGCGCAGGAATAACATTTGTTGAATCTAAGCGTCCTCCCATGCCAGTTTCTAAAACAACAACATCACAATTGTTGACACAAAAATAGTTGAGCGCAATAGTAGTTATAATATCAAAATGACTACATACAACACCTTCATTTTTTAATATTTCCACATATGGTTTAATAAGTTCTACCATTTTAACGAAATCACTTTTTGCAATCATTTGTCCATCAATTTGTATTCTTTCTCTATAGTCTAAAATATATGGAGAAATAAAAAGCCCTGTTTTAAAATTGGCTTCAATAAGAGACGACGCACAAAAAACCGCCGTCGACCCTTTTCCATTTGTTCCAGCAATATGTATATACTTAAGTTTAAGATGAGGATTATTAATCTTATCTAGCAGCTTAGAAACACCATCCAAGCCATATCTTTCAGAACTAAACGATGGCATTGCATTTATCCAGTCTAACGCTTCATAATATGTCATTATTTTAAATCCTCTATGCTTTTATTTGTTTTTTCTAATTTTTGCTTAATATTATCAAGCTTTTTTTGTTCTTTTTCAACAATATGTTTTGGTGCTCTATTTAAAAAGTTCTGATTTGAAAGTTTTTTCTCAAAAATTTCTATTTCTTTTTTACAAAATTCTTGTTCTTTTAATAATCTCTCTAATTCTTTCTTTTTATCTATTAAATTGTCCAACGGCAAAAATATTCTAGCAGAATTTGTAACAGCCTGAACACAATTTTCAACTAAATTTGAATCTATATTTTCCACAATCTCGACCTTGTTTGACATAGCCAATTTCTTTAAAATCTGAGAACAATCATCAAATACATCTACAAATTTGGTTTCAATATAAATGTCTGATTTCCTACTGTTAGGCACATTCATTTCCGAGCGAATATTTCTAATAGCTTTTATAGCATCAATTATTTTTTCAAAGTCATTACTTTCTATTTCAAAGTTTAATCTTGCCTCAGCTTTCGGCCAATTTGATATCATTATAGATTCATCAGCATGAGGAATTGCACTATAAATCTCCTCAGTTATAAAAGGCATAAATGGATGCAACAATTTTAGCATTACACTCATAACATAAACCAAAACTTTTTGGGCATTAATTGAATCTTCGCTATCTTTTCCTAAACGAATTTTTGAAATTTCTATATACCAATCACAAACAACATCCCATATAAATTCATATATCTTTTGAGACGCAACTGAAATTTCGAAATTTTCTATATTTTCCGTAATTTCTTTTACCAAAATATTGGTTTTAGTTATAATCCACTTATCTTCAATTTTCAAATGCGTAGGCAAACTTAACAAATCACAGTCAGAATTAATATTCATCAAAATAAACCTGCTAGCATTCCATAACTTGTTGGCAAAATTTCTGGCTGCAATAACTTTTTCTTCAGTATATCTCATATCATTTCCAGCATTCGTTCCATTAGCTAACATAAATCTGAGCGCATCCGCACCATATTTATCTATAACTTCCAACGGATCTACACCGTTACCCAAAGATTTAGACATTTTACGTCCCTGTCCATCACGCACCAATCCATGAATAAAAACATGTTTAAATGGAACCCTGCCAGTATTTTTAAGTGCAGAAAAAATCATTCTAACAACCCAGAAAAATATTATATCATAGCCAGTAACCAAAGTATCTGTAGGATAAAAATATTTAAAATCTTCTGTATTCTTCGGCCATCCTAATGTTGAATATGGCCATAACGCCGAAGAAAACCACGTGTCCAAAGTGTCTTCATCTTGTAATAAATTTTCACTAGAACACTTAGAGCATTTCGTAGGCTTAGTCTTAGAAACAATGATTTCATTACAGTCCTGACAATACCATGCGGGTATACGATGTCCCCACCAAATCTGCCTTGATATACACCAATCTTTTATATTTTCCAACCAATGAAAATATATTTTATCAAAACGACTTGGTATAAAAACAGTCTCGTCATTTTTAACAGCATCTATAGCCGGTTTAGCAAGTTTTTTCATCTTAACAAACCACTGATTAGACACTTTTGGTTCCACAACACTACCACAACGATAGCAATGCCCAACATTATGAGAATGCGGCTCCACCTTAATTAATAATCCTTGATTTTCAAGTTCCTTTACAATTGCTTTTCTAGCCTCATATCGCTCCATCCCAGCATATGCGCCACCTTTTTCATTAATGTGCGCATCATCGGTAAATACATCTATAATTTCTAAACCGTGTCTCAAGCCTATTTCAAAGTCATTTGGGTCATGTGCAGGCGTAATCTTAACTGCGCCCGTTCCAAATTCCATATCAACATAATCATCAGCAACCACTGGAATTTTTCTACCAACAATAGGTAAAATTAGTTCTTTTCCTATATAATTTTTATATCTATCATCATTTGGATTAACTGCCACAGCAACATCTCCCAAAAGTGTTTCTGGCCTGGTTGTTGCTATTTCAATATACCCATCACTATCAGCAAACGGATATTTAATATTCCAAAAATTACCATCTTCATTACTATGATCTACTTCTATGTCCGAAAGAGATGTCATGCACTTAGGACACCAATTTATTATTCGTTCACCACGATATATTAATCCTTCATTATATAAGCTAACAAAAAATTCTTTTACTGATTCAGAGCACCCCTCATCCATAGTAAATCTTTCTCTGCTCCAATCACAAGATGAGCCCAATCTTTTTAGCTGTTCTATAATTCTATTACCATATTTTTCTTTCCAATTCCAAGCTTCTTCTAAAAATTTTTCTCTTCCAATCTGCTCTTTAGAAAAACCTTCTTTTCTTAACTTTTCTACAACTTTAACTTCAGTTGCAATAGCAGAGTGATCTGTTCCAGGTAGCCAAAGAGCTTCATATCCCTGCATCCTTTTAAATCTTATCAATATGTCTTGTAAAGTTTCATCTAATGCATGTCCCATATGTAGCTGCCCGGTAACATTTGGAGGAGGTATAACAATAGTATACGGCTTTTTATTATGGTTTACATTTGCTTTAAAATAACCATTATCATTCCATCTTTTATATATATTCTTTTCAAAACTCTCCGGATTATAAATTTTTTCAATGTTTTTTTTCATATTTTACACCTCTTGAATTTCTATTTTCCCGCATTTTTATCAATAATCCACCAAAAGATTTTTTACAACTTCACTATTTGGATCAACCAAAATAGTTTTTTGTTTTTCAAAAATAACCATGCCAGGTTTTGCTCCATTTGGTTTATGCACATTTTTTATTTCAGTATAGTCCACAGAAATCTTGCTTCCATTTTTTCCTTTGCTATTATACGCAGCTATGATAGCCGCTTCCTCCAACGTTCGATCGGGCACTTTCTTTCCGTCTGTAACTATAATAACATGCGAACCATGAATATTATGAGTGTGTAGCCAAATATCATCTTTGTTTGCTTTTTTAGTTGTTAAAGCGTCATTTTGCTTATTATTTTTACCACACCAAATAACAAATCCATCAGAAGACACAAATTTAAATGGCCTTATTTTATTTTTCATTTTATTTTTCGATTTTGATTTGTTTTTTGTCGATTTGAAGTAATAATTTTGCTCACACAATTCTTCCATTATTCCATTGATTTCATCTTCGTCAGTGGTTCTGCAAATTAAATCTAACTCACTCTCAAGAAATTCAATTTCATTCTGAGATTCTAATATTAGCTCATTCAGTTTCACTCGAGCATTTTTTGCTTTTTTATAAATTTTATAATATTTTTGAACATTTTGATAAGGGGTTTTAGACGGGTCTATTTCCAGCGAAATAATTTTATTTGAATCATAAAAATTTTCTACTTTAACAACAGTTTGCCCTTTCTTTATCCTGCTCAAGTTAGCACTAAGCAAATCTCCATACTTCCTATATTCATCTTTATTACCCAAATTATTTAATTCTTTTATTCTAACATCCAAAGTTCGCTTAGCTCTGGATATTTTACCTTTCAAATAATTTATAATATTATCAGAATGTTGGTGTAATCTTTCCATATGGTCTCGTTCTGAATAAAAAAAATCTAACAACTCACTAGCCGTGCTAAAAATTTTTTTACCATAAGCGCTGCCATACTGATTTATATCTATATATGAAAATTCTTTAGGCTTATTTTCATTCATCAAAACAACAAAAACATATTCTCTTTTTTTAATTTTTTGTTTTAATGTCTGTATTTTATCAAAAAGAATTGTTTTATCATTTAGATCAAAATCACCTAATATCTTATTTTCTATGCCAATGCTCAATTCTCTAGAAACTAGCGGAGAAAATCCCTCTATTGTTGAAACTAATGCTTTATCTAAAAAAGTCTCTTTTTTCTCTGCAATTTTATTAACAATAAAAGCCGAGTCACAATTTAAAATATTCAATTTTTTTTGCGAAGGAACAGACAAATATTTTTCTTTAGGAAGTATTTGTCTCTGTTTAGACATACTACTATTTACTCTCTTTATTGAGTCAACAATAATGCCAGTTTCCTTATTGTATAATATAATATTGCTATGTCTTCCCATTATCTCAACAGCCAAAATATAAACGACTTTATTTCCTATCTGATTTCGAGTTTCAAATTCTAAATTAATAACCCTATCAAAGCCCTCTTGACTCACTGAATTTAAACGACCATTCTCTAAGTGCTTACGTAACAGCATACAAAACATCGGCGGCGTTTTAGGATTGTTAAAACTGTTTTTAGTAAAGTGTATTCTCGCACAATTAGAAGCAGCAGAAATTAACAATTTTATATTTTCTCGGGGTCTTCTTAGTAATATAACAATTTCTTGAGACATTGGTTGATATATTCTGTCTATTCGGCCACCAATCCAATTTTGAAGTTCATGTTTAACAGTATTTAAAAAAATTCCATCTAATGCCATATATTATCACCACAACAAAAACAAACTGGATTTTCTTGATTGGCAACAACAAAATTAACTTGATTTTCAAATTTATTTTGTAATTTATGCTTCAATGCATTGCAGACTAAAACCTCTGTTTCAAAATGTCCAGCATCAACAAAACAAAAATCATTTTGCTTTGCCTCAATTAAAATATGATGTTTAGATTCACCGGTTACAAATGCATCTGCACCAGCTTTTTTTGCATCATCCCAAGCAAACTCTCCGGCGCCTCCTAAAACTGCAACCGTTTCAACATATCCATCAAAATGAGTAGCTTTAACTGCAGAATTTAATTTTTTTGAAACATATTTTATAAAAGAATCGCAACTCAGTGATTTTTTCAATTTTCCTATTCTTCCATACTCCAAAGAATTATCCAAAACTTTAACGTCATTTAATTCTAAAGCCCCTGCTAAAACATCATTAACACCAAAAGCAGCTTTGTCTAAATTAGTATGAGCGCAAATAACAGAAATTCCAGAACTGACAACTTGAGCAATTAAATCATTACTATTAATACGTTTTAGTGGTTTAAATATAATTGGATGATGGGTAATTATAAGCTCAGCATCAATTTCTTTGGCCTGATTCAATACATCATAAGTTAAATCCAAAGCAATTAAAACATTTTTCACACTCTTCTTTGCATCACCAATTAATAGACCAACGTTGTCAAAGTCTTCGCATGTATCAAATGGTGCAAACTCGTCTATATACTTAAATATATCAGAAACTAACACTTTAATCACTTCCATTCAGATAATATATTACATATTTTTTCATACTTATCAATTTTTTGCTTATCTAACCCCGATATGCGCAATCCATCTAACGCTTTTTTATATTTTTTATATCTACGCATCAAAAATTCAGATGCATATTTTGAATTTGAATCGTTTATTCTGCCAATAACAGCATCTTTTAAACTTATATTTCTTACACAACCAGAATATCTAGCACTAATAATACAATAGCTTTTATCAAATTCAATAACAGGATATTCGGACTCTATTTCATAGCCATTTAAATATAACTTTTGCCTAAGTTCCATTAAAAACGTTTGTGGCTGGAGAATCAAATGTTTATCCTTGTTTTTCAGCCAATCTTGCTCAAAAACTATACGTTCTATTAATTTTCCGCCCATTCCAGAAGCAATTACTGTATCTACACTTGGCGGAACATTAGAAAGACCATCAGTCAAAATTAGTTTTATTTTATCTTCTACTCCATACTTTTTTATATTTTCTTTTGCCCTTTCCAAAGGCTTCTCTCTAACATCTGTAGCATAAACATAGTCACATTTATGCATAGCTAAAAATATAGAAAGATATGCATGATCGCATCCTACGTCAGCAGCAACGTTCCCACTAACTAAGTTAGCAATTGCTTTTAATCTGTTTGATAAACATAAATATTTTTTCAAAACGCTTTCCATATCTCCTAAATAAATTTTTAAATTAAAAATCAATTAATAATCACAACAATATAACTGACATTATACCATACTTAATTATCATAGACAACAAATTTTTGCTATATATTAAACCAAACATATTTAAAGTGTTTTATGAAAGATTTTGAATATTTATGTGTAGAAATTTTAAATATATATGATACACTATATAAGTACAAAAACATATTAGCAAAGCAAAAAATAAAAGGAGTTTTTTATTATGTTTTTTTCTAAATTACCCAATGAATTAATTTTTATAATAAACAAATTAGAAAAAAACAAATTTGAAGCATTTATTGTCGGAGGATGTGTTAGAGATTGCTTGTTGCATATAAAACCAAAAGATTGGGACATATGCACTAACGCAAAACCAATCGAAATTAAAAACATCTTTTCCAATTTTAAAATGGATATGTCAGGAATAAAATATGGAACTGTTACAATAAATATAAATAATATAGTTTTTGAAATAACAACATATAGAAAAGAATTAAAATATTGCAATCATAGAAAACCCACAAAAATTTTATTTGTAAACAATTTGAGGGAAGACCTTAGCAGAAGAGATTTTACAATAAACGCAATTGCATATAATCCAAATGATGGAATTGTCGACTTTTTTAATGGCATAAATGACCTAAACTCTAAGCTTATTCGCTGTATTAATAATCCCTCTGATAAAATTAAACAAGACGCATTAAGAATTCTGCGCGGAATTCGCTTTCAATCAGTATATGGATTTAATATAGAAGAAAAAACAAAAAAAGCAATATATCAAAACGGTCATTTATTAAAATTTTTATCTTCAGAAAGAATTTGTTCCGAGTTTTTAAAAATATTAAATGGAAAGCATGCACAAAAATCACTAAGTAATTTTGAACTCATATTTTTTAAAATAATTCCTGAGCTTAAATATTTAAAAATTCCAATTAAACAAAATGTTAAATTTTCATCATTATGGGAACTAGCTTTAAATACATTATCAAATTGCGATCATTTAATAATTTTAAGATTGGCCGTTCTTTTCAGACATATTGGAATATATGAAAATCATAGCAAATTAGGCATTTGCAAAGATTATGAAAACAAAAGCATGCAAATTTTCAATAAAATATCATTAAATTTAAAAATACCGAAAAAATATATAGAGCAAACTTCAAAAATAATTAAATATCAAAATATATTTACGCCTTTAAATATAAATGAAACATGCAAAGTCTTAAACAAAATAGATATTAAAACTTATTCATTAATATTAAAACTAAAAAAAGCATATTTAAAAACAATAGGAACTCCACACATAAAAATAATAGCAGCAGAGAACCTATTAGACGAAGTGATTCAAAAAGACATTTGCTATTCACATAAAAAAATGAAAATAAGCGGAACAGATCTAATAAAATTAGGCTACAATCAAGGCCCTAATATAGGAAAAACCCTGAATATTATTTTAAATAAAGTCATAGATGGAAAATTGCAAAACATAAAAACAGACTTAATAGAATTTGCAAAACAAAACAAATCAAAATATTCACAATGATTTTTTCTTTTTTCTGAGTTCTTTAAAAAAACTAGATAATAATTTCCCGCACTCTTTTTCACATACACCAGATATAATTTGTGGCCTATGATTATAAGATAGCTCTGACAAATTCACCAAAGACCCGAAAGAACCCGCCTTCGGATCATGAGCACCAAAAACAACTTTTTCAATTCTAGAATTTATTATAGCTCCAGCACACATTGCACAAGGCTCTAAGGTAACATATATTGTTGAATTCAACAGCCTCCAAGAACTAAGCTTATTGCACGCTGAATTTATAGCAACTATCTCAGCATGTGCCAAGGAATTATTGAGCATTTCTCGCCTGTTATATCCTGTTGAAACTATATTATCCCCAACAACCACAACAGCCCCAACAGGTATTTCTCCCATACTAGCTGCAATTTTAGCCTCTTCGATAGCCACTTGCATATATTTATCATCATCCAAATTATATATCACCACCAAAATTCTATTTTTACCATAACTTTACATTGCTAGGCTAAATATGAACACAAGATATTTTATACATTTATTCTATATAATTCGAATGCATTTTTTCTAGTAATATCTACAATTTCTTGCGGCAATAGGTTTTTTATAGATGCAATCTTAGTTGCAACTGAAACAAGCATCTTAGAATTACAACATCTCCCACGCCAAGGCTCGGGAGCCATATAAGGACAGTCGGTTTCAATTACAATTTTTTCTGTTGGAACAACTCTCACTGCTTCCACTGCTTTCTTTGCATTTTTAAACGTAACCACACCAGTAAATCCAATATACCAACCCATCTCTATATATTTACATGCAACTTCTGCGCTGCCAGAAAAACAATGAATAACCCCACTAATTTCAGGAAAATTTTTTAATATAGATATTGTGTCTTCAACGGCATCTCTACTGTGGATTATTACAGGTTTTTTTAAATTTTTAGCTAAATCTAGCTGTCTTTCAAACGCATCAAATTGTTTTTTCTTAGAATAGTCCGGATAATGGTAATCCAGCCCTATTTCTCCAACAGCAACAACTTTATCTTGTTTAGCCAAATTTTCAACTCTATTCAGCCAGTCATGAGGCAAATCATAAATGCTTTCGGGATGGACTCCAACAGCAGAATATATAAATTCATATTTACTCGCTAATTCTATAGAAGTTTCAGAGCTTTTCAAATCAGAGCCAACATTACATATATAAGATACTCCATCTTTGTTCATTGAAGACAGCAAATCGTCTCTTGTATCACAAAATTTTACATCATCATAATGAGCATGTGTATCAAAAATCCCAACTAAATTATTCATAATTTCACATACCTCTTTTTACATTTCTAATAACTAATGTATTTCTGAGCCATTTGGAACAGATGAATCAACAAATATAACCCTTACATCATCTTCACTAGCATCAGCCGCTAATATCATTCCCTGGCTTTCCTCTCCACAAATCTTAGCTGGTTTTAAATTAGCCACAACAATAACTTTTTTGCCTATTAACGCCTCTGGTTCATACCAATTTGCAATTCCAGAAACAACCTGTATTTGCTTATTTCCACCGTCCAAATATAATTTCAATAATTTCTTTGACTTCTTTAACTTCTCACACTCCAAAACTTCAAAAACCTTCAAACTAACTTTTGAAAAATCATTTATTGTTATAAGATTTTCTGGTAAGCTTTCTAATTCAGCATTATTATCATGATTAAATTGTTCAATTTCCTTTAATTTCTTAGCCTCATCTATTCTATTAAATAAAATTTGAGGTTTTTCTATCTTTACTCCAGATTTTAATTTTCCAAACTGTTTTAAAGAATCAAAGCTATTATAATCACTACAAATTTGTTTTAAAATATCTTCAGCAGCTTGTGGCATAATTGGCTTTAACATAACACTAATGAATCTTATGCTCTCCATTAAATTATATAAAACTGTTTTCAATCTGCCATGATCTTTTGTATCTTTAATCAGAATCCATGGAGTAGTTTCATCAATATATTTGTTGGCTCTCCTAGCTAAAGACATTACCGCAAATATAGCATCCGACACTTTATATTCGTTCATTAATTTTTCATACTTTTTAAACGATGAAACACAAAAAGACTTTAGTTCATCATCCAGTTCAGTCTCAACATCTACCTCTGGAATTACACCATCAAAATATTTACAAATCATATCACAAGTACGCTTAACTAAATTTCCTAACGTGTTTGCAAGCTCCGAATTCCATGTTGAAATTATAGTATCATATGTTATAGAGCCGTCGTGAGAATATGGCATTGAGCTTAATAAATAAAATCTTATTGCATCAACCGAAAACAACTCTGATAAATCATCAGCATACATCACATTTCCAACAGATTTACTCATTTTGCTCGTTCCAGCCAAAAGCCAAGGATGCCCAAATATTTGTTTAGGCAAAGGCAGATCTAAAGCCATCAATATTATAGGCCAATAAACTGTATGAAATCTTAATATATCTTTTCCAATTACATGAAGATCTGCAGGCCAAAGGTTTTGAAATTTATCGCTAGATCTATCTGGATCATAGCCAATAGCTGTTATATAGTTAACCAAAGCATCAAGCCACACATAAACAACGTGATCTGGATCAAAACTTACTGGTATTCCCCATTTAAACGACTTTCTCGAAATACACAAATCTTGTAGACCTGGTTTTAAAAAATTATTGATGATTTCATTTTCACGAGATTTTGGCATAATAAAATCTATATTGTCTCTTATATATTTCATCAGCTTCCCTTGATATTTACTCATTCTGAAAAAGTAAGCATCTTCTTTTGTTTTATTAACTTTTCTATGACAATCGGGACATTTTCCATCTACTAACTGAGTATCTGTCCAAAACGACTCACATGGAATACAATACCAACCCTCATATTTGCTTAAATATATATCTCCATTATCATATAACTTCTTAAAAATTTTCTGAACAACATCAATATGGTGTTTATCGGTTGTTCTTATAAATGTATCGTAAGATGCGTTCATCTTATCCCAAATTTCTTTTATTTGAGATGAAATCATATCAACATACTTCTTAGGCTCTATTCCCTCTTTTTTTGCTAATTCTTCAATTTTTTGACCATGTTCATCAGTTCCAGTGCAAAAATGAACATCATATCCCTGCATCCTCTTAAAACGAGCAATTGCATCAGAAAAAATTATCTCATATGTATTTCCAACATGCGGTTTTCTAGAAGCATATGTTATAGCAGTTGTTATATAAAATTTCTTATTCACAATCATCAACCTCTCTAAAAAATATATGGCATTAAATATTATTTACTCGCAAACATAATTAAACTTTTAAAAGCAACAGCAAAAGTGTCATAACGCCAACAAACAAATTTGCAGCATCACAACACTGTAAGACTAAACTGGTCTGAGTGACGAGATTTGAACTCGCGACCTCCACCTCCCCAAGATGGCGCGCTACCTAGCTGCGCTACACCCAGTTCTAAACCAACCTAGCACATTTTAACACAAAAACAATAATTTTTCAAGTAAAAAACCATATAAAAAAAGACTAGCACAACATTTTTTATTTGTGCTAGTCTTTATCTAATTATTTTTATTGTTTTCTAAAAATTCAGTCAACTCAGTCAACACATCGGTACGCATACACTCCATTATATAATCGGCATATAATTCACCATAATATTCCTTCGCTTTATCGCTTGTATCAATAATACCTAATGTCTGGAGGTTTTCTGAAAAAGATTTCAATTTTTCGTTATCTTCACTCAACTTAAGAATTTCGTTTTCAACATATTCTCCTATAGCTTCGTCTACTTCTTGTTCTTTAATTTTATCGGATTTATATTTTTGTAGCTCAATGTCTTTGCACATAGTTTTCAAGTTATCATTTATTTCTTTTTGCGCAGACAATTTATCTTCTAAGTATTTTTTATCTTTTTTCCATCCGTTAATTAGTTTCTCACCAGCTAACTTGTATGATAACTCGTCTACACAAAGCTTTTTATCTTTGCTAATATCATCATCATCAAGAATATTATGACTTTCTAAAAATTCATCAATTTGATTTTCAGCTTTTTGTTTAAGGGATTCATCTATCAGAGTATTTACAAACCTTGAATCATTGTCATCTAATTTTAATGCGTCTATTTCACGTTTTATAAATTCTGATTTATGCTTCAAATCATCTTTATATTGCTTAGACACAAGTTCTTTTAAACGCATATTTTCTTTGACAGTATCTGTATACTTATTTACCTCTTCCTTTACACTGTCTTCTACAATATTACGAGTTATTATATTCACATTGTTATCCGGATTATAAATTTTATTAACTTGAGTTTTAACCTTTTCTCTAACATTGTAGTTAATATCAAAATCAAGTTCTTTAGTCGGCATATGCTTCATACTATTATGTTCATCTTTTTCTCTTAAATATTGGTTCATTATTTTGTTTTCAGCTGAATTTTTCTCAGTCAAAGGCTTTAGCTTTAATCTAATTTTGTTAACATGATTGTTAATTTCTTGTTCATTAGCGTTTTTGTAGCTTTGTAGAGTTTTCCTTAATCCTAGAAGTTCTTCATTCAAAATGTTGTTTTTTTCTTCACTTGCTTGCCATAAAGTCTGCCATTCATCTATTTCTTTTTGTTTTTCCAATGCTTTCTGGTTATATTCTTTAACAGTTTCATCAACAATTTTCTTTTTCCATTCGTGCCACTCTTCAATTTCTTCATCCAGATATTCTGATTCTTCACGCACTCTAGCCGTATCCTCACCAAGCTGTTGTGCCTCTTCTTCCATCTTCATTTTAAGCATATTTATATCTCCTATTTCTTCAGTTTGTTTTTTTAACTTATTTTTTATAGCATCATTTTCTTCATTCAACGATTGAATATGTTTATTTTGTTCTTCAATTATTTCATCATATTTTTGTATCATCTCTTCTTTCTCTTTCTTATATTTTTCTATAATACTATCTTTTTCTCTCTTATTTGCTAGGTTAATCTCTTCTTTCTCTTTCTTATGTTTTTCTATAATATTATCTTTTTCGCTCTCATTTGCTAGTTTAATATCTTTTTTCTCTTTCTCATGTTTTTCTTTTATTAAGTCGAATACATTTTGCAGTGATTCGTTAGTTTGACTATTATTAGATAAGTCATCATAATCGTACCATAGATTTTCGAAATCTTCTATTATTTGTTTATGCTCATTAATTAAAGTGTCAATCAAATCAACCCCATCTTTGTTATTTATCTTTAGGTATTCTTGGGCAAACTTTTTCAATTTCTCCATACCTTCGCTATATTCTGTATATCCGAGCCGTTGTTTCATTTCTTTAATATTTTTCTCGTAGGCTTCCTTGCTATCCTCGAGCATTTTGTTGTACTTATCCTTAATAAATTTGAGACTTTCATCATAACTCTTCTTTAAGTCTTCTTTCTCTTTCTTTAAGGTGGCAATCTTAGTTTTGTTCTCTGTGAGCTGTTGATTTAATTTTTCATTATTCTGCTTTAATTCGTTGAGCTTGATGATCGTCTTCTTGTTCTCTTCTTTGAGCTTGTTGAACTCTTGGAACTGGTTCTCTTTCTCTTTGAGCTCGTTATTATAATCTTCTGTGAGCTTGTTGAGCTGCTTATCGTAATTGTTCTTTAATCTTTCGTTCTCAGTCTTTAAGAGGCTGAACTGGTTATTTGCTTCTGTGAGCTGCTTCTCTTTATTTTGGAGCTGGAGATTTAACTTGTTGAGCTCGTTCTCTTGATTTTTGACCTTCTCATTGAGCTTGTTGAACTCTTGGAGCTGGTTCTCTTTCTCTTTGAGCTCGTTCTCGTACTTGTTATTTAATTCTTTGAGCTTGTTATCGAATTTTACGACATTAATCACTTCGTTAGCAAACGTTTTACCTATTAGATTGTTATTTAATTCGTTGAGCTCTTTGACCTTGTTATCGTACACTTCTGTGAGCTTGTTGATCTGATTCTCGTACTTGCTCTTTGCTTCTGTGAGCTGCTTATTTAATTCGTTGAGATTGTTCTGATACTGTTGATTTAATAATTTGAGCTCGTTCTCTTTTGCTTCTTTGAGCTTGTTCTCTTTATCTGTGAGCTCGTTGATCTGATTCTCATAATTGTTCTTTAATATTTCGTTCTCTTTGACCTTGTTATCGTACTCTGCTTTGAGCTGGCTGATCTGCTTATCGTAATTGTTCTTTAATCTTTCGTTCTCAGTCTTTAAGAGGCTGAACTGGTTATTTGCTTCTGTGAGCTCTTTGATCTGCTCTTGGAGCTTGATGATCGTCTGATCGTACTCTGTGAGCTTGGTCTTTAATGTTTCGAGCTCGTTGAGCTTGTTCTCGTACTCTGATTTGAGCTTCTCATTGAGCTCTTTGACCTTCTCGTTGAGCTTGCTGATCTCGTTCTTTAAGTTTGCGTTCTCTTTGTTCGTCTGCTCGTTCTTGTTTTCGTAATCTTTGATC
>CADASU010000001.1 GCA_902790675.1 Oscillospiraceae bacterium | reverse complement strand
ATTTCTTTACTCTTTTTAAACGGTGTCTATGGCAATGAGGTCACACCTGTTCCCTTTCCGAACACAGTAGTTAAGCTCATTCGCGCCTAAAATACTTGGTCGGAGACGGCCTGGGAAGATTGGTCGATGCCGTTACTTTTCATGCAGCGAGTAGGCTTTCGTTGTGTGAATTTTTGTTATTGCGCCATTAGCTCAGTTGGTAGAGCAACTGACTCTTAATCAGTGGGCCCTGGGTTCGAATCCCCGATGGCGCACCACCATTGGCCCGTTGGTCAAGCGGTTAAGACTCCGGCCTCTCACGCCGGCAACACGAGTTCGATTCTCGTACGGGTCACCATGCTCTCGTAATTTTGTATCTGTGTTCCTCTATTTTTGAGGGCCTTTAGCTCAGTTGGTTAGAGCAACCGGCTCATAACCGGTTGGTCCGGGGTTCGAGTCCCTGAAGGCCCACCATTTTTAGTTTGTTTATTAGGGGCATAGCTCAGTTGGTAGAGCAGCGGTCTCCAAAACCGCGTGCCGAGGGTTCAATTCCTTCTGCCCCTGCCAATGTTTAAATATTCCTCCTTAGCTCAGTCGGTAGAGCATGCGGCTGTTAACCGCAGGGTCGTTGGTTCGAGTCCAACAGGGGGAGCCATTTTTTATTCTGCTGTTATGGCTCAGGTGGCAGAGCACATCCTTGGTAAGGATGAGGTCACCGGTTCGAATCCGGTTAGCAGCTCCATATTTTTTTGTGGAGATGTACCCAAGTGGTTGAAGGGTCTGCACTCGAAATGCAGTAGGTCGAGCAATCGGCGCGAGAGTTCAAATCTCTCCATCTCCGCCAAGAAATAATATATAGGTTTTGTTTGTATTATTTTTTATTTTTGTGTATGATTTATTGTATTTTGATTAAATTTATTTATTGTTAAAATAAGAAACTACAGTAATAAAGAGTCCATACGTGCAACCGTTGTATGGACTTTTTATTATTATTTAATTCGTTTATATAGATAGAATACACGTCCGCTTTGAAGGTATGTTCCATTTGTTTTATTAATTAATTCATAATTTTGAGCAATGGCAGAGCCTATTTTATCTGTATAATTTTGAGAATTTATATTTTGTTTATCTATATTAGCTTTGTAATGTGCTTCAAAGTCACTAATAACATAATTATTAAGTTTATTACAAACATCTTCATACTGACCTAAATATACATAGGGATATCTATCAAAGGTTATGTTAGGTATATAAAAATATTTTGATTTTGGGACAATATTTGATAAAGTATAAAAACCGCTATCTAAGGATAAAACTTCAAGCAAAGAATAGTCTTTATCAGCATCAGCATGAATAATGTTAGCAATCTGCTCTTGACATGATTTTTTGGACGAAACATGACTTGTTTTATGTAAATTGATGAAAATGCATTTATTATTTGTGATAGTAATTATAAATATGAAAAATATTGTCAAAAAATGTATTGCTATATTATATAGCCTAGTAGATGAATTTTTTTTAGAATTTTTTTCAATAATATTCTTAAATATATCGTAAATAGCAATATATCCAAAAAAGGAAAAAATACCTAAAATAATAAAATTATATCCAAATGCAACAAAACTTGCTATAATTAAAAAAGATATACAACTTATAAATATTGAAACGTTAAGAATAAAATCTTTTTTATAAGAATGCAATAAATACAGTAAGCCAAAAAAAACAATAATGAAAATTAATGCATTACTACTCTGATCAATATTGGTTTTATTCTCAACTGCCGATATTAATAAAAGCCAAATATTTTTTTCATCACTGCTTGTGGCATATATTTTATTAAATTTTATATATACATGTAAAAAATCTTTTAAACTATTTGTGGTTAAAGCATAAATAACATATGGAATTAAACCTGCAAAAAATCCGGTAATATACAGAAAAAAATTTTTTATAAATACACTGAATTTTTTAATAAGTAAGTGAAATAAAAAAGGAAACATTAGACCAAATGCTAAACTTAAATGTGAAAATTTTAATTGAAAAATTAGTGAGGATAATAATCCTATTACAAATAAACATAAAGGAGAGAATTTTAATATATTTTGTTTTTTCAGCAATTTTATAAATAAATATAAAATTGCTGAAAATATTGGAACAATGAATTCCTCCGGACTTCCTCCGCCAAAATCATTTTCAAATATATAAAATCCATTAGATAATATTGCCATCGGAATCATTATTGTTGCAATAAATGCAGCACAATGACTTAAATTATAAATTTTCGAAATTTTAAAACCAAAAATTAAAGTAATATACATGGCGATTACTTGTAATATAAAAACACCAAAAAAACTGCTATTGTTCAACAAATATCCAATAGCATATATAAAATATAAAAACGGACCTTTATGATCAAAAAGATCTTTATAAGGAACACTGCCGTTTATTAGACCCTTACCCATTGTAAAGTACACATTTGCATCATACCAATCGTTAAGAACATATATTGGGGAAGATTTGGTGCAAAAAAGCATGATTAGAGAACTATATAAAAAAAGACTAGCATAAATTATATAGCATTTATTCCATTTTTTGTTCATCAAATAATCACTCTCATTTTTTAAATTATGCAACCATCAATCTATTTGTAATTATAGCATTTTCGATTATATTTTTCAAGAAAATTAGTCAAAGAACGGAGATTTTGACTAATTTTCTTGAAAAATTAGAAAGATATGTTATAATTGATAGATGTGTGTAACTTTATAAAATAAAAAAAGGAAGGATAATGAGTGTAGTTTATGGACGTGTTGTTTATTGTAATGCCAGCATATAATGAAGAAGATAATATAGAAACAGTCATAAAACAATGGTACCCAATTTTAGAAGGAAAAAATGAAAAATCAAGATTGGTTATTGCCGATAGTGGAAGTAGTGACTCAACTCATGATATTTTAGTGAGGCTTCAAAAAGATTATCCAAAACTGGAAATATTATCAAATACAGGGAAACAGCATGGACCTAAAGTTATTGCTTTATATGATTTTGCTATAAAACAGGGTGCGGATTATATATTTCAAACAGATTCGGATGGGCAGACTAATCCAGACGAGTTTGGAGCTTTTTGGAAGTTGAGAAAAAGATATAGTGGAATTTTTGGACATCGTAGTGTTCGTGGTGATGGGAAATCTAGAGCGTTTATTGAACGTGTTGTTTGTTTTTTACTTAAATTATATTTTGGTGTTAGTGTTCCGGATGCGAATGCTCCTTTTAGGCTTATGAAAGCAGAAATAGTGAAAAAATATTTATATAAAATGCCTAAAGATTATAATTTACCCAATATTATGATGACAACATATTTTGTGCATTATAAGGAATCGGTAAAATTTAAAACTATTACGTTTAAGCCAAGGCAAGGTGGAATAAATTCTATTAATATTCCAAAAATTATAAATATTGGTAAGAAAGCACTACATGATTTTAAGCTTCTAAAGAAAGGATTATAGAAGTAAAGATGGATATACGCAATTTATATCAAAAATATCGAGACGTAATACCATATTTATTTTTTGGAATATGCACAACGCTTGTTAATATTATAGTTTATTGGGTAATGGCCTATCCTTTAAATTGCTCTACCATGTTTAGCACAGTTGTTGCATGGATTATGAGTGTTTTGTTTGCATATGTTACCAATAGAAAATGGGTGTTTCACAGTAATGCTAATGGATTAAAAGATATATTTAAAGAAATTGTCTCGTTTTTTTCTTGCCGATTAGCAACTGGTGTTGTTGATTTCGGACTTATGTGGATATTTGTAGATTTTTTACATTATAATGATGTGGCTATAAAAGTTATTGCCAATGTTTTGGTAATAATTCTTAACTATGTTGCTAGTAAGCTTTTAATTTTTCGAAATAAGGAGAATTTTTGTGACAAAAAATAAAAAACGTCTATTTGTTTTATCTATTTTAATTTTTGCTGTTATTTTCGCTTTTATTGCATTTAAAAGCATATATAAGCTTACTTACTCGGAATTTAGAACTTTTGGGAATACAACTGCCAACAAAAACATAGTATTGAGCGGCTTAGATCAAAATATTACGCAAGAATTTGAAATGCCTTATGATATGTTGCAAGGAATTTCGATTAAAGTTGGACATATAGATAGAGATGCTAATTTCGCAGGGGAATTTAGTATAGTTGATTGTTCTAATAATAAAGTAATTTACAAAGATTCTGTTAATATCAATTCTGCTAGTGATAATAATTATCATTTTATAAAATTGAAAAATAAAGTTAAACTAAATAAAAAAAATAAATATAGGCTTGAAATTTGTGCTAAGGAAGATAAGACAAA
Organism: Oscillospiraceae bacterium; assembly: GCA_902790675.1. Classification (GTDB taxonomy): domain Bacteria; phylum Bacillota; class Clostridia; order Oscillospirales; family Ruminococcaceae; genus RUG12519. The sequence goes on along the minus strand of CADASU010000001.1, from coordinate 272,200 downwards.
CACAGGCTTAAACTTTGCTATTTCAGATGGATCTTGTCAGGAGGGATCGGAATTACACCATAATGGTAATGCTATTAATGGTAGTTTGTGTTTTAAAGTTCATGGGGGAGATTTTGATTTTTGGTGGCTTGGATTCACAATTTTTTTGGGATTTTGTATGGCATTAATTTTAATTAGAGTTGGCTATTTGCTAAAAAGAAATGTTTCGATTAAAGGCGATAAAATATTTCAAGGCATGATGGTGTTTGCTGTTACATTTTTATTGTTTTCTATGTTTGGAGCAGCGGAACGCGTTTGTGATGAAATGGATAACATGTATGGCGGTATGGTTATTGCAAATGGCGGAGTGCTGTATAGGGATTATGTTACGCAGCATACGCCTCTTACTTACTATATTTGTTCAATTTTTGCGCTTTTGGGAGCTGGTTCTGCGGAGCAATTTCGGTTGTCTTTTTATATTATGGAAGCTATAGTTTGGGCTTTGATATATTTAAGACATTCTAGTAACTTTGGCAAAAAGAATATGTTCATGTTGCCTATAATGGAATTAGTATTTGTTGCTTCTCTTAATCTTGCTGGAGGCGTTGCAAATGCCCAAATTTTATCAGATAAAATTTGGGCTGTTTGTACTGTTGTTTTAATGCTTGAATTTTTGAGATATATTAAAGACAAAGACCTTAGATGGGATAGGTGCATAATAGTATCCATTTGTGGGTGGGGCTGCTTTGGTGTTGCTTTTATTAGTGCATATGCAATTATGTGGTTTGTATTAGTATTTATTGTTTGTGAATTTAAGTATTGGCTGAAAATTGGAGTTTCGCTAAAAAGTTTAGTAAAAAGATACTATAAACTACTTATTTCGATTTTTGTTCCTCTTATTTGTGCAATATTTTATTTTAAAGTTAATAATGCTTTGGGAGAGGCGTATAGACAGGCATACTTGTTTAATCGAGAGGTATATCCTCGATATACTGGTGGATTTGGAGCAAAATTAACAGAGCCTTTTGTAATAGCAATAAAATCTCTAGTTAAATTGCTAGAATCTAATTTTAATGATATTATTACTGCGAAATCAACTGGCGTTGTTTTACTAAGCTTTTGTATTATAATTGCATCAATATTTAACTTGATAGTTATTTGGAAAAAGAAAAAATATATGCAGGTTATGATTTTAGCTCTTGTCATGATATTCTCAGCTACAAGAGACTATGGTTTTCATGGAATGGCTGCGTGGTATGTTGCCGTACTGATTATTGCACTTTACTTTGACTGTATACTTGAATATTTGCCAAAAAAATCTTTGCCGTTAGCTGGAATAATGCTTTTTGTGTTGTTAATTCCGTTTGTCCAAATGGCTGGACATAGTTTAATCCATAGACAAGAAAGTATTTCAGAAATTGAAAGTGAGGTTATATCTCTTACAGAAAATGATGAGAATAAAAATATTTATTTAGATGTATGGAGCAGCGGATCACTTTATTATTTTTATAAAAATAGATATCCAGTAAATAAAGCTGTGTTTATGTTACCATGGTATATGGAATGGTATGAACAAGACAATATAGATAGCTTAAATAAAAAGTTACCTAGGGTTGTTGTTTATAATGAAAACGAATCAGCATGGGGTCATTCAAACTATGCTAAGTCATTTGCGAGTGAATTGAAGAAAAATTATGAAAGAATTTCAAATAATCCGAAAGATGACTGGAAATATATAGTTTGGGTTCGAAAATAATTACAAAAGAGGAAATTTTTATGAAATATGATTATTTAGTGGTTGGTGCTGGGCTTTTTGGAGCAACTTTTGCATACCAAGCAAATAAATTAGGAAAAAAAGTTTTAGTTATAGATAGACGCTTGCATATAGCAGGCAACGTTTACACGGAAAAAATTGAAGAAATAAATGTTCATAAGTATGGAGCACATATTTTCCATACAAATAATAAGATTGTTTGGAATTTTTTGCAAAAATTTGCAACATTTAATCAATTTATAAATAGTCCAATTGCAAATTATAAAGGTGAGATTTATTCTCTGCCGTTTAATATGTATACATTTAATAAGATGTGGGGAGTTATTACTCCTAAGCAAGCAAAAGAAAAGATTGAAGAACAAAAATGCAAAGCAAGAGTAAACGATCCAAAAAATCTTGAAGAACAAGCTATATCATTGGTTGGAGTCGATATTTATGAGAAGCTGATTAAGGGATATACTGAAAAGCAGTGGGGAAGAAAATGTAAGGATTTACCAGCGTTTATTATAAAGCGTTTGCCTGTGAGATTTACATTTGATAATAACTATTTTAATGCAACCTATCAAGGAATTCCAATTGGCGGATACACAAAAATGGTAGAGAATATGCTGTCCGGAATTGAAGTTAGACTAGGAACTGATTACCTACAGATAAAAGAAGAGTATAATAATTGCGCTAATAAAATTATTTATACTGGTTCAATAGATGAATATTTTGATTATTCTTTGGGGCATTTACAGTATAGATCTGTGCGTTTTGAAGATGAAGTTTTAGATATGCCAAATTTCCAAGGAAATGCAGCGGTAAATTATACAGATAGAGAAACTCCTTGGACGAGGATTATTGAGCACAAATGGTTCGAATTCGGTAAAAATGAATATGGAAATGATATAGATAAAACTGTTATAAGCCGAGAATATAGCTCGGAATGGAAGCCAGGCCATGAACCTTACTATCCAGTTAATGATGAGGCTAATAATAAGCTATATGAAAATTATAAAAAATTAGCTGCGAGAGAAAGCAATGTAATTTTCGGAGGCAGACTCGGTGAATATAAATATTATGATATGGATGCAGTAATTTATTCTGCCCTCAGACTGTGTGAATCAGAGCTAACAAATTAAGCATTAATAAAAAAATATTCAATTAAAATAAGGATTGTTAATAATGAACAGACTATCATTAACAATCCTTATTTTTTTATATATAATGATATATATTGAATATCAAAATAATGATTATCATCAAAACTAATATTGAACTACATTTGAAGCAACTTCGCTGCCCCATCTGCAGCAACTTTTTTGAAAGTTTGTAGCGCCAGAGATTTGTCTAAGGCAATCATCTTAGAATAAATTTATATCGATTTTCTTCTACGAATGAATAAAAAGTGTTAAAATATTTTTTAATTGTGAACTTTAACATTGCTGTTCCTCAGAGTAACATCGTGAGCGCCGCCTTCTACTATTGAGGTTGAAGAAACAACAGTTAATTTTGCATTTTGTTGTAAAGCACTAATAGATAATGCACCACAGTTGCACATTGTAGACTTTATTTTTGTAATTGTTTGTTGAACGTTGCTGTGTAAACTTCCAGCATAAGGTACGTATGAATCAACACCTTCCTCAAAAGTTAGGCCTTTTTCTTCGTCAACCCCATATCTTTGCCAATTTCTAGCTCGGTTAGATCCTTCACCCCAATATTCTTTAACATAATTGCCATCTATAGAAACTTTGTTTGTAGGGCTCTCATCGAATCTTGCAAAATATCTTCCAAGCATTACAAAGTCAGCACCCATTGCTAAAGCTAAAGTTATGTGATAATCGTAAACTATTCCGCCGTCAGAACATATTGGAATATATATTCCTGTTTCTTTATAATAAGCATCTCTTTCTGCAGCAACTTCTATTAAAGCGGAAGACTGCCCACGGCCTATTCCTTTAGTTTCTCTTGTTATGCAAATAGAACCTCCGCCAATACCAACTTTTATAAAGTCAGCGCCACATTCAGCTAAAAATCTAAAGCCTTCACGATTTACGACATTTCCGGCTCCAATTTTAACTTTATTACCATATTTTTCTCTAACAAAGTCTATTGTCATTTTTTGCCACTCAGTATATCCTTCAGAAGAATCTATGCAAAGCACATCAGCTCCAGCATCAACCAATGCAGGAATTCTTTCTTTAAAGTCATGAGTGTTAACACCTGCGCCAACAACATATCTTTTTAAACTATCTAATAGTTCCAAAGGATTTTTTTTGTGAGAATCGTAGTCTTTTCGGAAAACAAAATAACAAAGATGTTGGTTGTCATCCACTATAGGAATAGAATTTAATTTGTTGTCCCATATAATGTCGTTAGCCTCTGAAAGGGTAATGCCCTTTTTAGCGTATATCAATTTGTCAAAAGGAGTCATGAAATCACGAACTTTTGTGTCTAATGACATCCTACTAATTCTATAGTCTCTACCTGTTACTATACCAAGCAATTTTCCATTTGGAGTGCCATCATGAGTAACAGGCATCGTAGAATGTGAAGTTTGTTTTTTTAATTTAAGAACATCGCGGAGTGTATTGTCAGGCAATATGCTGCTGTCACTTTTAACAAAGCCAGCTTTGAAACTTTTAGCACGAGAAACCATGGCAGCCTGATCTTCTATAGATTGAGAGCAATATATGAAAGACACGCCGCCTTCGCGAGCAAGTGCAACTGCTAAATTATCATCAGAAACTGACTGCATAACAGCTGAAACCATTGGGATGTTTAAAGACAGAGCAGGTTTTTCACCCTTTTTAAATTTTGTAAGAGGAGTTTTGAGTGAAACATTTTGAGGAATACACTCTTTTGAAGAATAACCTGGAACCAAAAGATACTCACTAAAAGTTCTTGAAGGTTCTTTATAATAAAAAGCCATAGAATCTTCCTTTCATAAAAGCAAAATAATATTATAATAAAAATGCTATATAATCGTTATAATATTATAATATTTGAGGGCAAATCTGTCAATAAATTAATAACTTGCATACTTTAATAGCATTTAAAAATGTTTAAGTGATAAAATTGTAGAATATATGGGAAAAAATGAGACTTAAAGCTTTTGAAAACGGCAAATATTAATTCAAAATCACGCAACAGCAACACAAAAAGTGTGATAAAATAGATTGTATATATTGATTTTAAAATCGATTTGCAACGGAGCATTCAATGAGATATAATTTAAGTAGATATTTATGTGTGAGGTGTGTATATGGTCAAAATAGGTGATGTAGCAATAGAGAAAACGGCAGCTCTTGCGCCGATGGCCTCTGTTGCCGACAGAGCATATCGCACTATTTGTAAAGAATATGGAGCTAGTTATGTCGTAGGAGAAATGGTTTCAGTTAAAGGACTTTGTTTTAGTCCCAACAAAGCTTTAGAGTTAATCACTGTTACGGAAAAAGAAAGACCGATGGCAGTTCAGCTTTTTGGAAGTGAGCCGGAATATTTCGAAAAAGCTTTGCCGAAAGTTCTCAAGTTTAATCCAGATATCATAGATATAAATATGGGATGTCCTGTTCCTAAGGTTACAAAGAGCAATAGTGGATGTATGTTGATGAAAAATCCTAAGTTGGCAGAGCAAATTGTTAAAATTGTTGTTAAAAATTCATCTGTTCCAGTAACAGTAAAGATAAGAAAAGGGTGGGATGATGATAGTGTGAATGCTGTTGAATTTGCTAAGAGGATGCAAAGTTGTGGAATTAGTGCTCTAACAATTCATGGCAGGACTAAAGCCGATATGTATAATAATAAAGCAGATTGGAATATAATTTCTAAGGTGAAGCAGAGTTTAGAAATACCTGTTATAGCTAATGGAGATGTGGTTAGTCCGGAAACAGCTAAAGATATGTATGAGGTTACGGGAGCGGACTTAATAATGATTGGAAGAGGAAGCTATGGGAGACCGTGGCTTTTTAAACAAATTTCAGATTATTTAAAAACTGGACGATATGAACAAGAGCCAACTGTTGCCGAAAGAATGGAGGTTATGAAAAAGCACGTATTATTGATTTGTGAGGATAATGGAGAACAAGTAGGAATGAAGAAAGCTAGAGCCCATATTATCAGATATTTATATGGGATTAGGGATGCTGCTAAATATAGAGAAAAATGTAGCAGATTAACTTGCTATTTGGAACTTTTGAAATTAATCGACGAAATATTGAAAAACTATATATGAACATATTATTTTTATTAGCAAGATTGTTTAGGTTGAATAATATAAAAAAATGGTGTAAAATATACATCAGTTGTTTTTTGATTTGCAATATGAAATAACTTTTTTTGTTATTAAAAAGTGAAATTTAATTTTTGGAGGTAATTATATAGTGTTGGGGCAAAAATTTGACAAAAGAAAAGTTGCGCTAGTTGGAACAGGAATGGTTGGAATGAGCTATGCATATTCCATGTTAAACTCAAATAATATTTGTGATGAATTGCTATTGATAGATATAGATAAAAAAAGAGCATGGGGAGAAGCTATGGACTTAAATCATGGTTTAGCCTTTTCAAATGGAAATATGAAGATATATGCGGGAGATTATAGCGATTGTTCTGATGCAGATATTGTAACAATATGTGCAGGCGTTCCAAGAAAACCAGGTGATTCTCGTTTAGATTTGCTTAGTAAGAATGTTGAAATTTTCCGTTCTATTATTAAGCCAATTATGAAGTCAGGGTTTGATGGTTGCTTTTTGATTGCAACTAATCCTGTTGATGTTATGTCATATGTTACTCAAAAGCTGTCTGGGCTGGCCCCTGGGCGTATTATTGGAAGTGGAACTGCTTTAGATACTTCTAGGCTTCGCTATATGCTTAGTGATTATTTCAATGTAGATCCAAGGAATGTTCATGCTTATGTTATTGGTGAACATGGTGATAGTGGATTTGTTCCTTGGTCTCAAGCAAAACTTGGAACAACTTCGATTAGCAGAATTTGTGAATTAAGTAATGGCAAATATAATTTAGATGAAATGAGCGATATTGCATTAGAAGTAAAAAATGTTGCTGCTAACATAATTAAGGCAAAAAAAGCAACATATTATAGCATTGGTATGGCGCTTAAGAGAATAACACGTGCTGTTTTATCTGATGAGAGGTCTATTTTAACATTGTCTGTTATGCCAACAGGGCAGTATGGCCAAGAAGATGTTTATATTGGGCTTCCTTGCATTGTTGGTAGAGATGGTGTGGAGGCTGTGTTGGAATTAGATTTAACTGATAAAGAAAAAGAATGTTTAGATAATTCTTGCAAGATTATTCGTGATTTGTGTCATAAAGTTAAATTATAGGTGTTTTTGAATATTAAGTAAAAAATAAGAATGTGTTTTGTTACATTCTTATTTTTTATTGTATTAATATTTATCGTTATTTTGTTTTTCAGATAAAGATGCTCTGTAAAGATGCTGCTTGAATTTTTTCCAGTCAAATGGAATTAGTGGATATAGGTAGCTTTTTCCCGAAAGAGTTTTGGTTCTCAGTATTACTACAGAGGTTATTACAAAACCTATTATGAATCCCATTAAGCCCAGTGAGCCGGTTAAAATTAATAAAAACATTCTGATAAATTTTAATGCATATCCGAGTTCATATCCTGGTTGTGCGAAGCTAGCTAGAGAAACAAATGCGGTATATAGAAGAGCTTGAGAGCTAAACCATCCACTTTCTACAGCATAGTCTCCAACTATAATTGCAGCGAGTATTGACAGGGAAGATACTAACATATTTGGAGTATTAAGTGAAGCTAAATTTAAGCCGTCAATTGCAATTTCTAATATGAGTAGTTGAATAACCAGAGGAACTTGTGTATCATCGGTTATTAGAATAAAATTTAGATTGGCCGGAACAATTTGAGGATTTTGTATTATGAGTAGCCATAGTGGAGTTATTATGGCGGTTAAAATCATAACTATTGCTCTTGTAAGCTTAAGATATGTTCCAATAACTGGAGGAAAATAGAAGTCATTAGCTTCTTCCATAATTGAAAAAATGGTTATTGGAACGATCAAAACAGCAGGTGAATTATCTACAATTATTGCGATGTCTCCTTCGAAAACGTGAGCTGCAGCAGCGTCGGGTCTTTCGGTAAATTTAAATTTTGGCAGAGGGTTTCTCCACTGCTTAGGCTGTAGCAATTCAGCGACGCTTTCTTGGTTCATTGTTAATGACTCAACTTTTGTTTTTTGAAGTTTTTCTTTAATTTTATTCAGAAGAGATACATCAGTTTTTCCTTTTATATAACAAAGTGCAACGTCTGTTTTAGACTGACTTCCAACCTGCATATGCTCAAAAATCAGTCTGGGATCTCTAATTCTTCGGCGGATTAGAGCTGTGTTTAAAATTATGGATTCAACAAAGCCATCACGTGACCCTCTAAAAACTTTGTCCTTATCGGGTTCTGATGTAGTTCTTTGTGGATATGATCTTGTGTTAATTAATATAGCTTCCGAAAAGCCATCGATAAATAGAGCTGTTTCTCCCGATAATACTGTAGTTATAATTTGATTTTCGTCGCTAGTTGCAATTGCTTGAGTTCCGGTTATATATTTATTGGCAAAATTCGTCGCGCTATCAAAAACGTCATCGCTTGATATTTGCATTATAATTTCGAGCATAGCTCTTAACTCTGCTGTTTTGCAAAAGCCATCTATAAAATATAAAGCTGCTTTGCGGTTTGCTATTTTTATTGGACGATATACTATATCAAAATTATTGTCTACATTCATTACTTTATTAAAATGATTTATGCATTCTGAAAAATCCTTTGGAATCATTATGTATCCTCCCAAAATCTTTTTATTTTATTTTGGGTAGATATTGGAGATTTTAATCAAAAAAGAAGAACAAAAACAAAAAATTCCTAACAATTTTTAAAGGTTGTTAGGAATTTTATAATTATTTTAATTATTGAAATTGAGAAGTGAAAATATTTTTATATAGACCATCTTTTTGCATAAGTTGATCGTGCGTTCCAGATTCAACAATTTCGCCGTGATTAACCACTATCGTTTTATCCATATTTTTTATTGTTGATAGTTTGTGAGTAATAACTAAGCAAGTTCGATTTTTAATTAAGTGTAATATAGCTTTTTGAACCATCAATTCAGTTATTGGATCCATATTAGAAGTTGCTTCATCCAATATAACAATTTTTGGGTCGGATAACATAACACGTGCAATTGATATTAATTGTTTTTGGCCAGCAGAAATATTGGTTGAATCCTCGGATATTTCAGTATAATATCCATTTTCCAAAGAGCTTACAAATTCGTCAAGACCAATAGCTTTAGCAGCCTCTATTACTTGCTCATCTGTTGCATTTAAATTACCATATCGAATATTTTCCATTATTGTTCCGCTAAAAATCCAAACATCTTGCAAAACTAAACCAAACATTTTTCTTAAATCATTTTTATCAAATTTTGATATTTCTTGGTTATCAATTAGAATTGATCCACTTTGCAACTTATAAAAAGCCAGTAAAAGTTTAGAAATTGTAGTTTTTCCAGCCCCTGTTGGACCAACAATTGCAACTTTCTCGCCCTTTTTAATTTGCATATTAAAATCTTTGAGAACTTTTTGATTTGGGTTATATTCAAAATTAGCATGTGAAAATTCAATATTACCTTTTATTTTAGAAGTATCGACCTCATGTTTTATTTCTAATGGTATTTCTGGCAATTCTAAAGCATCAAAAATTCTGCGAGATGCGGCAGCAGTTGTTTGTAATAGTGCAATAACTTGTGATATTGATTCAATGGGGTGAGACAAAATTTTAACATATTGTATAAAAGCTTGTATTGTTCCAACCGTAATCATATTATTTATAGCGAAAATTCCTCCAACAATAGCTACAATTAGGTAGACGATGTTGTTAAAAAATTTAGCAAGCGGAAACAATATTCCAGAGTAGAACTGAGATTTCCATGCACTTTCATATATATTTTTATTGAGCTTTTTAAATTCACTTTTGAATGTGTTTTGACTAGTGAAAGATTGAATTACGTTTTGTTTAGAATATGTTTCTTCAACGTGAGCATTAATATGGCCTAAACAGTTTTGCTGCTCAGTAAAACAATGCTGCGATTTTTTCATGATAATTTTTGTAATAAATATAGATATAACTAAAATCGTCAACGATAAAATAGCAACAATCCAATTTGTAATAAACAGAATAATTATTATACCTGGTACAATAAACAAAGACGATAAAATTTGATTAAATGCTTGAACAAAGCTTTGAGTTAATGTTTCAACATCAATTGTTATAATTGATAGAAATTCACCATTTTTTTTATTTTCTATATTTTTTATTGGTAATCTGTTCAATTTATTAAACAATTTGTTTTTAAGATCATATGAAATTTTTTGAGACATTTTTACTAAAAGTATATTTTGGCCGGCGTTAAGGACTAAATTTGAAACATATAAAATAACTAAAATTATAATAGTATTTTGAATTCCACTTAAATCGAAGTCGCTACCATTTTGAATTTTATTTGTTATTCCATTGAAAAGTTCGGTTGTTACGTTTCCTAAGAATGTAGGCCCTATAATATAGGCTATAATGGAAAATATAGATAATATCACTATGGATATTAAAGTGAGTTTATACTTAGAAATATTTTTAACAAATTTGAATATTGAGATAATGTCAATTGACTCTATTTTTTTTAATAATTTTTTGAAATCTGTTTCAAAGTAACTAACAATTCTATTCACCTTTTGATACCTCCTTTGAAACTTGAGAATTTGCTAAATCACGATATACGCTACAGTTTTGCATCAAGTCGTTGTGGGAACCTTCGCCTACAATATTTCCCTTATCTAAGACAATAATTTTGTCTGCATTGGATATTGCTTTAATATCTTGAGTTACAATTATCAAAGTAGCATTTGAAGCTATTTTGGTTAGTTCAGACATAAGGTTATTTTGAGTTTGATAGTCTAATGAGGAGAAGCTGTCGTCAAAAATATATATGTTAGGATTTTTTGCAATTGCTCTAGCTATAGTTAGTCTTTGTTTCTGACCACCCGAGATATTTTGAGCATTTTGTGAAATTTTGAAGTTTAAGTCTTTCCCACCATCAAACACAAAATCGTTACATTGTGCAGTTTTTAAAGCCTGCTTAACTTTTTTGTCAGATATTTTTTTGCCTAAAGTAATGTTATTTTTGATTGTATCTAGGAACAGGGATGAACTTTGGGGAACATAACCGATATGTTTTCGTAGATGCCGTAGTTTAATATGTTTTATGCTAGCACCCGATATTAAAATTCGGCCTTCAGAAACATCATAAAATCTAGAAATCAACTTAACTAATGTAGACTTTCCGGACCCTGTAGGACCAATTATTGCAGTTATTTCGCCCGGCTTTGCAGTAAAGTTTATGTTATTAAGCGTGTTGTTTTTACTGCTTTTGTATTTGAAAGAAACATTTTCAAATTGAACTTGATATTTTTTGTTTTCATCGAATTTAACAGGCAAATTTGAATCTCTAACTTCAACACATGTGGTTATAATTTCATTTATTCTTCTGCTGCAAATAATTACTTTAGGATATGTATATAATAGCGTGGATAGAATTATGAAGAACACTATTAATTGCATAGAATATTGTAAAATAGTTATAACAGTTCCCACTTGAACAGATCCGTCAATAATTTTATTTGAACTAACCAATAAAATAACAACACTAGATATATTCATTATAAATATCATTGCTGGCATAAGGCAAGATGTTATTTTGTTAACAAAGAGGTTTAAGTTAAAAAAGCTTTTGTTGGTTTCTCTAAACTTATCTGTTTGATGTTTTTGGCGACAAAGTGCGCGTATGGTTAATACACCGTTTAAAGTTTCTCGGGATATTATGTTTAACCTATCTAGCGTTTTTTGAATTAGCTTATATTTTGGTGATACAATAAATAAAGTTGTAAAAGATAAAGCTAAAATAGCGCCGATTGAGCAAACTATTATTCCAACCAAACTCGTATCTGTTTGCATTATTTTGAAAAATATTAATATGGTTGCTATGGGTAGTGAAAAGAAAAATCTTAAGAAAATTGGCATAAACAGTTGGACTTGTTGAACATCACTGGTTGTTCTGTTTAATAGTGTTGAATTGGAAAATGAATCCATTTCTTTGCCAGAAAAAGTTAAAACCTTATTGTAGACTATGGCTCTTAAATTTTGTGATAATTTTGCGGAAGTTTTAGCAGAAATAAAGACTATAATAATATTAAGTATTAAACTTGTTATTGATAGAAACAATATTCTAGCACATGCTCCTAATATGCAGTCCATTTGCATGGCGTTTAAATTTATTCCAATAGCTTCATATTCTTGTTTAACCGCATCAATTGATATTTGATATTTTTTTGTTTCCGATATTTGTTTTAATTGTTCGTTTACAATAGACTGTATTTGTTTTTTTGTACTAGATGGAAGTGAAATAAATATTTCTGATAATGATGAACCATCATTCTTATAGAGCAATTGCTTTGTAACTTCATTAAACAACTGAGAGCTATTATTATCAATAATGTGTCTAGTCATAATAGCCTTGGTAAAAATTGATGACAATTCTTTAATTGAATTTGCTTTGGCAGAAGATGCCGTTAAAATATATATAGGTTTATTTTCAATAGCTGGATATTTTTTAATAAAGTCATTTTTGCTTTCTTCAGACATATTTTCAACTGATGTTAAAGTGTAATGTTTTTTAACAATTTGTTTATCATTGTCTGACATAAAGTTAGATAGTGCTTCTAAAGATTCTGAACGAATTGCTGTAGGAAGAACTTGACTTATTCCACTTTGTTGAATGCCTATATTTACAATTTTAGCAGTATATTCGGGGAGCTGCAATATAACAATCATATCAAGAATTACTAGTAATATTATTATAATTACAGATATAATTTGACTTTTTGCATATTTAAATAGTTTTATCATTTGTCAATGATCCTCCTAGAGAAATGTCTAAATAATTTATAATAGTTAATAAAATTTTGATTAAATTTAGAAAGGGATGTTATAAATTGATGCTATAGTTTTAGCCACACTATCATCTTCATTACTTCCTATAACAAAGTCACAAACAGATTTGCAAGCATCGGTTCCATTACTAACTGCATATGATATATCGGCAGCGGTTAGCATTGGAATATCGTTATCATTATCGCCAAAAGCTATTGTTTTTTGTGCATTACAATATGATTTAAGCCAATTTAAAGCATATTTTTTTGAAGCATTTTTGTTGTATATTTCTAAAAAATATGTATTTTTATCGTATACATCTTGATATAAGCAGCATTTTATGTTTTTAATACTTTGTAATTTGAAAAAAATTGGTTGAAGAATATCTTTTTTGTTAATGGCTACTAAAAAGACTGGCTCGTCGTTATTGTTTATATTGCCTTTTATATATTTTTTAAGTGGAATATTTTTGCGTTTATTAAAAAAGTTAATTTCAGCAGAACTGGTTAAGTTTGTGTAGTATATATTCAATGAGTTGTCAGCTGAAGGACAATGTATAAACAAGTTTAAATTTAATTTTTTAAACATATTATTAATAATTTCAGTGGTTTTAATTGCAATAATATGTTTTTTTAAAAATTTTCTACTGTTGATGTCGTATATAACGCTGCCATTCATACATGCAACGGGCAATTTAATATTTAAACCATCAAGTATGTTTATTATTGTTCCTGGAGTTCTGGCGGAAGCTATAGCTATATTTGCGCCGTTTTCTATTAAATTATTTAGACAATATTTAGACTTATTGGAAAGACGGCCACCAGGTAATAACAAGGTGCCGTCTAAATCGCAAATGCAAAGCATATTATTATTCATAGTAAAAATGTAATAATTAAAGTTATTGTTTACTGTTGCTTTTGCTGCTGTTGTTGTTGCTGCTGTTGTTGCCGCTATTGTTGCCGCTGCTGTTGTTGTTGTTGCTGCTGTTGTTGCCGCTATTGTTGCCACTATTGTTACGCCACTATTGTTGCCACTATTGTTGCCACTATTGTTGCCACTATTGTTGCCACTATTGTTGCCACTATTGTTGCCACTATTGTTGCCACTATTGTTGCCGCTATTGTTTGACGAGCTGGTTTGTTTAGATTGGAGAACTGAAGCAAAATCAGCAGGATTATGGCTATCGACTGCAGCTTGATTTATTTTAATGTCATATTTATTTTCTAATTCATCAAAAAATTTTTCAGCCTCTTGTGATAAAAGGACAGAGCGAGAAGTGTTTCTTTCTTTTTCAACAGTCTCTTGGTCAACCTCAAGACGCTGGATTATATAATAAGCAAACTCGTCTTCTTTGAGCGTAGCAGGTGAATTAGGTTTAATTGATGTAATAAATTCTTTTCCCTCGAAATCCTGATCATCATATTGGAAAATATAGTCTAGAGCAGACTCCTTTTTTTCAGATGCTTTATTGTAAGCTGCGTTAATATCGTCTATAGATTTATTAGCAGCAATTTGACTCATATACTTGTCTACTAAAGCTTTTACATCCTTTACATTTTCATTTTTCAAAACCTTAGCTACAGATTCATCGTTTTCTGCCATAGGTTTAAATATGGGCACTACTTTATATTTCAACCCATGATTTTTAGTATATTCATCTGCTTGTTCATTAGACACAGATTGAGATTTGCCCTCTCCAAAATGTTCATTTGAAAGCAGATTCACCCTCTGATAATCTTCTAAAAATTGAATTAATGATTCTTTAGTAATTCCTAACATAGAGACATGATAGGCTTTATCTAGTTGATCATAAGATTTTTCTACATTTTCTTTTATTTTGTTTTTATCATCATCAGGCAGATTTATGCCTGATTTATCACACTCAATACGTGTGGCCAACATAGTTTTTGATATTTTAATTGCTTGCTCTTTTACATAGTCTGCGGCGGGCTTGTTATCAATTTTACCTTCTGAAATCATTTTTGATAGATCAGATGATTGAGTCTGAGAATCTGATGAAGCAGCTAATTGAGATTGAGCATTATAAATTTGCTGAACAAGAATATAATTATATTCACCGGCTTCCATTTTGTGATTTTCATATTGAGCAACAGCTTCTCCTTTATGATCACATCCACTCAGAGTAAATAATGATAAACAAAAAACTAAAAAAACGCATGTCGCAATTTTAATATGTGACTTTAAAATGTTTGCAAACATAATAATAACCTCCTATTTTAATAAAACTAAACATTATAAGTATCAACACGAGATAATTATACTATACATAATTGAAAAAGTAAATACTTTAAATAAATTATTAATTTTGAATTTATATTGAAAAATTATTAATATGACAAAATAGGTATTTACAAATGAGTAAAATACTGTTAAAATTGTAAGAAAGAATAAATGTGTTAATAGAATATACTTTAGTATATTTTTAACTCGGGGGAGGTATTTTACTATGAAAAATTTAGACTCTTTTTTTGATAGAATTAATGCTTTTGCTAAATCTGCAGAAAAAAAAGCGCAAGAAGCTATTGAAATTTCTCAGTTAAAGTGGAAAATAGTAAAATTAAAGTCTAGAATAGAGCGTAAATATGAAAAATTAGGCTCATTAACATATTTAAACTATAAAAGTGATATTAAAGAAGATAGCAATGTTTTTGACTCAAAAGTGAAACAAATTTGTGATGAAATTGAAGAACTATTTTTGGAGTTAAGAAAAATAGAAGAAGAATACGCTGAAATGAAAGAAAAGCCAACATATCTATAACTAACATATGTTGGTTTTTTTGTTTTTCACCATTCTATTGGACTTTGACCATTTTTAATCAAAAAACTATTTGTTTTAGAAAAATGTTTGCATCCGAAAAAGCCTCTTGAAGCAGACAAAGGACTAGGGTGAGCCGCTTTTAAAGTTAGATGCAACGGATTGGTTATTAATTCTTGTTTCTGACCTGCGTATGCGCCCCACAACAAAAAAACCATTGGCTTTGTTCGATTATTTAAAATTCGAATTATTTCATTTGTTAGATTTTGCCACCCTATTTTGGAGTGGGAGTTGGCTTGGCCTGCTCTTACGGTTAAAACAGCATTTAGGAGCAGCACGCCTTGTTTTGCCCATCTTACTAAGTTGCCATTGTTTTTTGGTTGAGGATTTCCTACGTCTGCTTCAATTTCTTTATATATATTTTGCAGAGAAGGGGGAACTTTAACTCCTGGTTTTACTGAGAATGACAAACCATGGGCTTGACCTGGGCCGTGATATGGGTCCTGACCAATTATTACAACTTTACATTCGCTATAATCTACATATTTCAGCGCGTTAAATATGTCGTGCATATTAGGATATATAACAGTTGAAGCATATTCATGTTTTAAAATTTTGCGCAAATTCTGGTAATATTCTTTGTCCCATTCTTTAGACAAAAGAGTATCCCACTGATTACCTATTGAGACCATTTTAAAAAATCCTTTCTGGAGGTTATTACTTATGAAAATAGCTATAGTTGGAGCTATGGATATTGAAATTAAACAAGTATCGAAGCTTATGAAAAGTCCACACATATGCGAAATGGGAAAAACAAAATTTATTAGTGGGCAGTACAAAAATATTGATTTAATTGTTGCGCAGTGTGGTATTGGAAAAGTGAACGCTGCTATTTGCACGCAGACATTAATTTTGAAATTTGCGCCCAATCAAATAATAAATATAGGTGTTTCGGGAGGAACCGAAGATATGCAAATCGGAGATGTTGGAGTTGCAACTGGCTTCATTCAACATGATATGGATACTTCACCAATTGGAGATCCTGTTGGATTTATATCAGGAATTGATCTTATAGAAATACCTGCAAGCAAGATTGTTGTTGATAATTTACTGAAAGCAACAAAAGAAGCCGGGATGCATGCTAAAGAGAGCATTTTTGCAACAGGAGATCAATTTGCTACGCGTGAAAAAATAAAACAAATAAAAAATCAGTTTAACGCCAATATTGTTGATATGGAAGGAGCAGCTATTGCTCAAACATGTTATAAGGCTAATATTGATTTTGGAGCAATTAGAGTTGTTTCCGATAATGGCCATGCTCAGGTTGAATATGAAAAATTTAAATATGAAGCTGCAGACAAGTGTGAAAAAATTATTGAACATTATTTAAACAAGTGTGCTTTCGATTCACAGTTTATGCACTCTCCATAGACGTAAACGCCGAATAAACATATCCGTGCATATTTAAACTAACGTTTAGGTTTTAGCTTGCAAATTGTTCTCCATAAGCTTTAAGATTCATAGCTGCCTGGAAATCTCAATTAATGATATTTCCGCAGCCACATCTATAAAGTCTATCAGATAATTTCAAATCCTTTTTATAGTTTTATAATATTTAATTAACTGTTGCTAGCCTTCTTCTCTGGCATTAAACATCTGAACCTCCCACGACTAAAGTTGCAGGGTTCCTGGTCAATATCTCTAACGAGACAAGTTTCCCCAGGCTATCCTCTTTTCGTTTCAATAATATATATTTCTTCAAATTTTTTAGCATATTCCCTAATTTTTGCTATCTTGTCGTCGCTCAAACATATTTTTAGCGTCATATACAAGCTTATATCCTTTGATTTTATCATCCTTTTCCACAGCATATTTTACTAAATCAAACAGTTTGATTTGCCTAGTAACTATATCCCTAATATACTCACGCAATATTAGCATATTCAGCTTTGTATTGTTGAATAATTTCTTATTTTCCCCCATTTCAAAAACTAACTTACTCTCAACTTCTTTTTTTATCATCCTAAGAAGTCCCAAACGGCGTGCAAAATAATAATTGGAACGATAGATTTATTTTTGGTTTTAATCATAAAAATGCACATTGCTACTCCAAAAACAAATGTAAAAATCGTAACTGAAATGAATTTTGCTAAATTAAACTTATTATCAAAAAACATAAAGAAATGTGCAAACCAATGGCTTGCCGAAAAAAACGCACTCGAAATTATAACGGCTTTTCTTTGCGAAGTTACCTCTTTAAAAGCGTTATAGCACCAACCCCTGAAAACAAATTCTTGGCAAAGACCTAAACTAATCCACAAGACCACGTCATATAGGATCATTCCTTGAGGCTTAGAATAAATTTTGCCATTTGTAAAATATGAAAATGTGCAAGGATAAGCTATACAAAACAGCAAAATAATAAGGAACCATTTGTAATTGAATTTAAGTGAAAATATCTCTTTAAAGCTAATTTTAATGCTATCCTTGTAGTAACTAAAGAACAAAACCGCAGGCAACATCCTCAAATATTGACAACTGAGACCAATTAAATTACTCATTGTTGTACTTAAATCTTTCGGAAATAAAAAATAATAAAATGGATACCAAACTACAAACCAAACTAGCATTATTATCGCCATTGAAAACATTACATTTTTAAAATTCAACTGCTTTAGTTTTAAATTTTTCACAGCTTTGCCTCCCAGTTATTAACATAATCAATTTTTCTTTACCTTCCAGAGGATTGGTTTAGAGCTCATTTAGATTCTTTGAGAATTGTTTCGCAGCATTTTATTAAATTTAAAAGGGCGCTGTGATCTTCCGGATAATTTTGCTCTAACATTTCGTTGTTTATTTGAACTTTACTAGAATCTATTTGTTCGTTATATTTTTTTGGCAAAATTCCCTTGGAAATTATATTCGAGGTTGATTCAAATTTTATCATTTCAGCCTGTGCACTTTGGTTTGCAATTGCATCTTCGATAACGAACATTTCATTTTTATTTTTTTTGTTTATTCTAAAAATAACACGAAACATTCTATAAACCGCCAAATATAAAAATGAAGAAATTTTGTTTATTAACTTGCTACTGCCTGTTTTGGATAAAAGATCAAATAAAATGTTTAAAGAGCAAAATAAAATTTTCTTTTTGTAAATAATTTTTAATGTTTGTGGATTAAGAACTTCTTTTTGTGTTGAAGGGTCTTTAATATTATCTACCTTTATGGTAGCACCGTTTCTTTCGGGGGATCTTCCTAAAAGATAATCACAAGATACTCCGTAGAAGTCTGCAACTTTAATAACAAAAGATAAACCACATTCACGAATGCCTTTTTCATAATGAGACAGCAGCGACTGAGATACACCTAGTTGTTGAGATGCATATTTTTGGCTAATACCTTTTTCTTTTCTTAGTAGCGATATAATTCTTGGAAAATCCGAATTCATATTTTCCTCCTAACGTTTAACATGATAATTTTTAACATCTAGTAATGTGATTTTTAAAAATACTTTTAGTAGACCAACTCATAAAATTATAATCTATTGTTCAAAATTTGTCAAAATTATTTTTTTTGTGTCTATAAAAGAATTATACACAATAAATTATTTTATTTAAAGTTGTCTTTTATTTATGCTTTAATATTGGAATTAACATCTACAAATTTTTAGATGTTTTTTTATGTAAAAATATTGTTTTGTAAATTGTTTGAAATTGCAGTATAATTGTTATTGTGATATTAGAACAAAATGGAATAAAAAGGAGAACTGTTTTGCGATCATATAAATTATATTTAATAAGGCATGGACTAACTAGTGCTAATAAACAAGGTGTATATCTTGGTTCGACAGATATATCGCTTAGTGAAGAAGGCAAACAAGAAATTATGTCTTTAACTCAGCACTATGAATATCCTAAAGTTCAAAAAGTATATTCTAGTCCACTTAAAAGGGCGGTTGAAACTGCAGAGATTATATATCCCAATAATCTTATTGAAAATATAGATGCTCTTCGGGAATGTTCTTTTGGCGTTTTTGAAAACAGGTCTATTGACGAACTGTCGAAAGATTTGGAATATAAAAGCTGGATTGATGGAAATATGAAAAATTCGCCGAAAGGTGGAGAAACTAAGGAACAGTTTGCAAAACGTGTATTAAATGGTTTTAATTATTTGATGAGCGATATGATGAAAAACAGAATCTATGAAGCGGCATTAGTTGGGCATTCTGGTGTTTTGAGCATGGTGTTATATCTGTTTGGCATGCCGCAAAGAACTCCGCTTGAATGGAATATGGAGCCTGGAGGAGGATATTCTTTACTTACTACAGCGCAAATGTGGTCAAGAGATAATATATTTGAAGTTTGTGATATTTTACCGTATGGAAAATGTTTCAATGAAAGTTCGGGCTTTTTTAATTTGGATTATGAAGAGGTGTGATTTTTTTAATGAAATTTAATAGAATAGTTGTTAAAGTTGGAACGTCTACGTTAACTCATTCAACGGGGCTTCCTAATATACGCCGCATGGAGGCTTTGGTTAAAGTTTTGGCTGACATAAAAAATACGGGCAGGGATATTGTTTTAGTTACTTCTGGAGCTATAGGAGTTGGTGCTGGTAAGATGGGCTATTCTAAGCCTCCTAAAAATATATCAGATAGGCAAGCGTGCGCTTCTGTTGGGCAATGTGAACTTATGAATATATATGACACTTTATTTTCGAGATATAGTCATATGGTGTCTCAAATATTGTTGACGCAGCAAGTTTTAGATGGTGGAGAAGATGAACTTAATACAAAAAATACATTCCACTCTTTACTAAATAAAAATATTATACCTATAGTTAATGCTAATGATACAATGTTTACTAAGGAATTAGAGTTTGGAGATAATGATACGCTTTCTGCTGCTGTTTCGGTTTTAATTGATGCAGATATTTTAATTATATTAACGGACATGGATGGAATGTATGATAAAAACCCGAGAAAATTTGAAGATGCAAAATTAATAAAATATATAGACACGTTGGATGGGACTTTAAAAGAGGCTGCCAAAGGAGAAACAAGCACTTTAGGAACGGGTGGAATGATTACCAAGTTGAATGCCGCAGAGATGGCGTCGTTTAAGGATATACCCACGTTAATAATAAATGGAGCTTATCCAAGCAGAATATATAGCTTTTTAGAGGGGAACTATATAGGAACGCTTATTGATTTGAAAAAAAGTCTTAATTGGTTAAGAAAGTAGTAGATTTTTAATGTCAAATTTTATTTTTTGGAGGTAAATAGATAATGAATACTGTGGAGAGAGCAATTAAAGTTAAAAATGCTGCGAAATATATAAACAGAGCAACATCGGAACAAAAAAATAAAATTTTAAATTCAATTAAAGAAATTTTATTAAGCAATGTAGATGAAATATTGGTGCAAAACCAAAAAGATATTGAAGCAGCTAAAAATAATGGGATGCCGGAGCATTTAATAGACAGGCTAACTTTAAACTATAATCGAATTAATTCTATGGCGCTTGCTATAGATGAACTAATTAGTTTGGCTGATCCTGTGAGTGAAGTTGTTTCTGGTTGGGTGAGGCCTAATGGATTAAAAATTGAAAAAATTAGAGTGCCAATAGGTGTTGTTGGAATAATATTTGAGTCTAGGCCGAATGTTTCAGTAGATGCTGCTACGATATGTATAAAATCTGGAAATGCAGTTTTGCTTAGAGGAGGAAAAGAATCAATAAAAACTAATACTATTTTAGTTGAACTTATGAAAAGTGCTGTTGCTAAAAATGGGCTACCCTCTGATATTGTTGGTTTAGTTGTAGATACAGCACGAGAAAGTGCTAATGAAATGATGAAAATGCATGGAATATTAGATGTTTTGATACCTAGGGGTAGCGCGGGGCTTATTAATTCTGTTGTTTCAAATTCAAATGTTCCAGTTATTGAAACAGGAACGGGAAATTGTCATATATATGTAGATGATAGTGCTGATATTGATATGGCAGTTGACATCGTTGTTAATGCAAAAACATCTCGTCCTTCGGTTTGCAATGCAGCTGAAAGTTTAGTTGTTCACAAAGATGTTGCTAGCTTGTTTTTGGGCAAATTAAAGAGTGAATTTGATAAATACAATGTTGAGTTGGTTGGATGCAGCGAATCTCAAAAAATTTTGCCTGATATAGATTTGGCTACTGATGAAGATTATTACACTGAATATTTAGGATATAAAATGTCTGTTAAAATAGTAGACTGTTTAGATGAGGCTATTGAACATATTAATAAATATTCTTCTAAGCACTCAGAGTCAATTATAACATCAGACTATAAAGCTTCCGAATATTTTTTGCAATCAATAGATTCGGCAGCTGTTTATGTTAATGCCTCAACTAGGTTTACCGATGGAAGTGAATTTGGACTGGGCGCTGAAATAGGAATATCTACTCAGAAACTTCATGCTAGAGGGCCTATGAGCATTAGAGAACTAACCACTCAAAAATTTATAATAAGAGGTAATGGTCAGGTAAGATAGTTTTATTGAATTGAGATGTCGATTTATATTGACATCTTTTATTTTTTGCTAGGATATTTTTATATGGGATTTAACATTACCATTTAAATTGGTTGAGAGATTTTGTTTAATTTTATTAGCGGGCAATTTGTTAGCATATATTTTTTTAGCTAGCATTTCATTTATTTTGATTGCTGGGAATGACAGGATAATCCATATTAAGCTGAATGGTAGGCAAATTTGGCCGAGTATATTAAATGGTAATAGAGAATAGTCCCACATTTTCCAATTTAGAATTAAATTAAAAAATATTCCTGTTAAAAGTTCTACTGCGGTTATCATTATTCCAGATATAATACATTTATATATATTGTTTAAATTAAAAAGTCTAATTTTGCCAATAATTGTAAAGCATATTCCGCCTAAAACAAAGGAAAACCAGCTACTATTTCCGTTATATATTAATTCTAATAGGAAATATGAATATCCTCCAATACAAGCTAGCCATAATTTTTTTGCCATTTTTTATCCTCCAGATGAAATTTTGATTTTATTGTGTCCGTTTTTTGTTTAAATATTAGTTTTTATTTTGCTTTATAATGAAATTGAATTATTATGTTAATGATAACATATAATAATAAAACTCAGTTGATATGTATATATTTTTATTAGATAAAATAACTGATAAAAATATTTTTTTTTATAATTTGTGACAGTTTTATATAAATTAATTAATATTTGTTGTTATTTGTTAATGATTTTGGTATAATGTTAACATTATATTAATTATTTAAAAATTGTTTAAGCGTTTTAATTTACCTATGGCTATTTTTCTGAGTAGATATAAATAAACTTCAAAGTGTGGTGAGTTTAGTTTGTGGTTAATTTGGAAGAAAAAAAGCAAAATTTAAAGATAGTAAATGACTTTTTAAATGGAGAATCTATATTTTCATATAGATATTTTGGAGCGCATCGTGCTAGGCAATTTGGCAAAGAATTTGTTGCTTTTCGTTGCTGGGCTCCTAATGCTAAATCGGTTTCGGTTGTTGGAGATTTTAACAATTGGCAGGGTAATGCCAATGTAATGAATAAGGTGCATGACAAAGGAATATGGGAATGTTTTATTAAAGACGTGAAACAGTTCGATCTTTATAAATTTGAAATAACATCTGATGATGGAAGGGTTTTTTTAAAGTCAGATCCTTACGGGTTTCATTTTGAAACACGCCCAAAAAATGCAACTAAATTTTATAAGTGCCCTGAAATGGCTTGGGAAGACGATAGTTGGATTAAATTTAAAAGTAATTCTAACCATTTAAAGTTGCCTATGAATATATATGAAGTGCATATGGGCTCTTGGAAAAAATATCCTGATGGCAATTTTTTTTCATATGTAAAATTTGCAAAGGAAATTATACCATATTTAAAAGATATGGGATATACTCATGTAGAATTTATGCCCTTAACGGAATATCCTTTTGATGCATCGTGGGGATATCAAGTTACAGGTTATTTTGCGCCGACGTCGCGATATGGAACGCCATTTGACTTTAAACGAATGATTAATGAGTTTCATAAAGCAAAAATTGGTGTTATTTTAGACTGGGTTCCAGCCCATTTTCCTAAGGATGCACATGGACTATATCGGTTTGATGGAAGCTGTTGCTATGAATATTCAGATCCTAGAAAAGGAGAGCATTATTCTTGGGGGACGTGTGTTTTTGACTTTGGAAGAAATGAAGTAGTGTCTTTTTTAATTTCTTCGGCTAATTATTGGGCGCAAGAATATCATATAGACGGCTTAAGGGTGGACGCCGTAGCGTCTATGTTATATTTAGACTATGATCGCAAAGACGGTGAGTGGGTTGCTAATGAATATGGTGGGAAAGAAAATTTAGAAGCAATAGATTTCTTAAGAAAGTTAAACAAATTGGTTTTAACAGAAAATCCTAATTTTATTATTATTGCTGAAGAATCAACTGCTTGGTCTATGGTTACTAAGCCTGAAACAAGCGGAGGCCTTGGGTTTAACTATAAATGGAATATGGGGTGGATGAATGATAGTTTAAGTTATATTGGTATGGACCCTTATTTTAGAGCGAATAACCATGAAAAAATAATATTTTCATTTTGGTATGCTTTCTCGGAAAATTATATTTTGCCTATTTCTCATGATGAGGTGGTATATGGAAAAGGGTCTTTAATTGGTAAAATTTTAGGAGATTATGATCAAAAATTTGCAGGTGTTAGAGTATATTTAGCCTTTATGATGGCTCACCCAGGCAAAAAGTTGTTGTTTATGGGGCAAGAGTTTGGGCAGTTTAACGAGTGGAATTTTCAAACTCAGTTGGATTGGAATCTTTTGGATTATGAAAAACATAGGCAATTGCAATTTTATGTTAAAAGGTTAAATAAATTTTATTTGGAACACAATGAATTATGGATTAACGACTGCGACAGTAAAGGTTTTTGCTGGATTTCTTGCGATGATAATCAAAATAATATTATTGCTTTTAGGCGAATTGGAAATAATAATAATGAAATTATTGTTGTGTGTAATTTTTGTCCAATAGAGCGTGAAAAATATCGAATAGGAGTTCCGTTTAATTGTGAATATGTTGAGGTCTTTAATTCAGATGCTAAGTGCTATGGTGGATATGGAACTTTAAATAAAAATATTATTACTTCTGATAAAATACCTTTTCATGGATATAAATATTCTATAGAAATAGAATTGCCTTATATGAGTGCTGTTTATTTAAAGCCTAAAAAAACTAAGAAAAAACCAAGAAAAAATAAGAAATATATTTGATTTTGTAAAAGACATAATTAACCGTGATTTGTTTTTGTTGATTGAAGTTAAAGAAGTTTAAGCTTTAATTGCTTAAGTGTTTTAACGTGAACAAAGGGGGAAAATATGTTTGCTAAGAAAGAATGTATTGCTATGTTGTTGGCTGGAGGACAGGGAAGTAGGCTAGGAGATTTAACTTATAAGATGGCTAAACCTGCTGTTCAATTTGGTGGAAAATATAGGATTATAGATTTTTCTTTATCTAATTGTGTTAATTCGGGAATAGATACTGTTGGTGTTTTGACGCAATATTCCCCCTTTTTATTGAATGAATATATTGGAACCGGCCAACCATGGGATTTGGATAGATTATATGGAGGAGTACATATTTTGCCGCCATATGAAAGTGCAAAAGGAGCTAAGTGGTATGCTGGGACAGCGAATTCTATATATCAAAACATTAGTTTTATAGATAGATATGATCCTAAGTATGTTTTGATTTTATCGGGTGATCATATTTATAAAATGAATTATGATACAATGCTTAAATATCATAAATATCGCAAAGCAGATTGTACGGTAGCAGTGCAAGAGGTTTCAAAGCAAGAAGCTAGTCGTTTTGGAATACTCAGTTGCAACGATTCAGGGTTAATTTATGAATTTGAAGAAAAGCCCAAGCAGCCTAAGAGCACGCTTGCTTCTATGGGAATATATATTTTCAATTGGGACTTACTTAGAGAATTACTTATAGAAGACGAGATGGATCCTAGTTCTAAAAATGACTTTGGTAAAAACATTATTCCAAATATGTTGGATAAGAAATTGAGATTAGTTAGCTATAAGTTTAAAGGATATTGGAAGGATGTTGGAACTGTTGATAATTTGTGGGAAGCAAATATGGATCTTTTGAAAGAAAATGGTAGTTTTAATTTATATAATCCGAAGTGGAAAATATATACCCGAAATGCCATACAACCACCCCATTATGTTGGTAAAGAAGCGAGTGTTTGCCAGTCCGTTGTTACGGAAGGTTGCCAAATATATGGTGATATTAACTATTCAGTTTTATCTCCAGGAGTTATTGTTGAAAAAGGAGCCACGGTTAATAATAGCATAGTAATGTCTAATTGCATAATTAAATCTGGGGCTAGCATAAATTATTCGCTTATAGGAGCCAATTGCTATATTGGGAATAACGCATCAATTGGAATATCGGAAGATTTGGTTTGTAGACTAAATAACAGAAAAATAACTGTTGTGGGGCCAAATACCAAGTTGAGAGACTCTGAAAAAGTGTCGTTATAATGTTAATGCTATTTAATAAGCTTTTTAATTGAGGAGATTAATATGTTAATAAATGAGAGAACGGTTGGAGCCATTATTTTTGCTAATATGCACGATTCGTCTATACCTAATTTGACTAAAGACAGAACATTTGCGTCTGTTCCTTTTGGCGGGAGATATAGAATGGTGGATTTTCCTCTTTCTAATTGCATAAATGCTGGAATAATTGATATCGGAATAGTAACAAAAGCAAACTATCAATCTTTGATGGAACATATTGACAATGGAAGTGAGTGGGATTTAGCGCGAAAAAGAGGTGGGCTAAAAATATTACCTCCATATGGAAATAAAAACTTTGGGATATATCATGGAAAACTTGAAGCTCTTGGCGCTGCTTTAGAGTTTATTAAAAGAATTCCTTGCAAATATATTCTTTTAAGTGATTGTGATTTGGTTGCTAATATAGACTATTCTGCGCTTATTAATGAACATATAAAGAAAGGCGCAGATGTTTCTGCTATTTATAAGAATGATATTTTAGATAAAGAAATGGCAAGCAATTCTGTTATTTTTAATTTTGACAATGATAATATATTAAAAGAAGTTATGATCAATCCCAGTATAGAGGGATGTATGAATTTTTCTCTTAATATTTTTATTTTTGAACGCAACTTTTTGCAGAATTTAATTATAAACTCCATATGTAAGGGTGAGTATAAACTAGATCGTGATTTTTTACAAAAAAAATGTAAAGAGCATAAAATAAGAGGAATAGAATACAAAGGATATGTTTATCCCATTTGTTCTTTGAAATCATATTATAAAGCTAATATGGATTTATTAAAATATGAAGTTAGAGAAAAATTATTTAATTTTGACAGGCCTATTTATACTAAAGTTAGTGATGAAGCTCCTGTGAAATATGGCGTTAACTCCAAAATTTCTGATAGTTTTATTGCCGATGGGTGTATAATTGATGGGCGTGTTGAACATTCTATAATTTTTAGAGGATGCAAAGTTTCCTCAGGAACTTATGTTAAAAATTCCATATTGATGCAGAGAACAAGTGTTGGAGAAGATTGTGACTTGCAGTATGTTATAAGTGATAAAAACGTTAGAATACAAAGCGGACGAACTTTAATTTCTAATGAACAATATCCTACTTATATTTCAAAAAACACTAATATTTAATATGATTTTATATTATTAGGAGGAAATGACGTGAAAATATTATTTGCGGCAAGTGAGGCAAATCCTTTTGTTGCTTCAGGGGGGTTAGGAGATGTTATAGGGTCCTTGCCAAAGGCACTTAGAGTTAAAGGATTAGTTTGTAGGGTGGTTGTGCCGCTATATTCCAATATATCAGATGATTTAAAGAAAAAAATGGCTTATGTTTGTAATTTCAATGTTTCGCTTAGCTGGAGAAACCAATACTGTGGAGTATATCAGTACAACAATGATGGTGTTATTTTTTATTTCCTAGACAATGAATATTATTTTAAGAGAGATGGAATATATGGTTTTTATGATGATGCAGAGAGATTTGCGTTTTTTTCTAAAGCTGTTTTAGAATTAATTCAGAACATAGATTATATTCCAGATATATTGCACTGTCATGATTGGCAAACAGCTATGATACCCGTATATTTTAATGTATATTATCGCTATGATAGCAGATATTCTAATATTAAAACTATTTTTACAATACACAATATAGAATATCAAGGGAAGTATGGGCTGGAGCTAATTGGAGACGTTTTAGGTCTGCCGGGAAGTTCAATAGGTTTAATGCAATATGACGGATGTTTAAATATGATTAAAGCTGCTATTGAGAGCTCAGATAAAGTTACAACTGTTAGTCCGAGCTATGCTGAAGAATTGAAAAGTTTTTGGTATGGGCGTGGTTTAGACAGGGAACTTTCGGCCCACTCATATAAATTTTGTGGGATTTTAAATGGTATAGATTATGATATTAACAATCCCCAAACAGATAAAAATATATATCACAATTATTCTCCAGAAAACATATTGGGTAAGAAAAAAAATAGAAAGCAGTTGTGCTTAGATATGAAAATATCTAACGATAAGCAACCTGTTGTTGGAATTGTTAGCAGGATGGTTAAACACAAGGGGCTTGATCTTGTAGAATATGCATTAGAATATTTATTAAAAAGCGGGTTTAAATTTGTTGTTTTGGGTTCTGGTGAATATAGATTTGAGAGCTTTTTTAATAATATGCGTGATAGATATCCTGATAGAATAGCAGTGTATATTGGATATAATAAATTTTTATCTAAAAAAATATATGCAGGCAGCGATATGTTTTTAATGCCATCTCAATCTGAACCTTGTGGATTATCGCAAATGATTGCCCTTAGGTATGGATCTATTCCTATAGTTAGAGAAACTGGTGGGCTTAGAGATTCAATACGTGATTGTTCTTTGGGAGCAGGAAATGGCTTTTGTTTTAAACAATATAATGCTGATGATATGAACTATGCATTGTTTAGAGCTAAAAGAATATATGAAGATAAAGTTGCGTGGGAAGGTTTAGTTAAATATGCAATGAAATGTAACTTTAGTTGGGATGAATCTGCAGCTAAATATATGTTTCTCTATCAGGATACACTGGGATTAAAATAATAAAAAATCACTATTCTTAAAAACTGAATAGTGATTTTTTATTTTCTTTTAAAGTTCTCTATTTGCAACTGAATTTTCACGAAATACTAATGATATACACCACAAACTAGATAGGCCAACCAAAGTATAAATAATTCGAGCTATAATATTAAGAGAACCGTTAAACAATACTTCAACAACATTTATTCCAAATACGCCAACAATGCCCCAAATAATACCGCCAATTATTGTTAAAGATAGAGCAAGTTTATCTAACAATTTTAATTCCTCCTTTTTAATAGTAAATGATATTTATTGTGTGTATAAACTTTAATAATATTCTTTCAATATTTAAATTTTAGTTATTATAAATTTACAATTTTTAACTGTTATTTTATTGAATAAAATCGATTGTTTTACAACATAATATTTATATGAATTATTTCAAAAATATCATAAAATTAATGTGCTTAAGGGGCATGTGGGAGGAATGATATAATGAAAAATGTTAACAACGATGGCGCTAAGACTTCTAGAAAAGGGTTTTATATTGCAATTATTTTTGGCTTAATAGCAGTTATAATAACAACCGTTATTGCTATAAGCAGAACAACAGAACCAATGAAACAATCACCAAATTTAAATGCTAATGTTTCCGATGGTAGCGCTGTTAAAACAAACGATCAAAAGCAAAATGTTAAAAAGGAAGATTCTAACGCATCTAAAAAGCCTGCTTCTGCAGTTGAAGACAAGGAAAATGAAAAATCAAAGAAAAAAGAAAAATCTGCTAATAACAAAGTTACGAAATGTAAATTTTTTATGCCTGTAAAGGGTGAAATCATTCAGGAATTTTCTAAAGGTGAATTGGTTAAGTCGGAAACTATGGGCGATTGGAGAACTCATGATGGAGTTGATATAGCAGCTAAACAATCCACACCTGTTAAAGTAGCTGCTGATGGAACAGTTTGTGATATAACTAATGACAATATGTGGGGGACTTGTATTGTAGTTGATCATGGTAGTGGAATGAAGAGCTATTATTATGGATTAAATGAAAAGATTCAAGTAAAGTTAGATCAGCAATTGAAAAGCGGGGATGTTATAGGGTCTGTTGGAACATCTAATCAGCTTGAAAATGCTTTGCCAGAGCATCTACATTTCGGAATGAAAAAAGATGATGTATGGGTTAACCCTATGGATTATTTGAAATAAAGCTTATAGACATTTAGTTTAATTTTAGGTAAATAATTAAACTAAATGTTTTTATATTCTTGTGAATTATAGGAAAACTAAATTTAAAAATATTACTATAATAGAGTTGCAATTACTAGCATTTCTTTTAATTTGTTATAGATTGGTTCTAACATTTCGATTGGAAGTGGATTTTCTCCTTTTCCTATTTCAATTGTGAAACCTGGGCGACACTTACATTTTATAAACCAATCTTTAAATCCGCCGTGAGATGCGAGGCCGGTTGGCTGACAGACTGTATATCCTGAAGAGGCTGCTAGAGCATCGGCCATTAGTGCAGACTCGGGTGGTGTGTTTTTTCCGTAATAGTAGTAAATTTCTTCACCTTGTGAATGGAACGCTATGACTTTTTTTATATCAAAATTATTGCATAAACAAACAAGCGCTTTGGTTTCTGGTTCAGATTGTGGACATATTCCACCATATTGTCTTGGAGAAGGAGCTATTATTCCTTTAGTTCGTTCAAGTTGTCTTAGCTGTTTCCATCCAGCATCAAAATTATGATTTAAATCTACTCCTCTCGCATTTGCTTGCCATGATTGATTTGACTTTTTCATTATAAATTGAACTGGAGAGCAAAGGCGTTTGGCGGTTTTTGGGCCGCCGAGGGCAATTTCAACTCCATCTGGATTGCACATGGGAACTACAATTAAACCTCTATTAGTAAAAATGTCTTTTAAGTCAACTCCATATAAATCATGCTTTTCGGATAATTCTTCAAAAAAACGTAGGAGCAAAGAACATGTTAACCATTCTTGAGCATGTATTGCACCGGTGAAAAGAACAGCGTTTTTTAAATTTCCAATTCCTAGCGCATATATTCTCCTTTTTAATATTGATTGTCCTATGCAAAACAATTTAATTTGAGGATTGTTTTTTTTAATTTGTGCCATTTTTTTTCGAATAGAGTCGTATCTGGGTGGATTAAGATAAAAATTATCCATTGGTGTGCCTCCATTATTAATGTTATTTATTTTAGTTTTTAAATATTGTCTTAATTTCTAATGGTCATTATAAAGTATATTGATTTTTTTTGAATTTTATGTAATAATGAATGAAAATGATGTGTTTATCTTGCTTGTTTGTTAAAATGATTCGTGCTTTTTAAAGATATGGAGGGTTTTCTTGTGGAATTAAAGGAAATTAGATTACGTGGGGAAACGGTCTATTCGGGGAAAATATTAACAGTGCAGGAAGATTTTGTTGCTTTGCCAGATGGCAATGAAGCGCGAAGGGAAGTGGTTAGACATAACGGTGCCTGCTGCGTTGTTGCTATAGATGATGATAAAAATTTGCTATTGGTTCGCCAATTTAGATATGCTCTTAATAAACAGCTTTTAGAGCTTCCTGCAGGTAAATTAGATGTTATAGGAGAGTCTCCTTTGGGTGCGGCTAAAAGAGAGCTTCTGGAGGAAACCGGGTTTAAAGCAGCTAATTGGCTTGATTTGGGGGCAATATACCCTTCTCCTGGTTATTGTGATGAGGTTATATATTTATATGTTGCTACTAATTTAACTAAGGCGGGCAATTTAAATTTAGACGAAGGAGAATTTTTGCAGGTAGAAAAATATTCTTTAGATGATATATCTGAAAAAATACTTTATGGAATGGTTCAGGATGCTAAAACTATATGTGCAATTTTAAAAGTGAAAATGTTAATTGTTGAAGGAAAGATTGAGATATAGTATTATGAAAAAGCGGAAGAAAAATCTTGGAAATAGGGTTTGGTTTATAGATGAAGTTAGAGGCATTGCTATTATTTTAATGGTTTTATATCATTTGTGTTTTGATTTGGTTTATATTTTTAATGTAAGAATAGATATATTTAATTCCGCGCCAGTTAATTTTATGCGAGATATATTTGCTGGTTTATTTATTTTTATATCTGGAATTTCTTGCAGATTTTCTTCTAATAATTTCAAAAGAGGGCTAATATGCCTTTTGTGTGGAATTGGAGTGACTTTATTTACATTTTTTTTCATGAAGAATGAGGTAATTTATTTTGGAATACTTCATATGCTGGGAATTTCAGTGATATTATATAGTTGGTTTGAAAAAATATTAAACAAAATAAAATTTCCAATATTTGGAATTGTAATATCTGGTTTGCTTTTTTATTTTACAAAAGAGATATCTAAATATAAAATTGGAATTTGGAGTTTTTCTGTTGATGAAAATTTAAAAAAATGGTTGTTTCCTTTTGGAATTACATCTGTTGATTTTCATTCTTGGGACTATTTTCCTTTAATACCATTGATTTTTGTGTTTTTTGCGGGATGTTATTTTGGTGTGTATGTTACTGAAAATAGATTGCCAGAATTTTTTTATAAATTGCATTTAAAGCCAATTGCTTTTGTTGGTAGACATACATTGTGGGTATATTTACTCCACCAGCCCATATTATATGGAGTATTATATGGTGTTTTTTATTATGTGTGCCCATTTATGGCAAACGTTAGACTTTGATTTTTATATTGAGTAGTGGGGAAATATTTATAATCTAAGAGGTGGGAATATCATGAAAAAAGATACTCTTGGAATGTGGATAGTAAGATTAATATTTTGCATATTTGTGATATTAGCGTACAACACAATTAATAATTTTGGTATGATAATATCGTGGTTTGATAAGATTTTAGGATTTTTTACTCCTTTTATTATTGGTGGGGTTATTGCGTTTTTGCTTTTTCCAATTTGCAAAAAACTGGAAACTTTGCTTTTAAAGACTAAGAAAAAGTTTATTGTAAAAAGAGTTCGTGGAATAGCAACATTAATGATTGTTTTGTTGGCATTGATTATAGTAGGATCGATCATTCTACTGATGAGTCCTATAATATATAGAAGCATAGTTACTTTCATTCAATCTGTTCCAGAATATTTGAGTGAAATACAATCATTTATAAATAATAATTTAAATAGTTCTGGTCCTTTTGCAAAAATTGCCGAAAATATTAAAAATGCTTTGTCTGTGGATAATATAACAAAAACATTTGTTTCTTCGGATTATAATAGCTATGTTGATGGAATTACGAGTTTGTTTTTTGGAATATTTAACCTTTTAATTGGTGCAATAATTTCTATATATTTGCTTTTAGATCGCAAATTTCTCAAAGAAACTGCAGTTAGAATTGCAAGGGTAATGTTCCAAGATATTACTATTAAACGTATTGGAAGATTAGGCCGTAGAATAGCTAAAGTAATGTATACTTTTATATTTGGGCAGGTAACTGATGCGTTTGTTGTTTCGTGTTTTATGGGCATGTTTTTAACTATATTTGGAATTGATAATAGCGTTGTTTTAGCATTATTTTATTTTGTTTGTGCAGTAATTCCATACTTTGGCTCTATGATTGGAGTTTGCTTGGTGGGCATACTTTCATTAATGGCAGGGGATATGCATCAGTTCTTTATTGCAATTATTATTGCTGTGGTTTTGCAACAGTTGGATGCTAATTTTATAGGCCCAAGAATTGTTGGACAAGCAGTTGGAATTGGCCCTTTGTATGCTATTTTGGGAATAACGTTATTTGGAGGAATTTTAGGAATATATGGGCTGTTTTTAGGGACGCCACTTATGGCAATATGTATGGAATTAATAGACGAATTTATTAGTAATAAGGAAGAAGAAAGAAAAGAAAACATGGAATGTTTGAAAGATACTGGTATATTATCTAAAATTAAAAACCAAATCGATTTAAATCATAATTCCGATTTTTCAAATGATAAATCAAATAAAGATGAATAAATCGTTTATTTTTACTTTATATTTTTTATACAAAAAACTATTCTGTGAAAGTTATAATTTACAGAATAGTTTTTATTTTAATATTTTCCGAAAACCATTATTTTTGCACATTTATAGATGTCTCCACATCCAAGGGTTATTACTAAGTCGCCGGGTTTAGCATTATTTAGAACATATTTTGCCGCCTCATTTTGTGTTGTGAACCATTTGCAACCATCTATTTTTTCAGCTAAATCTTTAGAATATACTCCAAGTGTATTTTTTTCTCGTGAACCCATTATTTCTGTTAGAACTACGTGGTTTGCTATGCTGAGTGATTTTGCGAATTCATCCATTAACATTTTTGTTCTGGAATATGTGAACGGTTGATGGACAGCCCAAACTTTTTTAAAGCCACATTCTTTTGCAGCTTTCAGGGTTGCTGCAATTTCAGTTGGGTGGTGTGCATAGTCGTCAGCGACAGTTATTCCGTTTATTTCACCAATAAACTCGAATCGTCTTCCTGCTCCTTTAAAATTTGCAACTCCTTTAGGAATATATTCAATAGGTGTGTTTACTTCTATAGCGGCAACTATTGCTGCTACAGTATTTAAAATATTGTGTTTTCCGGGAACAAATATTTCCAAATCTTTTAATATTATGGATCCTTTATGGCAAAGTGAGAATTGTGTTCGCATTCCGGAAATCTTTGTTATGTTAATTGGGTAATAATCATTTGTGGAATTAAATCCAAAAGAAATTGTTCTCTTATTAAGACTAGATATGACTTCCACAACGTTTTTGTCATCACCGTTATATATTATTGTTTTACTAGTTTTTTCACAAAATTTTTTATATGATTTTTTTACATTTTCCATCGTTTTAAAAAATTCCATGTGATCATTGTCAATGTTTAAAACAATGGTTATATCTGGGTTTAGTTTTAAAAAGTGATTAGAATATTCACAGGCTTCACATGTCATTATTTGAGATTTTCCTATTCTTGCGTAACCATTTATAGATTTTAATTTTCCTCCAATAAATGCTGATGGATCCATAGACGCATCTAGTAAAATTTGAGTTAAAATTGAGGTTGTTGTTGTTTTTCCGTGAGTTCCACTAACGCATATGCAATTTGAATATTGGTTGGTTAAATATCCTAGCATATCATTTCGTTCAATTGTTTTTATTCCGCTTTTTTTTGCGCCTATAAGTTCAGGATTATCTTCCAATATTGCGGATGTATATATGATAAGATCAGCATCTTTTATATTTTCAGCTGTTTGATTCATGCTAACTTCAATTCCCAGATTTCTAACCATTTTTACAATATCTGATTCATTATTATCAGAGCCTGTAATTTTAAAGCCTTTTTGGTTTAGAATTTGAACAATTGGGAACATTCCAGAGCCACCAATTCCAATAAAGTGGACTTTGTTAACATTTTGCAATAGATTATCATTCATTTTTCTGATATCTCCAATCAATTTAGCACTTAAAGATATTATATGACATAATGAACAAAAAAGAAACCCCCTTGAGTATAATAACTTTAATTTTTTTATTTTTTATCACTTATGTATTAATTATTTGATTTTTAAATAAAATTTATTAATGGCTTGGATTTTAGTGTGCCAAGCCATTTTTTTAAACAGCTTCGTTAATTTTTGTTAAATAGTTTAGGCCAAAACTGACTGAAATTGCATCATCTACACAACTCATGCAAGCTTTATCTAATTCTCCAGTTTTTTCTTTTAATCTCTGCTTATCAATTGTTCTAACCTGCTCTAACAATACTACGGAGTTTTTTGGAAGACCACATTGCTTTCCGTTAATTTCAATATGGGTTGGTAATTTGGCTTTAGTGCATTGGCTAGTAATTGCAGCTGCAATTACAGTTGGACTATGTTTGTTTCCCATATCGTTTTGAACAATTAAAACAGGACGTATTCCACCTTGCTCTGATCCTATAACAGGACTTAAGTCGGCATAATAAATTTCTCCTCGTTTCACGTTCATGAAACGCACACTCCTTTGCTTGAAACACAATCTATATTTTTATTGTGGTCCAAAGTCATGTAATTTAATCAAAAATTACATAATATATTTTATTCTGTATATAATAAAATCGTTAAATAAAATTATTTTGTTTTAATTTTATATTTGACAAATGTGTTATAAATATTATAAAATAGTTTTGTGATATTATTTAAATTTTTAGTTTTTGAGGGTGTTAAAATGAGTGATAATTATGAACCAATTATATATACTTTAACCGATGAAGAAGGTAAAAGCCAACAGTTTGAAATGCTCGACTCTATGGAAGTTAATGATCAGCTATATTGTGCTATGATTCCTTACTATGATAGCGAGCAAGATGTTGCTAGTGATTATGGTGAGCTGATTATTTTAAAAGTTGTTTATGATAATAATGAAGAACTATTAACCACAATAGATGATGATGACGAATATCAAAAAATTGGAAATATGTTTATTGAAAGGTTGAATGAGTTGTTTGAATAGTTAACTGAAGTTTTGGCTTTGCAGTTTTATTGACTTTTTGTTTATAAAATGCTAAACATATTTGTATATATTGTCAATTGAACAAACACGATACAAATTATATAATTTAAGTAGAAAGACTGCTTTGAGTAGTTTGTGTTATCATATATAAATCCAACAATTTATTATTGGGAGTTGGGCCTTCAATTATGGACTGCAGACCTCCTGGTGTTTGACTAGATGAAGGGAGCGAGAAGTATTTGAGACCACTTTACCCACCGCATGATGTGTTTTGCGGGTTTAATCTATGCACGACGGCAAAGCGGTTGTTTTGAATATTAACGAAATAATTATATTTTATTATTTCGTGGTATAAAATTTGGGCACTGTGCTAATATTAAGTACAGTGCCTTTATTTTTTGTGTGGAGGGGGTTTGTATTTTGAATAATAAATTGAAATATAAAATTTTGGGTTTAGTAGCAGGTGTGTTTAATGGAATGTTTGGTGCTGGTGGGGGAATGATTGTTGTTCCTATGCTAGAAAAGTCTGGAATTAGTCCTAAAAAGTCACATGCTACATCTATTGTTATTATTGCAATTTTGAGTTTTCTTAGTTTAATTGGCTATTTTTTGGCTGGACATTTGAATGTTCAAGATACTTTAGGATATATTCCGATGGGTATTGTTGGGGTTTTGATTGGCAGTTGGTTGCTCAAAAAAATAAAAACTGATTTTTTAAGAAGAATATTTGGATTAATTATGATAATTTCAAGCATAAGGTTGTTTTTAAAATGATTATTAAAATGTTGGTGGGCTTATTATCTGGAACTACTGCCTCTATGGGACTAGGTGGCGGCTTTATTTTGATGATATATTTAACCACTATTGCGGGTGTAGATCAGATGGATGCACAGGGAATGAATATATTGTTTTTTTTGCCGGTTGCTTTAGTTTCTATTTTTATGCATATGAAAAATAAATTAATAGATGCAAAGCCCTTAGCTTCTTCCATTATTTTTGGCATTATCGGAGTGCTTTTGGGGATTTGTGTTGCGTTTTTGGTCCAAGTATATTGGATTTCGAAGTTGTTTTCTCTATTACTTTTTATTTTTGGAATTAAAGAATTATTCCATAAAAAAAGTTAATCTCGTTGTTGAAATAGAGACTAACTTTTTAAGTTTCTATATTAGAACTATTTGCTTAATAAATATATTTTAGCTTATAAAATTTATAAAAATTAAGCTAATCTGTCTTTCAAGTTATTAAGTTGAGTTTTCATTTCTGCTGGAAGTTTATCGCCAAACTGTTTGAAAAATTCTTCAATTCCGTTAGCTTCTTCTTTCCACAAATTTTTATCAACAGACAAAAGATCTTTTATTACATTTGAGTCTATATCTAAACCTTCTGTATTTATATCTTCTGGTTTTGGCTCATATCCAATAGCTGTTTCTACTGCGTCTACCTTTTCGTCGCAGCGAGCAAGAATCCACATTAAAACTCTCATGTTGTCTCCAAAGCCAGGCCAAATAAAGTTCCCGTCTGCATCTGTTCTAAACCAGTTTACGTTAAATATTTTAGGAGCTTTATCGCCAACTTTTTCGCCCATTTCCAGCCAATGTTTGAAGTAATCTCCCATGTGATATCCGCAGAAAGGAAGCATAGCCATCGGGTCTCTCCTAACAACACCTACTTTACCTGTTGCAGCTGCTGTTGTTTCTGAAGCCATTGTTGCACCTACAAAAACACCATGTTCCCAGTTAAATGATTGATAAACCAATGGAGCAGTTTTAGCACGTCTACCACCAAATATTATTGCAGAAAGAGGAACGCCTTCTGGATTGTCAAATTCTGAACTTATGCAAGGACAATTTTTAGCAGGAGCAGTAAACCTGGAGTTTGGATGAGCACCTTTTATGTCAGATTCTTTGCCGTTCCATGGTTTTCCTGTCCAGTCCATTGCGTTTGTAGGCGGGTTCTTATCTAAACCTTCCCACCATACTGTGTTGTCGTCTAAATTATGAGCAACGTTTGTGAATATAGTATTTTTTCTTGTTGATTTTAGAGCATTAAAGTTGGATTTTTCGCTTGTTCCTGGCGCAACTCCAAAGAAACCGTTTTCTGGATTTATTGCATACAGTCTGCCGTCTTTACCTGGCTTAATCCATGCAATATCGTCGCCAACTGTCCAAACTTTATAGCCTTCTTTTTTGTATATTTCTGGTGGAATTAACATTGCGAGATTTGTTTTACCGCATGCTGAAGGGAAAGCTGCTGCAACATATTTCACTTCGCCTTGAGGATTTTCAATTCCTAAAATTAACATATGTTCAGCCATCCAGCCTTCATTTTTGCCTTGATAAGATGCAATTCTAAGGGCAAAGCACTTCTTTCCAAGTAAAACATTTCCGCCATATGCAGAGTTTATTGACCATATTGTATTATCTTCAGGGAAATGAACAATATATCTATTGTCAGGATCTACATTTGCTTTTGAATGCAATCCACGAACAAAGTCATTAGAATCATCAGCTAAGTTTTCAAAAGCTGATTTTCCC
Organism: Oscillospiraceae bacterium; assembly: GCA_902790675.1. Lineage (GTDB taxonomy): Bacteria > Bacillota > Clostridia > Oscillospirales > Ruminococcaceae > RUG12519. The sequence continues at coordinate 233,417 of CADASU010000001.1, read as the reverse complement.
ATACGTGTCATAATATCCATATTCAAGACAACATAAATTGAATCTGTTAATTCAACACCAACTTTTGCGAGAGGCGATCCTATTGGACCCATAGAATATGGAATAACGTACATTGTGCGGCCTTTCATAACACCATCAAATAAAGGCGTTAGCTTTGCATACATCTCTTTTGGATCGCACCAATTATTGGTTGGGCCAGCATTTTCTTTGGTTTTTGAACATATAAAAGTTCTATCTTCAACACGAGCAACATCATTAGGCTGAGTTCTGTGTAAAAAACAGCCGGGCAATTTTTCTTGATTTAATTCAATCATTTCTTTAGTTTCAACTGCTTCTTTTTTCAGCGCAGTTAGCTGTTCTTCACTTCCATCGATCCAAACAACTTTGTCGGGTTTACATAGAGAAACCATTTCGTCTACCCAGTTCAAAACATTTTTATTATTTGTTAACATAAAACAAGACTCCTTATGCTATGTATTATTATTTTATTATCTACAAGACACTGTATTATAATATCATATAATAATTAAAATATCAATCTTAAAAACATAATATTACATATTTAAAATTTTTATTAATATAGAATTATAAATAAAAAGCAAATAAAAAAATGGCGCCCAAACAAGCGCCGTTTTTTATATAACACGATTATTTCAATTCAACTTTAGCGCCAGCTTCTTCTAGCTTAGCTTTCATTTCTTCAGCTTCAGCTTTAGCAACAGCTTCTTTAACAGGTTTTGGAGCTCCGTCAACTATTGCTTTAGCGTCTTTTAAGCCAAGACCTGTAATTTCTTTAACAAGTTTAATTACGCTCATCTTGCTGCCGCCAGCTTCAACTAAAACAACATCGAATTCAGTTTTCTCAGCTGCTCCGCCATCTGCTCCTGCAGCTGCTCCACTAACCATAACAGGAGCTGCTGCTGAAACGCCAAACTCTTCTTCTATTGCCTTAACTAGTTCATTTAACTCTAGAACTGATAGGCTTTTAATTTCTTCAATAAATTTTGAAACATCAGCCATGATGTATAACCTCCTATAATTAATTAAAACTTTCAAATTATTATTAAGTACAAAATAAATATTTGCTCATTTAGTAACAAATATTGCTAAAAACTATTCCTCAGAAGATGTATCTTCACTAGATGGTTCTTCTGCTGATTCAGCATTATCGCCACTTTCATTTTTCTCTGCAATAGCATTAAGTGAAATTGCAAGACCACGAATAGGAGCAACCAAAACACTAAGCAACTGACCAATAAGTTGCTCTTTTGTTGGCAATGAACCAATTTCTGTTATAGTGTTTATGTCTATTATTTCGCCATCTAAGAATCCTGTTTTTACTGCAAACTCAGTTTCATCTTTTAGGTCTTTTGCATATTTAGTTAAAATTTTTGCAACACATACTGGATCTTCAGGGCTAAGAGCTATTGCTGTTGTTCCAGTTAAATTATCACCAAAATCATAACCAACTTCTTTTGATGCAAATCTCAGCATACTATTTTTAACAACAAAATAATCTACACCAGCTTCGCGCATTTCTTTTCTGAGTTTAGTATCATTTTCAACATTAATTCCCTTATATGAAACAATAATACCAGTAGATGATGCTTTAATTTTCTCCACCAACTCTGCAACATATTGTTGTTTGGTTTTTAAAGTACTTTCACTTGGCATTTGTATTTCACCTCCGTTCATATAATATCAATAATTATAAAAATATATCGCAAGGTGATAAGCAGTTTCTCTAATTTAGAAATTAAAAATAAACAAAAAACCTTTCTCACAATTCAAAGAGAAAGGCATAAAGATCTAAAAAACGATCTCTTTGCGGTTTCTCCTCGGCAGGCGTGAAAAAAACATACACATTATACCAAAAATAAACGGCACCTACTGTCTATAGAAAAACGGGCAAATCACTGCTAAAATTAATTGTATCAAAGAATATTTAATTTGTCAAACAACCCAAATGTTCGTTTAATAAATAATTAATTTCCGTATTTTGATGTATTAATTTTTATTCCAGGGCCCATAGTGCTTGCTGTAACACAAGATTTAATATACTGACCTTTCGCAGCTGCTGGCCTTGCTTTTGCAATAGCAGACATTAAAGCATCGAAGTTTTCAATTAATTTTTCTGCACCAAAAGATATTTTTCCTATCGAGCAATGCATAATATTTGTTTTATCCAAACGATATTCAATTTTACCTGCTTTAGCTTCTGTTACTGCCTTAGCAACATCAGGATTCACCGTTCCTGCTTTAGGATTTGGCATTAAACCTTTAGGCCCTAAAATCTTACCTAAACGACCAACTATAGGCATCATATCTGGAGAAGCAATAACAACGTCAAAATCTAAAAAATTCTCTTTTTGAATTTTTTCAGCTAATTCAACGCCACCTACATAATCGGCTCCTGCAGCCTTTGCTTCTTCGAATTTATTTTCTTTAGCAAAAACTAAGACTTTAATGTTTTTACCTGTACCATTTGGTAGAACAACGGCTCCTCTAACTTGTTGATCAGCATGACGCGAGTCAACACCTAGTCTAACGTGAAGCTCAACTGTTTCATCAAATTTAGCTTTTGCAGAACTAACAACTAACTCAAAAGCTTCCTTAATATCATATAAATTATCTTTTTGAATTTTACTTAAACTTTCTCTATAATTTTTACCGTGTTTCATAAAATAAAACCTCCCAATTAAGTGGTTAATAAAGGATCGGAACGAATATCTTCAATTACTAGATTCGCAGCTAATCGAGATATGTTCCTCCCACCAAAAGACTATATCTAGTCTACAACTTCAACACCCATAGAGCGTGCTGTTCCTGCTATCATACTAATAGCAGTTTCTATACTTCCAGCATTTAAATCTGGCGCTTTTTGTTCAGCGATTTTTTGCAATTGTTCTCTTGTTATTTTAGCAACCTTATTTTTGTTTGGTTCACCAGATGCCTTATCAATTCCAATAGCTTTTTTAATAAGAACAGCAGCTGGTGGAGTTTTTGTAACAAATGTGAAAGAACGATCTGCATAAATTGTTATTACTACAGGAATTATTAGTCCCATATCATTTTTTGTTTTTTCATTGAATTCTTTTGTAAATCCCATTATATTTATACCATAAGGACCCAGCGCAGAACCAATTGGTTGAGCAGGCGTCGCTTTACCTGCAGGAATTTGTAGCTTTACTAAACCTACAACTTTTTGAGCCATTTTTATAGCACCTCCAAATTTTTCCAAAATGCAATAGCATTTCTAACTTTTCTTAAAACATATTTACAATATACATATAAATTATTCGTTACAAACCACCTGGCTTAATTCCACCTCAACCGGCGTGTTTCTTCCTAGTATAGATACAGTAACAGTAACCATTCCTTTAGCAGTATCAATTGACGATACATTGCCAACAAACCCTTCTAATGATCCGGAAATGATTTTTACGCTATCTCCTACACTGTAATCTGTTTCTACTTGACGATTTTCAACACCCAGTGCGTCTACTTCTTTACGCGTCAAAGGAATGGGCTTAGAAGATGGACCAACAAAGCCTGTAACTCCTCGAATGTTTCTTACAACATACCAAGAATCATCAGTAAGAACCATTTTAACTATCACGTAACTAGGGAAAAGTTTGCGCTCAATTTTTTGCTTTTTGCCATCTTTTATCTCTTCAACAACCTGCATAGGAACTTTTACTTCCTGAATAAGATCGTGGAGCTGACGGCTTTCTACCGCTTTTTCTATGTTTTGAGCAACTTTATTTTCATAACCAGAGTAAGTGTGTATTACATACCATTTTGCTATATCAGACATTTACTTCTCCTATCTAGACTTAATCATGATTAGCCAAGTAACAATTTCAGTAAATTATGAAACGCAAAATCAGCTAAAACCACAAACAAAGACATAACAATAACTGTAACAATAACAATCATTGTTCCACCGAATAATTTTTTCTTGCTAGGCCAAACTACTTTTTTTAATTCGTTTTTTAATTGTTTAAAATAATCAAACACGTGACGGAATATATTTTTTTTTTCTTTTTTTGAAGAACTCATATTAATTTTTTTAGGTTCAGCTAACTTTTTTTCATTCTTAGCCATATAATATTCCTCCTGTTTCTGTTACTTCGTTTCTTTATGAACAGTATGTTTTCTACAAAAACGACAATATTTATTCATTTCAAGCCTGTCTGGGTTATTTTTCTTGTTTTTCATTGTGTCATAATTACGTTGTTTGCACTCAGTACAAGCCAATGTAACCTTTACTCTCATAAATCGGCACCTCCTAAATATTATCATGCGATAATTTATCTTGATTTACAAAATATGTTCAAGACAAAAAACAAATTGCCTCCCTCTAGGTTGAATGGGCAAATTTTATTGCATATAAATGTATATAAAAAATATGCAAAAAAATAAAGCCCGCTAAAAGAGGTATAACAATGATAACATATCAAACATATAATGTCAAGCAAGAACGTTTTAATTTACTTTATAAATATTTCGTTTTTGTTTGCTTTAATATTTTAATTTATCTGAGGCTTGTTAGCAATAAAATAAATGTGTATTGATTCAAAACGAGTTATATTGCTTTGTCAGATTATTTAAACCAATATTTTCTTGTCTTGGGTTTTGTTTTATGGTATCATATTCCTTAAGAATTTTGTTTTTAACTTTTTAAAAGGAGATATATTTCGTTATGAATAAGATGAAAATTGCTGTTTTATTTGGTGGAGTTTCTTCAGAATATGAAGTGTCTTTGAATTCCGCATTTTATATTATTAGTAATTTGTCAAGGGAAAAGTTTGAAGTTATACCTATTGGAATCACTAAAAGTGGCCATTGGCTATATTATCCAGGGCCTGTTGAAAAAATACCAACAGATGAGTGGAAAGATGATTTGGATTGTTGTCCGGCTATTATTAGTCCCGATGCCACACATGGTGGGATATTGAAGGTTATGGAAAATTTTGAATTTGCGCTTTTGAAAATTGATTGTGTTTTTCCTGTTCTTCATGGGGCAAATGGTGAAGATGGTAGGATGCAAGGATTATTGGAAATGGCAAATATACCATATGTTGGATGTGGAGTTTTAAGTTCAGCTGCGTGTATGGATAAGGTCTATACAAGAACATTGTTAGATTATGCTGGAATTAAAGGAACAAAATGGGATGTTGTAAAAAAATCTGATATTAAAGATATGGACGCTTGTTGCAAAAGAATTGCTCAAAAACTTTCTTTTCCTATTTTTACTAAACCAGCAAATGCAGGCTCTTCTGTTGGAATCAGTAAGTGTAGTAACATTGAAGAATTGCATAACGGAATATTAACTGCCCTTGCCCATGACAGTAAAGTACTTTGTGAGGAAGGAATTGTTGGAAAAGAGGTAGAGTGTGCTATAATTGGTAACGATAATCCTAAAGCTTCTGTTTTGGGGCAGATTATACCTCATAATGATTTTTACGATTATGATGCTAAATATGAGTCAGATTCTAAGTTAATTATACCGGCGCAGCTTAGCGATGATGTTTCAAATAAAGTTCGTGAAATTGCTGTTAGAGCTTATAATATTATGTCGTGTAGAGGCTTGTCTCGTGTGGACTTTTTTGTTACTGACGATGATGAAATATACTTAAATGAAATTAATACTTTGCCCGGGTTTACTTCAATTAGTATGTATGCTAAACTTTGGGAGAAAAGCGGAATAGAATGTGGAAAACTTTTAGAAAATCTCATTGAACTTGCTATGAAAACAGATGAGTAAATTTTAGTGGATGGTGTTAATAATGAGCATAAGTACAAACGTCGAATTAATAATTAAAGGCTCTCAAGGGTATTCTGGTGACGATATGAAAAATTTTGAGATGTTTGTTATGGGAACATTAAAAAAATTGAAGGATAGATGGATTATTTCTTATGAAAATGAAAATAATGGGTTAACGCAGATTGTTGTGCTTGGTAAAAAAACTGTTATTGTTAAGGCTGATGGAGATATAAATTATTATTTGAGACTTTCTGAAAATAAAAATACAAAAGCTACCTTTAAGTCGAATGGACTCTTTTCATATATGTCTACATACACTAATAGAATAGATACAGAAATGACAAAATCAAATAAGCGTATAGAATTGTTTTATGATATGGAAATGGATTCTGAAAATGTGATAAAAAATAAACTTTATATATCTGTTGGGCTTTTGAATAATTAAATTGATTAATTTGTTATACTTTGAAAGGATGTTATTGGAATTATGATAGATATTCAAACACAAGCTGAGCAACAATTACGAAAATTATTATGTTTGGCGCTGGACAAAGCAAAAGATAACGGAGAACTAATACAAGCAGAAATATCGGACTTTATAGTTGAAATACCGGCAGATCCATCTAACGGCGATTTTGCTACTAATATCGCAATGGTTGGAGCAAAAGCTTTTAAGCAATCACCTAAAATTATTGCTCAGAAAATTGTTGACAATGTTGTTTTAGACGATACTTATTTTGATAGATGCGAAATTGCTGGGCCGGGTTTTATTAATTTTTTCTTGAATGGAACTTGGTTTAAAGAGGCTATAATTGCTGTTTTGGGTGAAGAAAACCACTATGGCAGAACTAATTTTGGACTGAACAAGAAAGTTTTGGTTGAATTTGTATCTGCTAATCCTACTGGTCCTATGCATATTGGTAATGCGCGTGGAGGAGCTATGGGAGATTGTTTGTCTGAAATTCTTTCCTGGGCAGGATATAATACTAGCCGTGAATTTTATGTTAATGATGCTGGAAATCAAATTGAAAAATTTAAGAAGAGTTTGTCTATTAGATATCAGCAATTGTTTTTAGGTGAACAAGCTGTTGTTTTAACTGAGGATTGCTATCAGGGGGCAGATATAACTCAGCGTGCTAAAGATTTTGCTGATATATATAAGGATAAATATATGAATGTCAGTGAAGATGAACGCAGACAAGCACTTGTTGATTATGCGTTGCCGCTTAATATTAAAGGGCTTAAAACTGATTTACTGAAGTATAAAATAAAGTATGATAATTGGTTTTTAGAAAGTGATCTCCATAAACAAGGCAAACTACATGAAATAGTAGATATGTTAAAAAGCAGAGGGTTTGTATATGAAGCTGGAGGGGCTGTTTGGTTTAAGGCAACTGAGTTTGGAGGAGAAAAAGACGAGGTTTTAATTAGAGATAACGGAATTCCAACCTATTTTTTAGCTGATATTGCATATCACTACAATAAGCTAGTTGACAGAGGATTTGACAAAGCAATAGATATTTGGGGAGCAGATCATCATGGACATGTTGCTAGGTTGAAGTGGGCTCTGGAAGCATTGGGAATTGATTCTAAGCGGTTGGATATTATTTTAATGCAGATGGTCCGCTTGGTTAGAGATGGTGAGACAGTTAAGCTTAGCAAGCGTTCTGGAAAGTCTATAACGCTAACCTCTTTGCTTGATGAAATTCCTATCGATGCGGCTAGGTTCTTTTTTAATATGCGTGAGGCAAGTTCCCACTTTGATTTTGATTTGGATCTTGCAATTGAGGAGTCTTCTAAAAATCCTGTTTATTATGTTCAATATGCTCATGCTAGAATATGCCAAATATTAAAAAATCTTGAAGAATTGGGACATAAGCCTTCAATTCATTCAGAATATGAATTGCTTAAAACAAAAGAAGAAATTGAATTAATAAAAGCAATTGCTAAATTTCCTAGTGAAATTATTGCGGCTGCTTCTTCATATAACCCATCGAGAATCACTCGTTTTGCGTTAGATATTGCTACATTGTTTCACAAATTTTATACTGTTTGTAAAGTAAAAGGAAGTGAAGAAGCGCTGCTTAAAGCAAGGCTTAGCCTTTGCTCTGCAGTTAAGATTACTTTGAAAAATGCCTTAACTGTTTTAAATATAAGCGCTCCGGAGGAAATGTAGAAATTGTGAATAAACTTAGTGAATTTATTCGAGAATATGATTCGAATGGCTTTTTGAGGTTACATACACCTGGGCATCAGGCAAGATGTGAGTTTATCAATAGAATATCGCCGCATTTTGATATTACTGAAATTGGTGGATCGGATTCACTATATCATTCTGATGGTGTTATTAAGGATTTGGAAGATGAAATATCTGAATTATATCAAGCTCAATCAGTAATATCTGCAAGCGGGTCTACTCTTTGTATACAAACTATGATTTCTCTATTTAAGGATAGAGCATTTGTTGCAATGAGATCTTCACATATAGCTTTTTATAACGTGTGTGCTCTTTTAGACATACAGCCAGAGTGGATTAAAGTTAGTGAGGGTGGTTTATATAAAAATATTCCAGAGCCTTGTGATGTTGAAGAGGTTTTGGCTAAAATAAAAAAACCAGCCGCGGTTTATATAACTTCGCCAAATTATTATGGAATTAGAGCAGATATTAAGGGGATTTCTGAAGTTTGTAAAAAATATGATGCTGTTTTAATTGTGGATAATGCTCATGGGGCTCATTTGAAATTTACAACTGTTGATGAACATCCTATTTTTTTAGGCGCAGATATTTGTTGTGATAGCTTTCATAAAACACTTCCAACATTAACTGGTGCGGCGGTTTTGCATAGTAAATTAGGCTTGTTTGATCAAGAAGAAATTAAATATAACATGTCTATGTTTGGGTCAACGAGTCCTTCTTACTTGATAATGGACTCTATTGGTCTTTGTGTTGATTGGCTTAAGGCTGAGGGCTGGAAACGTTTTAAACAGTTGGAAGAACGAAAAAAGGATTTGTTTGAAAATTTGTCTCTTAATATATTAAAGACAGATTGCAGTAAAATAACTATAGACTGTATTAATGTTAAGAATGGTGCTTTTGGAGTAAGGTCTATTTTGCGGCAGCACAAAATAGAGCCTGAGTATACTGACAGTAGATATGTTACTTTAATTGTGTCGCCTTTTTTGTCTGATATGGATTGGGACAGGCTTAGAAAATGCTTGGAAAAAATTGAAACAGTAGAAAATTATGGGTCTTGTTTTGAAATTAGAAAATTGCCTATTCCTAATGTTAAACTTAGCTTAAGTAAAGCATTCCGTAGTCAGTTGGAGCAAATTGATGTGAAACATTCGGTTGGCAGAATTTGTGGAAAAAGTCAGTGGATTTGTCCTCCTGGAATTCCAATAGTTGCTGCAGGAGAATTAATAACTGACGATATTGCTGACTTGTTAATGAAAAATGATGTAAAATTTGTGTGTGTTATTAAGGACTTATAATTAGATTTGGAGAAGTGCTATGTCTTTTAATTTTTGTGGAAATGAAAATGTTGTTTCACTTTTAGATAGTATATTAAAAAATCAAAAATTTTCGCATGCATATTTATTTTATGGAGAAGATGGAGTTGGTAAAAAAACTATTGCTAGGCAGTTTGCTCAGGCAATATTTTGTGAAAATGATAATAAACCATGTATGGAATGTGATGGCTGTAAGAAATTTTTAACTAAAAATCATCCGGATTATTTTGAAATAGGAATGGACTCTTCTAAAGGAAAGCAGGGTTTTAATGTAAGTGATGCAAGAAAATTAATCGAAGATGCTTATGTAAAACCAAATGAGGGTTCTTATAAAATATTTTTGCTAAATAATGTAGATAGTCTTTTGACGGCAGCCGCAAATACATTATTAAAAACGCTTGAGGAGCCTCCAAAAAATGTTATATTTTTGCTCACGTCTTGTAGCAGAAGTGGAGTTTTGGAAACAGTTTCGTCGAGATGTGTTCCTGTAGGAATATGTCCGGTTCAATATGAAATTTGTTTTGATGAAATTAAAAAAAGATTTTCTGGAGAGAATGATGACCATTTAAAATTAGCATCACAGCTTTGTGAAGGCAGCATAGGAAGAGCAATTTTTTATTTGGATAATTCTATTGGACGAGAAGCTTTAGCAGTTTCTGAAGACCTTATTAAGGCCTATTTTAGTAATAATGAGCTGAAATTTGTTCAAGTAGCTGCTGCATTGGAAGATAATGTGGAGCTTAGTTTAGAAGTTTTTAAGTGCTTTTTGTCTAGAATAAAATTTATTATTAATGAAAATATTAAGCAACAAAACAAAGTAAATGTAAGTTTTATTAATAGGATAGATAAGGTTTTTGACTGTGTTGAACGTAGTAAGAAAATTTTGATGAGTAATGGAAATAAAAAAATAACTATTGCTAGATTTTGTGCTGAGCTTTTTCAAGGCTGATGTTATTTAATGGTGTTTCAATTTTTAAAGTGGATTTTTACCTATTGTGTTGTTTAAATCTTTTACTATATGATATAATGATTGTGAGTATTATAGTAAAAAATAATATGATTTAATATTGTTATGGAGAATTGTTTATGAAAAGAGTAATTGGGATTCGTTTTAGAAGTGTCGATAAAATTTGCTATTTTGATATTGATAATTTTAATGAGAGCAGTTGTTTTGTCGGAAATAATCTTATTTGTAAAACAAATCACGGGTTGGAACTGGGAAAAGTTTGTGTTGCTGCTAGAGATGTAAATGATGAGGACGTTGATATATTTTTTGATTCTATATTGCGTGTTGCAAATGAGGACGATATTAAGCATCATGAAGAAAATTTGAAGTTGGAAGAAAATGCTGTCTTTATTGCAGAACAGTGTATAAAAAAACATAAGTTGAATATGAATTTAGTGTCTGCAACATATATTTTCGATAGAAGCAAGATTATTTTCTTCTTTACTTCTAGTGAAAGAGTGGACTTTCGTGCGTTGGTTAAAGATTTGGCTTCTATATTTCACGTTAGAATAGAATTGAGGCAGATTAAAATTCGCGATGAAGCTAAAATGCTAGGTGGAATTGGAATTTGTGGGAGACCGTTTTGTTGCAAAACTTTTTTAGGTTGTTTTCATCCTGTGTCTATAAAAATGGCTAAGGAACAAAATTTATCATTAAATCCTAAAAAAATATCGGGATGTTGTGGACGGCTTATGTGTTGTTTGCAATATGAATATGATGCTTATAAGGCTTTAAATCAAACTTCGCCTAAAATTGGAATGAAGGTTATTAGCCCTGATGGAGAGGGCGTAATTATTGATGGTAATCCTATAACCGGAAAATATAGAGTTAAATTGACGGAAGCTGATGAAACAGTGTTTAAATATTTTAACAAAAATGATTTGCAGTTTGAACAGAAAATAATAAATGATGATAATTCTAAGGACGATATAAATTTGAATGATGAATAAAAATTTATTTTTATTGCTTGATTATTTATCTAAAATGTGATAGAATCAAAATTGTTTTAGATTATTTTAATTTTGTTTTTAAGGAGGGGGAAATATGCCGTATAAAATAACAGATAAATGTATTAGCTGTGGTGCTTGTGCTGCAGAGTGTCCTGTTTCTTGCATTTCAGCTGGTGAGTCAAAATATATAATAAATTCCGATACATGCATAGACTGCGGAACTTGCAGTGGCGTTTGCCCTGTTGATGCGCCTAAGGCAGATTAGTTTTTTGACTTGTCGATCCATTATTTGGATCGATTTTTTGCTATTGATTTTGATAAAGAAAGATTGGACTGATTAAATATGATGTTTAAATTTTTCGGACTTAGTTATAAAGATTTTTTTACTATTATGCTGGGGACAGCTTTATTTTCCTTTGGAATTGAGAATTTTGCTAATCCTATTGGCCTAGTAACAGGTGGTGTGGCAGGATTATCTATAATTATATCTAGAATTTTTTCTATGGCATTTGGCTTGAATGTTTCTTTAAGCTTACTAAATATTTTAATTAATATACCTATATTTATTTTTAGCTGGTTGGTTAATGGGGCTAAATTTGTGAAAAAATCTTTGATAGGAATATTGCTTGTTTCTTTTTGGCTTTTTGTTTTTCAAAAGTTTGCAATCAAGATGGACGTTGGAAATGATATTTTTGCTGCAGCAATATTAACTGGTGTTTTTGATGGGGTTGGTTTGGGGCTTGTCCTAAAAACAGGGGCGTCTTCTGGCGGAACTGATATGTTAGCTAATTTGGTTTATAAAATATTTCCTAAATTTTCAATTTCTATTACGTTATTTATAATAGATGCTCTGATTATTTTATCTGGTTTTTTTGTGTTTGGCTTGATTAATACTGTGTATGCAATAATTATTATTTTTATTTCTTCTAAACTAATTAACAGTATTTTGGGCGGACTTAGATTTGCTAAAGCTGTCTTTATATTGTCGCAACATAGTAATGAAATATCGGAGAAAATATTTGAAAAATTAGATCGAGGAAATACGGAAATAACTTGCAGAGGAATGTATACAAAAAAGGAAGGAAGAATGTTATTTGTTGTTGTTTGGCCCAAGGAACTGGTTAAGCTTAAAAGAATAATTGGACAAATAGACCCTAATGCGTTTATAACAATTTGTTCAGCTCAAGAAGTTTTAGGAAAAGGCTTTTTAACCGATGAATTATAATTAATAAAAAAACAAGCAAACCAAATTTCGGCCTGCTTGTTTTTTATTAATTAATGTTAATGGCAAATAGCCATCTCTGTTTGTTTGTCAAAAATGTGAACTTTGTGCATGTTGATAGACAATTTGACTTTGTCACCTTTTTGAACTACCGTACGACTAGGAACACGCGCAGTGATTATATTTCCTTGAAAATTAAAGTGTAAATATATTTCAGAGCCCATTAATTCAGCTAATTCAATGTTTGTTTCAAAAGCGCTTTCTTCAGACATCTTTATAAAAATATCCTCATTATGTATATCTTCAGGTCTTATTCCTATAATCACTTTTTTATTTACATACTCTTTTAAATTAGTATCCATTCCTTTACCAGGAGGAAGTGGTATAGAGAAATTACCAATTTTAATTGATAGATTATTATTTTGTTCAGTTAACACAGCGTCTAAAAAATTCATTTGAGGAGAGCCAATGAAACTAGCAACAAACAAACTATTTGGTTTATCATACAAAATTTGAGGAGTGTCTACTTGTTTGATGTAGCCATCTTTCATTACTACTATTCTGTCACCCATGGTCATTGCCTCAGTTTGATCATGAGTAACATATACAAAAGTTGTTCCCAAAACATCATGTAATCTAGTTATTTCTGTGCGCATATGGTTACGTAGTTTAGCGTCTAGATTTGACAAAGGCTCATCTAGCAAAAACACAGAAGCATCTCTAACCATAGCTCTACCAAGAGCAACACGCTGGCGTTGACCACCAGAAAGATCTCTCGGCTTGCGGTCTAAATATTGTTCTATATCTAAAATTTTTGCAGCTTCAGATATTTTTCTATTTATTTCATCTTTTGGGATTTTTTTGAGTTTTAAACCAAAAGCCATGTTTTTTCTAACAGACATATGTGGATATAATGCATAGTTTTGAAAAACCATAGCAATATCTCTGTTTTTTGGTAAGACGTCGTTAACTAGACGATCACCTATATATAATTCGCCGTCAGAAATTTCTTCAAGGCCTGCAATCATCCTTAAAGTAGTTGATTTTCCGCATCCAGATGGACCAACAAAAACGACAAACTCTTTATCTTTAATTTCTAAATTAAAATCAGGAACAACAAAATTCTTTCCATCATATGATTTTTTAACACCTTTAAATGTTATACTTGCCATATCGATATCCTTTCTCGGAGGAATAATTTTTAAAACCTACCATACCTTCGAAGTCTAAAATAATTATAAAAGAGCAATATATTTCTCACAGGGTAATTATATCATCTTTATTATAATAAAACAAGTGCACAATGAAAAATTTTTAAATTAAAATAAAAGTTTTATTAATAATTATAAATATTGAAAATAAAATCACGAAAAATGCTAAACCAAGCAAAATAATGATGTATTAATTATTAATTTTAATAACAAATTATTAACAAAAGCAAGATTCTTTAACAATGAGCAGTGATTTTTAATAATAAATTGTTAATTTTATTAATTATATTTTATGTTTTTTGAAATTATTAAATATTTGTTAAGTTACCATGCTATATAGAGCAAATTGTTGGATAAATTTGTGTATTATGTATATTTTTGCGTTGTTTATGGTATGAATATTAACAAATAAAAGTTGATTATTAATATTTTTGTTGACAGTTATCAGCTTTATATTATATAATAGGGACTAGATTGGAACGTATTTATTGAACGATTTGGCTTTAAAAATATGCTTAATTATGCGCTGCGAGATATTGCAATACATATAGTGGTGTTTATTGCTATCTGTTTTTTGTAATTGATATTCGCAGGTTTTTACAATTATTATTGAGGTGGTTTTATTTTATGAGAAGGAGTAAGCTAAGATTTTGGTTGTTTTTGGCGCCAGCTTTGATAAGTTTTACCATTATCTGTGTTATACCAATGCTTATTGGTTTCTATTTTTCCTTCACTAATTGGGATGGAGTTAATATGAATCCAGCTGTTGTTGGGTTTGACAATTTTGTTCGCATGTTTACTAGCGACTCTGACTTTTTGAGAGCTCTTTTGTTTACGGCTGCTGTCGCTGTTGTAACAATTGTATTGGTGAATGTTTTTGGCTTGGCTCTTGCTATGTTTGTTATGCAAAAGTTTAGAGGAGCTAATTTGCTTAGAAGTGTTTTGTTTATGCCCAATTTGATAGGTGGATTGCTACTAGGTTTTACTTGGAATTTTATATTTACTAACGTGTTTTCTGCTGTAGGAACGGCTTTAAATTTAGAGTTTTTAAAAGGCTGGCTTTCTAATACGGAAACGGGGTTTATTGGAATTATAATTTTGAATGTTTGGCAGATGTCAGGGTATATGATGATAATATATATCGCTCAGCTTCAACACATTCCCTCCTCGGTTAAGGAGGCTGCTAAAATAGATGGGGCCAATTGGTGGCAGACTTTTCGTAGTGTAACTTTTCCTTTAGTTATGCCTGCGTTTACTATTGGTTTGTTTCTATCAATATCTAATTCATTTAAAATGTTCGACCAGAACCTTGCTTTAACTAAGGGTGGGCCATATCATTCAACGGAAATGCTTGCTTTGAATATATATAATTCGGCTTTTTCTGCTAATGAATATGGTTATGCTCAGGCAAAAGCTATAATATTTTTGATACTTGTTGCGGGTATTGGTTTAATTCAGCTTATAGTTACTAAGAAGAAAGAGGTTGAAATGTGATGGTGAGTTGGAGTAAAACTAAGAAAATATCTATAAATAAAAAGGGCAGATTTAAAAGATTGGTTTTGTCTATTATTAGCTTGATTATAGGCCTTGTTTTTGTGTTCCCAATATATATTTTGGCTTTGAATTCTTTTAAAACGCAAAAAGGACTGCTTGTAAATTTACTCGGGTTTCCTGATGCTAAAACTTTTAGCCCTAATAACTATGCTGAGGCATTTGATAAGTTAAAATATTTGCAGTCGTTTTGTAATTCATTGTACATATCCATTTGCTCTGTTTTTATGATTTTATTAATATCAACTATGGCGGCTTGGGTTCTGGTTAGATATAAAACAAAAGTTAGCAAGGTTGTTTTTGTTGTTTTCGCCCTATTTATGCTGGTTCCTTTTCAGTGTGTTATGTTGCCGCTGATGATGGTTGCTAAAAATATGGGCCTTTTGAATCCGGTTGGTTTGATATTTATGTATATGGGATTTGGCACTAGTATGTCTGTTTTGATGATTCACGGATTTATTAAAAATGTCCCGGAAGAATTGGAAGAGGCTGCGGTTATAGATGGCTGCAATGTGTTTCAATTGTTTTTCATTATAGTTGTTCCGTTGCTTAGGGTTATTTTAATAACTGTTGCAATTTTAAATACTATGTGGATTTGGAATGACTTCTTATTGCCTTCTATCGTTATTAACAAGCCTGGTTGGCAAACTTTGCCGCTCATGACATATTCTTTCTTTGGAACTTATTCAACACGTTGGGATTTGGCTTCGGCTGCGTTAGTAATGTGTATAGCGCCTATTGTTGCTTTCTATCTGTTTTCTCAAAAATATATTGTAAATGGAATGACGGATGGGGCTATAAAATAAAATTGTCGATAACATAGAATCTGCTATTTTTATATTAGTGGTTTTATATAATAGTAAATCAAATTTAACTGGAGGTTTATTTTATGAAATTAAAAAAGGTAGTGGCGTCTTTTCTGGCTTTATCAGTGTCTACGAGTGTTTTGCTTACTGGTTGTGGTAGCAACAATTCAGCTAATAATGGGGATAAGGTCACAATTTCAGTAATGGATCACAAGATTGAAGCTGATTCTGGTCTTAAGAAATTGGCAGATACTTATGAAAAAGCACATCCTAACGTTAAGATTAATGTCGAATCTGTTGGAGGTTCAACTGACTATGGCGCATCATTAAAAGCAAAGATGGCGTCAGATCCTGTTACTATTTTTAACTATTCAGGTTTGGGTCAGCTGGATACTTGGCAGGACCAGTTGGTGGATTTGTCTGATCAGCCATGGGTTAGTAAATGTAAATCTTTTTGTTTAGAATCAGCTAAGGGTTCTGATGGTAAGGTTTATGGTATGCCTATGAATATCGAGGGCTATGGATTCCTTATAAATAGAGCAATTTTTGAAGATGCTGGCGTAGATGTTAATTCTATGTGGACATTTAAAGGACAAAAAGAAGGTTTTGATAAGTTAAAAGCTAAAATTGAATCTGGAGCAATGAAAGAAAAATATCCTCAATTAACTGCTGTTATGGAATTGCCAGCTAAAGAGACATGGGTTCTTGGAGATCATATGCTTCAGCCTATTTTAGATAAAGACTTTAAGTCTTCTCGTGAAGCTTATAATGCAAAAACTCTTCCTTTATCTGGAGCGGATGTTTATAAAAAATTAGTTGATTTTCAGGCTAGCTATACATCTAATGCAAATAGTTTATCAAATTTAAATGCTATAGATTACACAGCTTCATTTGATAGTGGATTTTTACTAGAAAAAGTGGCTTGCGTGCAGCAAGGATCGTGGACTATTCCTTCAATTAAAGAGCAAGATGAAAAATCTAGTGAAAAAATGATGGATAAAGTAGACATGATACCATATAATTTACCTGATGGTTCTACAGATGGTAGATATGTTGTTTTCCCTGGTCAATTCTGGGTTATTAATAAAAAAGCAGATGAAAAACAAATTGCAGCCGCTAAAGATTTCTTAAATTGGGCATATCAATCTGATGAAGGAAGTAAGATATTAATTGAAGATTGTGGTTTTATATTACCGTTTGGTGAAGCTAAGGCTAATGACAATAAGATAAATCAAAGAGTTGTTGATGCTTATAATAATAATAAAACAATACAGGGAGATTTATCTCTTGCAGGACCTGATACATGGTCTATGGATGTTGCAGGAGCAGCAGTGCAAAAATATATATCTGGATCTGCTACTTGGGATCAAGTTGTAAAAGAAGTTAAAGATAGATGGGCTGAAATGCGCAAAAAATAGCATGTAATTTAAATCAAAAAAATAAAGACGGTCTTAAAACGATCGCCTTTATTTTTTCATGTGTATATTTATTTAAATGATTTTAGTCGTTTGGATTTAAATATAAATATTAATGATATTATAGAAATAAATATTATGTATAACTCCACGGCATATTCATTTATTTTTAATATTTCTGTTAAAAATAGTCCGAAGCCTTCCATGATTATGTGAGAACAAGATGTAATTATAATTGCAATAATTGAGCTTTTAACGCCATTTAATATCCCATGTAGGAGAATTAGAGCTAAACTGATTTCTATTAATACCAAGGCAATATTATGTAGACCGGATAATAAAATATTGTTCCAAGGTGTTTCGGATAATATGTCTATATTTTTAATTGTTTCGTTGCCTATTTTCGCTGACATAGAGGCGGAATAATTTGCACTAATGGCAGTCAAAAATTGTGATATGTGAGATATTAGTGACAATAAAATATTATATCCCGACGCAAAACCAATTCCAAAGGCAATTCCGTCTATTCTTTTTGTGTGTTCTTTTAAGAAAAATTTTAATCCTAAAAATTTTCCTCCTTCTTCTAATATTATAGCTGTTAATACAATAAATATTATATAGTGCCACTCAGCATTTTCTTCAGGAAAAAATCCAAAGATTAAAGAACTAACAGGAGTTCTTAATATGATTTGAGAAATAAAAAATGTGGCGCATCCAATAAAGAATGGAAAAAATAATTTTTTATTTTTATTAAATGCAAAAATTATAAATATTATAGTTGGACATATACACAGAATTATGTTTATTGCTAAAACTAGTATATTAATTTGAGGTATCATTTGTTTTAACTCCTTTTTCATTATTTAATATTGCTTTTCTTGCTTCATTCATGGCAAATAAAGCTGAAATGTGACGAATTTTTTGTCTTTCATTAGGCTGTCCTTTTGATAGCAGTAGCTTATATACAGATGTATGATTGCTAGTGGATATTCCTACATAAACCAGACCCACCGGTTTATTACTATCTCCTCCAGTTGGGCCGGCTATTCCAGTAGTGGATATTCCAATATCTGATTTGGATATTTTGCGGACGTTTTGTGCCATTTGTTTGGCAACTTGTGGACTAACAGCACCAAATTCAGACAGAGTGGTTTCTTTTATGCCCAGAATTTGTTCTTTCATTTCATTTGAATAGCAAACTATTCCACAATTAAAACAATCGCTAGAACCACTTATTGAAACTATTTGGGATGCGATTAGGCCGCCTGTGCAACTCTCTGCAACTGCAATTTTTTGGTTTGATTTAATTGCGGTTTTAACTAATGCATTTTGCATATTTTTTATGTCTATTCCATATATAAATTCACCTAGTCGTGTTTTTATTATATCTACAACATTGTTAATTAAAGTTTCGCATGTGCTATTTTGAGGAGCGTGTGCAGTTACGCGAATTTTGATTTCTCCCGTTTTTGCATATATGCCTATATATGGATTGGTATTGGGTAAAATGTCAGAAAGAGTTTGGTCTGCTTTAGATTCTTCTATCCCAAATAAATAGACATCTTTAGATATAATTATTTGATCTTTTAATTTTGATAGGTATATTTTTACATCTTTTTCGAACATTGGCATGAGTTCGTTTGGTGGACCTGGCAATAATAGTATGTGTTTATTATTATGCTTTAAAGCCATTCCAGGAGCTGTTCCGTTGTCATTATAAAAAATGGTAGAATCTTCGATAACTAAAGATTGTTTAAAGTTATTTTTTGCTATTTCATTTTTAGTGGATTTAAAATATGAAATTGTTTTTTCTTTAGCTTTCTCATCTTCAATTAAATTTTTAGATAGTGAGTGGGCAATGGTTTCTTTAGTTAAATCGTCTTTTGTTGGCCCGAGGCCACCAGTTAAAATTACTAAATCGTTTTTTGATAAAGCATATTTAAATGCGATTTCTAAGTTGGCAGAGTTGTCGCCAACTGTCGTATGTTTTGAAATATTAAATCCCAAATTTGTTAATTCTTCGGCGAGATATTTTGCATTTGTGTTTAATATATTTCCAACTAAAAGTTCTGTTCCAACTGTTATGATTTCTACATTCATAATAGTTCCTTCTTTCTTTATAAAAAGCTTCGAAAGCTATAATATCTGAGAAAATTTACAAATGGTAATCTTTTCTCAGATATGTTTACTAAAAAAATCTACTGCTCACGTATAAGGTAAAACTTAGTTTTTTCTAAAGCTTTTTCTATTAAATCATCTACATTTAATTTCCTCTCAGCTTGTTCTATATCACTTAGTTTTGGCTTTGTTTTTGGGTGCTTTGGAGTGAATACAGTGCAGCAATCTTCATACGGTAAAATAGAAGTTTCAAATGTGTCTATTTCTTTAGCAATATCGATAATTTCTAGTTTATCCATTCCTATTAGAGGACGTAAAACAGGCATTTTGCACGCTTCATCTGTGCATACCATCGCACCTAAAGTTTGACTCGCTACTTGGCCCAAACTCTCACCTGTAACCATAGTTTGAATATTACAATATCCTTGTGTGTTTTGACTTTCAATTATTTTTTGAGTGATCTTCATCATCATTCGTCTCATAATTATTGTGAATAAATCGTTGGGACAATTTTTTCGAATCTCTTCTTGAAATTCAGTAAAATGTACGCAATGAAATGGAATACAGTCACACCATCTACACATTATTGAAAGTAGTTTTTCTACCTTCTTTAGCGCACGTTCACTAGTATATGGAGGACTTATAAAATGAACTGCTTGTAGTTTTAGTCCTCTCTTTGCCATCATCCATCCAGCTACAGGACTGTCTATCCCGCCCGATATTAAGAGCATTCCGTCTCCTCCACAGCCTTGTGGAATTCCTCCTGCTCCGGGAAGTCGTTTGGCATATACATATGCAGATTTGTCTCGAATTTCTACTCGAACAATAGCGTCAGGATTATGTACATCTACAGTTAAATGGGAAAATTCATTTATTAAAAATTCTCCCATTTGAGCGCATATTTGAGGGGATTTTAAAGGAAATTTTTTGTCCGATCTACGAGCTTCAACTTTAAATGTTTTACATTGATTTAAATGCTCTTTGAGATATTGTTTTGCTATTTCTTCTATTTTCGTAAAATCTTTTTCTACGCTAGCAGCTAGTGAATATGATGCTATTCCAAAAACCGTTGAAACTTTCTCTGCAACTATTTGCATATCACACTCTTCTAACGGTTCTATGGTGAGTGTGGATTGGGCATATTCATATTTGAAATTTCCTAAAAGTTTAAGCCTTTGTTTTATGTTTTTTATAAGACGTGTTTCAAAATTTGACCGATTTAAGCCTTTAAGAGCAATTTCGCCCTCTTTTATTAAAATAACTTCTTTCATTTTCTTGTTCCTTTATTATTTTTTTAGTATAATGATACAATGTTTTTATATTTATTACAATAGGATAAAATGTCCTTGAGGCTAACTATTATATTTAAATTAACAGCTAATATGTTTTAATTAATGATTTTTGTCCAGCTTCTATCGCATCTACAAGCATATCTATTTGATTTATTGTGTTTTCCGCTGAAAAGCTTATTCTTATAGCCCAGTCTTCTCGCTCTTTGGAATATCCCATGTTTTGTAATACTCCGCTTTTTTTGGCCTTTGAGCACGCAGATCCCGATGAAACACAAAAACCTTTCTCTTCTAAAAAATGTAACATTATTTCAGAACGAATTCCTTTTATAGATAGGTTCACTATGTATGGAACACAATTGTCCGATGAATTTAATAATATTTCTGGGTTGTCTTTTATTCTATCTAAAAGGTGTTTTTTTAAAGCTGTATAGTGTTCTATGGATTTGTTCATGTTCTCCATATGGGTTTTGGCAGCAACTCCAAAAGCAACTATTGATGGTAATGCTTCCGTTCCGGGACGAAGATTATTCTCTTGTGGCCCTCCAAAACTGTGGCGCTGAATTTTTATGCCTTTGCGTATATATAAAGCGCCTACTCCTTTTGGAGCGTTGATTTTGTGACCGGAAACAGAGGCGAGGTCTATTGGAATTTTATTTGTATTTATTGGAATCTTACAAAAAGATTGCACGGCATCTACATGAATAATTATATTTGGATTTTTATTTTTAGCCTGTTTTGCAATTTCTTCTATTGGCAAAATAAGGCCATTTTCGTTATTTACATGCATTATGCTCATTAAGATGGTTCTATCATCTATTTCATTCACTATATCTGCAGCATAATATTTACCGTTTTTGGGGCTAATTCTAACAACTTCAAATCCATTATTTTCAAGGTGAGATATACAGCTAGCTGTTGCTGCATGCTCTATTGTTGTTGTTATTATTTTATTTCCAACTTTTTTTTTGCTATTGGCTACACCTAAAATTGCAATATTTGTGCTCTCGGTTGCACATGAAGTGAAAATTATTTCTTCATCTTTACAATTAAAAACGTTTGCTATCAATTTTCTAGATGAGGTTAGAGTGTCTTCTGCATCAACTCCCATTTTATGCAGAGATGATGGATTGCCATAATTTTCTGTCATGCATTTGAGCGCGGCATCTGCTGCTGGTTTTAAGACTTTTGTTGTTGAAGCATTGTCAAAATAATACATTATATTACGTCCTTATTAGATTTTTTATATTTACTATTATAAACAAAATTTCGTTAAAATTCTACCTAAATATATATATTTATTTAATAGTATAAAAAAGACTTTAATGCAACTTATGCTTTAAAGTCTTTTTATTAACTAATTATTATCTAAAGGACCTTTAGTTAAAACAGGTGGATGTTCTTTTATATAGTCTTCAGGAACAACATCATCGTAAATAAATGCGTTTATTAATTTTCCGGCATATTTTAAATTATAATATACTGTAGATTTACTTGTTCCATTAACAGTTATATTATATCCTTCATTTATTGTATATTCTACCATTGGCACTCTTGTTTGTGATATTGATATTTCATTACTTTTTAATATCTTAGACAGACTTAAAATTTTGTTTAAATGCAGTGATGTTTTCATGTATGGAAGAAATGTTTCTATTAAACCTGGTATTTCAGTATAAGGCATTTGCTTTACTTTGCTTAGGATCATTTCTAAAACAGCTCTTTGTCGATCGGTTCTTCCATAATCATCACGTTGACCATTTTGATTTAGTTTTTTCCTTATTCGTGAATATTCAATAGCTTGTATTCCGTTTAAATGCACGTCGCCATATCCTTCAATTTGGGGGCAATTTTGGTGGCCTTTTGTGCTGGCAATTAATCCATTTATATGTTCGGCTTCTTCTTTCGTTATGTTTATATCTATTCCATCTATTTGGTCTATTATATTTGCTAATCCGTCAAAGTTGATTGAAATATAGTCTTTTACATTTAAACTGAAATTACTATTTATTGCTCTTAATGTTGTTTCAACTCCTCCGTTGCCAAACGCTTCATTTATCTTTGTATAATATGGCTTTTTGCCCTTTGGGGCTACTTTAACTAAGCTATCTCGTAAAATAGAAACCATTTTAATCTTTTTGTTGTTTGTGTTTATGCTTACAATTATTATTGCATCTGATGTTCCATTATCATCTACTCCTAAAAGAGCAATGTTTGTTATTCCTAATTCGTCTTTTGAAAACAACTCTTCGTTTATTCCTATATCATTTTTATCAATGTCTTCGTGTTGAAATTTAGAAATAATTGAAATTGCATAGCTGGTTATAAAGAATATTGCTAAAAATAACAGTGATACTATGCTTAGTAATATTATTTTTTTTGTCTTTTTGCGTTTGCGTCTTCTACGTCGTGACATATTTGGCTGTCTACTCGAATGATATGCTTTTTGCGGCGGCCTTTTGCGTTTATATTTATTATTGGACTTGCTTTTATAGGATCTATTTCCCGTTTGATGTGGTTTTTTATACATTTATTTAGACACACCTTTCTTTTTTTCTACAATTTAAATGTTTTTTATATATTGAACTTAATATATTTCTTTTTGTTAATACATTTTTTATCAAAAGTTTTACTATATTACATATTAATTTAATTTTGCATTTATTGCAAATAATAATGCGTTTGCGTGTAGTTGCATTTTATATTATAATATGTTTCGCTGGTATTTACAAATTGTTTATTGTTATGGGAGTTGTATATAAAATGTTATGCAAAATTAGTAGTATGGGTTTAGTTGGATTGAGTGCATATATGATTACTATTGAGGTTGATGTTTCAGTGGGTATGCCAACTTTTGAATTGGTTGGCTTGCCGGATGCTGCTGTTAAAGAAAGCAGAGAAAGAGTTAGGGCTTCTTTGAAAAATTGTGGATATGATTTCCCTACAGGTCGAATTGTTATTAATTTGGCTCCTGCCGATATAAAAAAAGTTGGGCCTTTATATGATTTGCCCATATTATTAGGAATTATGCAATCTAGTGGACAAATTAAAGTGGATTTTAAAAATTCTTGCTTTTTTGGTGAATTGTCTTTAGGGGGAGATGTTAGAAGGTGCTCTGGAATTTTGCCTATGGTTATTGAAGCAAAAAAATTAGGCTTTGAAAATGTTTTTGTCCCTGCTGACAATGTTTATGAGGCTAGCATTATTAAGGGTATAAATGTGTTTGGTGTTAATAATATAGGTGAATTGATTAGATTTTTAAAAGGAGAGGACTGCCTTTCGCCTATGATTTGCAATGATTCATACTTTAATCCTAGTAGTTTTGATGTGGATTTTAGTGATGTTAAAGGTCAGAAATTTGCTAAGAGAGCTTTGGAAATTGCTGCCGCTGGTGGACATAATGTCCTTTTGATTGGCCCTCCTGGCGCTGGAAAAAGTATGCTTGCTAAAAGAGTTCCTTCTATTTTGCCTAAGCTGAGTTTTGATGAGGCAATTGAAGTTACTAATATCCATTCTATTGCTGGTAAAATCTCTAAAAAAACGCCTTTGATTACAACTAGGCCATTTAGAGCACCTCATCATACAATTTCTACTGCTGGTCTTTCTGGGGGAGGAACTAATGTTAAACCAGGAGAAATATCTATGGCTCATCATGGCGTTTTGTTTTTAGATGAATTGCCTGAATTTAAAAGAGACGTTAAAGAAGTTCTTAGGCAGCCAATCGAAGACCAAAATATAACTATAACTAGAGCATCGGTTAGTGTTACATATCCTTGCTCAATAATGGTTATTGCGGCTATGAACCCATGCCCTTGCGGTTATTTTGGACATCCAAGCAGGGACTGCACTTGCTCATATTCTAAGGTTCATCAGTATTTATCAAAGATCTCTGGACCATTGCTGGACAGGCTAGATATTCATGTGGATGTTGCTCCTGTTAAGTTTAATGATTTAACAGTAGAACACAAGGAGGAAACTTCTGAGCAAATTAGATCTCGTGTTGAAAAGGCTCGTCAAATTCAATGTCAGCGTTATAGAAATCATAAGTTTTTTATTAATGCTAGACTATCTAGCTCACAAATGAGAAAATATTGCGTTTTAACCGATTCCGCAAAACTTATGATGAAAAATGCTTTTGATAGAATGGGTCTTTCTGCTAGAGCATACGATGGTATATTGAAAATTGCTAGAACTATTGCGGACTTGGATAATCATGAAACCATTGAAAGTAATCATGTTGCAGAGGCTATTCAATATAGAAGTATGGATAGAAAATATTGGAAAAATTGATTGGTTTTTGTGGATGTATATTAAATTTGTTAACAAATTGTTAATATTGTGTCGTTTGTGTTGAATGGATTTGTTTTATATGCTAAAATCACGGCATTGCAACGTTGTGATATGTTTAGAAGAGTGAGGAGTAGTGTTATTATGTTAAAAAAAATGAAAAAGTGTTTGGCAGCTACTATTGCTAGTGGTATGGTTTTTGCAACAATTGCTTCAGGTACTGTTAGCGCTAATGATAAAGAAAAAAAAGATTGTTTGGTACAGATAAATTACTTGTCTCAGCATAATATATCTATTATGAAATGTGTGGCTACTGTACACAACACTGGTTTGAATTTTAATCAGATAAAAGAGATTTTAGACAATGATGATTCTATTGATTTTGAATATTTATATAAGTTGTCTACATATATGGGCAGCCACTGGGTTTCACACAAACACAAAGATATATCTCAAGGGGAAGTTTTTAAAAAACTGTTAAGTGTTGCAAAGGCATTACATATAGAATATGATAAATTGTCAGATATTGATGGCTTAATGAGTGCTAATTTGGTTAGTCTTCACGACCTATATATTTTTGTAAACAAAGGATTTACAGATGAGCAAAAACAAAATTTGTCTGTTTCAGAAATGGCAAAAAGACTCCGTATGTGTGCAACAGAAACATATACTGACTTTTTCAGAAATGACTTTCAAAGCGAAGGATATTCTGGTTATGGAGTATGCGCTGACATAATGGAACGTATTGGCTGGAATTTTGATAAAATTGAAAGTGTTTTAAAAGATAATAGTAGTGACGGCAATAAGCTTGGTTTACATGAGCTTAAGTGTATAGTTGACATTGCAACTGATGGTGGATATAAAATTGATGACATTATTAATATATTTAAAAATTCTAGTATGAAAATTATTGATGTTAGATGGCTTTATAATAAAATTGTTAAACAATATGGATTTGCTTGTTATGATTTTCTTGATGTTATTGATCAATTTAAAGACTATAGATATGCAGATTATGTTAAAATGGCTGAGGATGCTAAAAAATCTGGAAGAAGATATTTTGAAGAAGTTGAGTATAACTACTTTAATGTTAAAAAGTAGACGAAAAGCAAAAAACATGCAGCTATGTTACTGCATGTTTTTTTCGCTATCAAAATTGGTGCGGCTAAGAGGACTTGAACCTCCACCGAGTTGCCTCGACTAGAACCTGAATCTAGCGCGTCTGCCTATTCCGCCATAACCGCATAAAAATACTAAATAATTATATAAAATTATTTGATTAAAGTCAAGAGCTATGGTTTATTTAAAAGTTTTTAATTATATCTTAATTTATAAATTATTTTTCGTGAGAATCGTTAATTTTGTTGGTTTTAAATAAAAATAATTTGCTTTTTTTTGAGTATAGTATTATATATAACTAGATATTTATATGCATATTTTTTAATCAAATTTAAGGAGGTTGATTAAAATGTTCAAAAAGAAGGGTGTAAAAAAATCTAAAGATATGTCTAAAAACAATAATAGTTCAAGTGGCGAGGAACTGAGCGAAGATGAATTGTTTAATGTTGCTGGAGGTAAAGATTGGGACAATATACCTTTAAGAAAGATAACCGAGGAAGATCGTGAAAATCCAGAATACAAATTCTAGTGACCCTCCAAGAGGCCTTATAGATCCAAGCTGGTTTGATGAAAATTAGCGACTTAGTTGAATAAATATTTAAAGGGTTCACTAGTGTTTTGTAAATGCTACGTGAACTTTTTTTGTCATTTTCAACATAATAATTTTAGTAATTTTGTATAAAAAATAGTTTTTTTTTGTTTTGTTTTGAGTATAATATTATATATAATTAGATATTCATATGCATATTTTTTAAACCAAATTTAAGGAGGTTGATTAAAATGTTCAAAAAGAAGGGTGTAAAAAAATTTGATGATATGTCTAAAAACAATAATAGTTCAAGTGGCGAGGAACTGAGCGAAGATGAATTGTTTAATGTTGCTGGAGGTAACAATATACCTATTCTAGTGACCCTCCAAGAGGCCTTATAGATCCAAGCTGGTTTGATGAAAATTAGCGACTTAGTTGAATAAATATTTAAAGGGTTCACTAGTGTTTTGCTAATGCTACGTGAACTTTTTTTGTTTTTGATTTAATTTTGATTATGTTGGTAATACTTTTCATGGGTGATTAATTTGAAAATTATTTTTGCTTCATTTATTGCATCTTGTATTGTATTGTTGGCTTTGGGATTATTATTAGTTGGTAATTTTGTTAATGGCTCTGTTTCTAAAACTAAAAATGCTGAATTTAATTTTGTTATCCCTAATAAGCAGGATATTAATTTGCTGATTACTGTTTGTGAGGAAAAGCCCAAGCCTCCCGATATCTATCTTCTACTTAAAATATCTGCGTGTGATAATGTTATATGTTTTGCTAATTTTCCTAAAACTCTAGTTACTATTGTGGATACTAAACGTGGAAATTTACAGGAGCTTTTTGATTGGGGTGGTGTTGATTTCGTTAAGACCGCAATTGAAAATATTACTGATGTTGAAATTGATAGAACTATTCAGTTAGATAATGATGGCTTGAATGAAATTATAAAGTATTTGCATCAATATAATAGTAATTATTATTTGAAAAGTGAAAAGCTTTTTGAATCTAATTTGGTAGATCAAAATTGTTTTTGTGAGTCGTTAAGGCGGGATCCTATTAATACTATTGTTTCTTTAAAAAATTATCTTAATGTGAATATGGATTTGTCTGAATTTTTTTGCAAAATTTCTAGTGTCGCTAATATGTCTATGTCTAATTATGATTTTGAAATTAGAAAGATGGGCTTTAAACAAATGCTTTTTAATTCTAATTGTGAGCTGATTATTCCTCAATTGCACTTTGAAAGTGTGTATGGACATGATAGGCTGACTGATGATAGCAAATTAAATGTGTATAAAATTTTTAAAAAAATTTCTACTAAAAAATAATTTTTAAAATGAGTTGTACATTTGTGTGCAACTTATTTTCGTTATTGACTATTAATGGGAGGGATGTTAAAAAAGGAGGAGAATTTTTTGAAAGAAAAAGAATTATTATTTTGTAGATATTATTATATTTTGCAAAATGCTAAAGAGGCAGCTATTAAAGCTGGATATTCTAGATTGATTGCTGAAAAAACAGCTCAAAAACTTTTGGTTAGACAGGATATTAAAGAATGCTTGGATAAAATGAAAAGCAGTTTTAAAAAAGACCAAATCTTTAATTTGACTATTACTGCTTTAAAAAGAATTATTTTTTATCGACCAAATGATGTTTTGGTTTTGGCACTTAAGTCTCAAGAATTAACTGAAAAACAAATTGAAAATTTGGATTTGTTTCAAATTTCTGAAATAAAAAAATTGAAAGATGGTGGTTTTGAATTTAAATTCGCGGACAGAGTTAAAGCTATAGATTCTTTGATATCTTTGATTGATAAAATTGATGATGATTCTGATGTTAACGATTTTCTTAAGGCTTTAACTTCCACTGAAGAAAATGGTGAGGACTTTGGCAACCAAATTTAAAAAATTTTCACCTAAACAAAAATTAGTCCTTACTTGGTGGAATAAACCAAAATATAAAAATTATGATGCTATTATTTGCGATGGAGCAGTTAGGTCGGGAAAGACACTTTGCATGTCACTATCATTCGTCTTTTGGGCTTTTTCGCAGTTCAATAATCAATTCTTTGCAATTTGTGGAAAAACTATTTCTTCAATTAAACGAAATGTTATTTTTTCCCTTATAGATATTTTAATATCTATGGGCTTTTATTGTGAAAATAAATTATCGGCTAATTATATGGATGTCTATTTTAAAAATAGAAAAAATCGCTTCTATTTTTTTGGGGGACGAGACGAAAAAAGCGCTTCCTCAATTCAGGGGATTACACTCGCTGGGGTTATGCTAGATGAGGTAGCTTTGATGCCAAGATCTTTTGTTGAACAAGCAATTGCAAGATGCTCTATTGATAAATCTAAATTTTGGTTTAATTGTAATCCAGAGCACCCGTTTCATTGGTTTTATAAAGAATATATTAAAAAGGCTGAAGAAAAAAATTTCTTATATCTACACTTTACTATGGCAGATAATCCTTCATTATCTACTAGTGTTAGAAAACGATATCAGACTTTATATACTGGAGCTTTTTATGACCGTTTTGTTAAAGGTGTTTGGACTGCCACTTGTGGACAAGTATATCCTATGTTCTCACTAAAACAGCACGTTATTAAAGTCCTTCCTGATTATTTTGATAAATATGTTGTTTCTGGGGATTATGGAATTATTAATCCTACGTCGTTTGGCCTTTGGGGAAGATCTGATGGTGTTTGGTATAGAATTAAAGAATATTACTATGATTCAAAAATTAATGGTGTCCATAAAACTGATGAAGAATATTATTGTGAATTGAAAAAGTTGACTTTTGGACTTCCAATTCAAATGGTTGTTATCGATCCTTCTGCTTCTAGTTTTATAGAGTGTGTTCGCAGACATGGTGAATTTAATGTGGTTAGAGCTAAAAATGATGTTGTATCTGGAATAAATCTCGTTTCGGAAGCACTTAAGTCTAATATGATTTTGTTCCATGAAAGTTGTGAAAATATTATTAGAGAATTTTTTCTATATAGTTGGAATGAAAAGGAATTTGGGGATTGTGTTAAAAAAGAACATGATCATGCTATGGATGATATGCGGTATTTTGTGACTACTGTTATTAATGCAAAACAAAATGATGGCTTTTTTGCTCTATCTACAAAGAGAAATGATTAATTGAAATTTTTTATTCGATAAGGAGGAATGCTTTGACATGACATTATTTAAGCGTAAACGTAAAAATAAAAGTCGTGCGCCAGTTGTTGTTCAAACAAGATCAAACAATAATTTTTCTACAAATTCTATTTTGGGCTATGGTGGTATAAACGAGCCTGCTATTAATTTATATAAATCTATGAGAAATTCTATTCCTATAATTGATGCGGCTTTTGGAAAAATTGAGAGACTTATTGGGGGGTTTACGTTTTTCTGTGATGATGAAAAAGCGCAGAGGTTTTTAAATGACTTTAGCTACAATGTTAAAGTTGGAGCTAGCAGAACTGGGCTTGAACATTTTATTTGTACATATTTAGACAGCCTGTTAATGTATGGAAATGCTGTTGGTGAAATAGTCTTTGATGATGATTGGAATATATCGGCTTTATATAATGCCAATATATCTGATATTGTTTTGATGAGTGACGATGATCCGCTGAATTTAAAAGTTTGCAGAAAAAATGGCTTTGATTCTCCAATTGAACCACTATATCCTGAACGAATTTTATTCACTGCTTTGAATCCAGTTCCTGGAGAGATTTGTGGACAAAGCGTTTTAAACAGTTTGCCTTTTGTCACTAATATTTTAAATAAAATATATGGCGCTATGGGTGAAAATTTTGATCGTGTTGGTAACGTTAGATTCGCTGTTACATACAAACCAGGAGAAAATGGTGTGGATCAAGTTTATGCAAAAGAACGTGCTGAAATTATCGCTAAAGAATGGTCTGATGGGATGGCGGCTAGTAAAAGAGGTGATATAAGAGATTTTGTTGCCGTTGGTGATGTTGATATAAAAGTTATTGGAGCAGATAATCAAATTATTGATTATGAAGTTCCGGCAAAGCAGATGGTTGAGCAAATTGTTTCAAAGCTATCTATTCCACCTTTTATGTTAGGACTTAGCTGGTCTACTACAGAAAGAATGAGTGAACAACAGGCTGAGATTCTTTCCAGTGAATTGGCCTATTACAGACGTCTTTTGAATCCGATTATTTTGAAAATTGCAACCACTGCTCTTAGAGTTAATGGCTATTCGGACAGACCTAAAATTAAATGGGATGTTTTGAATTTTAATGACCAAATTCAAGCTGCTAAAACTAGATTATATAATGCACAGGCGGAAAAAATTGAACTTGAAAATGGTAGAGAGCCGCAGCCTGTGTTGGTGGACTTGAGTGAACAGGTTGTTGCGCAATAAAAAATTACTAAAGTTAGGAGAATTTTATTTTGAAACAAATTATTAAGTCAGTTGATGTTAATTCTCAAGATATTGATTTGATTAACAAATATACTAGACGAGAAATGAAACCTGAGGAAATTTTTACTTTTTCAGTTGTCCTTTGTGACAATGAAATTGATCGAGAAGGAGAGGCTTTTACAACCGATTCTCTTCAAAAATTGTCTAGGTTGTTTTTAGGAAAAACTGGAATTTTTGACCATAACCCTATTATTAAAAACCAGACTGCTAGAATTTTTCAAACTAGTGTTGAACCAACTGAGGAAACTACTTCATTTGGCGAACAAAAATTCGTTTTAAAAGCAAAAGCATATATGGTTAGAAGTGAACGCTGTAAAGATTTAATTATGGAAATTGATGCTGGGATAATTAAAGAAGTTAGTGTTGGTTGCAGGGTTTTAAAAAAAGTATGCTCTATATGCGGAGCAGAATATGATGGATGTTGTGGTCATGAAATTGGTCAGAACTATGACGGAAAAACATGCTACGTTATGCTTGTTGATCCAATTGATGCATATGAATGGTCTTTTGTTGCTGTTCCGGCTCAAGTTGGAGCAGGAGTTGTTAAAGGTTTTGAGCGTAATAATCAGCTGGAAAAGCAAGCGCAGATAGGCAGGCGTCATTTGCAAAAACTTAGAGGAGACGTTGTTAAACTTAGTTTTTTAAATCAGTTTATGACTAATAATGATACTTTTACTGATTTGGTTTCTAAAATGAATATTGATGAATTAGAAGCTTTTAAGTCGGAATTTTCAAAAAAACTTAATTTGAAAAGTGCTAAACCACAATTGTTAAATGAAGAAAAAATAAATCAGACTTATAGTCAATTTGTTATATAAATTTATTATTTATTTAGGAGGAATATTTATTATGAATTTTGAGTCAATAAAAATAGAAAAGGGTATGTATAATAGACCTAACAAAAGTTTTATAGAGGTTTTAGAGGAACTCGATCCTACCGAAAATTATCGTGGAACATCTTTAGAAAAGTTAGACGCTTTTCAAAGGCAGTTAAAGCGTTTTGATATCAAAGTTAAAGGCGCTAATTCAGATCAGGTTCAAAAATTTTATCAAACATCTGAGTCTGCAGCTTTGTTCCCAGAATTTCTTTCTAGAGCAGTAAACAGTGGTATGGAAGAAACTAATATTTTAAACGATGTTGTTGCTACTAAAACTAAAATAGACAGTATGGATTACAGAAGTATTTGCTCAAATCCAACTGATGAAGAAAAACGTATGGAAAAAGTTAAAGAAGGAGATGCTATTCCGGAAACTAAGATTAATGTTAAAAATCATCTCATTAAATTGAATAAGAGAGGACGTTCAATATCAGCTAGCTATGAGGCAATTCAATTTCAAAAGTTAGATATTTTTGGAGTTACTTTAAAACAAATAGGGGCATATTTAGCAACAACACTTTTAGAGGATGCTATTAATGTGATAATTAACGGAGATGGTGAAAAAAATGCTGCTGAGCAAATAAATGTTGAAAAAACTGGGGAAATTTCATATTTGGATTTTTTGAAGCTTTGGAGTAAGTTTGGAACGTATCAAATGAATACTATTTTGGTTTCTCCCGATGTTATGCTTAAAATTTTAGCAATTAAAGAGTTTCAAAATCCAATGACCGGTTTGAATTTTCAGGGTACTGGTGCTTTGACTAATCCTTTGGGTGCAAAATTAATTAAGTCTTCTGCAGTTCCAGAAGGAAAAATTATAGCTTTAGATAGACGATTTGCGTTGGAACAGGTTATTGCTAGAGATGTTAGTGTTGAGGCTGATAAATTGATAGATAGACAAATAAACAGGGCCACAATAACAACAATTACAGGATTTGCTAAAATATTTAAAGATGCGTCAATAGTCCTTAATGTTAATGGTAAATAGACCTTTATATTGTTTAATTTTTACAATATATCAAGTTTATAAAAGCAGTGAGAAAATTATATGGCTTGCTGCTTTATATATAAAAAGGAGTTAAACATGGATGTAAATAAAGTTTTAGATGCTTTTTGTGATATGGCAAATATATCTAAAAGTGAAAAGGCTAAATATTTGCCTATGGCAAACATTGCAATTACTCAGGTTGAAGCTAGATGCAAAAAAGATTTTACTGAAAAAGATATTCCTATTTTAACAATGCTTTGTGCTGCTATGGTTAATTTGTGGACTAGTTTATCAAATTCTAGCAGTGATCCTACTGGAAGATTTTCAGGTAATGGATATTCTATATCTAAAGATTCAAAAAAGCAAGTTGAAATTGCTAATCGTTTATTTGATAGATGGCGTGCTGAAGCAGCATATATTTTGATTGACGAGGGTTTTGCTTTTTTCTCGTCTAAGGAGGCTTTAAATAATGGATGTAAGAAATGAAATGAGACGAACTATGAAGGCATTTGGAAAGCCGTTAAAAATAATTTCTAAGCAAAAGGAAGTAAAGGGAGCTGGAATATTTCAGAAAATATTGAAAAAAACTATTGAAAAAACAACCGATAGTGTTAGTGCTATTGGATATATAAAAAATAATAAATATAGCTTATGGCTTTTTGACTATGAACGGGTTGACTGTGTAGACAAAGTTATATGTGATAATCATACTTACAATACCATTTCTGGAGATTATGACTTTGAAATTGGATGTTGGAGGTTAATTGTGAAGGAGACTGATAATGAAACCATATGAAATTTTAAATAAAGTTATTGACATGCTTCAAGTTGGACTGGATATAAAAGTTTATAGCACATTTTCCCCTAGAAAAGTGGATTGCCCAATAAAACAAGAATTTTTAACTGCTGAAATTTATTTTGGAACTGACATGAAAACTATTTTAACATTAAAAACATATATGCCACGATTTAAAGGAGCTAAAAATTGTCGCGAACTAACGGAGCAGGTTAGAGCCAAGTTGAATGGTGAAAACATTGATGGATTTAATGAATTAATTTCCTATTCAGTTAGCTATGATGAATATTTAACCGCATATGTTCAGGAGTCTAGAGTAAAATTTGAATTGCTGGATGATCAAAAAATATTTGTTCCAATATATTTTGGTGAAGAAAAAATAATGGCTAATGGTGAAACAAAGTTTAAGATGTCACGTAATATTTCAGTTTATTATTCGCCTATAGAAGAAATATATTGCAAAGATCTTGGCAGAACATTAAAGAAAATTGAAGGAAAAGCAGTTGTTAATTCAGATCAGTTTATTAGATTGGTCTCATTGATGGAATCTGGTGAAGTTAAAGAGCTTTGCATTGAAAGTCAAAAATTTAATGCGGTTCTTAGCTTGCTTAGCGGAAGACCTAACGGTAAGATTGAGTTTGAATTTTTAGAGGTTACGCGATGAAAGTAAAATTAAAAGGATATGATATTAAAAACAATATTATTGATTTGCCAAAACCTTTATCATATGAAATGCATTTTGGTGAATCGGGAACTGATATATGGTTTAGTTTTAAGTTTGTTACAGAAATAAATATTAATCTGGTAAAAGTTGATGTTATTAAGGAAAACGGTAAAGTGTATTCTTGCTTTGTTGATATAATTCAAAGAAATTTAAATAAACACGGAGATTATTTTTTTCTTAAAGTTAGAAGTTTTATATGTAGAATTTGGCAAAATCAAGTAAGACCTATTGAATATAAGAACTATAGTGTTGTGGCTATGTTTGATAAATATGCCAGGCCATATGGTGTTAATAAGCTTAAGTTTAATATGAACAAAGTTGCTTTAAGTAATTTTTATGTTGAATTGGGAATGACTCCGTGGGATGTTATTTCTATCTATTGTAATAAGGCATTTAACACATTTCCAATTATAGATGAAAATTTTGAACTGGGCAGTTATTATTTTCCTACTAAACCTATAGTTTTTGGAACAGATATTAAATATTTAAGTTTGATTAAATTAGAAGATAGATCGAATATTATATCACGAGTGTATATTAAATCTGAAAGTGGTTTGGACTTTTGTGATTACTATAGTGATAGTTTAGCGGAAGAAGTTGGGATAGATAGAGTTAGATATTATAAAGCGCCCAAACAGTGGAGCATATTGCCTAATAGGGGGGCCAAATATTTAATTTATGAATATGGCAAGAAAAGATTTAGATATGAGATCACATTGCTTAATTACATTGATGTATATCCGGGAATGATTGCTAAAATTGAAGGTAAGGTGGAATCTAAGGGTAATTGCTACATAAACGAAGTACACTTTTCGTTTGACGAAAAAGGTCCAATAACAAAAATTATATTATATAGCAACATTGTTAAATAGCAGAAAAAGGCGGTTAAAATTAAAATTTTTGACTGCCTTTTATTTTATATATGTATAAATTAACAGTTGAAGTTTGTACATATTTGTAGTACAATTCTTATGGTATTTTGAAACGCTTTTTATATTTAGAAAAGTAGTGTAGGTGGTTTAACATATATGAAAAAAAATATGTTTATTTATATGCCATTTTTTTTATTGTGTATAACGGTGTTTTTTAATGGATGTGTTAAGAAAAATGTAGAATTAGATTCGGATTTATCTGGAAATTTACAAATGGTTGGGTCTTCTTCAATGCAAGAAGTTTGTGATAAATTGGCAAATGGTTTTATGAAAAAATACCCTAAAATTGATGTTGTAAAAAGTGGAACAGGCTCTGGTGAGGCGCCTAGAGTGGTTAAAGATGGTGTTGCCCAAATTGGAGATATATCACGCGAATTAGATGAAGAAGAAAATCCGGAATATTTTGACAAATATAATATTGCAATAGATGGAATAGCAATTTGTGTTAATCGAGAGAACGATGTTAAAAATCTTTCAATGAGTCAAATATTTGAAATTTTTTCCGGTAAAATACAGAATTGGAATGAGGTTGGAGGCAGAGATGGCCTAATAACAGTTGTTGGCAGAGATGCCGCATCTGGAACAAGAACTGATTTTGAAAAAGTAATTGATGCTAAAAACAAATGCCAATATTCTGTAGAGCTAGATAGTAGCGGAAAAGTTAAAGAAAAAGTAAAAAGTGATCCTAATTCTATAGGCTATATATCTTTTTCAGGCATGGATGATTTTGTAAATATTATTAATGTGAATGGAGTTGAAGCGACTGATGAAAACATATTGAACGGAAAATATAAACTTAGCAGACTTTTTATACAAATTGTAAAAAAACAAACTTGTGATGAGCTGGTTAAGGCTTGGATTGATTATGTATATTCCGATGAAGGCCGAGAGCTTATTAGAAAGGCTAAGCTGATTCCAGTTTCAAGATAATGTTAGTTAAGATAAAGTATGGTTTTATTGAGGAGTTAAAATAAATGGAGTTGTTTTTAGAAAAGAAAAAATTTTTCAGCCAAAATAAAAAAATTTTTCTAATTATGATGCTCAGTATTTTAATGTTAATGTGTTTTTTATTGCCCTACATTCAAATAATTATTAACAAAGATAATTTTTGTGTTACTGGTTTAGATATATTGGCCGGTTCAAAATTAGGTCTTGCTGATGCTGGTGATGGGGCTTGTATATATTTTCCGAATATTATGAGAATATCTGTTTTGTTGGGAGTTTTGTCTCCTTTAATTGGTGTTTTATTTATATTATTAAAAAAGCATGTTTTGGCAGCGGGGAGCTTTATTGTTGGGGCTATAACGCCAATATTTTCTTTGTTAACAGTTAGTGATTTAAAAAGGCAAATAGTTGAATTAAACATTAGTAGTAATAGAGTGTATATAGGTTTTATATGGCCGTTTTTTTTAATATTAATATTTGGACTTACAAGTGCAGTATTTAGTGTTTGGCTTAATGGAGGAGAAAAGCTTGCAGAAGCTGTGTTTTTTTGTTTTGCTTTAGTATCTGTTGGATTAGTTTTATTAATAACATTATATATGATTATTTCTGGGCTGCCGGCTATTATTGAAGTTGGGGTTTTTAATTTTTTGTTTGGATCAGAGTGGAATCCGTCTTGTGGGAAATACGGAATTTTATATTTGATATTAGCCTCTCTTTTAGGAACTTTTGGCGCAGTAATTGTTGGGGTTCCGGTTGGAGTTTTAACTGCAGTATTTTTGGCTGAGATATCTTCAAAAAAGGTTGCTGTGATTGTTAGATCTATTGTGGAATTATTAGCGGGAATACCTTCTGTAATATATGGCTTTTTTGGAATGATGATTATTGTTCCGTTTATTAGGAATGTGTTTTATGGAATTAGAACTTTAAGTCAAAGGCCAGTTGTTGGAGATTCTTTATTAGCGGTAATTCTAGTATTAGCAATAATGGTTTTGCCGACGATAATTAGTACGGCAGAAACTTCTATTAGAGCAATTCCAAAATCATATAAAGAAGCTTCTTTGGGGCTTGGAGCAACTCGAATTCAAACTATTTTTAAAGTAACATTGCCTGCAGCTAAGTCGGGAATTTTATCTGGAATTGTTTTGGGAGTAGGTAGGGCAATTGGTGAAACTATGGCAGTTATAATGGTTGCTGGAAACATTGTGAATTTTCCTGAACTATTAGGATCGGTTAGGTTATTAACTACTGGTATAGCAATAGATATGGCATATTCTTCTGGCTTGTTTAGGCAGTGTCTTTTTGGAATAGGGTTGGTTTTATTTATTTTTATAATGATTGTTAACATAAGTTTTATGAAAATATCCAAGAGAGGTGTGCAGATAGATGCAACAAACCGATAAGCCAAAGAGCGATGTAGAAAAAATGTCTTTATATTCAAAAAGTGTTCGAAAATCTGATATTGTTTTAACGCTATTAATATATTTTTGTGCAACAGTAACAATTGCTTTTTTTGTTTTATTAATTGCGTATGTTGTATTTAATGGAATTGGATATATTTCTTTGGAATTTTTGACGTCTACGTCAGAGCAAGATGGAATATTATCAATAATAATTAACACGTTATATGTAGAATTTTTCACATTGATATTTGCTATTCCCATTGGTGTAGGAGCAGCGATATATTTAACTCAATATGTTAAGCAAGGGAAACTTGTAAAATTAATAAGATTTTCAACCGAAACT
Source organism: Oscillospiraceae bacterium (assembly GCA_902790675.1). Taxonomy (GTDB): domain Bacteria; phylum Bacillota; class Clostridia; order Oscillospirales; family Ruminococcaceae; genus RUG12519. The sequence goes on along the minus strand of CADASU010000001.1, from coordinate 195,169 downwards.
TTAGCGGGAATACCATCAATTTTATTTGGCCTTTTTGGATATACAGTATTTTGTGTTTTATTTGGATTAGGTTCTTCAATAATAGCGGGATGCTTAACAATGATAATTTGTGTTCTGCCAGGAATAATTAGAACAACCGAAGAAGCATTACTTACGGTTCCAAATTCTTATAAAAATGGTGCATTAGCTTTAGGGGCAGGAAAATTTCGCACTATATTTCAAATTGTTTTACCGTGTGCTGTTCCGGGAATATTAACTTCGGTTATTTTAGCTGTTGGGAGGATTATGGGAGAATCTGCGGCATTTTTGTTAACAATAGGAACTGGAACCAAGATGCCGAGTGGGTTGTTTAGTCATCTTTTTGCTAGTGGCCGAACTTTAACATTACATCTTTATTATATGTCTGGAAATGGTAGTGTGCCGGATGCAATGAAAATATGCTTTGCTATAGCAACCATACTTTTAGTTTTGATTTTTGTTTTGAATATATTAGCAAAATTAGTTGCAAAAAGATTTATAAATTAAAATTTATTTAAAAAGAATATATAGGAGAAAAATGTTTTGAAAAAAGAAAAAAAGAATAAGGTTGTTATTGAAAATTTAAATCTTTTTTATGGCGAACATCATGCTCTTAAAAACATAAATTTAAAAATTCCTGAAAAGGAAATAACAGCTTTTATTGGGCCGTCTGGATGTGGCAAATCAACTTGTTTGAAAAGCATAAATAGAATGAATGATTTGGTTGACAACTGTAGAATAGAGGGAAAGGTTTTTATATCTGATGAAAATATATATGATCCTAGGACAGATGTAACACTGCTTAGGAAATGTGCAGGCATGGTTTTTCAAACACCAAATCCGTTTCCTATGAGTATTTTTGATAATGTTGCATATGGGCCGAGAATACATGGTGTAAAAGACAAGAAAAAACTTGAGGAGATAGTTGAGCGTTCATTAAGGGGTGCAGCAATATGGGATGATTTAAAAGACAAATTGAAAAAATCTGCTTTTGGGCTATCTGGAGGGCAACAGCAAAGGTTATGTATTGCCAGGGCTTTGGCCATTGAGCCAGACATTATTTTGATGGATGAGCCTACATCGGCATTAGATCCTATATCTACGTTAAAAATAGAGGATTTAATGACCGAGCTTCGCAAGAAATATACTGTTATCGTTGTAACCCATAATATGCAGCAAGCAACCAGAATTGCGGACAAAACAGCGTTTTTCTTGATGGGAGAAGTAATAGAATATTCTGATACGGAAAGTATGTTTAGAAAACCAGCCGACAAAAGAACAGAGAACTATATAACAGGAAGATTTGGATAAATCAAAGGGTAATAAAAAAAGTGGAGGTGCTGTTTTAATATGAGAAAGAGATTTCAAGGGGAACTAGATAAGCTACATAAGATGCTTTTAAACATGGATATGACTATAAAAAATAATATAGATATGATGCTGACGGCATTAAAAAATAGTGATAGGAAGCTTGCTAAAGAGGTAATAGACAGCGATGATTTAGTTGACAATTGGGAACTCGAAATAGAAGAATTTTGTATTGATATAATAATTAGGCAGCAACCTGTTGCGGGTGATTTGAGGGAAATAACGTCTATTTTAAAGATGATAACAGATTTAGAAAGAATATCAGATTATTGTGCGTCTGTTTGTGAACATTTTTTGGATATTAAATTGGATGATAATAGTAAATGCATGAAGAAAATAATAAAGCTGGGAAAAAATGCTAAGCAAATGTTTATTGGAATGATTGAGGGACATATGGAACAAAATGAAGAAAAAATAAAAAAAGTTAACGATCAAGATTCTATTTCAGATCAAATTTTTGAAGATTTAAAAAGAAATATAATAAAAGACATTGACATTATAGGGGTTGAAAATTCTATTAACTTTATTCTTATGGGTAGGGCCTTGGAGAGAATGGCAGATCATATAACCAATATTTGTGAATGGATACACTATAAGATGACTGGCAAATTTAGAATATAAATTGTGTTTGAGGCAATAATTGGTGTTTAAATTTTTAAAGGTTGTTAAGATATTTGTTTAGATAAAATCATGGCAGTTAGCTGTGCTACTTTGATATGAATATCACTTGCGAATGCGGAGTTTGTTGAAAGCAACAAAACTGCTCCGTTTAAATCTCCAGATGATATTATGGGTGCGCACACTAATATGTCATTTTTTATTTCTTGTATAGGATAAATTTTGCTATCTTTTTTTATGGTATATGTTTGTCTTTTTTGCATTATATTTTTTAGTTCTAATGAAATAGGCTTGTTTATGGTTTCGCGTTTAGATATGCCGGAAACAGCAATTACATTGTCTCGGTCACATATTATAACGGGTATACCAATTATTTTATTTAGGATATTTGCATTTTGTTCGGCGATATGGCGCAGTTCTCCCATTTGAGAGTATTTTTTTAATATTATTTCTCCTTCGGATTTTGTATATATTTCTAATGGATCTCCTTCGCTAATATGCATTGTTCTTCGAATTTCTTTTGGTATTACAATTCGACCTAAATCATCTATTCTTCTAACAATTCCGGTGGCTTTCATTCTATTATCCTCCAATAATGTTTTATTAATATATATTATTTACACTTAGAGTTTTTTATATTCAGTTTAGTATAAAAATATTAGATTGACATTATTGTATTTTTAATTTACAATACCAGTTGGTGTTTATTTTTGTTTAGACTATGATATATGAAATATTATTAATATTTTGATATATTTCATAGGGGGTTGTTTTAATGAAAGTTTTGGTTACGGGAAGTAGTTTTGGAATAGGAAAAATGATTGCATTAAAATTTTTAGAACAGGGTTTTGATGTAGTTGGTTTTGATATAGCAGATTCACAAATAACAAATGATAGATATATTCATTATGTTCAAGATATATGTGGAGAATTGCCCGATTTAAAAGATATTGATATAATAGTTAATAATGCTGGAATTCAAGAGGGAGAAACAATAGATGTTAACCTTAAAGGGACTATTAATGTAACTGAAAAATATATAACGCCGAATATTAAAAGCATAGTTTTTATTGCCTCTAGCAGTGCTAGTACTGGCTCAGAGTTTCCTGAATATGCTGCTTCTAAAGGTGGAGTTGTTACATATATGAAAAATGTTGCTTTAAGAGTTGCAAAATATGGAGCAACGGCCAATTCAATATCTCCAGGAGGAGTTATTACCGATTTGAATGAACACATATTGAATGATGAAAATTTATATAGACAAGTTTTAGACGAAACATTGCTAGATAAATGGGCAGAGCCTGAAGAAATTGCGGATTTTGTTTATTTTGTTAGTGTTGTTAATAAAAGTATGACGGGAGAGGATATAGTAATTGACAATGGTGAAAAGTTAAAATCGAATTTTATTTGGTAGAATTAAAAAAATACTAGTTTTTCTACGCCGCCTAGTATAAAAAAGGAAAGAGGAAAATTGATGAACATTATTTTAGGTATTATAAATATTATTGTTACGTTTAGTTTGCTGATATTAGTTGAGAGAATTTTTAAGCGGGAAGGTTTATATATTTGGATATGTATGTCAACTATAGTTGCTAATATATTGGTCTGTAAAAGCATTACTTTGCTCGGATTTACAACTAATTTAGGAAATGTGATGTTTGGGTCTATATTTTTAGCTTCTGATATTATGAGTGAAAAGTATGGCTATGAAGACAGCAGGAAAGCCGCAATGCTTGGAGCAGCCTCGCAGGTTTTATTTATGATAATTATGGCTCTTGCTTTGCCATATGTTCCTAGTAAAGTAGATTTTGGACAGGAGAGCATGATGACGCTATTTCCTGTTAATATAAGAATAGGAATTGTTAGTGTGCTAATGTATTTGGCAAGTAGCTTATTGGATATACAAATATTTAAAAAGATAAAGCAAAGATTTCCTAAATTTTTGTGGTTGAGAAATAATGTGTCTACAATAATTTCAAGCTGCCTGCAGAATTATTTGTTTACTTTTTTGGCGTTTTCTGGAATATACGATATAATGACTATGTGCACAGCTGCAAATGTTGCTAGCGTTTTAGAAATCATTATTTCGTTATCGGGAACACCCTTTATATATTTATCTAAAAAATGGTTTTTTGAACCAAAAAAAATATCCTGAGGAAACAACCTTAGGATATTTTTTTAACATATTTTTTATAAACATGCATTATATATTTCAACTATATCGTTTTTACTTAAATCTATGAATCCTTTTAATGGACCATCTTTAGTTACTCTTTCTGCCATAGTTTCAAAGTGAGAATTATCTATATTAAGTTCGGATAAATTGTTTGATAGATTTAAATCTTTAAATAAAAAGGACTCTAATTTTTCTATAGATTTTTTAGCAACTTCCATTTTATCTAAATTTTTATCTATATCAAAAACATTTACTCCAAATTGATAAAATTTATCGACAGTATTGCTACTGAGAACATGTTTCATCCATCTTGGAGTTAAAATGGCTAAGCCCAAGCCGTGTGTTATATCGTAAAATGCAGATAGTTCATGTTCAATGGGATGGCAGCTCCAAGCATGCGTTTTGTCTTGAGCAACAAGACCGTTAATAGCCCAGGAAGAAGCCCACATAAGGTTTGCTCTAGCTTCATAGTTATCGGGCTGAGTAATAGCAATTGGAGCATATTTTATTACTGTTTTCATTAAACCTTCCATAAAAGTGTCTAACATATACATAGAATTATATGTGCAAAAATAAACTTCAATTATATGAGATAAAATATCGGCGCTTCCACAAGCAGTTTGATATTTTGAAACACTATATGTATTAGTAGGATCTAGAAAAGACACTTTTGGCCTTAAAATGGGATGTATTCGGCCTAATTTTTCTTTTGTTTGAGTATTTGTGATAACGCCTCCAGCATCCATTTCAGAACCTGTTGCAGATAAAGTTAATATAGTAACAATAGGGAGGGCTTTTGTTATTTGGGCTTTACCTATTAAAAAATCCCATGTGTCTCCTTCGTAATATCGACCAGCTGCCATAAACTTAGTGGCGTCAATAACAGACCCACCGCCCACGGCTAAAATAACATCTATATTTTCTTGTTTACAAATTTGAGCCCCTTTATTAACAGAAGTATGCCGGGGGTTTGGTTCTATGCCAGATAGTTCAAACACTTGTATGTTTGAATTTTTTAGCTCACTAATAATTTTATCATATAGGCCAATTTTTTTAATAGATCCACCGCCATACACTAATAGGACTTTATTACCAAATTTTTTAAGTTCTGTAGATAAATTATGCTCAATTTGATTTGGACCAAAATATACCTTGGTTGGAATATCGTAAATAAAACTTTTCATTTTAAAATCCTCCCATCTGTTAATTAAGTTTGTGTTTGATATATACTGATGCGTTTAGGTATCAAAACTTCTTGTGACATCATTTATTATAATACAAAGTAATATTAGCAGTTTTGAGTTTATTTTGTCAAGTTAAATGATTGTAGAATTTTTAGGCTTTTAAATAATGTATAAATATTCGTGTTTTATTCAAAATTAATAATACTTATTATAATTTTTTTAAAGCAAAAAGAATAATTAAATTATATATTTGTAAAAAAATTATTAAATATATGTGGAGCAGTGAAAAATGCTTGATATTGTAGAAAATTGTAACAAAAAGTGTTTTTGTAACATATTTTAAATTAAATTGTTAATATTTTGTTCACTTTTTACAAGATTAATTGTGATATAATGTTCTTCGGGTTTGATAATTACTTTTTATTTTGGACGTTTAAGTAATTTTTTATTGAAGGAGTGGAGCACAATTGAAGAAATTAAGTAATAGAGCGATATTAATTTCAACAATCTCAGGAGTATGCTGTTTATTAGTAGTAATAGTAGTTAGTGTGCTTTTAATTGTTAACCAACATTCTTGTTTGCCTAATGAGGCAACTTTTTTGGGTGTTAGTTTAGCTGGAATGAAGGAAGAAGATGTTAAGAAAGTAGTAGATGATCAAATTAATAAAGTTTTTGAAGATGGTGAATTAGAAGTTGATTTTAAAGGAAATATTTTAAAATTAAAAGCTAGTGAATATGATTTTAATTATGTTGGAAAAGAAGTTTTTGATGCAGCCAAAAAAGCTAATTATAAAAATGGAGAAACAGTAAATCCAAATATACATTATGATAGTGAAAAATTATTGCAGGCAGTTCAAGAATTTGCTTTGAAAACTAAGACAGATCCAGCAAAATGTTCATATAAAAGGGTTAAGGACAGTTTGGAAGTTTCTTCTGGAATGCCGGGTGAGCAGATAAATCAGCAGGAAGCAGTAGATGGAATTGTTAATTCCGTGAAAATATTATCTTTCAATAGAATAAGCGCTGAAGGTGAGCAAATTTTAGACGATGATATAAATATTAATGTTGATAAAATAAGAGAAGAAGTTAAGAGTGATCCTAAAGATGCTACGGGCAATATTGGTGGTGATGGAAAGCTTAAATATGAAAAAGAATCTGATGGAATAGACTTTGATGTTGATGAAGCCAAAAATATAGTAACCGATCCTACGAATGGAACATATAAAATACCGCTTAAAATAACAAAGCCTAAAGTAACTGTTGCGCAATTAAAAATGGATCACGATAATGCTGATTGTCCGGATGTTATTGGAACATATACTTCTAATTTTTCATCATCAGAGGTTAATAGAACTCATAATCTCAGAAAAGCAGCTGAAGCAATAAACAACACAGTTCTTGCGCCAGGCGAAGTGTTTTCAGCAATTGCTACTATTGGGCCAGGAAATAAAGCTCAAGGATATAAAGATGCTATTGTTTATACGCCTCAAGGGCAGAGGCTAGGAACTGGTGGAGGAATTTGTCAGGTTACATCAACGTTATATATTGCAGCTGTTAAGGCAAACATGGATATAGTTGAAAGGCATAATCATACCTATACGGTTATTTACGCGCCAATTGGGCAGGATGCTGCGTTTGATTCGGGAGGAACTGATTTAAAATTTAAAAACACAAGATCAACACCTGTAAAAATAAAGGCTACAATAACTAATAATACATTGACATTTACTTTTATGGGAAGGAAAAACCCTAATGAAGACTTTGATGTTGAAATGACGTCGTATATTGAGTCTACTATTCCCAAATCAACAAGAGGTGGAAAAGATGGGTGTGTTGCTGTGGCAAAGAAGATTATTAGAAAAAATGGAGAGGTTGTTAAAGAAGAAACTATTCGCAGCAGATATAGACCGATGAATTAATATATAATTGTAGTTGGTGGATAGGAACAGATTTGTAATATTTTTAAAGTTTGTAAAATAATTGTAATTTTTGTATATATTAAATTTTTAAACATTTCTAATTTTTGTTTAAATTAGAGATGTTTTTATATTTTGTTATATATTTGTAGGAAGAAAATTGTAAAAAAAAGTAATAATTTGTTGTTAAATAAAAAAACAATTACAATTAATAAATAGTAGAACACGATATTTAAGGCAAAAATAGCGTGCAAAATGTTTACAAAATGTTCACAATTTATTGTAAATAATTTGTTATAATATTGTTGTATTACAGGGTTGTAATATTTACATTAAATTTGTTGCATTGACTTCAATGTATAATTGCGGAGGTGTGTTGTTGATTGAAGAAGTTTAATGGAAAAGTTTTAACAGGAATAATATCTGCAGCTATAGCTACTAGTTGTTTTGTCGGACTTAGTGTTGATGTTTCGGCGGCTGATGACGTTGAGGTTCCTGTTTCTAATGTTGATCAGGTTTCAACTGTTGTGTATAAGGTGAAACGTGAAGTTGGCATAGCTATTCAGAAAAAGCGTGAGGCTGAAGAGGCTGAAAAAGCTAGAAAAGCTGAGGCTGAAAGGGTTGCTGAAGAGGCTAGGAAGGCTGAAGAGGCTAGACAAGCTAAAGCTGCTGAGGAAGCTAGAAAAGCTGAAGCAAATAGGAAGGCTGAAGCAAATAGGAAGGCTGAAGAAAACAGAAGAGCGCAAGACCCTAAAAAGGGTAGAGAAAATAAAAGAGCAAAAAGTTCTAACAATTCAGCTGGTGGTCCGCCGCCTGCATCAGGCAATTCTTCTATTGGACAAGCTATAGTGAACGCAGCTCGTTCATGTATAGGAATTGCTTATGGGGCAAATAGAGGCGGAATATCGCTTGATTGTTCAGGCTTAGCTCAATATGCATATAGAGCAGCTGGTATTGGTGTTGATCACAGTGCTGCAATGTTATATAGTTCTTGTACACATGTTTCAAATCCTCAACCTGGTGATTTAGTGTTCTGGGCAACTGGAGGAAAAGTAAACCATGTTGAGGTATATGTTGGTGGAGGAAGAGCTGTTGGTGCTAATACCCCAGGTAGTCCAATTGCTGAACACGGATTATGGGAAAGTGTTAGCCAGAAAATTAAAGGCTATGGTAGGTTCTATTAATTGAATACATATACATATTGTTTTATTTAGTAGTCGATCTTTGGATTGGCTACTTTTTTGTTATAGCAAATACGCCAAATATGCTGTTGAAAGTTTTTTATAAATCTGGTATGCTAAATCTTATAATTTAAACGGCTGTGTTGGTTAAAATAAAAAGGAGATTTATTATGAAAACTGTAGATATATATAGTGACGGAGCTTGCAGCGGAAATCCAGGGCCAGGCGGATGGGGTGCAATATTAAGATATGGAAAATATGAACGTGAAATGAGCGGCGGAGAAAGGCAAACTACTAATAATAGAATGGAATTATTAGCCATTATATCTGCTCTTAACGCGCTAAATGAACCATGTAAGGTTTTTATACACAGTGATTCTAAATATGTTATTGACGCAGTGGTTCAGGGATGGGCAAAGAAGTGGAAAGCTAATGGATGGATGAGAAATAAGAAGGATAAAGCTTTAAATGCTGATTTATGGAAGCAGTTATTGGACTTGTTAGATAAGCATCAGGTTGAATTTGAATGGATTAAAGGTCATTCGGGACATCCGGAAAATGAGAGATGTGATCAACTAGCTGTTTGTGAGTCTAAGAAATTTTTATAATATTTTATATGCTTTGCAATATATGGCGTGTATAATTAATTATGTTAGACTAAAAATAGTTATATATGCTTAATTGATAATTTTATACATTTTATAATTTTTTAGTGTGTTTATTTGATTTAATTGCTGTGCTTGAAAAATATGGTAAATTAATATATAATTCTAGTTATAATTATATTTTTGATAATATTGATTTTGGAGATGAATTTTTAGATGAAAAAACCTTTTGTCTATGTAGATAATTCGGCGACAACTAAAGTGTCTGACTCTTGTTTTAATGCAATGTTGCCATATTTTAAAGAAAAATTTGGTAATCCTAGCAGCATATATTCAATTGCGCATGATGCAAAATTAGCTGTGGAAACTGCTAGAAAAAAAGCGGCTGATGCTATAGGGGCTTTGCCTGAAGAAATCTTTTTTACATCTTGTGGAACAGAATCAGACAATTGGGCAATTAAAAGCGGCGCACGTTTGGCCATGAAAAAAGGGAAGAACCATATAATAACAACAAATTTTGAGCATCATGCTGTTTTACATGCATGCCAAAGCTTGGAAGAGGCTGGCTTTGAAGTAACATATTTACCTGTGGATAGCGAAGGAATGATTACGCCGGAGCAAGTTGAAGAAGCAATAACAGATAAAACAGCGCTTGTAACAATAATGTATGCAAATAATGAAATTGGAACAATATTGCCTATTAGTGAAATTGGCGCTATTTGTAAGAAAAAAAATGTTCTTTTCCATACTGATGCTGTTCAAGCAGTTGGACATGTTGAAATTGATGTTCATGAGCAAAATATAGATATGCTTTCGCTTTCGGGACACAAAATATGTGCTCCAAAAGGAGTGGGGCTACTTTATGTGAAAAAAGGAGTTCGTTTGCCTAATTTGCTTGACGGAGGTGCCCAAGAAAGAGGTCTTAGGGGTGGAACAGAAAATGTTGCTTATATTGTTGGGCTCGGTCAAGCGTTAGAAGATGCTTCAAAAGATATTTATGATAGAAATAAGAGACTAGAATATTTTAGGAATAAATTAACTGATGGTGTTTTAAGCAAAGTGCCTAAAGTTAGAGTTAATGGCTCGCTTAAACATAGATTGGCTGGCAGTGTTAATTTTTCTTTTGAAGGGGTTGAAGGAGAATCTATTTTGCTTTTGTTAGATGGATATGGAATATGTGCTTCCAGTGGCTCGGCGTGTACTTCGGGTTCTCTAGATCCTTCACATGTTTTGTTGGCAATAGGTTTGCCTCATGAAATAGCGCATGGTTCTTTGAGAATTAGTTTGTGTGATGAAAATACAGAGGAAGAAATTGATTATATAATAGAAACCATTCCAAAAGTTATTTCTAGACTGAGAGAAATGTCGCCTATTTGGAATGAATAAAAATTGTGGATTATGAGGAGCGTGAAAATAATGGCAATGGAGTATTCGGAAAAAGTTATGGACCATTTTATGAATCCGAGAAATGTTGGAGAAATTGAAGATGCAGATGGTGTTGGAGAAGTTGGTAACGCAAAATGCGGAGATATTATGAAAATGTATCTTAAAATTGAGGATGATATAATAAAAGACGTCAAATTTAAAACATTTGGATGTGGATCTGCAATTGCAACTAGCTCTATTGCAACAGAAATGATAAAAGGGAAGCATATTGAGGAAGCAGCTAAATTAACTAATAAAGCTGTTGTCGAAGCACTGGAAGGTTTGCCTAAAGTAAAAGTTCATTGTTCGGTTTTGGCAGAACAAGCAATAAAAGCGGCGCTATCTGATTATTATAAGCGTAATGGGATTGATCCTGAGCCAATTTTAGGAAAGATTCCGCCAGCTGAATCTTGTCATATACATGATTAAAATTTTTGGATTTTATATTAAATATGTGCTAAGTTCAGATTTTTTCTATTTTAGCCGTAAACGTGTTATTGAAATGTTTATGCTATAGAAAATTTTATTGAATTTAGCATTTTATTGTGTAAAAATGCAGTTTTACCATGAAGTTTTTGCATTTTATAGGAGGGGTAGTAAATGGTTAGCTATGGATTAAGTGGTAGAGTAGCTATAATTACGGGAGCAAATAATCCCCAGGGTATTGGAGCAACGACAGCTTTTGCATTTGCTCGTGAGGGAGCGAAGGTGGTTTTAGCATATAAAAAAGTGCCTAGACAGTTTGATGAGAACAAAACTGATAAAAATGGAGCAGATAGATATTATAAAGCGAATGCAGGCAATGCAGATGTTGTGGAAAGAAAGCTTAAGGAAATGAATGCTGATTATATTGTTTTAGAGAGTGATATTTCTAATGGGGATGATGTAAAAGAAATTTATTCAACAGTTATGAAACAATATGGTAGAGTTGATATTTTAGTTAATAATGCTGCATCTGGAGACATGGATGGTATTGATACTATAGAAAAAATAACTCAGAATGTGATTGACGATACATTTGCAGTTAATGTTCGGGGAAGCATTTTGATGATAAGAGAATTTGTTAAGAATCGTGGAAAATACGGTAGGGTTATTAATATTTCTACCGATGCATCACAAATTTTTGCAGGTCAAATAACTTATGGAGCTTCTAAAGCAACCTTAGAAGCACTTACTCGTAGCATTGCTCTTGAGGTGGGGAAATATGGAATTACTGTGAATTGTGTTGCACCTGGACCAACCCAAACAGGGTGGATCGATGATGATTTGGAAAAAACGGTTGTTCCGCTAATTCCAATGGGCGAATTGATTAAACCGGAAGATATTGCTGAAACTATTTTGTTTTTAGCAAGCGAGCAAGCAAAAATGCTTACGGGACAAGTAATAAAAGTGTCTGGTGGACATGCCCTTTAATATTTGGCTTTTTGAAGAAGAATAAGAACATGCTTATTGTTAAGATAGTTATTTATTCTTTATGTTATATAATTTTTATTTTAATGAAGAGGTATTTAAAACGGCTACTTTAAACATTGTGTTAATTGAACCTCAAATACCGCAAAACACTGGAAATATAGTAAGAACTTGTGCCGCGACGGGGTGTAGATTGCATTTGGTTAAACCTTTTGGTTTTAAAATTGACGACCGTAAATTAAAAAGAGCCGGACTCGATTATTGGAAGTATTTAGATATAACTATGTATGAGAGTTTGGAAGAGTTTTTGAAATTAAATGTTGTGGAAAATATGCATTTTTTTACAACAAAGGCACAGAATGTTTATTCGGATGTTGAATATTCTGATGGAGCGTATTTAGTGTTTGGCCGTGAGGACGCGGGACTGCCAGAGGAACTTTTGAAAGATAATCCTAAAAATTGTGTTAGGTTTCCCATGGGGAAAGGAATTCGTAGTTTAAATATGGTGATTATTATTATCCTTGTGAATGCAATGGCATATTTTGTACAAAATATCTCGATCATGCTAAAAGTTATGCTCGAGATGATATTTCTAAGAAGTTAATAGAATCTGTAACTCAGTTTTGTTTTACTGATTTCTCTCCAGATAGTTTAAAAATAATAACTAGTAGTGAATTGGAAAAAATTCATGATTTTTATAAATATTCTCATACAGAAAATTATCTAAGATTTATGCATGATTGGTGCTTGTTAGGAAAATATCGCTTAGATGTTGGTTTGTTGAATTTAGGAGTAGATACTATGAACTTTTCTTTTTTGGCAAGAGCGTTAGGATATGATTTAATTGATAACGAATATGATAATATGGGAGGAGACGGTTATTCTAAAGATATTCCAACCTCACAATTTGAGGTCCTAAATAGAGAAAAACTTACAGTTTGCTCTGAAAATATTTTTTGATAGGGGAAAAGTATGAAAAAAATAAAAAAGTCAAGGGTTTTTTTGATATGTTATTTTGTAGTTTTGGCATTTATAATGGTAGTTCCATTGTTGCAAAAAGGATTTATTTGTGGGGATGATTGGGAGTATCATTTATCTAGAATACAAAATATTTCCGATTGTTTATCTTATGGGATTTTTCCAGCTAAAATACATGCAACTTCTTTATGGGGATATGGATATGGAAGTGGATTGTTTTATCCTAATTTATTTCTTTATTTTCCAGCTATATTATGTTGTTTGGGATTGAGTTTATCTGTATCGTATAAAGTTTTTTTAATTGTTGTTATTTTTGCAATAATAGTTTCATCTTATTTTTCTACAAAATACATTTTTAAAAGCAGATATGCGGCGATTATTGCATCAACTTTATTTATAACTTCACAAGCAACTATACATAATATGTATTTAAGATGTGCTGTTGGGGAAACAATAGCTTCTGTTTTTTGTCCTATAATTGTGGCTGCATTGTATAATATTATTTACGATAGATTTTCCAAGCCTTGGATTTTAATCTTAGGATTTTTAGGATTGTTATATAGCCATACCATTTCACTATTTTTGATGGGATTAATATTTGTTTTTATTCTAGTTATTAAATTTAAAACAGTTTTCTTATTAAAAGGCGAATTAAAGTATCATGGACTAAGAGTTGCAATAAAGCTGCTTATATCAGCCATTGTTGTTTTATTATTATCTATAAGCTATTGGTTGCCGATGTTAGAACAATTTAGTTCCGAAAAATTTAATGTAAGTGATGCAATGGCGAATTTGCAGGAGAATGCTTTAAAAGCACAGGATTTGTTTTGTCTTGGTAGACCGGGTTTAGGACTGCCTTTGTTATTGCTTTCTATTTGCAGTATATGTTTTGTTAATAAAAATTTAAAATCAAAACTAAGTTGTAAATTTATTTTTATTGGTTTAATTTTATCTCTTTTATCAACCAATTTATTTCCGTGGGAATTATTAAATTACACAATAATGACTAAAATACAGTTTCCGTGGAGATTATACACGATGGCTTCTGTTTTCTTATCTATAGGGATTGCAGGATGTATCCATTTTGCTTTAAAAAAAACAAAGCAACGTCAAACATTTTTAATATTTGTATTTGTTTTAACCAATATATTTGCTGTAAATGTTTTGACTACAATGGCTCAACCGATAGGATTGCCTGAAAATGTGTGTAATCAAGCAAATTCTATAGGTGGAGGCAGTGAATGGCTGCCTATAAATACAGATAGGTCTAAATTTAACAATCCAAATCAAGTTTATACCAGCGATGGTAAATCTATAGATTTAATTAAAAGGACGGGTAATACTATTTATTTTAAATATGATGACAATTCTGAAAGCGAAGGAAATTATTTTGATGTGCCGTTGTTGTTTTATAAGGGCTATTCGGCTACTATTTCAACGTCGGATGGAACTGTTAAAAACTTAGATGTTGTAAAATCAACCAATAATATATGTAAGGTGATAAATAAAGAAAACGATAAGGGAGAAATATGTGTCAAATATTCAGGGACTAAACTTCAGCATATTTCATATGTAGTAAATTTGATATCGATAATTTTCATTTTTATATTATTTAAATTTGTGATTAAGAAGATATAATAATTATCACTTAAACTTTGAACAGCTTATCAAAATAATTTTATATTGACAAAAAAGTAATACTGTGTTATAATAAATGAAAAGTCTGGAGGAATTAGTTATGAAAACTTTATTTTTAAATTCTGTTAAAAATTATATGAGCTATTATGGATAGCCTTATATTTACGATATGCTTTGAGCTGTCGTAGGTATGAGGCGTGGTGTTTTGCCAATTATCTACGATGGCTCTTTTTATTTTACTATTTTTGGAGCCTAGTTAATTTTTAGTTGGGCTCTATTTTTTATTTTAAGGAGAAAAAAATGTTTTTATTAAAATATACCAAGTGGGATGATCGATATCTAATCATAGTTAGTTTAAAAAATTAATTTGAATTTGAGGTGAAAAAATTGAAAATAAATATAAGAATAATTTCTTTAATTATAATTCCAGCTGCCATAATATTAGCGTTTGTATTTAATGATATGTCTAAACCTACTAACATTAAAAAAATAGGAATTTTGCAGTTGGTTGAGCATGACGCTTTGGATGAAGCTAGAAAAGGCTTTACTGATGGTTTAGCAGAATATGGATTGGTTGATGGAGAGAATATTATTATTGATTATGAAAACGCGCAAGGAGAGCAATCTAATTGTTGCTTATTAACAAATAAATTAATAAACAAAAAATCAGATTTGATTTTGTCAATTGCTACTCCAGCTGCCCAGGCTTTGGCGAATGCAACTAAAGACATTCCAATTTTGATTACCGCAATTACATCTCCACAGTCAGCTGGCTTAGTTGAAACAAATGAAAAGCCTAACACTAATGTTACGGGAACATCGGACTTGGCTCCTGTAAAAAAACAAATAGGTTTAATAAAAGACTTGGTGCCATCGGCTAAAAAAGTAGGAATATTGTTTTGTTCAAATGAAGCCAACTCGGAATATCAGGCTAGTTTAGCAGTTCAAGAAATTGAAAAACTAGGCTTACAGTCTCAAATTTTTACTGTTTCTCAATCGTCTGAAGTTGCGCAAGTTGTTCAAAGCATGGTTGGAAATGTTGATGCTATATATACTCCAACAGACAATATGATGGCTTCAACTATGCCGACGATATCTAGTATTGCAACAGAAGCGGGAATTCCTATAGTATGTGGAGAAACAAATGTTGTTCATAAAGGATCTATCGGAACATACGGTATGGATTATTACAAACTTGGAAAATTGACGGCACATCAGGCTTTTGAAATATTGGTTAATCATAAGAAACCGCAGGATATGCCGATAGAATATTTAGAGCAAAACGATCTTACTTTAAATAGCGATATTATTAATGCATTAAATATTAAAGTGCCAGAAAAATTAAAAAGTATTGCTCAATTTGTAAAAACAGAATAATGTAAAGGGGAAATAGAAATGGAAGGTATTTTAACTATGCTCGGCGCAACTTCTCAAGGACTAATTTGGGGAGTTATGGTTGTGGGACTATATATAACGTTTAGAATTTTAGATTTTGCTGATCTTACGGTTGACGGGAGTTTGGCTTTAGGAGGAAGTGTTAGCGCAATATTAATATACAATGGGGTGAATCCAATATTAAGCTTAATTATTGCAACTTTTGCAGGAATATTAGCTGGATGTATAACCGGAATATTACATATTAAGTTCAAAATTCCAGGAATATTAGCTGGTATTTTAACTATGACAGCGCTATATTCAATAAATATTAGAATAATGGGTAAAGCAAACACTCCTTTGCTAGGTAAAAATACTATATTTACAGTCATTAGTGAATGGTTTGATGGTCTTGGAGCAAATTCGAAAATGATATCTGAAATTGTTTTGGGACTGATAGTGTGTGCAGTAATTATAGCAATTATGTATTGGTTCTTTGGAACAGAGATGGGATATGCAATTAGGGCTGTTGGAAACAATAAACATATGGTTTGTGCTATGGGAATAAATGTTGGACTTATGCAGATTATTGCGCTCGCACTTAGCAATGGATTGGTTGCTTTTTCTGGAGCTTTGGTTGCTCAAAATCAAGGATATGCTGATATAAATATGGGAGTTGGAACTTTAGTTTGTGGATTGGCGGCAGTTATTATTGGAGAGGCTTTTGTTAAACAAGAATCTAATTTTGCTGTTAAGTTGATTTTTGCTGTGATAGGATCGGTAATATACAGACTTATAATAGCTTTAGCGCTTCAAATTGGAATGAATCCTAGTGATTTGAAATTGTTTACCGCTATTATTGTTGCTATCGCTTTAGGATTGCCTAAAATAATGAAAAGAAAGGAAAAACAACAATGCTAAGATTACAAAAAGTCTCTAAGGTATTTAACAAAAATACTGTAAACGAGAAAGTTATATTTGATAAATTTGATTTTACCATAGAAGAAGGAGAGTTTGTTGTCATAATTGGATCTAATGGTTCGGGAAAATCTACGCTGATGAACCTAATTTCTGGTAAAATTATAGCAGATAGTGGAAAAATTTTAATTGATGGAATTGATGTTTCGAGTCAACTGGAGCATATTAGAGCTAAACAGGTTGGAAGGGTGTTTCAGGATCCTCTTATGGGAACTGCTTCTAATATGCGAATTTATGAAAATTTAGCTATGGCAAGAAAAAAGGGAAAAAAATTTGGACTAAAATGGTGTATATCTAAAAAAGATATTCAGGAATATAGAGAAATGGTTAAGAGTTTGGGCCTAGGATTAGAAAACCATTTAAACACAAAAGTAGGGCTTTTGTCGGGTGGGCAAAGGCAAGCGCTTACATTATTAATGGCAACTATGCAAAAACCTAAAATTTTATTGTTAGATGAACATACATCTGCACTAGATCCTAAAACAGCTGGTATAGTTTTAGATCATACAGAGAAAATCATAAAAGAAAATAATTTGACAACCCTCATGATTACTCATAACATGAATGATGCAATTAAACTGGGAACTCGGTTGGTTATGTTATCTGGAGGTAAGATTATTTTTGATGCTAAAGGAGAGGAAAAGAAAAACCTAACCCCTGAAATTTTGCTAAGAAAATTTTCTGAAGTAGAACACTGCATATAATATATATTAAAAGTATCATATTTTACTATGGTGCTTTTTTGTTTTTGTATATAAAAATATTGCTTATAGGTTGATTATAGTTTATAATAAAATTAATTGTATTTTATAGAGTAACTAAGCTTTTTAGGTTGTTTAATTTGAATGTTTTTTATTAATTAGATTTCGCAGAAAATGGATATAATATAGGTGTTATAGCTTTTTTGATTTGTGGGAGCTGATAATATGAAATTTGTTGGATTAAATAATAATGAGGTAGAAGAATATAGAAAAAAGTTTGGATCTAATGAAATTCCCGACTCTAAGCCAACGACTTTTTGGAATGAATTTAAAAAGTCGTTTAAAGATCCTATGATTAGAATATTACTTGTAATAGTTTGCATAATGATTTTTATGTTTTGCTGTGGACAAGCTCAAATTTATGAGCCAATAGGAACTTTATTGGCTGTTATTATTGTTGCGGTGGTTACTGCTAAAACTAGTGTTTCGAGTGACTCAAAATATAGAGAATTAAAGAAAAAAACAAAAAAAGATTTTTGTAAGGTATATAGATGCGGCAAAGTGAGTGTCGTTAATTTTGATGATGTTGTGGTTGGAGACAAGGTTATTATTCAGTCGGGTGATAAAATTCCAGCAGATGGAATTTTGATAGATGGTAATATAAAAGTTAATAATTCTGTTTTAAACGGAGAAGTTGAAGCTTGTGAAAAATTTTCAACTTGTGAGAATGTAGAATTTCCAGATACTATAACTGGGGATATTTTTGTGGATAAAAATTTTCTTTTTCGTGGAGCTGTTGTTTTAGATGGCGAAGGTGTTTTGGATGTTAAAAAGGTTGGAATTAATACAATAATGGGTAAAATGGCTGAAGAGATGCAGGAAGACGAGCCAGACTCTCCTTTGCAAGTAAAACTTAAAAATTTAGCCAATCAAATATCTAAATTTGGATATATTTCTGCGTGTATTATTGTCATTTTATATATGGCATATTTCATAATTAGTGCAGGTGGACTAAGTGATTATATTGCTATGGGATTAGATAAGGTTTTTATGAATTTATTGGAGTCTATATCTTTAGCTATATTGGTTGTTGTTTGTGCGGTTCCAGAGGGTTTGCCGCTTATGATTTCGCTGGTTTTGATGCAAAATACCAGCACTATGTTAGATCACAATGTTTTGGTTAGGAAGGCTATTGGAATTGAAACTGCAGGGTCTTTAAATATTTTATTTAGTGATAAAACAGGAACCATAACTAAAGGACAATTGGAAGTTGTTGAGTTTTTAACTGGAGACGGCAAAAATATTCCCATAAAAGAGCTCCAAAATTATTCTGATTTGAAATCTCTATTAAATTTGGCTATTGGAAAAAATACGTCGGCCATGTTTGATGAAAAACATAAAATTGTTGGGGGTAATGTTACAGATCAAGCTGTTATTAGATTTTTAGGAGAAAACAGCTATAGAAATGTAAATGATAATGCAAAATATATTGTTTCAAATATGCAAAGATTTAATTCAACCAATAAATTTAGTCAGGTTGAAATTAAAAATTTAAATAAAGTGTTTTATAAAGGTGCGCCAGAAAAATTGATGGCTTCAGCTAAAAAATGCTTATTAGATGACGGCAAGTTAGTTGATATATCTTGCGAAACAATAAATGATAAGCTTAATGAATATGCATCTAAAGCAATGAGAGTTTTGGCTCTGGGATATTCTGAGAAAGATTATCAAAAAGATACTATTAATGATGATTTAGTGATAATTGGATTTTTAGTAATAAGAGATGAAGTTAGGCAGGAGGCAAAAGCTGCAATAGCTGAAGTAAAAAAAGCTGGAATTCAAGTGGTTATGATTACGGGAGATAGGCTAGAAACAGCTGTTGAAATAGCAAAAGATTCGGGCTTGATTGAAAGTGGGAATGATTTATCATTAACTTCAGCTCAATTAAACAGAATGACAGATGATGAAATAAAAAGTGTTGTTAAAAATATTCGTGTTATAGCTAGGGCATTGCCAACAGATAAGTCAAGAATGGTTCGAATTTGTCAGGAGATGAACTTGGTTGTTGGAATGACTGGTGATGGAGTTAACGATTCACCAGCACTTAGAAAGTCGGATGTTGGCTTTGCAATGGGTAGCGGAACGGAAGCTGCTAAAGAAGCGGGAGATATTGTTATAATTGATGATAATTTTTGCTCAATAGAAAATGCAATATTATATGGACGAACGATATATCATAATATTTTAAAATTTTGTAAATTTCAACTTATATTGAATATAGCAGCAGTTGTAATAAGTGCAATTAGCCCTTTCTTTGGAATTATTGCGCCTTTAAAGGTTGTTCACTTTTTGTTTATTAATTTAATTGTTGATAGTTTAGGGGCTATTATGTTTGGAAAAGAGCCTGCGCTTAAACAATATATGAAGGAGCGGCCGAGGCGAAAAGATGAAAATATAATATCAAAAGAAATGTTTATTCAAATTGTAGTTGATGCTTTTTGGATTATATTTGTTAGTTATTGTTTCCTTAAAATGAATATTTTTAGTGTTCTTTTTGAAAGTAG
The DNA here is from genome assembly GCA_902790675.1 of Oscillospiraceae bacterium. Classification (GTDB taxonomy): domain Bacteria; phylum Bacillota; class Clostridia; order Oscillospirales; family Ruminococcaceae; genus RUG12519. The sequence goes on along the minus strand of CADASU010000001.1, from coordinate 175,035 downwards.
TAGGCAACTAAACAGTGCTTACTTTGCTTTGTTTGTTTTATTTGCATTATTTAATGGTTTTAATGTTAGATCGAATAAATTTAATATCTTTAATAAGATAAATGAAAACCCTAATTTTTTGAAAGTTTGGTTTGCAATTTTTTTAACTCAAATTTTTATTATTAATGCTTCAATTTTGCCTATAGAAAGTTTAAATTTTATTAGTGATATGTTTAGTTGTGTGCCTTTTAGTTTTAATGGATGGATTGTTGTTATCTTGCTTGCTATGACCATAATACCTGTTGATATTTGCAGGAAATGGGTTATGAACTCCCTTAAATCATAAAATATATTGACATTTTGCTAACTGTGCGTATATAATCTTAAATGTTTGTTTTAATACAGCTGTGATTGAAAAAGAGTGAATATTGACTGGCTTTCTTGAATATACTTTACTAGTAAATGTAAAAACACTTATAATATATCAATTGCAAGTATTAAATAAATATTTTTAATGTTATATGGAGGCGATTTTTTAAAACTATTTTATTATGACTTAAAAGGCTTATATTTTTATTTCGCATTTAAACATTTTGGAGGAAAAACATGAAATTTAATAATGTGTTAATTTTAGGGTCTGGGCAAATAGGAAAAGAAGTTGCAAGAAGACTCTTAGAAAAAGAGCCTGATCTTATGGTTATTCACAACCTTAGAAAAGAAGAAACAGACACTTGTGTAGAAAATTTTGAGAAGATTTTTAAAAATACTAAGTTTGTAAAATCCTATGGTGATACATTCATGCCATATAATTTAAATAAAGTTTATGATATGAAAGAAAAATTAGAGCACCAGGACGAACTAATAAACTTTTTTTACTCCGACTTAGATGAAGAAGTTTTGAAAAAATCTACTGTCTATCAGTTGGTTGCAAAATATAATCCTGATATTATAGTTGATGCAATGAATTCAGGAACAGTTTTGGGTAGTCATTTTAATCCAGATGAAATAAAGAGAGAAATTGCTAGTGATAGTGTGGCTAAAGATGTTTTTGTTGCGCATCTTTTAAATGACTATACGCAGAAAGCTGTTAATTTTGTACTGTCAGTAAAATTGGCTATGGAAGAGTTTAAGGTTAAAAAGTTTATTAAGGTTTCAACCACAGGACTTGGTGGAATGGGCATGAATATGCCTTATACTCATGGAGACACACCAAAATCTTCATTGTCTTATGCGCTCATGGGTAAAATATCTGCATCAGGCACTTTGCATCAATTGCTTTGGAGATTAGCTAGTGATGTTGATTTGGATATTAGTTTGATAATTCCTTCAACATATGTTGGATATGATAGCGCAAAATTTGAGCCCATTGAAACAGATATTGGTTTAATTAAGAAATTTGAAAAATTTGAAAACAAAAAATTGGCTATTGGTGAGAAATTGTCATACGCAAATGGTGACGAGAAAGATGAATATTTAGAGTTTCCGGTTGTTAGAGCAGGAGAAAATCATGTATATTCTCTATATGAACTTAATGCTTTAACAGCAATTGGCCAGATGGAAGCAATTACTAAAGAAGAAGTTGCAGATGCTGTAATTGAAGACTTGTTTGGTAAGCGTAGAAGAAATATGCTTTATGAAATGGATAAGGCTTCTTTAGGACCAACATATGCTGGATGTGCTATGGCTGAAAAATCTAAAAATGAAATAAAAGAATTGATGGAAAAGCATAATGTTACAAGTATAGCTACTGGTAATTTGGGTGCAACATCGGCAAAGGATTTATATGAGCTTTATTTGATTAAGTGCGTTTGTGAAACTGTTGATAAGCTTAGAAATTGCAATTCTGAATTAATACATAAATCTATTTGCGAATATTTAAATGATAATCCAGAGATTGTTGTTGAAATGGTGTCTTTGGGCTTGCCTGTTGTTAAGGGAGATAAAGAAATTTATATTGGAAAATATAGTTTATATCCTAGCGTTAAAGACGATTTAACAGTTACAGAAGAAAAATTAGAGCACTGGATTAGCACAGCATGGGTTGATGTTAGAATAGATGCTGTAGAAAAATGGCGCAATTTCATAATTCGTGCATATGAAGATGCTAGCAAATTATCTGAGCGTAAAACATTTATGTTAAATAGAAATATTAGTGCAATAAAAGATAATTATGATGTAGGCGAAATTTTAGCTTATTATCTTAATATGCAAGAAAGCGGTAGAAAAAGTTTAGATGTTTAAAAATAATTTAATTTTAAGATAGGCGTGTTTTTGTGAAAGAATTTTTTATAGTTTCAAATCAGTTATGTTTGTTTTTGTTTTTGTATGTGGTAGGTGTTATATCGGTTAAATTAAAAATATTAAATCAATCATCGCTGGATAGTATGGCAAAATTTATTGTTAATATAACAATGCCACTTATGTTATTTGTTACAATTACAAATGGACCTAGTTTGGAAGATTTTAAAAACGTCGCGCTTATTTTAATTCTATATCCTTTGTTTTTAGCGATTTTATATTTGATTAGTAGTTTGATTGTAAAGTTGGTTAAGATTAGAGCCGAACACAAAAATTTATTTAAGGCAACTTTTATGTTTGCTAATGCTGGATTTATAGGCATTCCGTTAACATTATCTTTGTTTCCAAATACTGGTGTAATATACATTTCGGGATGTATGATTGTTGATCAGCTGTTATTGTGGACAATAGGGGTCTCGTTTACTAAACCTATTGAAGAAAATGGTCCAAAAGAAAGCTTATTTAAGAATTTAAAGAAAATGTTAAATCCATGTTTGGTTGCTATTTTGGTTGCTGTTTTGTTTTTGGTTTTTAACTTGAAATTGCCGGGTTTTTTAAATACATATGTTACAAAAGTTGGAGACTTGACAACTGCTTTAGCTTTAATTTATATTGGTGGATTATTTTGTTATACTAATATAAAAACTATGATAAAAAATGTAGAAACATATTTGATCGTTGCTGTTAAAATGCTACTTACTCCTCTCATAATATATTTGTTATTTAGCTTATCTGGTTTATTATCTGATCCGATTGTTTATGATCAAATTAAAGCTATGCTTATCATTTTATCTTTGCCTAGTATGTCTTCATTAGTTATGTTAGCTAAGATTAATAAAACTGATAGTGATTATGTTTTGGGAAATGTTACTTTAACAACAATGTTTAGTTTAATAACGGTTCCTATTGTTACATTAATTTTTAATAGCTTATAAATACATGAAAAAGATTCAAACCAATATTGTTTGAGTCTTTTTTTATGCTAAAATTTGAATGCTTTTAATATGTTTTACAAATGTATAAATAAAATATATAATAGTATTGTTATTTGTAGTATAATTAGATATATTGTTAATTTTTTTGTAAATGGAGAAGTGTTGTTATGGATAAGCAAAAAATAAAACAGGCTGTTAATATGTTTTTGGAGGGCATTGGAGAAGACCCGAGCAGAGAAGGTTTAATAGATACGCCAGATAGAATATTGAGAATGTGTGAAGAAATTTTTTCTGGATTGGATAGAAATGTTCCAGATAGTTTGTTTAGGAGTTTTCATTCGGATTATACTGGGATGGTTTTGGAAAAAAATATAACTTTTTATTCAATGTGTGAACATCATTTACTTCCTTTCTTTGGAAAAGCACATGTTGCATATATACCTAACGGTAAAGTAATTGGATTGAGTAAAATTGCTAGAATAGTTGATTTGTGTTCGAAAAAACTCCAAATGCAAGAAAATATGGGAATGCAAATAGCTCAGTTTTTGATGGAAAAATTGGATGCTAAGGGAGCTATGGTTATGTTAGAAGCAGAACATACTTGCATGACCATGAGGGGTGTTAAGAAACCTGGCACTAAAACTGTTACGTTAGTGAAGAAGGGCGTTTTTGAAACGGATATTAATTTACAACACGAATTTTATAATTTTATAAGAAGAGATTGTTAGTTATGAATTTTGATTATAATATGACAAGAGTAAATAGAATCATCGGGCATACAGATTATAAAGAGTATTTAGTTAGGCTTAGAGAACGTGAAAGAGGAAGGAAATTTTGTTGCCACAATCTTACACATTTTTTGGATGTTGCTAGGATTGCTCATATTATTAATTTGGAAATTAAATTAAATATAAATATTGAACTTATATATTCTGCTGCGCTTTTGCATGATATTGGAAAAGCTGTTGAAGACCCAGAAAATATTGGGCACAGCAAATTATCCGCAAATTTGGCTGAGCCTATATTATATGATTGTGGCTTTTTAGACAGGGAAGTAGAATGCATACTTGATGCTATTTTAAATCATAACAACGAAACAATAAAAGATTCTGGAGATAATTTGGCTAGATTATTATATCGAGCGGATAAGCTTAGCAGACCTTGTTATATTTGTGATGTTAGAAATATATGCTATTGGAGTTTGGATGATAAAAATTTACAGATTAAAATTTAAAAGTCGTTATTTGGATGGTGAAATATTGGTGAAAATTGGAAATAGAAATTTTGATACCTTAAATAGAACTTATGTTTTTGGTATTTTGAATTGCACTCCCGATTCGTTTTCTGATGGAGGAAAGTGGAACAGACTAGATTTGGCTTTAAAGCATGTTGAAGAAATGGTCAGTGAAGGTGTGGATGTTATTGATGTTGGTGGAGAGTCCACCAGGCCAGGATATACGGTGATTTCGGATGATGAAGAAATTGAACGGGTTGCTTTGACTATCCAAAAGATAAAGCAAAATTTTGATGTTCCTGTTTCGTTAGATACATATAAAGTTAAAGTTGCTGAGGCTGGAATTCAGATAGGTGTTGATTTAATAAATGATATTTGGGGCTTAAAAAAAGAAGAAGGTATGGCACAATTGATTGCTGAGTCTAAAGTTGCTTGCTGCTTGATGCACAATAGAGACAAAGCAGAATATTTTAATTTTATTGATGATGTTTATAATGACCTTAAAGAAACATTAAAAATTGCTAATAAAAATGGGATAGAAAAAGACCGAATTTGTATAGATCCTGGAGTGGGGTTTGGAAAAACATATGAACAAAATTTAGCTGTAATTAATAAATTAGAATTACTTAATAAACTCAAATATCCCGTTTTGTTAGGAACATCGAGAAAGTCAGTTATAGGGTTAACTCTAAATTTGCCTGTTGATGAACGCTTGGAAGGAACGTTGGCTACAACTGCTATGGCGGTTATGAAAGGTGTGGCTTTTGTTAGAGTTCATGATGTTAAAGAAAATGTGCGTGTTATACGTATGATTGAGGCAATTAAAAATGCAATTTAGAATAAGGAGATTACATAGTTTTGGATACTATAAAAATAGAGGGGCTTAAATGTTTTGCATATCATGGGGTATATCCTGAGGAAAAAGAAAAAGGTCAAGATTTTATTCTTGATATTTGGTTATATCTTGATTTGAACGAAGCGGGCAAAACAGATAAATTAGAATTTACAGTTAATTATGGTGAATTATGTGAATTTGTTAAAAAATATGTTTGTGAAAATAAGTTTAATCTTTTGGAAACAGTTGTTACGAACTTATCTCGATTAATTTTGCTTAGATATGATAATTTAGTAAACAGCGTAAAAATACGAATGTGGAAACCAAATGCTCCTATATTGGCAAATTTTAAAAATGTTGGAGTGGAAATTACGCGCTATTGGCATGATGCTTTTATTGGTCTTGGGTCTAATATGGGTGATAGGGTGAAATACTTGAAAAAAGGTTTACAGCTATTGAGCTTAAATAATGATATATTTATAAAAAAAGTCTCCACATTTATAGAAACTAAGCCGTATGGTGGAATTGAAATGGACAATTTTTTAAATGGGGTTGCTAGAATTAAAACTCTACTAAAGCCACATGAATTATTGAAAGTTTGTGGTGAAATTGAAAATGAACTTGGAAGAGAAAGATTAGTTAGATGGGGACCGCGTACTTTGGATATGGATATTTTATTTTATGATGAATTGATTTTATATGACGAGTGTTTGACAATACCACATATTGATATTAAAAATCGAGATTTTGTTTTGAAACCTATGACGGAAATTGCGCCTGGATTTGTTCATCCATTATATAAAAAAACTATGAATGATATGCTGACTGAGCTTGAAAACATAGGCGATGTTAAAAGTTTTTAACATATTTAAATTTATTATTTTATTAATAGAAAAAATTTATATTTGGCATTTACATATTAGTCGAAATGTGTTAAAATTATAGAAATATACTTGGATCCGGTATATTTTTCATTAGTTATATGTGTACAGTATGGCTGATAAATTTTTTGAAAAGGAGTAAAAGGTTATGAAAACATCTACGCGATTTTTTTCGTGGATTATGGTGTGTTTCATTGCGGTTAGCATTGTTTGCTTAAGTTTAGCTGGATATGAAGCTAGGGCGGCTGAATTTAAAACTATTGAACCGGGAGTGTTGACTGTTGGAACAAGCACAGGTTTCCCGCCTTTTGAATATATTGGTGATGATGGAAACCCTGATGGCTTTGACGTTGCTTTTATTAAAGAAGTAGGGAAAAGGCTTGGCTTAAAAGTTAAAGTGCAGGATATGGAATTTAATGCTTTGGTTGCTTCTGTTGGAAATAAAACAGATGTCGCTATTGCTGGAATGACAGTTACAGATGAAAGAAAACAGGCTGTTGACTTTTCAGATCCATATTATGATGCTGTTCAATATGTTCTAGTGAGAAAAGGATCCAATATGAGAAGCATTAATGATTTACATGGTGCTACTTTGGCGGCTCAGTTGGGAACAACAGGAAACCTTTTGGCAGATGATATTGTTAAGGCAAATTCGCAAACCGTTTTGAAAACATATGATAGGTTTCCGGAAGCAGTTAATGATTTAAAAGCGGGGCGTGTTGATGCAATTATTTTGGATAAAACGCCAGCGCAAACTTTTGAGAGGATATATAGTGGAGAGATAGAAGCTGTTTCGGGCGATGAATTTGGTTTTGAAGTTGAGAAATATGCAGTTGCGATGCCTAAAGGAAGTAATCAGTTGAGTAGTGCGATCAATAAGGCTATAGCTGATTTAAAAAATGATGGCACTTATGATAGAATTATAAATGAATACATAAACGCTGATGGTGGCGAAAGATCCAACACTATTGTTGATCAATTTGTGTCTGCATTTATAACTTCTAACAGATGGTCTATGTATTTAAACGGACTGCTTTTAACCATGCAGATTGCATTTTTTGCTGCTTTGGTTGGAATTGTTATTGGAACATTGCTTGCTTTGATGAGAATTACTAAAAATCATAAAGGCAAAAATACTATTTTGAGTTTAATATCAGGTATTTATATTGATATTATTCGTGGAACGCCGCTTGTTTTACAGCTACTTATTATGTGGTTTATTATAATGAAAAATAGTAAAGATGGTGTTTTGGTCGCAGTCGTTGCATTTGGACTTAACAGTGCTGCCTATGTTGCAGAGATTATACGAGCGGGAATTTTAGCGGTGGATAGTGGTCAAATGGAAGCTGGTAGGTCTATGGGCTTCACTCGCGCTCAAACTATGCGCTACATAGTTTTGCCTCAGGCTTTAAAAAATTCGTTGCCGCCGCTTTGCAATGAATTTATAAGTTTGCTTAAGGAAACAGCAATTGTTGGATATGTTGCCCTTTCTGATTTGACGCGTGTTGCTAATCAGATCTCTTCGGCTACCTATCAGCCGTTTGTTCCGTTGATTGGAGCAGCAGTTATCTATTTTGTTGTTATAAAAATTTTGACATTACTTTTAGGTGTTCTCGAAAGGAGGCTGCGTAGAAGTGATATCCGTTAAAAATTTGGAAAAGTATTTTGGAGATCATCATGTTTTAAAGAATATAAATTATGAAATAAAAGATGGTGAAAAAATTGTTATTATAGGGCCATCTGGTTCGGGAAAAAGTACTTTTTTACGATGTTTGAATTTGCTGGAAGTTCCAACTAGTGGGCAAATATTTTTTGATGGCGTTGAAATAACAGATCCTAAAAATGATGTAAATAAAATTCGTCAAAAGATGAACATGGTTTTTCAGCACTTTAATTTATACGCTAATCACACTGTTTTGAGTAATATTACGTTGGCTCCAATGAAGCTTAAAAATATTAGCAAAGATCAGGCAGAAGAAGAAGCAATGAATTTGTTAAAGCGTGTTGGGCTTCAAGATAAGGCTAATGCATATCCTAGTCAACTATCTGGAGGACAGAAACAGCGTATTGCAATTGTTAGGTCGCTTGCAATGAACCCGGAAGTTATTTTGTTTGATGAACCTACATCAGCGCTGGATCCTGAAATGGTTGGAGAAGTTTTGGGTGTTATGGAAGAGTTGAGTGAAATGGGCTTAACTATGATTTGTGTTACACATGAAATGGGATTTGCAAATAAAATTGCTGATAAAGTTATTTTTATGGATGATGGATCTATTGTTGAAGAAAACAGACCGAATGAAATATTTTCTAATCCCAAAAGTGATAGGCTTAAGAGCTTTTTATCAAAAATTCTGTAAACTAAATATTTAATATAAAAAACTTCAAAATTTTCCACTACTTAAAGAATAAGTGGAAGTTTTGAAGTCTTTAATTTTGATATACTGTTTTTAAATCCAATTTTCTACTATTGGTTTTGAACTTTTGACTGTGGAGCCAACTAACACCAAGCTATCTAAAACATTCGCTCCTTGGCAAATTTCTTTAATTTGGGCTGGAATTTCTGCTTCGCCAGATCCTTCATGAGTTATAAAGGGCCTAATTGTTTTGCCTTCAAAATTTAAAACTTTTAGGGCAGTTACTAATTCTTCTGGCATCTTTCCCCAATAGACAGGAGTGCCAATATATATTGTATCGTATGAAGATATATCAGAAATGTTTGATTTTATTGGGGCATCGTGTGTTTTTATCCTTTCTTTAGCTTCGCTAATACATTTTGTATATTCTTTTGAATATTCTACTAATGGTTCGACTTTAAATATGTCTGAATCGGTAATGTCTTTAATATATTCTGCTACTATTTCGGTATTTCCTTTGTCTAAATCCTTTGTTTTTCCATCAAAATAGTTTTCATCGGCTCTACTAAAATATATAATTAAACTTTTGGTATTATTCATATATTAATTCACCTTTCGTATTTTAATTGGATTTGTTTTTAGCTTTAACAGAAGCTTGTGCTGCAGCGAGTCGAGCCAGGGGGACTCGATATGGGGAACATGAAACATAGTCTAAACCTACCTGGTCAAAAAACTGTATGCTATCGGGATCACCTCCATGTTCGCCACAAACTCCGATATGAAGGTTGGGACGCGTTTTTTTACCCAATTTGCAAGCTATTTCAATTAGTTTCCCTACGCCATTTTTATCTAACTTTTCAAACGGGCTATGTGCATATATATTTTTTTGGTAATATGCATTCAAAAATTTACCAGAATCATCGCGGCTAAATCCAAATGTCATTTGTGTTAAATCATTTGTTCCGAAACTGAAAAATTCTGCATCTTTAGCTATTTCATCCGCAGTAATTGCAGCGCGCGGAATTTCAATCATAGTTCCTACTTTATATTTTAAATTAATTTTTGCTAGGCGAATTAGAGAATCTGCTGTTTTTACAACGATAGATTTTATATATTGCAATTCATTAATATCACCAATTAGTGGAATCATAATTTCTGGAATTAAATTCCAATCGCTATGTTTTTTTGATATGTTAATTGCTGCATTTATTATTGCGGTTGTTTGCATAATTGCAATTTCTGGATATGTTATTGCCAAGCGGCAGCCTCTATGGCCCATCATCGGGTTAAATTCATGCAGAGATGAAATGGTTGACTGAATTTCCTCTATAGGAATATTCATATCTTTAGACAAATTCTCTTGTTCGATTTTATCGGTAGGAATAAATTCATGTAAAGGGGGATCTAGTAGTCGAATGGTTATGGGCCTGGCGGCTAAAACTTCGAATATGCTTTCAAAGTCTTTTTGTTGCATTGGCAATAGTTTATCTAAAGCTTTTTTTCGTTGCTCTTCGGTTTTAGATAAGATCATTTCTCGGATAGCTTTTATTCGATCTGTTTCAAAAAACATGTGCTCTGTTCTGCAAAGGCCAATCCCTCTAGCGCCAAAAGCTATAGCCTGTTTTGCATCAGATGGAGTGTCTGCATTTGCTCTAACCTGCAATCTACTATATTTGTCTGCCCAATCCATTATTGTTTGAAAGTTATCGGAAATAGTAGCCTTAATGGTTGGTATATCTTGTCCATATACTTTTCCAGTAGATCCATCTAGTGATATATAATCTCCTTTATTATATGTTTTTTCATTAATCTTCATATAATTTTCTTTTTCATTTACTTGGATTGTGCTACATCCAGATACACAACATTTGCCAATGCCTCTAGCCACAACAGCTGCATGGGACGTTATTCCTCCCTGCATTGTTAAAATTCCTTCCGATAAATTCATACCTTCAATATCTTCTGGGGAAGTTTCAGAGCGAACCAAAATTATTTTTTCACCATTTTTGGCTTCCTCAATTGCATCGTCCGCATTAAATACTATTTTGCCTGAAGCCGCGCCTGGGGACGCTGGAAGACCTGATGCGATTGGCGTTAGTTTTTTTAAAACATTTTTATCGAATTGTGGATGTAAAAGCGCGTTTAATGAATGAGGATCTATCATGAGAAGGGCTTCTTTTTTTGATATTTTTCCTTCATCTACAAGATCGCAAGCTATTTTTAATGCTGCTGATGGAGTGCGTTTGCCGCTGCGTGTTTGAAGAATATATAGCTTACCGTCTTCAATGGTAAATTCCATATCTTGCATGTCTTTGTAGTGATCTTCAAGCTTTTTGCATATTGATGTAAATTCATCATAAATGTTTGGCATAATCTGTTTAAGATTATCAATAGGATTGGGAGTTCGAATTCCAGCTACAACGTCCTCCCCTTGAGCGTTCATAAGAAATTCACCAAATATTTTGTTTTCACCTGTTGATGGATTTCTGGTGAATGCAACGCCAGTTCCTGATGTTTCTCCCATGTTTCCGAAAACCATCATTTGAATATTTACTGCCGTTCCCCAATCTGCAGGAATATCATTTAATTGTCTGTAATAAATTGCACGAGGATTATTCCAAGATCGAAAAACAGCCTTTACAGCTTCAAGTAATTGTTTTTGAGGAGAAGATGGAAAATCAACCCCTTTTTGCTCTTTATAGTATTGTTTAAATTTGTTAATTATATTTTCGAGATCTTTGGAGGTTAGATCAGTGTCTAGTTTAATGTTTTTTGATTGTTTTACGTTTTGAATAATTTCTTCAAAATTTTTGTTAGGAATATCCATAACAACGTCTGAGAACATTTGAATAAATCTACGATATGAATCTAGAACAAATCTTTTGTTTTGAGTTTTTTTAATAAGCCCCTCAACAACTTGATCATTTAAGCCTAAATTTAATATAGTATCCATCATTCCTGGCATAGATGCCGGTGCGCCAGAACGGACTGAGAGTAATAGAGGATTATTATAAGCTCCAAATTTTTTGTTAGAGGATATTTCTAGTTTTTTAATATAGTCTTCTATTTGTAAGACTATATTTTTTGAGAGTTGTTTATTATTTTTATAATATTGTTTACATGCTTGGGTAGTTATTGTGAAACCGTTAGGAACAGGAAGACCCATATTTGTCATTTCAGCAAGATTAGCGCCTTTTCCACCTAAAAGTTTGCGCATTTTTGCGTTTCCTTCTTCGAACGAGTAAACAAATTTGCTGTCCATAAAAATCTTACCTCCATATTTATATTTGTAAGTGTTTAAGACTTTTATTATAAACCAATATTATATATTATTAATTGTATCATAAAAAAACATACATTTCCATCTTGTAATTCAATAGAGCTAGTTATGATTTGCTGATTTATTCGTGTTTATGCAAGTTGTGGGTTAAACTAATATAAAATATATTTTGTATGATTCAACAAACAGATTATGTTTTAATTGTGAGATTAGTAAAAAATTTTTTATGGAAATAATATGTTTTAATATATTGTTTTTTGTGTTATAATATATTTTAAATTATTAATTTGTTTTGAAAGGGGAACAACGTGTTTGGTTATGTTAAACCGTTTATTCCTGAGCTAAAGGTTTATGAAAATGAAATATATAAAGCAATTTATTGCGGACTTTGCAAGCAGTTGGGTCGATCATATAATCAGCTGTCGAGATTAATGTTAAGTTATGATATAGTTTTCTTGGTTTTATTTGCATTGGGGATTTCTAATGAAGACATTGAATTTAAAAAAGAGCGTTGCATTATTCACCCGCTAAAAAAGAATTTATGCTTAAAAAATTGCAGGGCTTTAGAAAATGCCGCTGATATTAGTTTGATATTTTCTTATTTTAAATTTTTTGATAATATTGAAGATGAAAGGCTTTTAAAAAAGTTTGTGGCGCGTGTTGGGCTTGTTAGTTTTAAAAGAATGTATGAAAAAGCTAGTAAAAAACGTGCTGACATTGCTAATATTGTTGAAAATTTAATGCATAGCCAAGCTGAGGTTGAGAAAAATATTAATTGCTCTTTAGATAGAGCTTGTGATCCAATATCTAAATGTTTGGGCCTAATTGTTCAAACTTTTTCGGACGATTTGAAAACTCAGAAAATCTTATATAGAATAGGCTATATGGTAGGTAGATATATTTATATAATTGATGCGTTGGATGATTTAGATAAAGATTGTAAAACGGGGTCTTTTAATCCTTTTTTAATTAAATATAGATCTGACGGGTTGATTACAAATTTGCAAATTGATGATTGTATGAAGAAAGAAATCTTTCAAAACGCACTTTGGGCTTTAAATTTTTCTGTTGCTCAACTTGCTCAGGCGTTTGAATTATTGGAATTTGGTAATTATAAATCTATAGTGAAAAATATAATATATCTTGGCTTGAAGTCGGTTGAAAAAAAAGTTTTTGATAAGCATAAACAAAAAATAGACGATTTGGAAAACATTAATGGATTTAATTTTGGAGGATAATTTAATGAAGGAATATTACGAATTACTAGGCATCAGTGAAAAAGCAACTGACAAGCAGGTTAAAGATGCTTATATTGCAATGAAAAACAAATATGATCCGGGCAGTTATGAGAAGGAAGATTTGAAAAAACACGCTTATGAAAAGACAGAACAAATAACAAAAGCATTTGATGAAATAATGAATGCCAGGCGGATTGATAGAATGAAAAAAGGAGAATCTGTTAAGGATTCTTTTGATAATAATGGTTCGCAGAACGGTGTTGTTGATTTTGATTATATTGAAGAGCTTATAAGGTCAGATGATTTAGATACCGCTGAGGAAATATTAGATGGAATTGCTAGAGAAAATAGGCTGCCTAGGTGGTTTTATTTAAAAGGTTTGATATTTTTTAACAAAGGATGGCTTGGAGAAGCATCTGAGTTTTTTGAAGCAGCATGCAGAATGGATCCACAAAATACTGTATATAGACAAGCTTGGGAAAGGGCAATGTGGCAAAGGTCTGGTCAGTTTGGAAATCCGGGAGCAGAATCGCCTTATGGTAATGGAACAAGGCCGCTTGTTGGATGTGGAGTTTGTGATATATGTGGTGGATTGCTTTGTGCAGATTGTTGCTGTAATTGTTTAGGTGGAAGTTTTATGCGTGGCTGTTAGTTGAAAGGATTTATATAATGAAAGACGTTAGAAATTTAGCCTATTGTGGAATTTTTGCTGCGTTGAGTGTCACAATAATGTTTTTGGGCGGTGTGATTTCCCTTTTGAGCTATTCAATATCAGGAATTTGTGGTTCTTTTTTGGTTATTGCTATGGTTGAGATGGGAAAGGCAAAAGCGTTTTTTATTTATGTTGTAACTTCTGTGCTTTCTTTAATATTTGTTTCCCAAAAATCTATTGTTTTTTCATATATTTTCCTATTGGGATATTATCCTATTTTAAAGACTTACATAGAAAAATTACAATTAGTAATTTATAGATATATATTGAAAATAAGCGTTTTTGTTGTATCTATATGCTTATATCTTGGAATGTTTATCGTCTTTTTTGGGGTGGATTTGTTTGGAAAATATAGTGTTTGGATTTGGATTTTGGGTGGTTTGATTTTTTTATTTGGTTGTTTGATATATGATTTTTTTCTCGCAGTATTTGAAAATTACTATATTAATAAACTTAAACCTACATTATTTAAATATATTTTTAAATAATTCAAAAATATGGTATAATAATATATGGAAGGATTATTTTTTATGAAAAAAATTTTGGCAAAGATTAATATTATTGCAGTTTTGATTGCTTTTTCTTTTTTGGCTGTTGGTTGTGGATTATTTTTTGATCCTAGTAAATATGTAAGAGCGTCTTTTGATGCGCTTTATAAGGGCCAATTTGAAGACTATTCTAAAATGACTTCTTCCGCTATTGATCAAATTGAACGACAATATGATATTTGCTGTGAGTCTCAGATTGATGTTTTTGCTAAATTGTTTGGTTTTACAGATGAGGCTGGTAATGTAAGTGTAGATGATTCTACTCGTGAACAGATTAAGGCTTTATATAAAGAATTATATGGTAAAATAGAGTATACTGTTGAAGATAAGTCTGAAAAAATACAAGATGGATATATTGTTCATGTGTCTGTTTCACCTATGCTAATATTCGAAGATAGTATGAATCAAGTTAATGAGTTTGTTGATCAATATAATGCGGATATTGTGTCGGGTAAATATAACGATAAAAATGCTTATTCTCAAGAGTTTTTAAATAGGCTGTATCAACAAAAAATATTAGAAATTTTTAAAAGCAAGGTTAATGATGTCAGATATGGTGAGCCAGAGAAAATTGACATAAGAGTTATGAAAAATAACGATAAAAACTCTAATTATATTAATGCCGATGATTTATCTAAGTTTTCAAAGTTAGTTATTAAATATCCTTCGTGATTTTTAATAAAATTTTTTAATATTTTTTTATAAATTTTACTTTGTATTTGTTTGTTTATTTTGTTACCATTTAATTACGATTTTCTACTTTTTTCGTTTATATTTAAAAATAGACATTCTTGATTAAATGAACGGGGTGATGACTATGTCATTAGAAAAAATATTGGTCGTTGATGATGATAAAAATATATGCGAATTACTTAAGCTATATCTTGATAAAGAGGGCTATAAAGTAATTTTGGCTTATGATGGAGAGGAAGCTGTTGCTAAATTTAATTCGCTAAAGCCGGATTTTGTTTTGCTGGATGTAATGCTTCCTATTATGGATGGTTGGCAGGTTTGCTTGGAAATTAGAAAAACTTCTAACGTTCCTATAATTATGCTAACTGCTAAGGGAGAAGTTTTTGATCGTGTTTTAGGATTGGAACTTGGTGCAGATGATTATGTTACCAAACCATTTGATACTAAAGAAATTATTGCTAGAATAAAGGCTGTTTATAGGAGAGTTGCTAGTGGGGGAGAACAAGAACTGCCTAAAAAAATTAAATATGATAAAATGGAAATAGACATGGTTAAATATGAGCTTAAGATTGACGGTGAAATGGTAGATATTCCCCCAAAAGAGTTGGAGCTTTTGTTTAAGCTAGCATCCAATCCGAACCAAGTATATACTCGTGATCAGCTATTAGATGACATATGGGGATATGAATATTATGGAGATTCTAGAACTATAGATGTTCATATTAAGCGAATTAGACGAAAAATCGACAATGTTTCCGACAAGTGGGCACTTAAAACAGTGTGGGGTGTTGGATATAAATTTGAATCATATTAATTTGAAAATTTTTTCATAAAAAGAGAGATTAGTTATGAAAAAAAATTTGTTTGTTAGATACAATGTTATGTGCATAGCGATAATAGTTCTGAGCAATTGTTTTATAGCTGCTATTATTATGTATTTTGTTGTTGATTATAGTAAATATAATTTTATGGAAATTCAAATGGGTGTGCTTATTGAAAATGCTATGGACGAGCAGGATATGGGTATTTATACTGTTGAAAGTAGTTTAGAACATGCGTTTACATTAACCTGTCCAAAGGATATGAGATTGGTTTTATATGATGAAAACAAGGAAGTTATTTATACTAATTTGGAAAATGAATATATTGGCACGATTGATTTGCCTTATTTTGCAAAAAGAATTGAGCATACTGGAGAATATCGTGGTAAAAAGTCTATAGGTTCATCAGACTTAAACCGTAAATGTCATATTTATGGAAAACCTGTGAAGGATTATTTTGAAAATTCTAGAGCAAAATATATGGCAATAATAGATTTAGAAAATGATTTTCAAAAGTCATATAAACTAGTTGTATTTAGATTTATAATTTCCTTAATTTGTGTAATTTGCTTTTCAATTTTGATTTTATTAGTTTATACATACTATATTACTGCTCCTTTGCGGCAAATGAAGGTTGTTGCTCAAGAATATGCTAGTGGTAATTTTGAGCCTAAGGTGGATGTTCATACTAATGACGACATAGGTGCATTAGCTCAAACTATGAATTCTATGAGTGAATCTATAGCTAAATTTGAAGAATCTAGCCGTAATTTTGTTTCTAATGTTTCTCATGAATTTAAAACCCCCATAACATCTATAGTAGGATTTATTGATGGATTAATTGATGGGACTATTCCAGAAGAAAAACGAGATTATTATCTTAAAATTATATCTAATGAAGTAAAGCGTTTATCTCATTTAGTCCAATCGATGTTGAATATATCTAAAATAGAGAGTGGGGGAATTAAACCAGTTTTTGTGCCTGTGAACATTAACAATGTTATTGGTCGCATATTGGTAGGATTTTTTGATAAGATTGAAAGCAAAAATCTTGATATTCGTGGAATGGATGATGTTGATGATTGTTGGGTTGAAGGTGATGAGAACTTAATATATCAAATTTTTTATAATTTGATTGAAAATGCTATAAAATTTTCTAACGAAAAAGGATATATATCTTTTAAATTTATTCAGGTTGCACATGCAAGAATAATAACAGTTAGAAACAGTGGAGATGGATTAACTAAAGAAGAACTTGATAAACTGTTTGACCGCTTTTATAAAACTGATCAGTCGCGCAGTAAAGATAAATCGGGATTTGGATTAGGATTAAATATAGTGTCAACCATAGTGAGGTTATGTAATTGGAGAATAAACGTTAAAAGTGAATATGGTAAATATACTGAATTTATTTTAACTTTTAAAGGATGTAATATGCCGGATAAAAGTGATAATGAGGGGAATGAGCGTAGTTAGCTGTCAAATTATTCATATAAAAAAATAACGCACACATTTTTTATATATTTGTGTGCATTATTTTTATACTTTTTATTTTTTTATATATGTTTCAATGATTTTTGAAATGTACATAAAATGAAAATCTTTGTTTGGATATGAAGTATTTATTATATTTGAATCTAAAAAGCCTTGGGGACTAATTTCTTGAACATATTGTTTTTCACAAACTATTACTAATTTTGCTTGCTCAAATGCTACAGATTCGCCAAACATTTTGGGAATTAAGCCGGTTTCCTTTGTTTTGTTAATCTCACGACCAGATTTTGTTCCACAAATTTGTAGTGCTGGTTTAAATTCGTTGTCATAAAAGCTTACTGTAAAATATTTTTCTTTATCTATAAATTCTTTGGTGTATCTTTGAGGGCGGATATATGTTGTTATAACTGGATTATTCCACATTATTCCAACGCCGCCCCAACTAGCAGTCATGGTATTGTGATTTTGTAAGTTCCCTGCGGTTATTAGCATCCATTCGGTTCCAATTAATTCAAATGGCTTGAATGAAAGATTTTTTATATCTATTTTTTCAAACATAGAATCACTCCTAAAATTAATGAGATGTTTTTTGTATTATAACATATATATTATAATTTGTATTCAAATATATTTAATTTATATTAAGATATATTTATTTAAAGATAGGTTATAATTGATTTTGTAGGATTTCTAGGAGGACATTTTGGAACAACATCGGGTAAACCTATTGGAATTAACGCTGCTATTTGTTGATCTTGGGGTAAATGTATAATTTGAGATACTTTATCTTCATTAAATATTCCCATAATAACTGTTCCAAAACCTTTGCTGTTGGCTGCTAAACAAAGAGTTGAAGCAGCAACCCCTGCATCGAACATTTGCCATCTATCTCCTTTAGTAGTTGAAAATGAACCATCATTATTGAAACCACTTTGTCCTTTAATATAAGATATTATTATTATGTTTGGCGCATTGGATATTGTGATTTGATTGTTTTTAGACTCATTTACACATGTTTGAGCAATGCTATTCTTTATGCCATCATCTTCTATTAATGTGAATCGGGCAATTTGAGAATTTTTCCAAGAAGGCGATAATTTGGTTAGTTCTATTATATCTTCAAAATCTTTATGTGATATTTTAACGGGTTTATATTTTCTAATGCTTCTTCGCGTTTCAACGCATTTTTTAAATTCCATAATATATACCCTCCGTATAAATTAATTTTTAATTTGATGATCTATTAAATATTGTGTATATATATTTTTAATTTTTTTTCTGTCTTGTCGTCTGATGGGAATTCTTTCTCCGCTAGTCATTAAAAAGTTTTGAGATTCTAGGTTATCAACCCATGATAAATTTACTAGTGCACCTTTTACACAATTTATAAAATTAGAAAAATGTTTTGTTTTTTCTATAAAGTCTTTAAATGTCATTCGGGTGGATATGGTTTTATTTTTTGTGTGAATTATAATATTGTGTCCATTTTTTTCAGCGAATATTATGTCTTTTAAAAATATTGGTATTTTTTGCCAATTTGAATTTACAACTATATATTCATTGTATTCTTGGCAACAATTTAGGCATTTATTTATTGCAAGTTGGAATTCACTGCAATTTATAGGGTATAATAAGTAATAAGAAATATCTGCTCTATAGCCTTCTAAAGCAAATTTATCTGTTGGTGATATAAAAATTATTTTAGTTTTAGGACTCACTTTTTTGATTTCATATATTAATTCCATAGGTTGATTTAAAGTTATTGCGATATGCCAATATTGCTTTTGTAGTTCTGAAGTGAATATATCAAAATTCTCAAAGAAAATATGATCTGTTAGTAATTTATTATTTTGATATAATTGTTTTAAGTAAACTAATATTTTATTATATGTTGATTTTGATCCTAAAATGGCTATGGGCATCATTTATCTCCTCCATATAATGTTAAAGATGCTTACTACGAAATTATATCACAAAAATTATAAAAATAGAAATAAAAAATTAATTCACAAGCAAAACGTCATCTTAAATCCAAAAAACTACATTTAGCGCCGGTTTTCTTGATTACATATGGTTCAAATGATAAACTGTCACTTAGATAAATTTTTGCACCAAATTTAGTGCAAAATATTTATTTTTTGGTTGGTTGCATTTGTTTAAGCATTTGCAATCACAAAAAAGTTTTGCACTAGCTATTGCAACTTGAATGGTTGTTTGTTGTTGGTGCAGAGAGTTAAAGTAATTAGATTTATGCTTACTAACTCAGAAAGGAGATATTTGTACATGAAAAAGGTTATTGCATTGGTATCAGCAGCAGTTCTTTGTTGTTCTTTTGCTTTGACAGGTTGTAATAACAACTCTTCAAGTTCGAAGAGTAGTTCTTCAAGCTCAAGCAGCTCAAAGAGCAGCTCTGCAAGTAGCTCAGCAGCAAGCTCATCAAGTAGCTCAGCAGCAAGCTCAAGTAGCTCAGCAGCAAGCTCAAGCAAAGCAGCAAGCTCAAGCAAAGCAGCTAACTAATTGTGTATGAATTAGTTATTTACGCGGATCTTATGGTCCGTGTATTTTTTTATGTAAAAATATGTAATAAATGTAGAATATTGAAAATATACTGTAAATATGGAAAAGCTCAATTGACACGGTATGCAAACTGTGTTATGATTATTTCCGGCTATATATTTTATAAATATATAATTAAAAAATAAATTTTATTAAAGGGGATGGTCATTTATGAGTTCTAATGGAACTGCTAAGGGAAAATTTAGCGGAAAAGTCGGCTTTGTTCTAGCGTGTGTTGGCTCTGCAGTGGGAATGGGAAACATATGGCTATTCCCATATAGATTAGGACAATATGGCGGTTCGGCTTTTTTAATACCTTTTGTGATTTTTATGGTTATTTTAGGATGTTCAGGAGTTGTTGGAGAAATAGCATTTGGTAGAGCGATGAAAACTGGGCCGCTGGGAGCTTTTAAAAAAGCGCTGCAAACTAGAAATATAAAACACGGACATTATTTGGGAGCAATTCCTCTTGTAGGCTGTTTGCTAATTGGCATAGGATATTCGGTTATTGTTGGTTGGGTTATAAAATTTATTGTTGGGAGTGTTTCTGGGGCTGTTTTACATGAAGAATCGGTTGAATATTTTCAGAGTATTACTGGCAATTTTTCAAGTGTGCCGTGGCATCTTATAGCGCTTATTTTAACATTTATCGTTATGTTTTTTGGGGTGTCGGGCGGAATAGAAAAATTAAATAAAATTGTTATGCCAGCGTTTTTTATCATGTTTTTACTTCTTGCAATATTTGTGTTTTTTACTCCAAATTCTTTAGAGGGGTATGTATATTTATTTAAGCCAAATTGGGAATGTTTAGCAAATCCAAAAACATGGATTAGCGCGTTGGGTCAGGCGTTTTTTTCGCTTTCACTAGCTGGTTCGGGAACAATAATATATGGTAGCTATTTAAGTGATAAGGAAGATGTTGTTTCTTGTGCTAAGAATATTTGCTTTTTTAGTTTTATTGCGTCAATACTTGCTGCTGTTGTTATTATCCCAGCTGTGTTTTCTTTTGGCCTTGAATCTGAATTAAAATCTGGGCCGCCGCTTATGTTTATAACTATGCCGATGATTTTTAAGCTTCTGCCAGCAGGGCAATTAGTTGCTGTTGTGTTCTTTTTGGCGGTTCTGTTTGCGGCTATTACTTCTTTGGTTAATTTGTTTGAAGCTCCTGTTGAATTTTTTCAATCTCGCTTTGGATTATCTCGCGGGAAATCTGTTGCTATAATAGGAATTGTTGCAACAATCATTGGAATTTTAATTGAAAATGCAGATGTTGTTGGTGTCTGGATGGATGTTTTGTCTATATATATTGTTCCGCTGGGTGCGCTATTGGCTGGAATTATGTTTTTCTGGATTTGTGGGAAAAAATTTGTGCATGAGCAAGTTGGGCTAGGTAGAAAAAAACCTGTTGGTAAATTTTTTGATTTTACTACGAGATATGTTTTTGTTGGCTTAATTTTAATTACATATGTTGTTAGTATAGTTTTTAATTAGTTTACATTTTTACTATTAATAATAAATAAAAAATAGGGTGCATATAACTTTTAAATATGCACTCTATTTTTTATTATCCTACATATGTTTTGCCCTCGGGCAGAGAAACGTATTTTTTGGACTTTGAGCTTATTCCGAACATTAGAGCAAATGAAAGTGGACCTACTCTTCCTATATACATTAAAAATATTAATATATATTTCGAAATTTGTGATAGATCTTGCACGCTCATTGTTGATATTCCTACTGTTCCGAAAGCAGAAATAATTGTGAAAAATAAATCTATTAGTTTAATGTCAGGATTGGTTATGTAAAATATAATTGTTGCTATAGCTATCAATAATGATGACATAAATAGTAGTGATATTGCTTTATATACTGTGTTTTTGTTAATTTTGTGCTTGAATATTGTTGTGTCTTCGCAATTTTTTACCACACCAATGGTGGTCATGATTAATATAACCATTGTAGTTATTTTTATTCCGCCACCTGTTCCACCAGGGCAAGCTCCTATGAACATTAAAAAGCTAGTGAATAATTTTGTGAATGTTGTTGTTTGAGAATAGTCAACGACCGAAAATCCTGCCGATCTTGCTGTTATTGAACTGAATGCTGATGCGGATAGTTTTTCTGGAAAACTCATATCTGCTAAAGTGTTAGACCATTCCATAATTAGTATTGCTAATGTTCCAGTTACAATTAGAATTAATGTTGAAAATATAGCTAATTTAGAATGAAAAGATAAAAATTTGATTTTTTTGTGAGATTTTTTTAACTGTATTAATTCATTAATGACAACGAAACCAATTCCCCCAACAACAGTTAAAATACTGAGAGTAATAACTACAATTATATCATTTTGAAAAGGAATAAAGCTACAACCAGGAGCAATGAAGCCGTTTATATCAAGGCCGGAGTTGCAATATGAAGAAACAGAAGAAAATATTGCCATAAATATTCCTTTCAGTCCATATTTTCTACAAAAAGATATTGATAAAAACGCAGCTCCAATAGACTCGCAAAGTAAGGTTATTCGTATGACGTTTACAAATAAAGATGAGATGTTGGCAAAATCATTGGTGTTAATTTGGGAATTTGCTAAACGCATGCTTTTTAAGCTTAATTTTTTGTTGAGTGATAGAGAAAATACTGATGAAAAAGTTATTAGGCCTAGTCCTCCTATTTGGATTAAACACATGATGACGGATTGACCAAAAACAGACCATGTATGAAAAGTGTCATTTAAAGACAGACCAGCAACACATGTTGCGGATGTTGCGGTGAATAGACATTCAAAAAAAGAAGGTGTGATTCCCGGTTTTGAAGATATTGGTAGAAAAAGAATAATTGCTCCAAACATAATAACTGAAATGAAGCTCAGACAAATTGTGCGAACAGGATTATCGGTTAATATGTTTCTTTTTTTTGGCATTTGAAGCATTGCTTTTTTGCCTCCTTTAAATTTAACTTAAAAAATACATATTACTACAAAATTTATTTTATCACAATATAAAATAAATACAATCATTGATTTACAAATATATGATAAAATTTTTTCAAAGAACAAATATTTGCATAATTTTTAAAGTGTAAAATATATTATATACATTATAATGGTATAAATTTTTAATAGACTATTTAATTTTGAAAAATTGTCTTGACATGTTTTGCTAAATATTATATAATAACAAAGTATGCTTTAATATGGGTTGTTGGGCTGATTTTTAGTTTATATTTTATGTGTTCAAGCTGCGCATATGAATTTGTAGTTTGATTGTTTTTTCATTATATATATGCATATTAAATTTTATATCAGGCAGTGACAGTATTCGTTATTATTAATGGAGACATATTTTAGTAAAATCAGAAACGGAGGAATTAAAAGCCTATGGTGAATGTCAAGCCCGTAGAAATGGGAAAAACCACAAGAATGAGTTTTGCAAGGATCAATGAAGTGCTGAAAATGCCTAATCTTATTGAGGTTCAAAAAAATTCATATGAATGGTTTGTTAAATATGGTCTTAAGGAAGTGTTTAGAGATGCTTCGTGTATATCAGATCATTCGGGTAATTTATTCCTTGAATTTGTGGATTATCGTTTTGATTCCGAGCCCAAATACGATATAATGGAATGTAAAGAGCGCGATGCTAACTACGCAGTTCCTCTTCGTGTTAAAGTTCGCTTAAAAAATATGGAAACTGGCGAAATTAAAGAACAAGAAATATTTATGGGGGACTTTCCGTTAATGACTCCCAGTGGAACGTTTATTATTAATGGAGCAGAGCGTGTAATAGTTTCTCAGTTGGTTCGTTCGCCGGGCGTTTATTATAGTAGTGAATATGATAAAACCGGAAAAAAGAAGTTTTCTACAACTGTAATTCCTAACAGGGGTGCTTGGTTGGAATTTGAAACGAATTCTAACGATATTTGCTATGTTAGAATAGATAAAAACAGAAAGATACCGGTAACAGTTTTTTTGCGTGCGCTATTTATGATTAAAGATGTTTGTGAAAATGGCGAAGATGTTTTTACAAATTTTAATGGAATAGATCAGGAAATTTATGATATTTTTGGTCAGGATAAATATATATATAAAACTATTACTGACAAAGATAGCGTGAAAAACGGAGAAGAAGCTCTATTAGAAGTATATAGAAAGCTTAGGCCAGGCGAGCCTCCAACGATAGACTCCGCTGTTGCTTATATTAGAAATTTGTTTTTTGATGAAAGACGTTATGATTTGTCTCGCGTTGGTAGATACAAATATAACAAAAAGCTTGCTATGGGCTATAGGATTGCTGGTCAAAAACTTGCTCAGCCAGTTATTGATGAACTTACTGGTGAGATTTTGGCTGATGTTGGAGAAATTTTGACTAAAGATAAGGCTATGGCAATAGAAAAATCAGGCGTTTCTGTTGTTTATTTGGATGTTGATGGAGAAGAAGTCAAGCTTATTTCTAATGGTATGGTTGATATTACTGACTTTGTTGATATTGATCCAAAAGAGTATAATATACATGAAAAAGTTAGGTATAATGTTTTACGTGCAATTATCGATCAATATGATGATGAGAAGGAACTTAAAGAAGCAATTAGAGATAATGCAGACAAATTGGTTCCTAAGTATATTATAAAAGATGATATTTTTGCGTCGATAAATTACATACATTGTCTATCTAAAAATATTGGAGTAATAGATGATATAGACCATTTAGGAAATAGACGTATTAGAAGTGTTGGAGAGCTATTGCAAAATCAATTCCGCATAGGCTTTTCTAGGATGGAACGTGTTATTCGTGAACGTATGACACTTCAAGCTCAGGATTCTGATGTTGTTACTCCGCAGGCTTTAATAAATATTCGTCCTGTTGTTGCGGCTATAAAGGAATTTTTTGGGTCGTCTCCTCTTTCTCAGTTTATGGATCAAACTAATCCGTTGGCTGAACTTACCCATAAACGTCGTTTGTCTGCTTTGGGGCCTGGTGGTCTTTCACGTGATAGAGCTGGATTTGAGGTTCGAGATGTTCATTATTCGCATTATGGTAGGATGTGTCCAATCGAAACCCCAGAAGGTCCAAATATCGGTTTGATATCATATTTGGCTTCATTTGCTAGGTTGAACGAATATGGATTTATCGAGGCGCCATATAGGCGTGTTGATAAGGAAACAGGAAGAGTAACAAATGAAGTTGTTTATATGACAGCTGATATTGAAGATAATTATGTTGTGGCTCAGGCTAACGAACCTTTAACTGAAGATAATAAATTTGAAAGACCTCGTGTTAATGCTAGATGTCGTGATCAGATTTTAGAAATTGAAAGAGAGTCGGTTGACTTTATGGATGTTTCTCCTAAAATGGTTGTTTCTATAGCAACGGCTATGATTCCATTTTTGGAAAATGATGACGCAAACCGTGCTTTGATGGGTGCTAACATGCAGCGTCAAGCTGTGCCTTTGCTTAAAACTGAGGCTCCAATTGTTGGAACTGGTATGGAATATAAAGCAGCTGTTGATTCAGGTGTTGTTGTTAGATCTGAAGTTGATGGAATAGTGTCCGGGGTTTCTGGAGATAAAATCACTGTCACAGATGATCAAAAAATTAAGCATGAGTATAAATTGATAAAATTTGCTCGTTCTAATCAAAGTACATGTGTAAACCAAAGGCCAATAGTTAATGTTGGTGAAAAAGTTTCTAAGGGGCAAGTTATTGCCGATGGACCTGCTACTGATCAGGGCGAAATTAGCTTAGGGAAAAACGCATTGATTGGGTTTATGACTTGGGAAGGTTATAACTATGAAGATGCTGTTTTGATTAATGAAAACATAGTTAGAGATGATGTCTATACCTCAATTCACATTGAAAAATATGAATGTCAAACTAGAGATACAAAGCTTGGGCCTGAAGAGATTACTAGAGAGATTCCTAATGTTGGTGAAGATTCTTTGAAAAATCTTGACGAAAATGGAATAATTAGAATTGGTGCTGAAGTTAGGTCTGGAGATATTTTGGTTGGAAAGGTTACTCCAAAAGGAGAAACAGAACTAACTGCGGAAGAACGTTTGCTTAGAGCTATTTTTGGAGAAAAAGCAAGAGAAGTTCGTGATACTTCGCTTCGTGTTCCACATGGAGAATATGGTATAGTAAAAGATATAAAAGTGTTTACCAGAGAAAATTCGGATGAACTTTCGCCTGGTGTGAATATGGTTGTTCGTTGCTATATAATTCAAAAGCGTAAAATAAGCGTTGGAGACAAAATGGCTGGACGTCATGGAAACAAAGGTGTTGTTTCTAGAATATTGCCACAGGAAGATATGCCGTTTTTGCCTAATGGAAGGCCTCTTGATATTGTTCTTAATCCATTGGGTGTTCCATCTCGAATGAATATAGGACAGGTTTTAGAAGTTCATTTGGGAATGGCTGCTAAGGAATTAGGCTGGAAAGTTGCAACTCCAGTTTTTGATGGAGCTAGAGAATCTGATGTTAGGGAACTTTTGAAAGAAGCTGGTCTTCGTGAAGACGGTAAAACTATATTGTATGATGGTAGAACAGGAGAGCCATTTGATAATCCTGTAACAGTTGGATATATGTATTTCTTAAAGCTACACCACTTAGTTGATGATAAAATACATGCTAGATCTACTGGGCCATATTCTTTGGTTACGCAGCAACCTTTAGGAGGAAAAGCTCAATTTGGTGGGCAAAGATTTGGAGAAATGGAAGTTTGGGCCTTAGAGGCATATGGTGCAGCGTATACTTTACAAGAAATTTTGACTGTAAAATCCGACGATATAGTAGGTAGAGTTAAAACATATGAAGCCATTGTTAAGGGTAAAAATATACCTAAACCGGGAGCTCCAGAGGCATTTCGAGTTCTTATTAAAGAATTGCAATCTTTGGCATTAGATATTAAAATTTTAGATGCTAACAACAAAGAAATGGATTTAAAAGAAACTTTAGAATCTGATGATAATATGGGACTAATTAATCAAGAAGAAAGCAAATTTGTTGAGTCTGAGAGTAATTCAGAAGGTTTTGATGTTAGTGAACTCGAAGTCGGTGGAGAGTTTGAACAAGCTGTGGATTCAGAAGAGCAATCTGAAGGTGAATATTAATCTTTAGATAAGATATGATGTGGAGATATTAATTTATGTTATTATACTAATGAAAATTGCTGATTATTAGTTTGTAATGTGTGTTCTAGGAGGACTCTATATGGAGTTTAATATTTTTAATTCAATAAAGATAGATTTGGCTTCACCGGAGCAAATTAGAGAATGGTCTTGTGGAGAAGTTACGAGGCCTGAAACTATAAATTATCGTACGTTGAAGCCGGAAAAAGATGGGCTTTTTTGTGAACGTATTTTTGGGCCTACAAAGGACTGGGAATGTAATTGTGGAAAATATAAAAGGCTAAGATATAAAGGAAAAATATGTGAAAGATGTGGAGTTGAAGTTACAAGGTCTAGTGTTCGTCGTGAGCGCATGGGGCATATAGAACTTGCTGCTCCGGTTTCCCATATTTGGTATTTTAAAGGCATACCTTCACGCATAGGGTTGCTTTTGGATATCTCTCCGCGCAGACTTGAAGAAGTTTTATATTTTGTTAAGTATGTTGTAACCGATCCGGGTGATACTGTTTTGGAGCGTGGGCAAATACTTAGTGAAAAAGAATATAATGATATGTATGAGCGCTATGAAAATGATTTTAAGGCTTCTATGGGTGCTGAAGCAATAAAAGAACTACTTAAAGATATCGACTTTGATAAATTGCTTGCGGAACTAAAGGAAGAAATTGAAAATTCTAAGGGCCAAAAAAGAGTAAAGACTGTTAGAAGATACGATGTTGCTAAGGCTTTTGCTACAAGCGGAAATAATCCAGAATGGATGATTTTAGATGTTATTCCTGTAATACCTCCTGATATTAGGCCTATGGTTCAATTAGATGGTGGGCGATTTGCAACCTCGGATTTAAACGATCTTTACAGAAGAGTAATTAACAGAAATAACAGACTTAAAAGATTATTAGAACTTAGAGCTCCCGATATAATTGTTCGAAATGAGAAAAGAATGCTTCAGGAAGCTGTTGATGCTTTAATAGATAACGGAAGAAGAGGAAGATCGGTTGCTGGCCCAAATAACAGGCCGCTTAAATCACTCTCAGATATGCTGAAAGGTAAACAGGGACGTTTTAGGCAGAACTTGCTGGGAAAGCGTGTTGACTATTCCGGACGTTCTGTTATTGTTGTTGGTCCAGAGCTGAAAATGTATCAATGTGGATTGCCTAAAGAGATGGCCCTTGAGCTATTTAAACCTTTTG
Source organism: Oscillospiraceae bacterium (assembly GCA_902790675.1). Taxonomy (GTDB): domain Bacteria; phylum Bacillota; class Clostridia; order Oscillospirales; family Ruminococcaceae; genus RUG12519. The sequence goes on along the minus strand of CADASU010000001.1, from coordinate 146,867 downwards.
TTATGAAAAAATTGGTTGAAAAAGGTGTTGCTTCCAATATAAAGAGTGCGCGAAAAATGGTTGAGAGAGGAAAAACAGAAGTTTGGGATGCTTTAGAAACAGTTATTAAAGGCCATCCAGTTCTTTTAAACCGTGCTCCAACGTTGCATCGTTTGGGTATTCAAGCTTTTGAACCTGTGTTAGTTGAAGGAAAAGCTTTGAAATTACATCCATTAGTATGTACTGCATATAATGCTGACTTTGATGGAGACCAGATGGCTGTTCACGTTCCTTTGTCTGCTGAAGCTCAAGCAGAAGCCAGATTTTTGATGTTGGCTGCAAACAATTTGCTTAAACCGTCTGATGGAAAGCCGGTTACTGTTCCAACTCAGGATATGGTTTTGGGTTCATATTATCTTACTATTACCAAAAAAGGTGAAAAAGGTGAAGGAAAAGTCTTTCGCGACTTTAATGAAGCTATTATAGCTTACAGCGAAGGATATGTTACTCTTCATGCTTTGATTCGTGTTAGAGTGTCTAAATATGTTAATGGAAAGAAACGCAGCAAAATAATAGAAACTACTGTTGGAAGAATTATATTTAATCAACCAATACCGCAGGATTTAGGTTTTGTTGATAGAACTAATGAAGATGAATTATTTAATCTTGAAATAAACTTTAAGGTAGGAAAGAAACAATTAGAAAAAATAGTTTCGGTATGTATTGATGTACATGGAGTTGCTACTACGTCTGAAGTTTTGGATAAAATTAAAGATCAAGGATTTAAATATTCAACCAAAGGAGCTATAACAGTTGCTGTTAGCGATGCAGTTATTCCTCCGCAAAAAGAGCAGTATTTAAAAGAAGCTGATGAGCAAATTTCTAAAATAATACAGCAATATAGAAGAGGATTAATTTCTAACGACGAAAGATATGGCTTGGTTATTGATGTGTGGGATAAAACTACAAAAAAGGTTTCTGATGCGCTTACTGCGAATCTCGATAATTACAATCCAATTTTTATGATGGCTGATTCTGGAGCGCGTGGATCTATAAATCAGATTAGGCAGTTAGCTGGAATGCGTGGATTGATTGCTAACGCATCTGGAACGACTATTGAAATTCCAATTAAAGCTAATTATCGTGAAGGCCTTAACATTCTGGAGTATTTTATTTCATCTCGTGGAGCTAGAAAAGGACTTGCAGATACGGCTTTGCGTACGGCAGACTCTGGATATTTAACACGTCGTTTGGTTGACGTTGCTCAAGAAGTAATTATTCGGGAACATGATTGCGGTGTTGATCACGGAATTGAAGTTTATGAAATTTGTGACGGCAATGAAATGATTGAACCTTTGGAAGAGCGCTTAGTTGGAAGATATTTATGTAAAAATTTAATGCATCCTGAAACTGGTCAGTTGCTTATGCCTTGCAACAGGTTGATTACTAATGATGATGCCAAGAAAATAGTTGATGCTGGCGTGAAAAAAGTTGAAATAAGATCTATTTTGACTTGTGAAGCAGAGTCTGGAATATGTGCTAAATGCTATGGTTCAAATCTTGCTAGAAATGATACTGTTGCTATTGGTGAAGCAGTTGGAACGATAGCAGCTCAGTCAATTGGTGAACCAGGAACACAGCTTACAATGAGAACTTTCCATACTGGAGGAATTGCTTCTGCAGAGGATATTACTCAGGGATTGCCAAGAGTTGAAGAACTATTTGAAGGCAGAAGGCCAAAATATTCTTCTATTACATCTGAGATTGCGGGTAGAGTTCGCATTGAAGAAATAAAACAAACCAGGCATATATTTGTGACAGGTGATGATGGAGAGGAAAAGGATTACAGTATTCCATTTGGTTTTAGAATTAAGGTTGATGATGGTGATGTTATAGAGGCTGGAGACCCGCTGACTGAAGGACCTATAAACCCACATGATGTTTTGGCAGTTAAAGGTGAGAAGGCGGTTCAAAATTATCTTATTTCTGAAGTTCAAAAAACTTACCGACTTCAAGGTGTTGATATTAATGATAAGCATATTGAAGTTATAGTTCGTCAAATGATGAGAAAAGTTAGAATAGTTGAGCCTGGTAGCAGTAATTTTGTTAGTGGAACTTATGTTGAACGCAGTGCACTCAGTAAAGCTATTGCAGAAATAAAGAAAAAAGAATCGTTGGGAGAAGATGTACAATATCCTACATGGGATCCAGTTCTATTGGGAATAACAAAAGCTTCTTTGGCTACGGATAGCTTTTTGTCTGCTGCGTCATTCCAGGAAACTACGCGTGTTTTAACTGATGCGGCTATAAAGGGTAAGATAGATCCATTAACAGGGCTAAAGGAAAATGTTATAATCGGTAAATTGATACCTGCTGGAACAGGAGTATCTTGCTACCAAAATGTTGATATAACAAAGGCTAGTTATTAGCAATATTATCTAATTATTTTGTATTGGATTTTGTTTTATGGTTATTGGATTAAGGAGTTTTTGTGTTCTTTATACACTCTTGACACAATAACTATTAAAATGATATAATTCTATTGGTTTGTTTTCACAAAATTTTTGTGCTAACATATACACTGAGCTTTTGCTCATAAAATTGAATAAGGAGGTGCCATATGCCAACTTTTAACCAGCTTGTACGTAAAGGAAGAAAAGAAAAGACTTCTAAATCTAATGCTCCAGCTCTTGGAAAGAATTATAACTCTATGAAAAAAATATCAGTAGATCATAATTCTCCACAGAAGCGTGGTGTGTGTACTGCAGTTAGAACTATGACTCCAAAAAAGCCAAACTCAGCGCTTAGAAAAGTTGCCAGGGTTCGTCTTTCTAATGGAATTGAGGTTACATCCTATATTCCTGGAGAGGGGCATAATTTGCAGGAACATAGTGTTGTTTTAATTCGTGGTGGACGTGTTAAGGATTTACCAGGTACACGTTATCATATTATACGTGGAACATTGGATTCGCAAGGAGTTGCGGATAGGAAAAAAGCTCGTTCTAAATATGGATCGAAGCGTCCTAAGGCTGGAAAGTAATTGTAAAATTTTTATGTTTGATTTTACAGAAAAGTCCTAGCATGTGGCCAGTTGGGTAATATATATTTGTTTAAATTAAGACATTTTACCTGGGTGGCACAACGGGAGGTTTTGCTTTCGAGTACCAATGAATTCATCAATTTATGAAGGAGGGAAGAGAAGTGCCAAGAAGAGGGAAAATAGCAAAACGTGATGTTTTGCCAGATCCGCTTTATAAATCTAAACTTGTGACACGTCTTATAAATAGCATAATGCTTGATGGAAAAAAGGGTGTTGCGCAGAAAATAGTTTATGGTGCATTTGATATTGTAAAAGAAAAATTAGATAGAGAGCCGCTTGAAGCTTTCCAAGAAGCAATGGAAAATATAATGCCAGTGTTAGAGGTAAAAGCTCGTCGTGTTGGTGGAGCAACATATCAGGTTCCTATTGAAGTTCGCCCTGAACGTAGGCAAACATTGGGGTTGCGTTGGATTACCTTATATTCACGTCAGCGTAACGAAAGAACAATGAGAGAGCGTTTGGCAGCGGAAATAATGGATGCTCTTAATAATACGGGTGGTTCGTGCAAGAAGCGTGAAGATACACATAAAATGGCTGAAGCAAATAAAGCTTTTGCACATTACCGTTGGTAGTATTTTTATAGAGTATTTTACGTTTGTAATTTATATGTTATTATTTGTAGCTTTTTATAGATTTATTTGCTATAATAGTTGCATGCAAAAAATTTTTAAAGAAAAAAATTTGGTTGAAAAACCGTTAGTATTGAGGAGGGAATTATGCCAAGAGACGTATCGTTACAAATGACCCGTAATATTGGTATAATGGCTCACATTGATGCTGGAAAAACAACAACTACTGAGCGTATACTTTATTATACGGGAATAAATCGTAAGTTGGGAGAAACTCATGATGGTGCAGCAACGATGGACTGGATGGAGCAAGAACAGGAGCGTGGAATCACGATCACATCTGCTGCTACAACTTGTTACTGGAGCCATACTGAGTTTTTAGGAAATCCAGCCATGATGAAAAAACATAGACATCGTATCAATATAATAGACACTCCTGGACACGTTGATTTTACGGTTGAAGTTGAAAGATCACTTAGAGTATTAGATGGTTCGGTGACTGTTTTTTGTGCAAAAGGTGGAGTTGAGCCGCAGTCTGAAACTGTTTGGCATCAGGCTGATAATTACGGAGTTCCCAGAATGGCTTATGTAAATAAGATGGATATTATGGGAGCAGATTTTTATAATGTCGTTAAGATGATGGAAGAGCGTTTGAAATGTAATGCAATTCCAATTCAACTTCCTATAGGAGCTGAGGACACTTTTAAGGGAATCATTGACCTTGTTAAAATGGAAGCTATCATATATGCAGACGATTTGGGCAAGGTTATGGATTCAACCGATATTCCTGATGATTTAAAAGATATAGCTGATGAATATCGAACAAAGCTATTAGAAGCAGTTGCTGAAGTTGATGAAGATATTATGATGAAATACCTTGAAGGTGAAGAAATCAGTGTTGAGGAGATAAAGAAAGCGCTTAGAGTTGGAACAATAGCTAATAAAATTGTTCCAGTAACTTGCGGAACATCTTATAGAAATAAGGGTGTTCAGCCTTTGTTAGATGCAATTGTAGACTATATGCCAGCTCCAACAGACATTCCACCTATTAAGGGAATAAATCCTAAAACTGATGAAGAAGAGGACAGGCCATCTTCTGATACAGAGCCTTTTTCGGCGCTTGCATTTAAAATTGCAACAGACCCATTTGTTGGGAAACTGTGCTTCTTCCGTGTATATTCAGGAAGCATAAAGGCAGGAACAAATGTTTATAATTCAGTCAAAGGCAATAATGAACGTATTGGTAGAATATTACAGATGCATTCTAACAATCGAACAGATATTGAAGAGGTTTTTGCGGGAGATATTGCTGCTGCAGTTGGCCTTAAGAATACTGTAACTGGAGATACGCTTTGTGATTCTCAGCATCCAATAATATTAGAGTCTATGGAATTTCCAGAACCTGTTATAAGTCTTGCAATTGAGCCAAAAACAAAAGCTGGTTCTGAAAAAATGGGAATAGCTTTGGCTAAACTTGCTGAGGAAGACCCAACCTTTAGAACATATACAAATGAGGAAACAGGTCAGACTATAATAGCTGGAATGGGTGAGCTTCATTTAGAAATTATTGTTGACCGTTTGCTTCGTGAGTTTAAGGTTGAAGCTAATGTTGGAGCGCCTCAGGTTTCATATAAGGAAACAATAAGACGCGAAGTTGACATCGATCATAAATATGCGCGTCAGTCTGGTGGTAAAGGTCAATATGGACATGTTAAGATTCATGTTGAGCCTAATGAGTCAGGCAAAGGATATGAATTTATTAATAAAATTGTTGGAGGAGCAATTCCAAAAGAATATATTCCAGCAGTTGATTCGGGTATTCAGGGAGCAATGCAGGCTGGTATTTTAGCTGGATATCAAGTGGTTGACGTTAAGGTTACTTTGTATGATGGATCATATCATGACGTTGACTCTTCTGAAATGGCGTTTAAAATAGCCGGTTCTCAGGCGTTCAAAGAAGCTATGAGAAAAGCAGATCCTGTAATTTTGGAGCCAATCATGAAAGTGGTTGTTATTGTTCCGGAGGAATATATGGGAGATGTTATAGGAGATTTGAACTCGAGGCGTGGTCAGGTTGAGGGAATGGACCCTAGAAATGGTTTGCAAGAGATAAAAGCAAATGTTCCTCTTTCTGAAATGTTTGGATATTCAAATGATTTGAGATCTAAAACGCAAGGTAGAGGACAGTATTCTATGGAGCCTAGCCACTATATTGAGGTTCCGAAGTCTATATCAGAAAAAATTATGTCCGCTAGAGCAAAAAAATAAAATTGCTTAAAAGTACTTGAATAATTTTTATTATGTGTTAGAATAAGATTCAGCATGAAGTTAATTTTGAGGAGGAGAAAATAATGGCAAAAGCAAAATTTGAAAGAAATAAGCCACATATTAATATTGGTACTATTGGTCACGTTGACCACGGTAAAACTACATTAACTGCAGCAATAACAAAAACTCTTGGAATGAAAGGTCAAGCTGATTTTGTTGATTATGCAAATATAGATAAGGCTCCAGAAGAGCGTGAACGTGGAATAACAATTAATACTGCGCACGTTGAGTATGAAACAGAAAAACGTCACTATGCACACGTTGACTGTCCAGGACATGCTGACTATGTTAAAAACATGATCACAGGTGCTGCTCAAATGGACGGTGCTATATTGGTTGTATCGGCAGCAGACGGTCCTATGCCTCAGACACGTGAGCATATCTTGCTCGCACGCCAGGTTGGTGTTCCATATATAGTTGTTTTCATGAACAAAGTTGATCAGGTTGATGATGAAGAGTTCTTGGAATTAGTAGAGATGGAAATTCGTGATTTGCTTTCTGAATATGACTTTCCAGGTGATGATATTCCGATCATTAAGGGCTCTGCATTGAAAGTTTTGGAAGCTCCAAACGATATTAACGATCCAGCATATGCTCCAATTATTGAATTGATGGATGCAGTTGATGAATATATTCCTACTCCTGAAAGAAAATCAGACCTTCCTTTCCTTATGCCTGTTGAAGACGTTATGACAATTTCTGGTCGTGGAACAGTTGCTACAGGTCGTGTTGAAAGAGGAAAATTGAACGTTTCTGATGAAGTAGAAATCATCGGTCTTACAGAAGAGCGTGCAAAAACAGTTATTACAGGAATTGAAATGTTCCGCAAAACATTGGATTATGCAGAGGCAGGAGACAACATTGGTGCACTTTTACGTGGTGTTTCACGTGAAGAAATTAAACGTGGTCAGGTTCTTTGCGCTCCAGGCTCAATTCACCCACATACTAAGTTCCACGGTTCAGTTTATGTATTGAAAAAAGACGAGGGTGGTCGTCATACTCCATTCTTCAACAATTATCGTCCACAGTTCTATTTCAGAACAACAGATGTTACAGGTGTTGTAAGTCTTCCTGAAGGAACAGAAATGTGTATGCCTGGAGATAATGTAGAAATGAACGTTGAATTGATTACTCCAATTGCTATTGAAAGCGGCTTGCGTTTTGCTATCCGTGAAGGTGGTAGAACTGTTGGTTCCGGTGTTGTTACTGAAATTAACGAGTAATTGATACACAAATATATATTTTAAAGTTGATGGCAGTTGCTGTCAACTTTTTTATTTTATAATATTGTGTATGAGTTCTGAATTTGCTATAATCATGAATAAAGGATATAAAAGGTATTGGAGGTATTTTGTTGCGAATATTGCATACGGCTGATTGGCATATAGGGCGGTTTTTAAATAAATATAGTTTAATTGAAGATCAAGCGCATTTTTTGAATTGGCTTATTTCTGTTATAAAAAATGAAAAGATAGACGTTTTAGTTGTTGCAGGAGACATATATAATAGTGCTGTTCCGTCTGCAGCTGCTGTTGAACTGTTAGATGAATTTTTAACGAAGGTTATAATGGAGCTTAAAATACCTGCTTTAATTATATCTGGAAATCATGATTCACCACAAAAGTTGAGCTTTTCTTCTAAAATATTGGAAAGTTCGGGATTAACTATTTGTGGGGGAGTTAGTGGAATAAAACATGTTAAAATTGATGACATATTCGGAGCAGTTGGTTTTACGCTTTTGCCATATGTAGATCCTACAATGGTTAAAGAGTATTTTGGTGTTGATAAAATTTCTAGTTTTGATTCTGCTATTGATATCGTTTTAAAACATAAAATACAAAGCAATATATCTTGTGATGTTAACATATTATGCACACATGGAACATATATGGATTTTGGCTTTAAAGATTTGGAATATTGTGACTCGGAGATTTCAATTGGTGGTAGTGATATTGTAAATTTAGACAAGTTTAAAAATTTTGATTATATTGCATTAGGACACTTACATGGACCTCAGAAAGCTGGAAAAAGAGGAAGATATTCAGGATCACCTTTAAAATATTCAGTGAGTGAGGCGAATCACAAAAAGCAAGTGGTGATTATTGATATAGATAGATCAAAAAATATAAATATAGAAAAAATATTGGTTGAGCCTTTACGTGATTTGAGAATTTTGCGTGGCAATTTTGAAGATATAATGAAAATAAAAACGAATGACTATGTTTCGGTGCAGCTTACTGATGAAAATTTTATTATAGACCCTCATGGGCGAATAAGGACGGTTTGTCCTAATATATTAGATTTAAGCTATGTTAATATAAAATTAGATAATACTAGAACATCTCAGCATATTATACAAAAAAGTCCGCAGGAGTTGTTTGCATCATTTTATAAAGATGTGTCTGGAAAAGAGATGAATGAACTGGAAAAGCAGCTTTTGGAAAGAGTAATGGGGGAACTGAATAATGAGGCCAATTAAATTAAAGATGGCTGCTTTTGGTCCATATGCCAAAACTGAAGAAATAGATTTTTCGTTGTTTAAAAATGAAAATTTATTTTTGATTTCTGGTGATACGGGTGCGGGAAAAACTACTATTTTTGATGCAATTTGTTTTGTTTTGTATGGTAGTGTTAGTGGGCAAAGAAAGGAAAGCAGAAGTTTAAAAAGCGATTTTTCAAGTGCAGGAAGTTTATGTTATGTTGAATTAGAGTTTGAATCTAAAGGAAAAATATATAAAATTTATAGAGCGCCAGACCAAATAGTCGCAAAATTAAGAGGAGATGGCTTTAAACAACACAAGCATCAAGCAGAACTAAAAATGCCAGATGGAAAAATTGAGAATAATTTGAAAGAAATATCGCGATTAATAAACGAGCAAATTATAGGAATAGATAAGATCAATTTTAATAAGCTTGTTATGTTACCTCAAGGGCAGTTTCAAAAATTGCTAACTGAAAGAGGTGAAGAACAGGCTAAAACATTTCGGAAGCTTTTTGGAACAGAAATTTATGAAATAATTACTAATAAGATTTTTGAGTATAAGCAAAATATATTGAAAAAATATGAGGATGTAAATAGAAGAAATTTTGAAAAAATAAAAAGCATAATAACTGATAATGAAACGTTATTGAATTTATTAGCAGAGGAACATGTTAAAATATGCGATATTATTAGTTTATTATCTGAGCAAAATGCAAACGACGAACTGAAATTAAAATGCCTAATAGATAATTTGCACAATTTAGATATATCGTTGCAAAAACTTGAGGCTAGAATTCAAATTGCAGTTCAAATTCAGAAGAAGCAAGCTGAGAGAGATAATATAAAAAAATGCATTAAAGAATTGGCTGTAAATAAGCCAGATATCGACAATTTCAAGAAAAAACAGGAAACGGTTAAAAGACTGGAAAAGGCTGAGATAATATATAAATCCTATAAAAACTTGAGCAGCGATTTAACAAATAAACAGGATCAGATAACTAAATTAAAGCAAGAAATTGAAAAGCAAAATAATAATTTAAAGACTTCTCAAAAGCGTGTTAGTGATATTGATAAGTTGCAAGATGAGTTGAAAAATATAGACTTTAAATATGTTCAATTATTGAATGCAAAAAAAATATTAGAATTGGTTGATAAAATTGATTGTAAAGTTAAAATAGAACTAAGTGAAGTAAAAAAAATAGAGGAAGAAATTACTGTTTTAAACGCAAAAAACAATTTAGCATTATTAAAAAATGAAGCTAAAGTTGAAAGTGAAGCAATTGAAAACTTAAATAAAATAATTGAGCTAAAAAACGATTATTTAAACTGTAAAGACAAATTAAAAATATATAATAATAAATATTTAGAGGGTTGTAAAAATTTCTATGAACAACAAGCCTATGCTTTAGCTAAAGAGTTAAAAAAAGGAGAGCCATGTCCTGTTTGTGGGTCGATTGATCATCCTAAAATTATGAGTAATTTTGACTCAGAAGTAATTACACAGAGTAAACTGGAAAAATTAAGAATGATGGTTGATTCACAGAAGGATTTGCTTAGAAAAATAGAGTATGAAATTGGCATATTAAACATTTCTATTGAAAATGTTGATGGAGATGTTATAGACTACAGCGAGGACAGCTTAAAGGAAGTTTTGAAAAATCATGAGACAAGTTTGAATAAAATTCGTGAAAAACTTAAAACGCAAATTCCTAAAAATTTATGGAAAACTGAAGTGGACGAACAGGTTGATTATACAAACAGTATATCTAAACTTGAAATAGACAAAAGTAAGTTTTTATCTAATTGCGATGAACTAAATAAGCAAAAAGCAGAATATCTTGAGGATATTCCTATAGAGCTGCAAAATTTAGATAAAATTGCAAAATATGAGCAGGAACTTTTAAGCAATCAGAATAATTTGAAAAAGAAAATAGAAGATATTCAAAGAGAACATTTGATTCAAGAGAAAAAATTGAATGGTTTGTTAGGAGAAATGAAAGCGGCAAAACTTAGTTATTCTGAGCTGAAAGATCGTACTATAAATTCAAAAAAACAATTTGATGATCAATTAAATAAATTTGATATTACTATTGCTGAATTCCTGAAGTTTTTACCAAATATTGAACAATTAAAACTTGAAATAAAAAAAGATGAGGATATTTTAAAAGAAATAGATCGCAGAAATATTGAACTACAAACTATAGAAAAGTCTTTGCAAAATTTAAAAAGTGAATCGGTTGACGACATTAAGGCATTAAAATGTAAAAATGAGGCTAAAAGGCAAGAAATTAAGCAGCAAGAAGAAAAGTTAAGAAAACGATTGATAATAAACAAAAATTGCTTGGATGAATTAACATGCAATTATAAAAATGTTGAAAAATTAGAAGAAGAATATAAAGTTGCTAAAACAATGAGTGAAGTTGCTAAAGGAAACAGAAAAAGAATGGGATTTGAAAAATATGTGTTGGCAGCTTGCGTAAATGAAGTATTAGTTTTTGCCAATATTTGGCTAGGTAAAATAACCAATGGCAGATATCAATTTACTAAAATAGAAGATATAGAATCGCAAGATATAAGTTTAAAAATATTTGATGCATATAGTGGAAAAATTAGGCATGTTAGCACACTGTCTGGTGGAGAGACTTTCGCCGCTTCTCTTTCACTATCGTTAGGATTATATGATGTTGTATCGAACAAATCCGGAGGGGTTGAACTTGGAACAATGCTAATTGATGAAGGATTTGGAACTTTAGATTCTGAATATTTAAATAGCGTTATTCAGTGTTTAACAACTTTACATAAATCTGGCAGAATTATTGGACTAATATCACATATTCCTGAATTGAAAGGAAGAATAAGATCTCAAATTCAAATTAAACAAAGTAAAATATATAGTGGAAGTAAAATTGAAGTAATATATTAAAAATAAAAAACCAGCATATTTTTTAACTTTGCTGGTTTCTTTGTTTAGTTTCTTATTTCAGTCCATAAAGTTTCCATTTTTGTGTTAATTTCTTTTGGCAAATATTTGTGTGACTCGCACTTTTTTATTATACTTTCGGGAGGATATGCTATTGGATTTTGCTTTAAATTTTCATCAAGATTTTCCCAAGCACCAATTACTGGAGTAGAATATGAAAGAAAATTTGCATTTTTCAGGGCAATATCTGGTCTGCAGAGGAAATCTATAAATTTATGTGCGTTTTCCACGTTTTTCGCGTTTTTTGGTATACACATTCCATCCACAAATATGTTAGAACCTTCTTCTGGAAAGCAATATTCTAAATTTGGATTTTCTTTCATCATGGTAATTATATCACCTGAATATGCGGGGGCAATAGCACCTTCGTTATTTGCCATTTTATCAAAAATTTGATCCATAATATATGCTTGCACTATTGGCCTTTGAGTTTTTAAAAGATTTGCTGCATCGTTAATTTCGTCCAAATTAGTGGTATTTAAAGAAAAACCTAATATTTTTTCTGCTATAGCAAAACTATCTCTGCTGTTTATAAACATAAAAACTTCTTTTTCTAGTCTTTTATCCCAAAGAGATTTCCAGCCTTTAACAACATCTTTGGCATTTTGATTTGTCAATTTTTCAATCATGGGGGAATTATAAACTAAACCAACAGTTCCCCATGCGTAGGGAACACTATATTCGTCTGTTGGATCATATCCTGAGACACTACCCTTGCAGCTATTCATTATTTCAGAGTAATTGTTTAAAGATTTTATGTTTATTTTTTGGATCATATCTTCTTTAATTAAGCGTGATATCATATATTCTGATGGAAAAATTAAGTCGTAATCCACACTGCCATATTTTAATTTTGCATACATCTGTTCATTTGAATCATATGTTGAGAACACAGAAACTTTTATTCCGGTTTCTTCTTCAAAAGCCTTTATTATGTCTAAAGAATCGGACGTTCCATTCGCTAGATATTCACCCCAGCAAAATATTTTTAATTCTCCATTAGGATAATTTTTGTTTGAACATCCTGACTGAAATATAGAACTCAGTAACATAACAAGCACTAATGTCATTGACATTAATTTTTTCATTTTAATCTCCAATTTGTTTTTATAAATTTTTAGTTTGAGCTTAGTGATTTTTTCTTTAATGTTTTTTCGGATTTTATATCTAAGTAATTCATCACTATAAGCATGAGCAATATTAAAACAAACATTATCGCAAATAGCGCATTTATTTTTGGGGTTATTCTTTTCCTAGCCATAGAGTATATAAGAACTGGGAGCGTTTGAAACGAACTGCCCGTTGTAAAATAACTAACTGCGAAGTCATCAAAAGAAATAGAAAATGCCATTATAAACGCACTAATAATACCAGGAGTAATTTGTGGAAGAATAACTTTAAAAAAAGCTTTACTAGGAGTACATCCTAAATCTAATGCTGCTTCTAATAAATTTGGATCTGTTTGTTTAATTTTAGGAATAATTGTTAAAATAACGTATGGCATACATAAAGTTATATGTGCGATTAAAACTGTTAAAAATCCAAGATGACCACCTATAATATTGAGAATAAATGTCATTAAAAGCATCAAAGATATTCCCATAACAATATCAGAATTTATTATTGGAATATAGTTCAAACTCATTATTACTGATTGACTACTTTTTTTCATTTTTACTATTTGTAAAGCAGCCATTGTTCCAATAACTGTAGCAATTATTGAAGCTAAAATGGCTAAAATAAAAGAATTTAAAAGAGATGTCATAATGGAGTGATCTTTAAAAAGCTCGAAAAACCAGCTTAGCGTTGGACCATTGAAAACGGTTCTGGATTTTGTTTTGTTAAAAGCAAAAATAATAACCACAATAATTGGTAAATATAAAAAGATTAATGCGAATATAATGCAAATTTTTGGAACCAATTTACTTTTCATTTTGCCAGACTCTCCGTTTCAGTTTTATCAAATTTATTTGTTATTGCCATTATAATTACAATTATAATCATTAATATAAATGACATAGCAGAACCAAACCAAGGATTATATGTTGAACCCATAAATTGTGATTCAATAAGATCTCCGATTAAAACATTAGAGCCGCCTCCAAGAAGCTGCGATATTATAAAAGTTGAAGTTGCTGGAACAAAAACCATTGAAATTCCCGATACAATTCCCGGAATAGAAAGAGGAAGAATTATATGACGAAATGTTTGAAAATCATTTGCTCCTAAATCGTTTCCTGCTTCAATTAAACTGCTGTCTATTTTATTTATAGTTGTATATATTGGAATTATCATGAATGGCAAAAAATCATATGTCATGCCTAAAATAACAGCATACGGAGTGTTTATCATTCTGATAGGCTCTAAAGACATTAATTTTAAAACATTGTTAATTAAACCATTGTTTTCTAAGAGAGTCATCCAAGCGTAGGTTCGCAGGAGAAGATTTGTCCACATTGGCAGCATAATCAACATTAAGCACAGTTTTTGACTGGACTTTGATAGCTTTGTCATAAAATATGCAAAAGGATAGCCAATCGCTAAGCAAATAACTGTTGATATTAGAGCAAAAAGGATGGACCGAAATATAATTTCTATATGGTTGCTAATTTTCAAAATATTTTCTAATGTAAATTCAAAAAATTCATTAGTGAATGCAAACCATATTATCATTAAAGAAGGAATTACAGTAAAAAAAACCATCCATAAACCGTATGGCAAAAACTTGATAGAAACTTTATTCACATCTTTTTACCTCCACTTTGTTGAAATCAAATTTTAGCCCTAGCTCTGTTCCAACTTCTTCTTCATTTTCAGAAGTAACCAAAATATATTGGTTGTTGTTATCTTTGTCATCTAAATAAAAGTACATTTCGTTATATGCACCTTTATATATAATTGAATCTAGAGTTAAAACCAAGTCGGCAAAGTCACTAGATACTAAAGATATACTATTTGGAGGAATTGTTAATTTTACATTTGAACCGACATCTATATTTAAATCTTCTTTTTCAAAAACAATATCCATAAATTTAATTTTATTATGTTCAATAACTTCTGCTGATAAAACATTAGTAGTTTGATTAAATAATTTTGACATTATATGAATATCGTCGGGATTAAAGGTTAAACCAACTTTTTCTCCTTTTTTAAAATATTTTGTGGTATGAACTAACCAATACATATCTTGGGCAAAAACTTCAATTTCATAATGAACGCCTTTAAAAACTACAGAATCTATAACACCTGTAAATTTTGCATTGCTTTTATTTTTTGAAATTATTTGCAAATCTTCTGGCCTTATAACAACGTCTACGGGTTGTTTTGATTTAAATCCTTTATCAACACATTCGAATTCTTTTTGAGCAAAACTCACTTTATAATCTTCTAACATAATTCCATTTAATATATTGCTTTGACCTATAAAATCGGCTACAAAAGCATTTTGAGGTTCATTATAAACTTCTTCAGGAGAACCAATTTGTTGAACTTTTCCTTCGTTCATAACAACAATCGTATCACTCATAGTTAAAGCTTCTTCCTGATCATGAGTTACATATATAAACGTAGTATTCAGCTTTTGTTGCATCTCTTTCAATTCTAGCTGCATCTCTTTTCTCAATTTAAGATCTAATGCGGAAAGAGGTTCGTCTAATAATAGAATTTTTGGCCTGTTAACAAGTGCTCTGGCTATAGCGATTCTTTGTTGCTGTCCGCCAGAGAGTTGAGAAGGTTTGCGCTTTTCAAAGCCCTCTAAATTAACAACTTTAAGTAGCCTAGAGACGCGGTATTTGATTTCATTTTTTGGTAAATTTTGTATTTTAAGTCCAAAAGCTATATTGTCAAAAACATTTAAATGAGGAAAGAGAGCATATCGTTGAAAAACAGTATTGACATTTCGCTTATATGGTGGAATTTTGTTAATGTTTTCACCATCAAAAAGAATTTGGCCAGAATTTGGCTTTAAAAATCCCGCAATTATTTTTAAAATAGTTGTTTTTCCACAACCAGAGGGACCCAAAAAAGTAACAAACTCTCTATTTTTTATACATAAATTTAAATTGTCTAAAATTTTTTCTCCATCAAACGAAATGGATATATTTTTTAATTCAATTATGTTATTAATCTTTTTCATATGCCTAAACCTATTTTATATTATTTTAAATTTCAAAATTACACAATATAAACCAATAATATTTTAAATTTATTAATATTAATTGTCAAGATATTTATAATAAGCAGGATTATATATGTAAAATAATAAAAGTATTTAATTTTTATAATTGATTGTTAAATTTTTCTAAATTAATTTTTAATATTTATTTTTTAAAATGTTGGAAATACTATAATTGAATCATCTTTAGTTGATTTTGTCTTGAAATTTTATAAAAAAGGGGATGACCAAGATGAAAACTGTTACAAAAGGAGCAATGATTGGAGTAGCTACAGGATGTTTAACTGCTGCAGCTATAGTTAAAGGGTCAAACATGAAAAAAAGTAATAAAAAAAAGGCAGAACGTGCTGCAAAGTCTTTAGGTCATGCAGTTCAGGATATTGCTAATATTGTTAAATAAAAATTTATTCATTGGGAACTATAATGATGTAAATTAATGATAGGAGGAATTTTAAATGGAAAAAGGAAATAAAAGCATTTCATGCACAGTTGAACAGTGTAAAAACCATTGTGGAGATGAAAATTATTGTTCATTAAAAAATGTTAGAATAGGAGCACATGAAGCAAATCCTAAAATGAGTGAGTGTGTTGACTGCCAATCCTTTGAGAAGCGATTATCACATTAAAAATAAAATAAAATCTCAGTCTAAAAATAAACTTAGATTGAGATTTTATTTATTATATTTTATATAAAACTAAATCAAACTTGTAAAAAATGTGGATTATTACATTTTTCTGCCTCAAGAGTTGATGTTCTTCCATGACCGGGATATATTGAATAATTTTGTTTTAGATTACATATTTTTTTAACAGTTTCTTTTGTTTCTTGTTCGCTTCCTCCCCATAAGTCATATCTTCCGACTGTTCCTGCAAAAATTGCGTCACCGGTAAATAAAATTTTTTTAAGAGCCAAATATGATGTGCTTCCTTTGGTATGGCCAGGAGTATGGATGGCTTTAATGTCAGCAAAATCACATGGAATTTTAAAACCATCTTTGAAACTTATAATATTATTTTTATTATATTCGACTGATAAATTATATACTTTTGCCGCATTTTTATTGTCATCTAATAATAATTCTATATCATTTTCATGTACATATACTGGTAAATTAGGAAACATTTTTATTCCTAATATGTGGTCAAAATGGCAGTGAGTTAATAATATCATTATTGGATTAATATTATTAGATTGAAGCCAGTCAGTAAGAATAGGATCGTAATAACCAGGATCAATTATTATAGCATCTTTATTGTGATTAAATAGCACATAACAATTTGTTTTCAATGGACCAAGAACAAATCGTTTTACAGTATATTGCTCATTTGAAAAAAGTGTATTGATCATTATTGCATTACCTCACAAAGTTTAATTTTAAATATCTATTGATATAATCCCCGTTAATTTTTTTAGCTTTTGAATAATAGATTTCATTTGCGATATATGGGAAATCCATATAGAAAAAACTATGCTAACATTGTTGTTTTTTAAAAATTTGGCATTCAGCTCATTAATAGTTATATTCAGTTCATTTAATTCTGACGTGATTTTTGCCACTATATTATCCTGATTATTTGCTAGTATTTTTAACGAAGAAATATATCGGTTGTTTGGCAAATTTTCCCAATGGACAGGAATAAATTTATCTAACTGTGTAATATCTTTTTGTATGTTTAAAATATTAGGGCATATTGTTTTGTGAACTGTAACGCCATTTCCTCGCGTTATAAAGCCTATTATACTGTTTCCAGGAACTGGATTACAACATCGCGCTAAGTTTACTAAGCAATGTTCAATTCCGTCTACCACAACTCCTGTTGATGAAGAAAACCTTTTTTCTGTTTGGCTTTGCTTTAATGGTGTTGGAACATTTTTATATTTGTAATAAGCGTCTTTTATGTTCGGCATGATTTTTGACACAACTATTCCGCCATAGCCGATTGCAGCATAAAAATCGTCAATCGAATTAAATTTATGTTTGTGTGCTATAGAGTCTAAAAATACATATAACTCATTTTCAGTTAAATTTATATTATTTCTGGAAAATTCTCTTTTTATCTCAAGCATGCCTTCTCGTATGTTTTCTTCTCTTTTTTCTTTTTTAAACCAAGATTTTATTTTGTGCTTTGCTTCGCTGGTTTTAACAATTTTAAGCCAATTTCGAGATGGACCATGATTTATTGATTTTGTAGTAATTATTTCTATTACTTGATTTGTTTTTATTTTTGTTTCTATTGGAGCAATCTTACCATTTATTTTTCCGCCAATCATTTTGTGGCCAACTTCTGAGTGAATAGAATATGCAAAATCTATTATTGTGCTGCCAACTGGAAGAGTTTTTACTTCACCGTTTGGAGTAAAAACAAAAACTTCTTCAGAACCAATATCTGTTTTTATTGATTGCATAAAATCTTCTGCTGTGTCGGATTCTTGTTGCATTTCAATCATGCGTCTAATCCAAGACAATCTTTTTTCCAAGCCATCGCTTTGAATGCCTTGTTTATATTTCCAGTGAGCTGCTATTCCATATTCTGCAATATAGTGCATGTCGATAGTTCTTATTTGAATTTCAAACGGGATTCCGCCGGTTCCTATGACAGTTGTGTGTAAACTTTGATACATATTTGGTTTTGGAGTTGATATATAGTCTTTAAATCTGTTAGGAATTGGAGTGAATATTTCGTGCATAGCACCCAGAACATTATAGCATTCAGATACGGTATTAACAATAATGCGTATTGCATATATGTCAAAAACTTCTTCCCAGTCTTTTCCGGTTATATATACTTTTCTATATATTCCATAGTGGCTTTTTAGCCTGCCGCTAATTTTTGCATTTGAAGCTATATTTTTTATTTTATTGTAAATTTTTTGTTCAATATATTCTATATATGTTTCATTATTTAGATTAATAGAATTGGAAAGCCTTCGTTTTTGAAGCATTTGTGTAATCTCTTCGTATGCGATTGGATCTAAATATTTTAGAGCAATATCTTCCAGCTCTTCTTTTATTGTTATCATTCCAAGCCTTTGAGCAAGGGGAGCATAAATTTCCATAGTTTCTAGCGATTTATCGCGTCTTTTTTGTTCCGACCAAGCTTGAGCTGTTCTCATATTATGCAATCTATCTGCTAATTTAATGATTATTACTCTAATATCTTTAGACATTGCTAACAACATTTTTCTTATATTTTCAATATGTTGCTCTTCTTCTGTTCGCAAGGGAACATTGCTTAATTTTGTAACGCCGTCAACTAAAAGAGCAACGTCTGCTCCAAATTTTTCTGAGATATCTTTTTTGGATAATTTTGTGTCTTCTATCACATCGTGTAATAAACCTGCTACAACAGAATTAGTATCCATACCTAGATTGATTAAAATTAATGCGACATTAATGGGATGAATTATGTATGGCTCTCCTGATAGTCTCTTTTGACAAGAATGACAATCTTTAGCAAATTCAAACGCTCTGGTTATAAGATCTATATTGTAAGAATGATCGGCATATTTAATTGCGTTTAGTAAACTGTTTATCCCAATTGACATTGTGTAGCAGCTCCCTTTGAATTTATTTTTGTCAAATATCTGAACGTAATTGTTTAATTAAGGGATTAGAATTTAAGTTTGTTTTTGGAGGATTATTTACGCATTCAATTCCGTTAGATGTAAATTTTATTAAACCTTCTGTTGACAAAACTTCTAATATTATACACAACTTGCAATAATTTATTGAGCTTGTACAAATTAAAGTATATAGCTTATATGCATTACCATGAAACACTTTTAACTTTTTAATTAATTTATATACAGCTGAAAACTCTTTGTGAGTTGGATATATTATATGTTTTATTGCAGTAGAGATTTTTTTGTTTTTAATTATTCTATCAAATTCCATAGAAGCAGCTATCATTTTTGTTTGGTTAACGTCGACTGGACGTATATCAAGCATTTTATAATTTATTCTAGCAAGACCTTGATAATGATTTATTTCTATATTTACCAAAATATTAAACAAATTTCCAACTTTATAATAGAAATGAGAAAGTGGCATATTGAAATATACTACATTTATTGATGTAGACTGTGTTAAAAATTTAAGTCTTAAATGTTTGCGATCCGAAAGGGGAACAATATCCACTAGTTTAGCATTTTTAATCATAAATATTGGTTGAATATTTGATTGGCCAAATGGAGCTAAAACCTTTAAATCATCCACCATATCAACGCTTATTTCACTAGGATCTATTATTAGATCTATATTTTTAGTGCGATATGGCGGTTGGTGTTTTATAGCATATTCATCGATTTTTTGCTTAAAAATTTCTATTTTGTTTGTAGGAATTGTTAAACCTCCAGCAAGATCATGACCGCCCCACTTGATAAAATATTCTTTGCAATAATCTAGAGCGTCATACACAGAAAAGCCTTCAAATGAACGAGCTGAGCCAACAGCCGTTTCACCGTCTACTGATAAAATAATTACTGGTTTAGAATATAGGTCCATAAGTTTTCCTGCGATTATTCCAATCAAACCTTTTGGCCAATTTTCGTTTGATATTACTAAAACGGGCTTATATAATTCTTCGTGATTTTTAGATATGTAGGATTGTATTTCGCCGATTATTTCACTTTCAATTTTTTGCCTTTTCATATTATAGCCAAAAACTGTGTCTGCCAATTTTTTAGCTTCTTGTTCGTCTTCACAAGTTAATAATTCAAAAGACAGCTTTGCATTGCCTAATCTTCCAGTGGCGTTAATGCGTGGGCAAATTCCAAAAGCTATGGTCCCTGAAGAAAGATGATTTGAAAGAGATGATAATTTTATAAGATATTGTAGACCATAGTTTTTTGTGAATTTTATTAGTTCCAAGCCCTTTTTAACAATAAGCCGGTTTTCCTTTATTAGGGGCATAACATCGCCTATTGTTGCAATAGCTGCTAAATCTCCTGCAAAGTCGAATGCTTTATCGTAGTTTCCGTTTTCTAGAGCTGCAATCAGTTTAAGAACAACAACTGCTCCGCAAATATCTTTAAATTCAGAATTATCGTCAAGTCTTTTAGGGTTAACTACTGCAACAGCTTCTGGTAAAGTGTCGGTAGCGTTATGATGATCGGTTATTATTAAATCCATGTTGCATTCTTTTATATATGAAGCCTCGTCAAATGCAACTATTCCATTATCTACTGTTATTATAAGATTAACAGACTGCTCTTTAAGATAGTCTATTGCAGAGTTAGATAGACCATAACCTTGAGCACGTTCTGGAATATATTCGATGACATTTGCGCCCACAGACACTAGATATTTATATAATATTGCTGTCGAGCATATTCCATCGCAGTCATAATCTCCATATACTGCAATTTTTTCGTTGTTTTTAACAGCATTATTTATTCTATTAACAGCTTTTTCCATATCTTTCAAAACAAAAGGATCTTCAATATTTTCACAAGAAAATATATTTTGATATTGATCACATGTTAAATTTCTAGCCGACAAAACTCTAGCAACCAAATCTCCCAAGCCAAATTTAGCTTTAAATTCTTCTACTCTTTGTTCATTTTCTTTTCTAAATACCCACCGGGTTAAACTCATTTTAAATTTCCTCCCAAAAACGCAATACATATACTAAATTATACCTCAAAACACATTAATTTGCAAATAATACTAGTAAAAAAATAATTAACAAATATTGCGAAAATTTTTGTAACGTGTTAAAATTTAATATTTATTACTTATTTGGATAGGCGACTATATCATTACTATGAAACTATGAACTATTGCTTGATGTTTCTTGAATAGGATGGATTTTTATGATATACTATCTCGGATAGTGTATTAAAATAGTTGAAAAGAGGTTTGAATATGTGTGGCTTTGTTGGGTTTACCAATAATATTAAGCAAACTGAGGAAACTTTGCACAAAATGATGGACACTATAATTCATAGAGGACCTGATTCTAGTGGTGAATATATTGATGATTTTGTAGCTTTGGGGTTTAGAAGACTTTCTATAATAGACTTGGAATTTGGAAATCAACCTATGTTTAATGAAGACAAATCATTGGTTTTAGTGTTTAATGGAGAAATATATAATTCACGTGAACTTCGTGATGTTTTAGTAAAGAGGGGACACGATTTTTCTAATCAATCTGATAGTGAAGTTTTGCTGCATGCTTACGAAGAATTTGGTTATGATTTTGTTAAAGAATTACGTGGGATGTTTGCGTTTATAATATGGGATAAAAATAATAGTCGTATCTTTGGTGCTAGAGATATGTTTGGAATAAAGCCTTTGCATTATGCAAAGATGGAAGGCAGCTTTATTTTTGGCTCCGAAATCAAAAGCTTTTTAAAGCATCCATCTTTCAAAAAAGAATTAAATAGAGAAGCTTTGGAAAATTATCTATCTTTTCAATATTCGCCTTGTTGTGAAACATTTTTTAGGGGAGTTTATAAATTGCCTCCTGCTCATTATTTTGTCTATGAAAATGAAAAATTAGAAATTAGTCGTTATTGGATGGTTAATTTTGAGGAAGAAGGTGGAAAGCAACTTGAAGAGTGGGCGGACGAAATTGAGCGTGTTTTTGATGACTCTGTTGAGGCGCATAAAATTTCAGATGTTGAAGTTGGCTCCTTTTTATCTTCTGGGGTAGATTCTAGCTATGTTGCTTGTTCTGCAAATGTAGATAAAACTTTTACGGTAGGCTTTGAACAACACAAGTATAATGAAATTGATTATGCTAAGGAATTGTCTAAATATATTGGTGTAAAAAACATTAATAAAATTATTTCGCCAGAAGAATTTTGGGATAATTTTGCTAAAATACAATATCATATGGATGAGCCTTTGGCCGATCCTGCTGCTGTTGCTTTGTATTTTGTATGTAAGATAGCTTCTGAGCATGTTAAAGTTGTCCTCTCTGGAGAAGGAGCAGATGAACTGTTTGGTGGATATAATGTCTATAAAGATCCTGTAGAAAATGCTTTATATGAAAAAATTCCTTATGGAATAAGAAAGTTGGTTGCGAAATTTTTATCATTGTTTGGAGAGCGGCGAGGAATTAATTATTTTATTCGTAGAGGGCAAAAGGTTGAAGAGCGTTTTATTGGAAATGCATACATGTTCAAAAAACGTGAACGAGAGAAAATTTTGAAACATCCAGTTTATGCTTCGTCTGCGGATAAAGTATGTAAGCCTTTTTATGATATGGTTAAGAATAAAGATGATGTTACAAAAATGCAGTTTATAGATTTGAATATGTGGATGGTTGGAGATATTTTACTTAAAGCAGATAGGATGAGTATGGCAAATTCGTTAGAACTGCGAGTTCCTTTTTTAGATAAAAAGGTTGTTGAAGTTTCTAGAAAAATACCGCTAAAATTTAGGGTTAATAGAGAAAACACAAAATTTGCTTTACGAAGAGCTGCTTTAAGACGAATGCCGAAGCAAGTTGCAGACAAGAAAAAATTAGGTTTTCCTGTTCCTATAAGAGTTTGGCTTAAAACGGATAAATATTACAATATTGTTCGAAAAGCCTTTAAATCAGAAGAGGCTTCTGAATTTTTTAATGTTAGTGAAATTTTAAAATTGCTTGAAAACCACAAAAACGGCAAAAAAGATAATTCTCGAAAAATTTGGACAATATATACATTTATAGTTTGGTATAGACAATTTTTTTAAAGTAAAAAAATAAAGCGGCTAAATATTATTTGGCTGCTTTATTTTTACTATGATAGTCACACATACAAAAAAGCAATCTGCACAATTCAGATTGCTTTTTATTTTTCGTTTTATTAATACATTCCAGCAGGAGCGGCATGAGCAGCAGGTGGATTTTCTTCTGGAATATCGGTTACTAAACTTTCTGTTGTTAAAACCATAGAAGCAACAGATGAAGCATTTTGAAGCGCACTTCTTGTTACTTTAGCAGGGTCTACAATTCCTGCAGAAAGCATATCACCATATTTCTTAGTTGTTACATCGAAGCCATAGTTTGCGTCGCTGTTAGACATTAGTTCGTTTATTATTACAGATCCTTCTAGGCCGGCATTTGCAGCAATTTGTCTAACTGGCTCTTCTAAAGCTCTCAAAATTATTGAAACACCAGTACTTTCATCAGAGTCTTCAGTTGAATTTAAAACTTTTTCAACAGCAGGGATTGCAGCAACTAGAGCTGTTCCGCCTCCAGCAACTATTCCTTCTTCAACAGCTGCTTTTGTTGCAGATAAAGCATCTTCTATGCGTAATTTTTGCTCTTTCATTTCAACTTCTGTTGCAGCTCCAACTTTAATTACAGCAACTCCGCCTGATAGTTTTGCTAAACGCTCTTGTAGTTTTTCGCGATCGAAATCAGATGTTGTTGTTTCAATTTGAGAACGAATTTGATTTATTCTAGATTTAATATCTTCAGAACTTCCGCCACCATCAACAATTGTTGTGTTTTCTTTGTCCACTTTAACTTGATGAGCTGTTCCAAGCATATCTAATGTAGCGTCTTTTAGTTCAATTCCAACGTCACTTGAAACCACAGTTGCACCTGTTAAAGTTGCTATATCTTGAAGCATTTCCTTACGACGATCACCAAAACCAGGAGCTTTAACACCAACTACAGTGAATGTTCCTCTTAAGCGGTTTAAAATTAAAGTTGTTAGAGCTTCTCCTTCAATATCTTCCGCAATTATTAAAAGTTTCTTTCCCGATTGAACGATTTGCTCTAATAGTGGAAGAAGATCTTGGATAACTGAAATTTTCTTGTCTGTTACTAAAACATATGCGTCTTCTAAAACAGCTTCCATTTTTTCAGAATCTGTGCAGAAATATGGAGTAATATATCCACGATCGAACTGCATTCCTTCAACAACTTCGCTGTATGTTTCAGCAGTTTTAGATTCTTCAACTGTTATAACGCCATCTGATGTAACCTTTTCCATAGCCTCAGCAATTAATTTACCAACTTCTGCATTATCGGCTGAAACTGTTGCAACACGAGCAATATCTTCTGTTCCTGAAACCATTTTAGCATTTGATTTTATAGCTTCAACTGCTGCTTTAACTGCTTTTTGCATTCCGCGTTTTACAGCCATTGGATTTGCGCCTGCAGCAACATTTTTCATTCCTTCACGAACCAAAGCTTGAGCAAGAAGTGTTGCAGTTGTTGTTCCATCACCTGCAGCATCATTTGTTTTAACAGCAACTTCTTTAACAAGCTGTGTTCCCATGTTTTCAAATTCATCTTCTAATTCTATTTCTTTTGCTATTGTTACTCCGTCGTTTGTTATTAAAGGAGCACCAAATTTCTTATCTAAAACAACATTTCTTCCTTTTGGGCCCAATGTTATTTTAACTGTATCTGCTAGCTTATCAATTCCGGCTTGCAAAGCTTTCCTAGCTTCTTCGCCATATATTATTTTTTTAGCCATTTTTCAAAACCTCCAAATATATGTATATGTTAATAATAAAATTTAAAAGATATATTTTTAGTCTACAATTGCAAGAACATCAGATTGCCGCAATATTGTATATTCTTCGCCGTCTAATTTAACTTCTGTTCCAGAATATTTTGAAATTAAAACTTTATATCCAACTTTTAGTTCCATTTTCACTTCTTTTCCATCTACAATTCCACCAGGACCAACTGCAACAACTTCAGCAACTTCTGGTTTTTCTTTAGCGCTACCAGCAAGAATAATTCCACTTTTTGTTGTTTCCTCTGCTTCTTGCATTTTAATTACTACCCTATCTGCCAAAGGCTTGATATTCATATAGAGTTCCTCCATTCGTTTGTTTATGATTTTTCAATTTAGCACTCTAAGAGTTAGAATGCTAAATCCATTTCTAATTTTACTGCATATAGGGGAAAAAATCAAGTGCTTAATAAAAAAAATATTATTTTAGTAAATATGCACAAATACAAAAACTATCCATAAAACATTACGGTATATTTTATTCACAGGATTATTTCTATATGCATATTATGGATATATCTTGATTTTGCGAAGATAGAGGTGAATTTAATAATGGCTGGTGTTTACTCACAGGACAACATTGCGGCTATGCAGGAAGATGCACTAAAAAGAGTACGTGAGATGCAAAAAAAAGCAAAACAAAAGGTGAGTCAGAATCAAATGTTTAATATATATGATAATTTCGAGGAAAAAAATCCGAAAAACGATAATGTAAATAGTAGTTTTAGAGAAAATAATATTTCAGAGTATGGAATTAATAATTTTTCAAATAAAATAAAAAAAGAAAAAAACATTAATGTGAAAAGTGAGAAAAATATGTTTTCGTCTTTAATAAAAAATATATTACCAGATATGGAAAGTGATAGAATATTTTTGTTGTTTTTGATTCTCATGCTTCAAGGGCAAGAATGCGATAATGGGCTATTGCTTGCACTGTTTTACATTATTATGTAATTGTCTTAATTGTTTTACATATAATTTATCTTCGACTGAGACTCGATGAGAGTCCATGATTTTCTGCATAGACATTTTAAATGTTTCATCGTCAAGACTGTTAGTTTCTAAAAAAGTCTTGGTTATTGTTGGAAATTTTGCAAAGCATACTGATATTAGCCAAGCATTGGCCATTTTAACATAATAGTGAGATGAATTAGATTTTTTTGATGTTTTAATTATTGAAAATCTGTTCGAAATATATTTGCAGTGATCTAATATTTTGTTAACGTATTTTTCATCAACATAAAATGATATTAAAGCAACTATTCCTACTCGAATTTTCCACAAATTATCGGAGTGTATACACATTAGTATATATTCATATCCATATGTTTTATTTTTTGAAAATTCTTTCATTGAGCCTGTAACTATGTCGCAAACAGCCCAATTATCGATTAAATTTATATATTGCTCAAAAATTTCTACACGTTGCTTAAAATTAATATTTAGTTTTGAAATAACAATTCCCTTTAAAACTATCTCTTCAAAACTTTCATTTTTGCAAACCTTTAAAAAACTTTCAGCATTTCCTTTTAAAATATAGCTTGCAATTTTTCGAATTGTTGGGATTTTTACGCCAATTATAGGATACTTTGTTTTAACAATTTTTTGCTGAAATTGTTTATATTTTAAATTTAAATTGTCATTAAGCCATTTTTGTAGTAAAGAATATTTTTCATTGCTCCAATTTTTTAAAATAAATTGTTTCATAATTGAAAAAACTCCGTTAGTTAAATGTGCTGCTTTAATTTACATCCCTGAAATGAATTTCGTCTAACTAATTCTTTGTCAATATCATTTAATATAGTTACTTTTTTTAAACTCCACATTGGAGCTATTAAATTTTCTTTTATGCAATCACCAGTTAACCTTTCTATTACAATTTCTGGCGACAAAATTTCTATTTGATCACATACTGTTTCTATATATTCTTCTCGAGACATAAGTTTAAATTGATCGTTTTCATACCAGTTCGCTAAAATTGTTTTTTTAGCAATATATAGCATGTGGATTTTTATAGCAAATGGATTTAATTTTGAAATCGTTCTTGCAGTTTCAATCATCATTTGTTTTGTTTCTCCTGGAAGACTGTTTATAATGTGTATGCAAACCTTAATGTTTTTTGAAACTAATTTATTATATCCATATAAAAACTCTTTATAAGAGTGCTGGCGGTTTAATAGATTTGCAGTTTTATCATGAATGGTTTGAAGGCCGATTTCAACATAAAGATTAGTTCTGTTGTTTAGCTCTTCTAGATATTCACAAATATCATCATTTAAGCAGTCTGCTCTGGTTGCAACGCACAGGCCAACTGCATCTTTGTATTTTAGCGCCTCTTCGTAAAGTGATTTTATTTTTGCTAAGTTGCCATATGTTGAAGAATTATATGAAAAATATGGTAAAAACAGGGAATTTGGCCATTTTTTCGATAAAACTGATCTACCCATATCTAACTGTTTATTTATTGGCATTTTGCTGTTGTCAATGCTTTCACCATGAGATATGCCGGAACAAAAAACACATCCATTAAAACCTTTAGTTCCATCTCGATTAGGACATGTAAAATTACCAGAAATTGGAAGTTTGCAAACTTTTTGTCCAAACTTTTGCTTTAAATAATAATTCCAAGTTTTATAGCGTTTGTTATCATTAGAATATATAAATGGATTTGTCATAAGGATTTCCTTCGTAGATTGATGTGCTGATTATAAAAACTAATCAAAATGAGCTACATTTCTTAATGTAAAAATTGCAATGGGGTCTATAATTAAGTTGATTACTAATTTTTGAATAAACGCGTATGTAGAAGCTGAATTTACAATATTAATAAATTTTTCAATATTAGGGAGATATGATAAATAATTTACAAAAACTAAATTAAACAAAGCAATATACGTAAAAAAAGCAAATAATATAGCTAAACATGTACATGCAGCTGGCATAATTAACTGACCAATACTATTACAATAATTTTTTAAGTATTTAAACATTAAACTAGCAAATAAAGCTAGAAATATTTTTGGAAGAAAACACATAATTAGTGAAAAAAAACTTCCATGTATATAGTAACGGTCCATAACAGATGTAGCAAAAGGAGAGGTTAAAATGTCAGTAAGTTCCACAGAAAAACTGGCATATATCACGTCTATTAATCCATATATTACGCTTAATATTAAACCACTAGTTGGACCGCCCACACAGGCTCCTATTATTACTGGTATTTGTAATAAAGAATATCTTTCGCATGAGTTTGGTATAGGCACTCTATTAAGATCACATAGATAAAATATCATCATTAATCCAGTTAGTGATAGCATCAAAAACAATTTTTTTGTTTTTTCATTTATGGTGTTGTTGAATTGATTATTTGAATGATTAAAATTTTTAATTTTAGACATAGAAATTCCTCAATATGTTATTATATTAAATTAATTCATAATTTTAAATCTATAGATATAATTTTAACAACAATAGACAAGTATATCAAGAATTTTTTTAAAATTATTACAAAATATATTGAAAATGATACTAGACAAATTTTTGTTATTAGTATATAATATGGGCATATACAAAACGTTTTTAATCTAATCCAGAGAGGTTAGAAAGGCGGTTAAATAATTTTTTTAATTGGAGATATTTTGGAGCTTGAGTGAATTATATATTTTTATTTGATATTTCTCTAATATTTTTTATTTGTAATTTTTGCCGAACTGTTTTGTGTCAGTTTGGCTTTTTTAAGTTATATTTTATTGTGTGTTTTTTATGTAAGGAGGAATAGCTTGTGAGTAAGGCCTGTCATAAATTAAGGAAAGTTGAAATCATGGATAAATTTGCTATGGATAGAGCAATTACTCGTATGACCTATCAAATCATTGAAAAAAATCGTGGGGTTAGAGATGTTGTTTTAATTGGAATATACAGAAGAGGTTGCGAGATTGCTGAAAGAATAAAGCAAAAAATTAGTAAATTGGAGGCTAAAGATATTAATATGGGAGTTATTGATATAGCTAATTATAGAGATGATAAGAAGCCTTCTCAAGGTCATAAAGATATGACTAAAATTGATTTTTCATACAATAACAAATCGATTGTTTTAGTAGATGACGTTATGTTTACAGGGCGAAGTGTTTGTGCTGCAATTGAAGGCATTATGAACAGAGAGCGGCCTAAAAACATACAGCTTGCCGTTTTAATTGACAGAGGACATAGAGAGGTTCCTATACGTCCAGATTATGTTGGCAAAAATGTTCCAACTTCTCAAAATGAAGCTATTGAAGTTGAAGTTTTTGAAAGAGATGGGTTTGATAGAGTTTTTATTTTGGATGTTTCCAATGATATTAGTTAATCGGTTTTTGAATATTTTAATAAATTAGTGTTATTGGGGGTTTGTATGGGTTTTTTAATAAAAGGTGGAAATGTTGTTTTTAATGACATGGTAAAAGTTTCAGATATTTTAATACGAGATGGTATTGTTAAAAAAGTTGGGCAAGATTTATCCTGTGAAAATGTTAAAATTATTGATGCTACAGGGCTAGCGGTTGTTCCTGGCCTTGTTGATATGCATGTTCATTTTCGAGATCCCGGTTTTTGTTATAAGGAAGATATTGAAACTGGTTGTAATGCGGCGGCAGCCGGCGGAATAACGTCAGTTGCTTGTATGCCAAACACATCTCCAACTATTGATTGCGAGAAAATTATTTCTTACATAAAGGATAAATCGAAAAAGTCAAAAGTTAAAGTATATCCTATTGCGGCAATAACTAAAGGTTTAGACGGAAAAGAATTGGTGAATTTTGGGAATTTGGTTTCAAAAGGAGCTGTGGGATTTTCGGATGATGGAAGGCCAGTTGAAAATGCAAATTTGCTTAAACACGCAATGCTGGAAACTAATAGGCTTAAAGTTCCAATAATTTCTCATTGTGAGGATTTAGACATTGTTGATGGAGGAATAATTAACAATGGAACAGTTAGCAAAAAACTTGGAGTTAAAGGAATAGATAGAGCTAGTGAGGACTCGATTACAGCACGTGAAATTGCAATTGCGGCTGCAACAGACTGTGGAATACATATAGCTCATGTTAGCACAGTTGGTAGTGTGAATATAATACGAGATGCTAAGCGCAGAGGCGTTAGAGTGACTGCTGAAACTTGTCCGCATTATTTTATGTTAACTGAAGATAAGTTACTTAGTAAAGATGCAGATTATAGAATGAATCCACCACTTAGGACAGAAGAAGATAGAGTGGCAATAGAGCAAGCAATTATGGATGGAACAATAGACTGTATTGCTACAGATCATGCTCCTCATAGTGTTTCTGAAAAGGAAGATTTTTTAAGTGCGCCTAATGGAGTTGTTGGATTAGAAACATCGTTGGCTTGTGTTTTGACGCATTTTTATCATACTAACAAAATGAATTTAATGCAGATTGTTAAACTTATGGCGAGTAATCCTAGCAAGATTTTAAAAATAAATGGTGGAGAAATTTCTGAAGAAATGCCTGCAGATATAGCATTGGTTGATTTAAATAAGGAGTGGATTGTGGATCCAGAAAAATTTTATTCTAAGGGCAGAAATTCTGCATTTAAAGGAATGCGACTTAAAGGGAAAGTTGTTAAAACTTTTTGTGCTGGTAAATTGGTTTTTGAAATTTAAAATATTAGGAAATTTGAGAGGATATTTTTAATGGACAGACTCATAGACAAAATAAAAAAATTTATGAATCCTACAGTTGTTGGGCTAGATCCCAATTTGTCATATATACCAGATTATATAAAAAAAGAATCACTGAATAATTTTGGGAATACTTTTAAAGCAGCTGCAGACTGTATTTTGAAATTTAATATGCAAATTATAGATGCTATTTGTGATGTTGTTCCGGCAGTTAAACCTCAGATGGCTTATTATGAGCTATATGGATATGATGGAATTTTGGCTTTACATAAAACAATTTCGTATGCTAAAAGCAAAGGAATGTATGTTATAGTTGATGGAAAGCGAAATGATATAGGAACAACTATGGAGGCATATTCTAGAGCATATTTAGGAAAAACAGAGTTGTTTAATGGAAAAGAGCATTCTGCGTTTGATGGTGATTCTTTAACGGTTAATGGCTATTTGGGAAGTGATGGAGTAAAACCTCTTTTAAGTGACTGTTTAACGTATGACAAGACAATATTCGTTTTAATGAAAACTTCCAATCCCTCATCTGGTGAATTGCAAGATAAACAATTTAACGGTAATGAAACAGTATATGATTATATGGGAAGTATGTGTGAAGAATGGGGAAAAGACACTATAGGTAAATATGGATATAGTAAAGTTGGGGCAGTTGTCGGTGCAACATATCCTGATGAATTGCGTAAATTAAGAGCAAGATTTCCACACACGTTTTTTTTGGTTCCTGGCTATGGAGCTCAAGGAGGAAAGGCAGATGATGTTGCCCTGGCATTTAAAGACGGAATAGGCGCTATTATTAACAGTTCTCGAGCTATTTTGTGTGCATGGCAAAAAAATGATTGTGATCCATTTAAATTTGCGGATCAAGCTCGAAAAGAAGCAATACGCATGAAAAAAGATATTGTTGCAAGATTATAGTATTTTTTACTTATGTTTTGAAATTTTTTAATTTGGAGGCCATATTATGGAAAATGGAAATAGTGGAAAGACTATTGCTAGGTTAATATTAAGTGATGGGACTGAATTTGTGGGCTATTCACTTGGAGCTAAAGGGACTGTCATTGGTGAGATTGTTTTTACGACTGGGATGACGGGATATTTGGAAACATTAACCGATCCTAGTTATTTTGGACAAATTGTAATTCAAACTTTTCCCTTGATTGGAAACTATGGTGTTAATCAATCTGATACTGAGAGTGAAAAGCCTTGGCTGAGTGGCTATATTATTAGAGACTGTTGCAATGAGCCTTCAAATTTTAGAAGTAAAAAGTCTTTAAGTGAGTGGCTGAAAGATAATAATGTTGTTTCAATTCAAGGGATAGATACAAGGAAGTTAACAAGAAAGATTCGTGAAAATGGAGTTATGAATGGAGCTATTACAACTGAAACAAATATAGATAAAGAAGAACTTTTAAGCAAAATACAAAATTTTAAAATAAAAGATGCTGTAAAAACTGTTTCAATTTCAAATGAAATAAGGTTAAGTGAATTAGATTTCAATTACATAGAAGGACTGCCTAAAAGATTTAAAGGGGGTAGGCGTAAATTTAAAATATGTCTTATGGATTTTGGTGCTAAGAAGAATATTTTGAAGAGTTTAGCTGAGCGTGGTGCCGATTTAGTGGTTGTCCCATATGATACAACTGCTGAGCAGATAAAAGAAATTAACCCAGATGGAATAATGCTTTCTAATGGGCCTGGAGATCCTATGGAAAATATTTGTGTTATTGAAAATTTGAAAAAAATTCAAGAATTAAAAATACCAATATTTGGGATATGTTTAGGGCACCAGCTTTTGGCATTGGCT
Source organism: Oscillospiraceae bacterium (assembly GCA_902790675.1). GTDB lineage: Bacteria > Bacillota > Clostridia > Oscillospirales > Ruminococcaceae > RUG12519. The sequence continues at coordinate 114,302 of CADASU010000001.1, read as the reverse complement.
AATGGAGCTAAAACTGAAAAATTGAAGTATGGTCATAGAGGAGCAAATCAGCCTGTTGTTGACGTGCAAATTGATAGAACATTAGTGACAACTCAAAATCATGGATATGCTGTTGTTGGAGATAGCATTTCGGATGAAGTTGGCTTTGTTAGTCACTATAATGCTAACGATAAAACTTGTGAAGGAATAGAATATAGAAAAATTCCTGCTTTTACAGTTCAGTTTCATCCCGAAGCTTGCGCTGGACCGCAAGACACAGACTATTTGTTTGACAGATTTTTTGACATTATAGATAAAAATAAAAAATTGAAAGGTGGTTGTTAAAATATGCCACTTAATAAAGAAATCAAAAAGATTATGGTTATTGGTTCTGGGCCAATAGTAATAGGACAGGCAGCTGAATTTGATTATGCTGGAGCACAGGCTTGCAGGGCGCTTAAAGAAGAAGGACTGGAAGTTGTTTTGGTTAACTCAAATCCAGCAACAATAATGACAGATAAGGCTATGGCAGATCATATATATATAGAGCCTTTAACTGTGGAGTCTATTGAAAAGATAATAGATATAGAAAGGCCAGATAGTTTATTATCTACTTTGGGCGGACAAACAGGACTGACTATTTCTATGAAATTGGCTAAAAGCGGTTTTTTAGAGAGCAGAGGAGTGAAGCTGCTTGGAGCTAATCCTCAAACTATTGACAAAGCGGAAGACAGACAAATGTTTAAGGATACAATGGAAAAAATTGGTCAACCTTGTATTCCTTCTAGGGTTGTTGAAAATATAAACGATGCTTTGAATTATTTGGAAATTGTTGGACTACCTGTCATCATACGGCCTGCATTTACTCTTGGAGGAACTGGAGGAGGAATTGCTAAAACCAAAGAAGAATTTTTGGAGATTGCATCAAACGGACTAAGGTTGTCTCCAATTAGTCAGATATTAATTGAAAAATGTGTATCTGGTTGGAAAGAAATTGAATTTGAAGTTGTTAGAGATTCTAAATCTAATGTTATAACGGTTTGCTCTATGGAAAATTTTGACCCTGTTGGAGTTCATACTGGAGATAGTATTGTTATTGCACCAGCAGTCACTTTGTCAGATAGAGAATATCAAATGCTTAGAACGGCTTCTATTGACATAATAAGTGAGCTGAAAGTTGAGGGAGGATGCAACTGTCAGTTTGCATTAAATCCTGAAAGTTTTGAATATGCAGTAATTGAGGTTAATCCTAGAGTTTCTCGCTCCTCAGCCTTAGCATCAAAAGCTACAGGATATCCTATAGCAAAAGTTGCAACCAAAATTGCTATTGGATATACTTTGGATGAAATTATAAACCAAGTTACTGGAAATACATACGCTTGTTTTGAACCTGCATTAGACTATGTTGTGGTTAAATTTCCGAAATGGCCTTTTGATAAATTTGTGTATGCAAAGAGAACATTGGGAACACAGATGAAAGCAACTGGGGAAGTTATGAGCATAGCGCCGACTTTTGAGCAAGCAATAATGAAGTCAGTTAGAGGCGCAGAGCTTGGGTTAGATACGCTTAGTTTGCCGGAAATTGAGAACATGTCCGCTGATAGATTATTAGAACAATTGGTAGAGCTTGGGTTAGATACACTTAGTTTGCCAGAATGCGAAAAAATGACCGATGGCCAATTATTAAAACAATTATATGTTGTTGATGATAGACGTTTGTTTGTGGTATATGAAGCGATAAAAAGAATTTGTGGTCTTGGAGGACATCGCACAGGACTTGTGGATTTTGAAGAAGACTTTAAGGCTAAAATGAAAAACTCTGATTTTAATAGAAAACATGGCCAGATTCCGAGTCTTTTAGATATGACAATAAAAGGTATACATAATATAACCAAGATTGACAATTGGTTTTTATATAAACTTAGAAATTTGGCAGAAATGGAGTGTAATCTTAAATTTCCGGTTAAAGATGGGTCGGGCTATTTGAATGAGGACTTATATCTATCTGCCAAAAAAATGGGCTTTTTAGACTCAACAATTGAGCGTTTGTCTGGTCTTAAGATTAAGAGCAGAAGAAAAGCATCTTTTAAAATGGTAGATACTTGTGCTGCAGAGTTTGCTGCAACAACTCCATATTTTTATTCTACATACGACGATGAAAATGAGGCTTTGGAATTTATTGAGAAAAGTGGCTCTGATAAAAAAAGAATAATTGTTTTTGGCTCGGGGCCTATTCGAATAGGGCAAGGAATAGAATTTGACTATTGTTCTGTTCATTGTGCGTGGGCGTTGAAAGAATTGGGCTATGAAGCTGTAATATGCAATAACAATCCTGAAACAGTTTCAACTGATTTCGATACGGGAGATAGACTTTATTTTGACCCTGTGCAATTGGAAGACGTTGAAAATGTTATTGCAACAGAAAAGCCTTTTGGAGTTATTGTTCAATTTGGAGGCCAAACATCCATTAAACTTACTAAAAAATTGAATGAGATGGGCGTTAATATATTAGGAACATCTGCTGAGGCTATAGATATGGCTGAAGATAGAGAAAGATTTGATAAGCTTTTAGAAGATTGTAATATAGCAAGGCCGCAAGGATATACTGTTTTTGAAACTCATGAAGCTTTGGAAGCTGCAGATAAATTAGGATATCCTGTTCTTTTAAGACCGTCTTATGTTTTGGGTGGACAAAATATGATTATAGCTCATTCTTCTGCTGATGTTGTTGAATATATGGAAATTATCACTAAGCACAAAATTGAAAATCCTGTTTTAATAGATAAATATATGATGGGAACAGAGGTTGAAGTTGATGCTATATGCGATGGAGAAGACTTTTTAATTCCGGGAATAATGGAGCATATTGAAAGAGCGGGCGTTCATTCTGGAGACTCTATATCTGTATATCCATCACAAAATATTTCTGCTGAAATAAAACAAAAAATTATTGCATATACTAAAAGATTAGCACTTGCTTTAAATGTTAAAGGATTACTCAATATACAATATGTTGTATATAATAATGATGTTTACATAATAGAAGTAAATCCAAGATCGTCTAGAACAGTTCCATACATCAGCAAGGTTACGGGTGTTCCTATGGTTGATTTGGCAACAAAAGTTATGTTTGGACAAAAGCTGAAAGATTTGGGGTATGGGACAGGATTATTTCCAGTTGGAGAATATGTTGCAGTTAAAGTTCCTGTTTTCAGTTTTGAAAAATTACATGATGTTGATACTCAGCTTGGGCCTGAAATGAAATCTACTGGGGAAGTTTTGGGAATTGCTAAAAATTTTCAGGATGCGCTTGTTAAAGGTCTTTTGGCAGCTGGTTATAGTATGAATAAAACAGATAAGAAAGGCGTTTTAATTACTGTTAGAGATACTGATAAACCGGATAGTATTGAATTGGCTGAAAAATTTAGGGAGCTTGGTTTTGAACTTTTTGGTACGGCGGGAACAGCTTCATTTTTAAATAAGAATATGGTTCCTTGTAATGTTGTTCAAAAAATACATGAAGGCGATAATAATATTTTGAAATTAATAGAGAGTGGAGAAATCAGCTATGTTGTTTCAACGTCAGCTAAAGGACGTTTGCCTATGAGAGATAGCGTTAAGATTCGTAGGAAAACTGTTGAACTTTCAATACCATGCTTAACTTCAATAGATACAGCTAATGCCTTGGTGGACAGTTTGAAAACAGGCAAAAATATAAATGATGTTGAAATGATAGATATGGCTAATATGTCTAAGAATATATAATATTGAGCTTATATTATACATTGAGTAATTGTGTGGTTGATATCTTGTGGATAATGGGTTATTATTTTAAATAACCTATTATTTATTTAGAAATTTTAATATAAAAAAGTATAAACTTAAATTTGATTTATAGTGGGAGAGAATATGATTAAAGCAATTGCTGAAATTATCAAAAAAGATTGTTTGCAATCTGGAACATATAGTTTTATTTTAAAAAATAAGCAGGTTGCACAAGAAGCGAAACCAGGGCAATTTATTAATATATTGATTGATGGGTTTACCTTAAGACGTCCTATTTCAATATGTGAAATATTTGAAGATTCGATTAGAATAGTTTTTGCAGTCAGAGGGAAAGGTACTGCAAAAATGGCTGAGTGGGATGTTGGAAAAAAAGTTGATATTATTGCTCCTTTAGGAAATGGATTTAAAGATGCTGCTTCTGGGGAAAAGTTGTTGGTTGTTGGAGGAGGAATTGGAACGCCGCCACTTTTAGAACTTGCTAAACGTTCTAATTATGTTAAATCCATACTTGGATTTAGAAATAAAGATATGGTTATTTTAGAGGAAGATTATAAAAAGCAAGGAACAACTGTTGTGTGTACTGATGATGGGAGCTATGGCGAGAATGGATTTGTAACAAAATTTTTAATACAATCGCTTGAAACTGAAAAATTTGATAGAATAGCAGCTTGTGGGCCAAAGCCTATGCTAAAAGCTATTGCTGAAATAGCCAATAAATATAATGTGTTTTGTGAAATTTCATTGGAAGAGAGAATGGCATGTGGAGTAGGTGCATGTTTGGGATGCCAGTGTATTATTGAAAAAGATGGAAAAAAACAATCGGCGCATGTTTGCAAAGACGGCCCTGTTTTTAAATCTTGCGAGGTGTTATTATGATTAATAAAATGGCGGTTAATGTTGCTGGCGTTGATTTTAAAAATCCATTGATTACAGCATCTGGAACGTTTGGATATGGTAGAGAATATGAGCAGTTTTTCTCTTTAGACAAATTAGGAGGAATTTCTATTAAAGGAACTACAGATAAGCCTAGAATGGGAAATTTATCTCCGAGGATTGCAGAAACACCTATGGGTATGTTAAACTCAGTTGGACTTGAAAACCCAGGAATTGATTATTTTGTTGAAAAAACCTTGCCTTGGCTATTAACTAAGAATACAACTATAGTGGCAAATATCGCTGGAAGCACGCCTGAAGCTTGCGCTGAAGTTGCAGAAAAATTAGATGCTACTGATATACATATGATTGAATTAAATATATCTTGTCCTAATGTAAAACAGGGAGGGGCTGCTTTTGGAACTTCAGCTAAAGCAGCTTATGAAGTTGTTTCTAAGGTTAGGCAGAAAACAAAAAAACCGCTTATGGTTAAGCTATCACCAAATGTTACTTCAATTGTTGAAATTGCCAAGGCTGCGCAGAGTGCTGGAGCTGATGCGTTGTCGTTGATTAATACGCTTTTGGGAATGAGAATAGATATTAATAGTAAGCGTCCTATTCTTCGAAACAATGTTGGTGGACTTTCAGGACCGGCCATTTTACCAGTTGCTATTAGGATGGTATGGCAAGTATATAGGGCAGTTGATATTCCAATTGTTGGAGGAGGAGGAATAAGTTCGGCTGAGGATGCTATAGAAATGATGATTGCTGGCGCATCTGCTTTTCAGGTTGGAACTGCTATATTTACAGACCCCTATACTCCCATAAATATATTAAATGATATTGACAAATGGATGACTGAAAATAATATTAAAAATATAAATGAAATTGTTGGAACTGTTTTAGAGTGGTAAAGTTTGTAGATTTATTAAATGGTATTTGAAAGTAAAATTATGTAGGTGGTATACTGTGAAAATAATGGCTATAGATTTGGGTGATGCTAGAACAGGTCTAGCGGTTTGTGATAGGACTGAGTTTTTAGCGTCTCCAATTGGAACAATAGTTGAAAAAGATTTTACTCAGCTTGTTCATAAAGTTGCTGCTGCAATTCAAGAATATGATGTTAAAATGGTGGTTGTAGGACATCCTGTGAATATGGATGGAAGCTTTGGGGAGCGGGCAAAAAAATGTGAAAAATTTGCAGATGAGCTTAAAAAATTTACGGATATATCAGTGGTTTTGTGGGACGAAAGACAGTCAACAATGCTTGCTAGTCAATATTTAAATGCAACAAATACTAGGGGCAAAAAAAGAAAGAGTGTTATTGATGAAGTTGCAGCAACGATAATATTGGAAAGTTATTTGAAATATCGAAAGAATCACCCCGATAGTATTTGACCAAGCATTCCGCTTTTTTGAAGAATAGGTAACATGGAAAAGATTTTCATCATTTTAATTGCTTCATCTGCTTTAGTGCGGCGTTCAGGTTTTAATAGAGGCTTTAGGGCTCTTATGAACTCAGTGTTTTTATCGTGTTTTGGTATTTGAGAGAATAATTGCTGCATTTTTATTAGCATAGTTGGGTCGATTGGAAATGAATCAGAATCAAAGCTTTTGTTTTTATTTTCTTCTTTTGGGCTTTCGTTTTTTCCGTCTAACATAGACATGGCTTGTGCGAATCCTTGTTTTCCTTCTTCTGTTTGTAATATGTTTTGAAGCATTTCTGAAAAATCCGCCATAATATATCACCTCTAGTTTTTAAAACTATTTTTTGTTTTGAAATTTATGCATTATATCTTGTGCAGTTTTTGATTTCATGATTTTTTTGGTCATTTCTTTATTGTTCATTATTTTTTTAATTTTGGCTGATTGTTCTGGCGATAAAGAGTTAAGAATTTCTTCTGGTGATTTTGTTGAAGCCATTTTTAAAAGTTTTTGAATTTGATCTGAAGATAAATTATTCATAGATATAGGTCTCCTTTATAATAATATTATTTTAAATTTTTTTGAGAGGAAGATTAAAATGAAAATAGTTGTTATATCAGACACTCATGGAAATATGCATCGATTAAAAGATGTTGTTGAACAAAATAAAGATGCTGATTTATTTCTACATCTTGGTGATGGTGCTGAAGAGTTTTTTGAAGTTAAAAAGTTATATCCAAATTTATTAATGAATATTGTTAGAGGTAACTGCGACTTTGGATATAATGATGTTCCTAATTATGCAACGTTTGACGCTGATTCCCACAAAATATTTGCAAGTCATGGTTATATACATAATGTGAAAGATGGCATAGATAACTATGTTGAATTTGCTAGGGGAAGAGGTGCTGATATTATATTATATGGGCATACGCACGAAAGGTTTACAAAAAATCAAGATAATTTATATATAATGAATCCGGGTAGTTTGTCTTGCCCTAGAAGCTTTGGCCCTAGTTATGGAATATTAAATATAGGTGATGATGTAATTATGGAAATTGTGGACTATGAAAATTAATTTTAAAACTGAAATATTCGGCAGGCAGTTTGTCTATTTTGACGCTATTTCAAGCACTAATGATTATGCAAAAAGTAATGCCAAAAAATTAAAACATGGAGCTGTTATATTTACCACTAATCAAACCAATGGACGAGGTAGCAAACGTCATGGGTGGAGTTCTGTAGCTAAGGAGAGTGTGGCGCTTTCTATTGTTATTAAAAAAATTTCGGCTAAATTTTTGAAAATAATTCCAATTATGACGGCTGTTTCTATTGTAGATATGTTAAGGTCTATTGAAATTGAAAATGTGGGAATAAAATGGTTTAACGATATTGTAATAGAAAATAAAAAAGTTGCTGGTTTGCTATGTGAAAGTGTAATTCAAGGTCAATCTGCCGATGTTATTGTAGGAATTGGAATGAACATAAACAGCTCTAGTTTTGTTTTTCAAAAACTAGGATTAAATCATGCAGGATCGCTTTTAACTCAAACTGGTAAAGAATATAATATTGCTTTTATAGTTAAATTGTTAGTAGAATATATTGAAAAAAATTTTAAAATGTTTTCAACTAATAATAGCAAAATTGTTGAAAACATTTTTATAAATCAATATATAGCTAGGTGTATTACAATTGGAAAAATGATTAAAATTTTGAAAAAAGATAGTGTAATTATTGCTAGAGCAATAGGAATATCGGGCGAAGGTGATTTAATATGCGAAAAAGACAATATTCGCTTTAAAGTTCGTAGAGAAGAAGTTTCGGTTAGAGGAATTGAAAATTATGTGGATTTACATTGATTTAACATATTTTCTATATGTAGGATCTTCGAATATATATTTTGTTTTATAGTCTTTGCTTTCAGGCTTTTTTTCTAAAACCGATTTATGATGTTCTAAAAAATTAACTATGTCATATACGTCTATCCAAATTTCGTTTTTTCCTTCTTCTTGTGATGGATCAAATATTAATTGCATTCCAAAATGTAAGTGGGGTTTTTGCATTCCATTTACATTTTCTTTTGTACTATATCCAGTCATTCCAACGTATGCTATTGGTTGACCGGCGCATACTGTGTCGCCTTCTTTTAGGCCGTCAACAAATGGATGGTCTTTTTGACAATGTGCATAGTAATAATATCTTTGGCCATCAAAACTTCGAATGCCAATTCTCCAGCCACCATATTTATTCCATGCGCATTTTGCAACGATTCCGCTTTCAACAGCAACAATAGGAGTTCCTGTTTGAGTCATTAAATCGTTTCCTAAGTGGTTTCGGCGATATCCAAAACTTCTAGAATTACCAAAATCTCTGCAGTGAGAAAATTTATATCCGTATGCAATGGGGGAGTATGCTTTTAAGCCATATTTTTCTTCAAATATTGGTTTACCATTAGGATCTGTTTCTTTGGAAATTTGATATTTTCCTATCATTTGAGCAAAAATGGCTTGATATACTTGCTGAAAATATGGGAATTTTTCATAGTTTTGAGAGAGACTGCTTTCGCTTTCACCTGATTTGAGCTTGTCGATAAAATAATCCATGTCTTTTGCTTTATATTTTTCCCATTCTCCCCAATATTTTGCGCCTAATAAGCTTAGCAGAGTTACGAATGGAGTTTTATGTTCGCCATCATTGTTTTCTATGTCGGCTTTAAGTGCTTTTTCCATAGCTTCGCTTGGTATGTTAAATTTTACCCATTTTATGTATTTTTGACTGTCACTATTTTGATTGCCATCTTCTGCCTGAACAAATATTGATGAAGTTAGAATTGCTATTACAAAACAAGCTATGATGGGAATTATGATTATAAATTTGTTTTTATGAAACATAGTTTGTTCACCTTTTTAAATATTTTATTACATAAATAATAGTATATAAAAATGCGCTTTAATCAATTATACTTTAGTTTTGAATTGTTGCTAGTGCATTTGCGAGTGATTTGCCAAATAGCCATCCTGCATATACTGCTTCGTTTATGCTATTTGCATGACCTCCAAATTCAACTAAGAGTGTTCCAGGAGTTAGGCTTTGGTTATAATATTTATATTTGAAAGATGCGGGCCTGGTTAGAGATGGATAGTCTTTTCCTAATTGACGCTGCAGAAGGCAGGCAAATGCTAAGTTTTGAGTGTAGTTGGGGTAGTTCATTGTTCCATTGTCGCAGCCAGATATTATCATTATTTGTGATGCATTTCTGCCGTTTATATTGGCAATTGGAGCATATCTTTCTCCTTTATCATTTGCAATAGCGTCTCTGTGTATGTCTAACGCAACTTTTATTGAAGGATATTTTTCTAATATTTTTTTCATAGTTTGATGGGATCTATCATAGGAGCCTTTGTAGGCGGGGTCATCGTGTATTGTTGTGTCGTGAATTACACCTATTCCGGCTTGCTGCAAACATTTGGTTATTTCGTCGCCAACTCTAACAACGCTCATATTTGTGTTTCGGGATCTTATTGGAAAGTTGGCTGCATAGTAATCTTTTTCTTTTAGCTCATATGATTCTGTTGTATGAGTATGATATATTAAAACTTGAGGTTCGCTACCTTTAGTTAGAGTAAAAGCGGGTTTTGAATTATTTGCGTCTATTATTACTTGATTGGGTAATTTTGTCATGTTTCTAACATATGCAGAATTTCCAATGTTTACATATTGTTCGGTAGATCCGGCTTCGTAATGTTTTCTTATTATAGGACCATTATTATCTGGAAACTGATTTAGTTCTTCTTCGCTAAATGTTACTGTGGGAGCTTCGCCGCTATCTGTTTTAGCTTGTTTATTTGAATTGTTGGCTGGCTGAACATCTGGCTGTTTATTTATTTCATTGGAATTGTTTACCGACAATTGACTAGGCTCATTGTCTTCTATTTTTATACATGATATTAAATTGTCATCGTTTGATAGATTTAATTGTGCTGATGCAATAGCAGTTTGCTCAACTATAGCGCTAACAGGTGGAATATTTTCTATAATTAATTTATTGCTTATTATGGAGAAAGAGGTTATAGTGATTATGGATATAATTTTTGATTTCCAGCATTTTGGTTTCAAAATAAAATCCTCCTTGATATTAAATATATTAAAATATAATATGATAGTTGGAAGGAGATTTATACCAAAATGTGATTCTCGAATATGCTATGAAGCTAAAGAGTTAATTTCTTTAGGAGAAAGGGAGGGAAATAGAGCCTGGTTTATTGAATTAGATATAAGTGATGAACTTCTAGCTATAATTTGATCTATGTTTCGTGGAGTAACCATCATTGATGATGAAGCAGAAAGATTTTGATTGGGGCACATTTCTGAAATGATAGTTTCCATGTCCACAACGGTTGGCATTCCTAAAGCAATAACGGGAATATTTAGAGTGTTTTTGGAAATTTCTGCTCTTTTATTTTCAACGCCCGATCCTGGAGATATGCCTGTGTCTGTAATTTGTATTGTTGTGCCTAGTCTATCTATAGACTTTGCAGCTAAAGCATCTATTGCTATTATTAAATCGGGATTTATTTTTTTAGACATAGACTGAATGATTTCAAATGCTTCTATTCCGGTTTGACCCAAAACGCCAGGAGCAATTACAGAAACAGCGTTTAATTGCGATAAGCCTAATTCATCGGCTAAAACACCTTTTAAATGGCGTGTTGCAATTATTTTATCTGCTACGAAAGGACCTATTGCATCGGGTGAAATATTTTTATTTCCCAGTCCTACTATTAAAATTGAATGCTTATTTGAAATTAATTTTTTCAATTCGTTAACAAGGATTTTTGTAATAATTTCTGAGTTTTCTGGTAAAAGCATATTAGAGTGTTCTAGTGTTATATATGTTCCAATAGCTCGGTTTAATTTTTTTGAGCCGACTTCGTTTTCGATTTTTATATTTACAATTTTAACGCCGTCTATTGTTTCTATGTTTTGTGATACGCCGTTTGGTATTTTTTCTTTTAATATTTTAGATTCTGATGCTATATCTGTTCTAATTCCCAAAACTCAAAACACTCCTTTAAAATTTATTATTATTTGTTTTTATAAAAATATTGTACCCATTTATTTTTAAATATTATTGCATTTGATAATAAATTGTGTTATAATAACTTGCGTATATTGGCGAGTGGAGTGTCTCACGCTCGTCTTATTAATGACAATAGGAGGTGTGTTGGTAGTGCCAAATATTAATTCAGCTAAAAAGAGAGTTAGGGTTACAAAAACAAAAACTCTTAGAAATAAGATGATAAAAAGCAATTTAAAAACTGCTATAAAAACTGCAGTAAATGCGGTTAACAGTGGTTTGGAGAATAAAGAAGAAGCTGTTCGCTTTGCAGTTAAGAAGTTAGATCAAGCTGGTGCAAAAGGAGTTTTTCACAAGAACAAAGTTGCAAATCAGAAATCTCAATTGCAAAGATTGCTGAATGCTAGCAAATAGTGTTTTATTTAATTTGTTGTTTAGCCAAGGTGTGTGCTAAGCAACATTTTTTTATTTTTAATAATGGATTTAATTTTGCAATAATGTGGGTAGAAGTATGTTAATTTTAATATATTGACTTATTTGGTAAACTATATTATTATAAGTTTGTAATTTTGATATATTAATAATTATTGTTATTAGTCTTAGAAGGGAATGGTGTTTATATGAAGCGTTTTGGACATAGAAATTGTTTTATAATTACTTCTATTTCGGCGTTATTGTGTTTAGCTACCGTTGCATGTGTAGGAGCTTTAATATTAAATAGGATTTCCTTGAAAAAGCAACATGATATAAAATGGCAAGATTATGATGATTGTGGCATTTTTTAAAATTATGTTGTAATATGAAAAAGCTTGTATGGAGTGAATTTTTTGCAAAATTATATGCGGCGTTGTTGGGTTGAGATAGACTGCGATTCATTAAAATCTAATATGAATTTAATACTTAGTAAGTTGGATAAAACAGAAAAGCCTATGGCAGTTGTTAAAGCTGATGCGTATGGGTGTGGAGCGCGGTTTATTTCTAAGTTTTTACAAGAAAATTTTGAAATAAAACATTGGGTTGTTGCGAGTTTAGAAGAGGCTGTTAGTTTGCGCGAAATTGGAATAGAAGGCGAAATTTTAGTATTAGGCTATACATTTCCAGAAAATGCTGATTTATTGGCTAAATATAATATTTCTCAGTCTGTTTTTTGCAAAGAATATGCTGCTGAGTTGAGTAAAAAATTGTCAGAAATAAATAAAAAAATTCCTATACATTTAGCTATAAATACTGGAATGAATAGGGTTGGTTTTTTGCCTTCTGATGATTTTATGAAATATGCAAATTTACCTGGTTTTGTTTTAAACGGAATATTTACGCACTTATGTTGCGCAGATTCATTTTCGGATGAAGATGTTAATTTTACTGCGTCTCAAATTGAAAAATTTAGAGAGGCATCATCATCAATAGAAAATGCTCATTGTAAAAATAGTGCAGCCATTTTGAGAAGAATTGGTAATGGATTTAATTTAGTTAGGCCAGGAATTATTTTGTATGGATTGCAGCCAAGTAAGGAAGTAATGTGTGATGATTTAAAGCCTGTAATGTCTTTTAAGGCTACAGTGAGTATGGTTAAGACTATAAAAAAAGGTGATGTTATTGGATATGGTCGAACATTTTGTGCTGATGGAGAAAGAAAGATTGCTACGGTTTCAGTGGGCTATGCCGATGGATATTTTAGAGGGCTTTCTAATAAGGGCAAAGTGTTAGTAAAAGGAAAGGTTGCTAGAGTTGTTGGTAATGTTTGTATGGATCATATTATGGTAGATGTCACTGGTATAGATGTTAAAGCTCAGGACGTTGTTACTTTATTTGGCAGTGATGGTAAAAACGTTATATCTGCCGATGACGTTGCAGATGTTATTGGAACTATAGGATATGAAGTAATGTGTAATGTTTCTAAAAGAGTTCCTAGAGTATATATTAACGATAAGTAAAAGGTAAGGTCAATTCCTTTAAAATAAAAATTGTGAAAACTATTTAATTGCAGTTTTCACAATTTTTATTTTATTTTTCTAATTTTATTAAATTTTCAAAAAGAGCATAATATTTTGGGGGAATCACTTTATCGATATGATATTTGCCGAAAAACCATTTTTTAAAATTAGAGTGAAGCCTAATTTCTTCCAATATATTGGTGAAAGTGTTACTCTGGTTTTGATTATTGCTTAGGCATGATGTTATTGAATTTGGAGCTTCATGTGTAACTATTATATCGATTTCACCATTAACTTTTTTTATGTTGTCAATGACTTTATCTATTTGTTGCTTGTTAGGATATGCGCTTTCTAAGCAAGATGATTCTTCATTAGAATTATTATCATTTAAACCACCTCCAAAAGCCAGCACTTTTGTGTTTTCAATATTGTATATTTCTCCTCTCATAAGATAAACTATGTTGGGAGAAATGCGTCTAATTTTTCCGTCATTCCAATCTTCTGTTGGATATTCAGATATAATATTGTAGTTATCGTTACTTCCATCAACAAAAGCAATGGTATATTTTTTTTTGGATAGCCATTTTAAATTTTTTATTTCTTGTTTAGATTTATTCCATAAAAATCCAAAATCTCCACATATTATTAAAGTGTCGTTTTTTTTTATTTTCTTATATTGAGCATTTTCTAAAAAAGGGGTTATCTGACCGTGCTTATCACCTGTTAACCAAATCAAAATTAATTCCTCCATATTAGTATAAATTTGTATCTTTTTTTAATAAGACAACGTAAGATATTAGTAATAAAAATGTAATATTACTGTTGTTGATTTTTAAATATGTGTTTGATATAATGTTATGCATTGTATATTATATGTTTTAGTTTATTAAAAAAACAAACTATGCTATCATAGTGTTTATTTTAAACCATTTCTAGGAGAATGTCCATATGAATTTTAACAAAAGATTTATTTTGCTTTTTATATCAATAATATTAATATTTACCTTAAATTTTTCTGTGTTTGCTTCAACTCCATATAATATGGATTTGTCAATTATGAGTGAGTCTGTATATTTTATAAACCGCGATACAAACACAGTTGTTTACGATAAAAACAAAGATTTAAAAATGTCAGCTTCTTCTTTAGTTAAAATGATGACAGTTATTTTAACTTTGGAAGCTTCCAATGGTGAAAATATAGAAACTTTTTTAGACAAACAATTAACGGCTAAATCGAGCATTTTTGATAGACTTTATTTAAAAAATGCCGCTACAGCAGATATTAGACGTGGGGAAACAATTTCTATAAGAGATGCTGTTTATGCAACTATGCTTTCTTCTGCTTCGGAAGCTGCTATGATGTTGGCAGATTATGTTAGTGATGATAATACTGAAGATTTTGTTGCAAAAATGAATGCTAAAGCTAAAGAAATTGGAATGGAAAATACTACGTTTGTAGACCCAGATGGATTGTCCGAAGATAATAAATCAACAGCATATGATATGTATCTTTTAACCGAATATTGTTTACAAAATCCTACTTTTGAACAAATTTCAACGGCAGCTTCTTATATGATGAGCGCAACAAATAAACATTCAGAACAGAGAAAAATTCAACACAGTAATCATATGATGAGCAGATATTTAGGTGGCCAATATTATGATGAAAGGGTTCGTGGAATAAAAACAGCAAATTTTAACGGAAAAAAGAGTTTGATTAGTTTGGCTAGTGATGATAATTATAGATATTTATTAATAGTTATGGGAGCTCCTCAAACAGAAGAAAATAATTCTTATGTAGATACTTTGCAGCTATATAAATGGGCATTTAAAAATTTGAGATTGGTTAACGTTGGAATTCCGGGAGAGAAAATGATTCCAAATAATATTAAGGTTAATATGGCCCAAAATACGGACTCAATTATTTTAACACCAAAAGACCAGGTGGTTGAGCTATTGCCTAAATCTATAAATGCATCAACTATCTTTTGGGATACTTCTAAGTTGCCTTCTCAAATTAATGCTCCAATAAAGAAAGGGCAGGTTATTGGGCAGGTAGATTTAAAGCTTTCAGATCAGGTTATAAGAACTGTAGATGTTGTAGCAGATTCGGATATAGATGTAAACATTTTGGCATTTTCTGCTAATATTGTACAAAATGTATTTTTGTCGTGGTGGTTTATTTCAATAGTAGTAGCCATAGGTTTGGTTCTATTATGTACTAAAATATTTAGAAAATCTAATAAAAAAAATAAGATTCGTAGATATAATAGATATAGAAGACAATAACATTGAAAAATTTTAGTATAAAGTTCTTATATATTTTTATTTATTGGATTTTTTAGATTTAAAACATGTTTTTATGAAAGATATTTCTTTGTTTCCTATGCAATTAAAGCTAAAAAGTAATATAATGTATGTTATCATAACAATTGCGCTAAGCAGAATTATTGTTAGCCAGCTTGGAAATAGTTGGGACAGTTGGTTTTTAAAAAATATAGAGATGCATGAAGACAGCAAGATAGATATGGTTGGTTTAAGTATCAATTTATTTAAGTCGAGGGGTAGGCATGTAACTTTTAGTAAATGATATAAGTTTATTAAAGACGTAAATAGGTTTGAGATGACCATTATTATTAAAAATGCATTTACTCCTCCTTTTGGAACAAAAAACCATATTAATGCAAGACGAGTTATACTATCTATTATTTTGTATTTCATTGATGCAATTTGTTCACCTATCGCGTTTAATATTCCCACACAAACCATTTCTAAATACATTAGGGGACATAATATGCATAAATTTTTAATCATAGGAGATACGTTTGGATTACTGTAAAAGAGATTAGATATTTCCTGAGGAAATAGTAGAAATAGAGCAGTAATATATATTCCCATAATTAGCGTTAATTGTAATGATTTTTCGCATGCTTTGCGAATAGATTTTTCTTTTCCGCCTGCATTAGCTCCAGAAAGCTCTGGAATTAGAACAGTAATTATTGCTTGTAGAAAAGAAGTTGGGAACAAAAGAAGAGGTAAAACCATGCCTTTTATAACTCCATATGTACTTGTTGCTATGCTACCGTTGCCATGAGTGAAAAATTTTAAGCCTTCTATTATCAGTATATTTTCAGCTAATCTTAAAGTAGAGTTAAGAGTAGAACTAGTTTGAACAGGAACTGATATTTTTAAAATGTTAGTGAATATTTTTCTTGAACAGCGTGGTTTATTTATTGTGGAGTTTTTTGATTTATAATATATAATTCCCATATAAATACATGATGCTATTTCTCCGATTGTCATTCCTAATGAAACAATCGCGCAAGAATATGCATCATTTTTGTTTATGTTTAAGTTGATTAGGCCTATTGTAAATAGCATTTTTATTATTTGTTCGATCACTATAGCATTGGAAGGATGTAGCGACTTTCTTTTTGCATAGAAATATCCTTTTATGCAGCAAGAAATAGACATGAACGGAAGACTTGGAGCTAAAATTAAAATGGAGTAAAATGTTCGATTGTCTCGCAAAATATGGTTGCTGATTGGAAGCGAAAAAGCAATTAAAATTATTGACACTATTATGCTAACAGATAATGCCCACAGAATGGATATTTTTAGCACAGATTTAGAGCAGCCATATTTGTTTGTTGCAATATTTTCGGCAATCATACACGATACTGCTAAACTGACTCCTGATGTTGCAAATGTTACCACAAGCATATATAGTGAGGTTATTAATTGATATAGGCCCATTCCCTCAGCGCCAAGTTTTTCTGCAATGTATATTCGAAAAATAAAGCCTAAAATACGTGTGATTATTGATGCACTTAATATGGTTAGTGCGCCTTTGATTAAAACGTTTTTCTTCATTAAAAAATTACAGCACCTCTCGTGTAATATATACAGATAAAATATGCAATTTAGTGATGTTTTAGAAGATAAAACGATATTTATTGAATTATATTAGCTATTGACGATCAACACGAATCGCGTTATAATTAAGATAATTTAATTTGAATAATTTCTGTAAGCATTGTCAATAATTTTGATATAATTTTTCGTAACCTTGTTTTGAAATTTTAAGGAGGAGTTATTGTGTTGTTTGGGAATGAAATGAAAAAAGTGTTTTTGGCGGGAGTTGGAGCTGTAGCTTCTACGGTTGAAATGGGTCAGAAGGTAATTGATAAGTTGGTTGAAAAAGGCGAATTAACTATTCAGCAGGGTAAAATTTTAAATGAAGAATTAAAACATAACTTTGAAAATAATAAAAAAGATTTGAAAAAGGGAGCTGTTAAAGAAGGAATAAATATTTTAGATGATATTGAAAAATTATCTAAAGATGAAATTAAAAAATTAAAAAACAAATTAGTAGATTTGGAGAAAAAAAGTGAGTGAGGCAATGAAAAAAAGAGAAAAGTCTCGCTTGAGAGTTATGATGGGCGTCTTGCGTGAACGAGACGTCGTTCATGGCTTAACCCCAGAAAAGTTGCGACTTATTTTAGAAGATATGGGTCCTACATATATTAAATTGGGTCAACTTATGTCTATGAGATCGGACATTATTCCAGAGGCTTATTGTGCTCAGCTGCGTGAGCTTAGAACTAAGGTTAAGCCGGTTCCTTTTGATAAAATGCTAAAAGTTATGGAAGATGAGTGGGAAGTTAGTCCATATGAAATTTTTGACTCTATTGATCCCAATCCGGTTGGGTCTGCTTCAATTGCTCAGGCCTATTGCGCTGTGCTGAAAGATTCTGGTGAGCAGGTTGTAATAAAAGTTCAGCGCCCGGGAATATATAAAGTTATGTTTCAAGATATTAAACTTATGCATAAATTTATTAAAATATTAAGGTTAGTTGCTCCAACAAAAACTGATATAATTGATTTTAGAGATGTTTTAGACGAGATGTGGAATGTTGCAAAGCAAGAGATGGATTTTACATTAGAAGCAGAGCATCTTGAGCGTTTTAAAGAATTAAATAGCAAAGTTAAATATGTAGACTGTCCACATGTTTTTCGAAAGCTAACAACTTCCAAAGTTCTTGTTATGGAAAGAATTAGCGGATATTCTATGGATAACGTCGAACATTTAAAAAAGTTAGGCTATGATATGAGTGAAATAGGAGAAAAGCTTGCTGAAAATTATAGCAAGCAAGTTCTTGAAGACGCATTCTTTCATTCAGATCCGCATCAAGGGAATATAATTATATCTGGTGGAAAAATTGTGTTTATAGATTTAGGAATGATGGGCGAACTTGATGAGAGATATAAAACTTTAATAAAAACTGCTATTGAAGCTATGGCGTGTAACAATATACGAAAATTAAAAGAGGTTTTGTTGATTATAGGCAATGTATATGGGCCTATTAATCATTCTAAATTGTATTCTGATTTGGATATTTTAGTTAAAAAATATATAAATACGAACATAAACGACATAGATATGGGAGCTATGTTAACTGAAGTGTTAGAATTGTGTAATGGCCAGAACATAGCTGTTCCATCTTCAGTAACAATGTTGGTCCGTGGTTTGGTTACTATGGAAGGAGTAATTAGCGAGTGTTGCCCCGGAATTAACATGTTTTCAATCATAACTTCTCATATGTCTGGCAATATATTCAGCAAATTTGATTTTGAAAAGGAAACTCTTAATTTTCTAAAAGATACTTATAGTGCAATAAAAAGGGGAATTGAAATTCCTGTTACGCTTGCCGATTTATTATCTATGGCAGTTCACGGAGAAATAAAAGCAAATTTAGAAGTAGTTGGATCTGAAGAGCCACTTAAAAAGATAGATTCTATGGTTTTTGAAATAATAGTTTGTGCTCTTTCATGCTCTTTAAATTTGGGGTCCGCTATTCTTTGCACAACTCAAATGGAGCCTAGATTTTTAGGAATTCCACTTCTTGGAGTTTTGGGATATTTGGGCTCAGTTATTTTAGTTATTTGGCTAATTTGTAAGGTTATTGCTAATAGAAAGAAAAACAGAGGCAAGAAGTTTTAATTAAAAATTTCTTGCTTCTGTTTGTTTGATTTAATTATTTTTTTGATTTCTACATGGGCATTTTTTAAGTTGTGTGCACTATTTGAAATAACGTTTTCCATATTATTTAATAAATTTTCAACGTATTCATTTGTCGTTTTGCGCAATTCTTTAGACTGACTGCGAGCTTGAGAGAGTATTTGTGATGCTTTTTGTTGCGCTTGTTTAGTTATTTCGCTTTCACATATCATTTTTTGCGCACGTTTTTCAGCATCTGATATTATATTTTTTGCTTCTAATTTAGCATCTGATAATATATCTTTGCGGTCTGCCACTATCATTTTAGATTGTTTAATTTCTTTAGGAAGTGCTAAACGTATATCGTCGACTAAATTTTGAATTTCATCTGTTGAAATAGCGCATTTTCCGTTAGTCATTGGAATTCGCCAAGCACAATCAATTAAATTCTCTAACGTATCTAAGATATCGTTTACTGTCATTTTTTTGCCTCCTCTAGAACTTTCTTTACATCGGTTAATATCGCTTTGGGAATGAGATAATTTATGTTTGCACCTATTTTATATAAATCTTTAACTAAAGTAGAAGTTAAGTATGTTTTTTTAGGATCTGCCGGAAAAAATACGGTTTCTGCGGAATTTTCTAACAACTTATTAGCATATGACATTTGTAATTCATAATCAAAATCTTGAAATGAGCGAATTCCTTTTACAATAGCACAAGCGTTAGATTTTTTAAAATAATCAATTAATAAACCGGACCAATAGTCTGTCGATATATTGTTAAGTGATTTTGTTGAAGCATCTATCCAATATAATCTTTGCTTAATTGAAAACATAGGCTGCTTTTGTGGATTATTAAGAACCAAGACTATAACTTTATCAAACAATTTAGATGCTCGTTGAATTATGTCTAGATGACCGTTAGTTATTGGATCAAAACTTCCAGGACAAATCGCAATTTTAATAGATACCCCCTCCTTGTTCTACATTTTACGATAAGTTGTTAGTTTGATTTTACCATACTTATATTGCTTTTGTAAAGAAATGTTTTGGATATTTTCTGGCATGTTTAGTGATTTAAGATGTTCGCAAATTACTATTCCATTATCATTTAATTTATCGGGAACTATTTGCAAGGCTTGTAATAATAAGTCTGTGCTGTACGGTGGATCTAATATTATAATATCATATTTATCTGTTGTTGTTTTAAGAAAAGATATGCTGTCAGAAAAAATAACTCGTGAATTTTTATACAAATTGGTTGACTTTAAATTTTGTAATTGAATTTTTTGTGCTTCTCTAGAATTATCAACAAAAGTGCACATTTGGGCGCCTCTAGAAAGAGCCTCTATTCCTAATTGACCTGAGCCTGCAAAAAGATCTAATACCTTTGAATTTAATATGTCAAATTGAATTATAGAAAACATTCCTTCTTTAACGCGATCGGTTGTTGGGCGAACTTCATCGCCTTTTAAGGTAGACAGTGGTTTACCTTTTGCAGTTCCGGTAATTACTCGCATAATTTTTATTTTCTCCTTTTTTATCTTTAAAATAATGTAGATTTATGTGTATGATTATGGACACTAAGAGCCAAGCCTAGCAAAATATATGTTGCAATAACCGATGACCCGCCGGAACTTATAAATGGTAATGTTACGCCTATTACAGGTGTTAAACATAAAACCATTCCTATATTAACCATTGATTGGAAAAACATAATTGCAAATATTCCAACGCAAATAAAATATCCTAAATTATCTGGAGCATTTTTTCCGTTTTGCAATAGGCGCAAGCAAAATAGAAACAGCCATAAAAGAACAATCATGCAACCAACAAATCCTAAAACTTGGCCTATATGTGCAAAAATCATGTCATTGTAAAGTTCAGGAGTTTTAGTTAAAATGTCATCAGAGTTGAATCCTTTGCCTAATATTTTTCCCGAAGCCATAGTAATTCTGCCAGTATATTGTTGCATTCCGAGGCCTCGTTTAGTTTCTTCCAAGTGGTTAATAACATATAATCTTTTTAAAAGATAATCGGGAAGAGTATTCGTTAGAAATAATATCAATGCAACAACACCCATAGCAACAACAGCAGATATTATTTTCCAGTTTATTCCTGCAACAAATATTATGCAGGCAGCTATACATACAAATATTATCATTGTTCCAAAGTCTTTTTGTAAAAATATTATAAATATTGGAATTAACGCATGCCCTAAAACACGCATAAACGTTTTAGGTTCGTTTATATGATCTGAAACTTTAAAGCAGTGATATGATAGAGTAATTATAAAAGCGGCTTTTAAAAATTCAGATGGTTGGACATTTGTGAAGCCTAACTGAACCCAACTGCGGTCAGCAGAACCAGCGCCATCACCACCTCTTAATGTTCCAAGTGGGGTTAGCGTTAATAAGGTAAAAATTGCGGCCGATATTCCTATTGGTTTCCACAATTTTGTGATGTGATGATAATCTATATTGGATATGGATATAGCACATAAAAAGCCAATAATGCTGGCGATTATTTGAACATAAATAGTTCGTAAATTAGATATTTGACCAGGATATAGCGAAAACATTAGAGCAATACTTAAAACTGAAGCTCCAGCAGACATTAATGTTAATACTATGTCTGTTGTTTTGATATAACTTACAATATATAAAAATGTGTCTTTAAAAAAATTTTTCATAATTAAGTCCTAACTAAAAATTATTTATTTTTAAAATAATTAACTAAACACATAGAAAATGTAATTTTACACAGCTTTCATTATATATTAATATGAACAAGTTTTCAAGCGCTCCTTTAATATGCATAATATTTTTTATTTAATTTTCTATCTTTGTTCACAAAAAATGTGTATTATGGTACAATATTAAATATATGGTTTATGGTTAGCATATATTTTTGGTTATGCTGCAATATATAAGCATTAATTGGGAGGTTTTTATGTTATCAGATATTCAAATTTCACAAAAGGCAAAAATGTTGCCAATCGATAAAGTAGCAGAAAAGATAGGACTGCAGAGAGATGATTTAGAATTTTATGGTAAATATAAGGCAAAGATTGGTTATGAAACTTGTGAAAAGCTCAGAAACAATAAAAATGGAAAGTTGGTTTTAGTTACTGCCATAAATCCAACGCCGGCTGGAGAAGGAAAAACAACTGTTAGTGTTGGGCTGGGTCAGGCTTTTTATAAGATAAATAAAAAATCGGTTTTAGCGCTTAGAGAGCCGTCGCTAGGGCCAGTTTTTGGAATTAAAGGGGGAGCTGCTGGTGGCGGATATTCACAAGTTGTTCCTATGGAAGACATAAATTTACACTTTACAGGAGATATGCATGCTATAACGTCTGCTAATAATTTATTGTGTGCATTAATAGACAATCATATTCAGCAAGGCAATGATTTGAATATCGATCCACGAACTATTGTTTTTAAACGCTGTTTGGATATGAATGATAGAGCACTGCGTAATATAATTGTTGGACTTGGGGGTTCTGTTAATGGTGTTCCACGTGAGGACGGCTTTATAATAACTGTTGCTTCTGAAATAATGGCAATACTTTGTTTGGCGGAAGATTTAGACGATTTAAAAGATAGATTTTCCAAAATTCTAATTGGATATACATATGATAAAAAGCCGGTATTTGCTGGTGATTTGAATGCTCAAGGGGCTATGACAGCTTTAATGAAAGATGCTATTAATCCTAATTTAGTTCAAACATTGGAAAACACCCCTGCTTTAATTCATGGGGGACCTTTTGCTAATATTGCTCATGGGTGTAATTCGGTTAAAGCAACAAAACTTGCTTTGAAATTAGGCGAATATGTTGTAACTGAAGCAGGTTTTGGATCGGATTTGGGAGCCGAAAAGTTTTTTGATATTAAGTGCAGATATGCTGGCATATCACCCGATTGTGTTGTTTTGGTTGCAACTGTTCGTGCTTTAAAATATAATGGCGGAGTTGACAAAAACGATTTGCTCAGTGAAAATGTTGATGCTGTTAAAAAAGGAGTCGTAAACTTAAAAAAACATATAAATAATATGCAAAAATATGGTGTTCCAGTGGTTGTTGCCATTAATAAATTTGAGAGTGATAGCGATGAAGAACTCGATGTAATTAAGAAATGCTGTGAGCGAGAAAATTGTGAATTTGAACTAGCAGAAGTTTTTGCCAAAGGTGGAGAAGGCGGAGTTGAATTAGCTAAAAAAGTAGTTAAGCTTTGTGAAGAGCCTAAGAACTTCAAATTATTATATGAAGATAAGTTGACATTGAGAGAAAAAATGGAAAAAATAGCCAAGGAAATATATGGAGCATCTGGTGTTACATATTCTGCTAAAGCAAAAAAACAATTAGATTCGTTTGTAAGTATGGGATATGATAATTTGCCTGTTTGTGTTGCAAAAACTCAATATTCTCTTTCTACAGATCCTAAAGTTTTAGGATGCCCTGAAAATTTTGTTGTTCCTGTAAATGAAGTTAGATTGGCAGCAGGCGCTGGTTTTGTAATAATGTTAACTGGCAGTATTATGACTATGCCGGGTCTTTCGAAAAAGCCATCCGCTCTTTCAATTGATGTTGTTGACGGAAAGATAATGGGATTATTTTAAATGAGAGAGATTGAAAATGTTTTTAAGCTGCCTTTTGTAAAAACTACTATGTCATATCAGGATACTGAAGCATTTGCAAAAAAAATTTCTAATTATTTTGAAAAAGGGGATTGCATAGCGTTTTTTGGGGAAATGGGAGCAGGCAAAACAGCCTTTGTTAGGGGATTGGCTGATGGACTGGGCGTTAGAGGTGAGGTTTCTAGTCCAACATTTGCAATAGTTAATGAATATGTTGGGCCTGTTCCTCTTATTCACTTTGATATGTATCGTGTTTTAGGTGAAGATGATTTGGTGACAACAAATTTCTTTGAATATTTGAATGGCAACAATATTGTTGCTATTGAGTGGAGTGAAAATATTATTGATTTTCTGCCCAGTGATTTTATTAAGGTAAACATAAAAAAACTAGGAGAAAATACAAGACAAATAGAAATATGTAGGGGATTTGAATGAAAACTTTAGCTATTGAAAGCAGTGCGCTTACAGCATCTTGTGCAATTTGTGAGGAAAATTTGGTTGTTTGTGAAAGCTCTATAACTGCAGGACTTACCCATTCTCAAACATTGATGAGTATGATAGAAAATATGCTAAAAAGTGCTAATCAAAAGTTGGAAGATATTGATGCAATAACTGTTTCTGTGGGGCCAGGTTCATTCACGGGCCTTAGAATAGGAGTCTCGTCTGCTAAAGGAATGGCGAAAGCGTTAAATTGTCCTTGCATTGGGGTTTCAACGCTTTTGGCTTTGGCTAGAAATTTAGAAGGAACGGAATCTATCGTATGTAGTGTTATGGATGCACGAAGAGATCAGGTGTATAATGCGTTATTTGATATGCAAAAAGGAAAAACTGTAAGAATTTGTGAAGATAGAGCAATATCAATAGATGAACTTATTGAGCAGTTAAAGGCAAATGAATATAATGTTCCTGTGGTTTTGGTTGGAGATGGAGCTGAGCTTTGTTATAATAAAATGAAAGACGTTTTGGACGTTAGAATTGCACCTCCACAACTTAGATTGCAAAGAGCAGCCAGCATCGGCTTTTGTGGTTTGGAAAAACTAAAAAATGGTGATTTTTGCTTGGAGAATGAGGTTATTCCTAAATATTTGAGATTATCACAGGCAGAGAGAATAAGAAATGAATTAGGGGGAAAACAATGATAGCTATTGGAAGTGATCATGGGGGATATGAATTAAAAAGAGGTGTTACTGATTATCTTAAATCAAAGGGTATTGCATATAAAGATTTTGGATGTTATAATATCAAATCTTGTGATTATCCTGATATTGCGGTTGAAACGTGCAAATCAGTTGTTAAAGGCGAGTGTGAGAAAGCGCTGCTTTTTTGTGGAACTGGAATTGGGATTTCAATTGCTGCAAACAAAGTAGATGGAATAAGAGCGGCGTGTTGTTCAGATACTTTTTCTGCTAAGTTTACTCGCTTACATAATGATGCTAATGTGCTTTGCTTAGGTGGTAGGGTTGTTGGACTTGGTTTGGCTATAGAATTGGTTGAAACTTTTTTAAATACTGAGTTTGAAGGAGGCAGACATATAAAACGTATTGAAAAAATAACATCTATTGAAAGCATGCAAAATTTATAATTTGTTGGATTATAGAAAGGATTGTGATTTTATGGAGCCAGTTATAATGGAACATCCGCTAATACAGTATAAAATATCTTTGCTAAGAGACAAAGGAACTGGAACAAAAGAATTTAGGGAGTTAGTTCATGAAATATCTCTTTTGATGGGATATGAAGCTACTAGAGATTTGCCACTTACTGAAATAGAAATGCAAACTCCGCTAACTCAAACTATGGCAAAAATAATATGTAAAAAAATTGCAATTGTTTCAATACTTAGAGCTGGATTGGAAATGGAATCTGGAATGCTGGACCTTATACCGGCTGCTAAAGTTGGCCATATAGGAATGTTTAGAGATAAAGCTACGTTAAAACCTGTTGAATATTATTGTAAATTGCCTTCTAATTTAAATAATTCAGAGGTTATTTTAGTTGACCCGATGTTGGCTACTGGTGGTTCTGCTGTTCATGCGATAAATATTTTAAAGAGTCATGGAGCTGAAAATATTAGATTTATGTGTATAATAGCTTCTCCTGAGGGAATGAATATGCTTCAAAAAAATCATCCTGATGTTTCTGTTTTTTGTGGAGCTTTAGATAAGTGTTTAAATGAAAACGGATATATATTACCGGGCTTGGGTGATGCGGGAGATAGAATATTTGGCACAAAATAATATTATATTAAATAAAAAAATAAGCACTCTAAACGTATATTGTTTAAAGTGCTTATTTTTATATTAACTAACGTTCTAGATTTTGAGATCTAGCTGGACCAACACCAACCATTTTAACAGGACATTCACATAATTCTTCCAGTCTAGAAATATAGTTTTTACATGATTGAGGAAGTTCATCATAATTTTTACAATTACTAATATCTTCATTAAAGCCGGGAAAATCTTCATAAATAGGGGTTAAATTGTCTAATTCTTCCAACGAAGATGGAAAATCTCGAATGATTTCACCATCTTGAGTTTTATATGCTGAGCATACTCTTAAAGTTTTAATTTTACTAAGAGTATCTAACTTGTTTATTGCTAAACCAGTTAAACCATTTGTTCTAACAGCGTGTCTTAAAATAACGCTATCAAACCAACCAATTCTCCTAGCACGGCCTGTGTTTGTTCCAAATTCATTACCTCTGTCTCTAATCAAATCGCCGACGTCATCAAATAGTTCTGTTGGGAAAGGACCTTTTCCAACTCTAGTCGTATAAGCTTTAGCAACTCCAATTACTTCATCAATCATGGTAGGACCTATTCCAGTTCCAGTGCAAACACCGCCAGATATTGGATTAGATGATGTAACAAACGGATATGTTCCAACATCTATATCTAACAATGTTCCTTGCGCACCTTCAAATAGTATTTCTTTACCATTGTTATAGGCTTCAAAAACTTTAACCGAAACGTCTTTAACAAAAGGCT
This sequence comes from Oscillospiraceae bacterium, assembly GCA_902790675.1. Lineage (GTDB taxonomy): Bacteria > Bacillota > Clostridia > Oscillospirales > Ruminococcaceae > RUG12519. The sequence goes on along the minus strand of CADASU010000001.1, from coordinate 87,600 downwards.
TTAGTTTTTTTCCATATTCTATATATTTTTCAATAACAGAATCTATGTCTATGGGTTTTTCACCATAAATTTTAGTTAATAAGCGATTTTTTAATTCGCCAACGTCTTTTGCTTTTTTTCTAAATATGTCTGGATTGATAAGATCAAACATTCTAAGGCCACTGCGTTCGGCTTTATCCATATAGCACGGCCCTATGCCTCGGCGGGTAGTTCCTATGTCTGATTTTCCTCTAAATTTTTCTGATGCACCGTCCAATAATATGTGCCAAGGCATAACCACATGAACACGAGGGTCTATAAAAAATCTGTTGAAACTTATATTTCTTGACTTTAATTCATTGATTTCTTGCAATATTGATTCAGGGTTTAAAACAACTCCACATCCGATCATGCAATCAGTATTTTTATATAAAATTCCCGATGGAATTAGACGTAGTTTATATATTTCATTGTTATTTTCTACGGTGTGGCCAGCATTATTTCCGCCCTGAGATCGAACAACAACATCTGCTCTAGATGAAAGGATATCGATTATTTTTCCTTTTCCTTCGTCTCCCCATTGAACACCAACTACAACTTTTGCAGGCATATTTTTTAACCTCTCTTTGTGAAAAATATTAAAAGTATAATTAAATTTATTTCAACTATAAAATTTACAAACGTAAAAAACACACTCGTAAATTATATCAAATGTTTTGCTAGTTTGCAATAAGGTTTATTCGCATATGGCTAAAAAACTACAATATACAATGTTTTTTATTATAAAAAATTAATTTTATTTGTCTGAATAAAAAAATAATCTTAAGAAAAAATAATAAAAAGAATTAAAGAGCATATGTTGATTTATTTAAAATTATTTATGAGAGGTGTATTGAATTTTGAACATGTCATATGAAGAATACGGAAAATTAGTTAAAAAATGTTCTCCAAATTCACCAATATTTAAAACAGTGCCACTATCATTTCTAGTAGGGGGAACAATTTGCGCTATAGGGGAGGCTTTTAGGCTATGGTTTGTGAGTTTAAACATGAGCAAAGAGCATAGTGGAATATGGGTATCTGTGATTTTAATTTTTGCAACAGCGCTACTCACTGGACTGGGTGTTTTCCATAAAATTGCGAAAATTGGAGGAGCAGGTACATTTGTTCCAATAACAGGCTTTGCCAACTCGGTTGTTTCACCAGCATTAGAGTTTCAAACAGAAGGATTTATTTTAGGAGTATCTTCTAAGATGTTTATTATTGCTGGGCCTGTTATTGTTTATGGAACAATAGCGTCTATAGGTAGTGGCATAGTTTTTTATATTATTGAGTTATTTGGAGGCAACATATGAATAAAGCAAGAGGAGTAATTTTTTTTGAAGATCCTCCATCTATTGTAGGATTTGCTGCTGTTGCAGGCGATATGGAGGCAAGTGGACCTTTAAAAGGTAAATTTGATAAAGTTTTTGAAGGTGATATGGATGGAGAAAAGTCATTTGAAAAAGCTGAAAGTAAAATGCAACTTTGTGCTGCAAAAAAGGCAATAGAAAAAGCAAATTTAAAATTTGAAGATATAGACATTGCATTTGCTGGAGACCTTTTAAATCAATGTATTGGAACAAACTATGGTCTTAGGGAACTAGAAATACCATTTGCTGGAGTATATGGGGCATGTTCAACTATGGCAGAGTCAATTTCATTGGCTTCTGTTTTTGTTGCATCAGGTTTTATTGATAGAGCTATTGCAGTTACATCTTCACATTTTTGTGCTTCGGAGAGGCAATTTAGGTTTCCATTAGAATATGGCGGGCAAAGGCCACTAACTGCCCAATGGACTGCAACTGCTGCTGGGTCGGTTGTTTTGAGCGGAAAAGTAGAAGGAAATATAAAAGTTAAAGCAGTTTGTATTGGAAAAATTGTTGATTATCAAATTAAAGATATGAATAATATGGGGGCTGCCATGGCACCTGCAGCAGTTAATACATTAGTGAAATTTTTTAAACACACAGGAACATATCCTCAAGACTACGATATGATTTTAACAGGAGATTTAGGACAAGTTGGGTCTACTATTTTAAGTGAACTTATGGACAGAGAAGGCTATCCGCTAAAAGGGAAACATAGTGACTGTGGGCTATTGCTATTTGAACGTGAGCGTCAAGATGTCCATTCTGGAGGGTCTGGATGTGGATGTTCAGCGGCTGTTTTATGTGCAGATGTTCTTGATAGGTTAAATTGTGGAAAATTAAAAACTGTTTTGTTTATTGCAACTGGAGCTTTGATGTCTCCAACAGCTAATCAACAAGGGGAGAGCATACCTGGAGTTGCACATCTTGTTTTTTTGGAGGGTAGTGAGTAATGGATATTGTAATTAGTTTAATTAAAGCATTTTGTGTTGGCGGCTTGATATGTGTTGTAGGTCAATTTTTACTAGACTATACTAAATTAACTCCAGCACGAATTTTAGTTGGTTTCGTTGTTGCAGGTGTGTTTTTGGGGGCCATTGGAATATATAAACCTATTGTTGATTTTGCAGGCTCGGGTGCAACGGTTCCGCTAACAGGATTTGGATATTTACTTAGTGAGGGAGTAAAAGAAGCAATAAAAGAGGAAGGAATTGTTGGAATCTTAAAAGGTGGATTAACTGCCGGATCAGCTGGAATAAGTGCTGCAGTGCTTCTTGGAATATTGGTTGCATTAATATTTAAGCCAAAAAAGAAATAGTCCAAATTCATAGGTTTGAGTTTGGACTATTTCTTTTTTTGATTATAGTCATAATTCTGTTTGCGCAGTATATTGATGATTTGTTATTCAAAACTGCAATATTTGATATTTTTCGGTATTGTTGTTGGCGTTCTTCATATAGATGTCTAACATCATTTACACTATTATTTGTTATTAACGGCCTTTTGGAATCTTTTATTCTGCTCCAACATAATTCAAATGGCGTTTCTAAAAATATTATTATTCCATTTGATTTTGCTATTTTTGCATTTTCTCTATTGCTTATTAACGTTCCGCCGCCAGTTGCAATAATTGAATTATTAGTGTTTTGCAAGCTTTTTAATAGTTCACTTTCTAGTTGCCGAAAATAAGATTCTCCGTATTTTTCAAAGATTTCATGTATTTGCATGTTTTTTGATTGTTTTATTTTTGTATCAGTATCTATGCAATTGACTTTTAATTTTTTAGCAATGATTTTAGACACTAAAGACTTTCCGCAGCCCATAAATCCACATATGTATATATTTTTCATTATTTTTCCTCATATAGCTTTATTTTTCATCTCATTAATTAAATTTTGAATGTCAGTTTCATGGAATGTTGTGTTATTCCAGATTTGTTGAGCATATGCAGCTTGCCACACCAGCATTTCCATTCCCCCAATTATTTTTGCTCCATATGATTTACCAGCTTTCATAAGCATTGTTTCATGAGGATTATATATTAAATCAAATATCGCGGAAACTTTAGAGCAAACCTTCGGGCAGACAGGTATTTGATTAATTTTTGGGAACATTCCGGAAGGTGTTGCGTTAATTAATACATCAAAATATACATTTGGTATTTTTTTTATATTTACAATTTCAACATTTGCTGACTCATATTTTCGAATAATTTCTTCTTTTAATTTTTGAGCTTTTGGGATAGATGAGTTTTTAACTGCAATTGTTAGGTTGCCTTTTTGAGAAATTGTTTCTATGGCAACCATCCTACCAACTCCACCACATCCTAACAATAAAACATTTTTGTTAAGGCCTATTTCTTCTGAATTTATGGATTTTAATAGGCCCAATATATCGGTGTTATAGCCTTTATATGTTCCATCCGATTCTTTATTTACTGTATTGACACAGCCATATTTTTTAGCAGTTATATCTAATTGTTTTAGTTTTTCAAACATTTTAATTTTGTATGGTATAGTAACATTAAATCCGTCTAAATTGTGGCTATTATCAATAAATGTGCTAAAATTAGACGGTAAAACGTCAATTAATTTATATGTTGCAGTTTTGTTTGAAGATAGTTCAAATAATTTTTGATGTATTTTAGGAGAAAGACTGTGAGAAAGAGGGTGACCAATTAATCCGTATAATTTTTTCATAGGCTTTCCTGTAAAACTTATATTTTTGATAATATAACAATTAATTTTTGTTTAAATATGTTAGTGTTTTATTTAAAGATTGTTCATCTTCGACATTCAAGATTTTTACATCTGATAATGTTTTTTTGACTAGTCCTGAAAGCACTTTGCCCGGGCCTAGTTCTATATATGTATCTATTTGATCATTTTTCATCGAATTTAATTCATCGGTGAAACGTACGGGAGATGTTAAATGATTTCCTAATGTTGTTTTCACATTCGTGTCGCTAGATAATTTAGTTCCAGTTAAATTGCTATAAAATGGAATTGTTGGCTCTGAAAATTTTATTGATTCAATTTCATCTAAAAAAGGTTTAACTGCTGGCTGCATAAGTTTAGAGTGGAACGCTGCATTAACCTTTAAAAATATGCACAATTTAGCTATATCTTTTAAATTATCGGCTAGTTTTTTAACACTTTCAGTTTCTCCGGCAACAACGGTTTGAAGAGGAGAATTGTAGTTAACACATGTAACATAGCCGTCAATTTCATCACACTTTTGTTCAATTACGCTGGGCTCTAAACCTATTACCGCGCACATAGAACCGTTGTGTTTTTTAGAACATTCTTGCATTGCAGATGCACGGGCTTTAATTACTCTAAACCCATCTTCGAGAGATAGAATATTAGATGCGACCATGGCGGCATATTCACCTAGAGAATGGCCTGCAACAGCGGCTGGCTGAATATTTGTTTCTTTTAAGCATTCAAAAGCAGCAAGTGAAACTGCCATAATTGCTGGCTGAGAATATTTTGTTTTAGATAGCTCTTCTGGTTTAGACTCACAGCAAATTTTTAGTAAGTTAAAGCCTAAAACATCACTTGCACATTCAAATACTCTTTTGGCATTTGAATTTATATCGCAAAGATTTTTTCCCATTCCAACTTTTTGAGAGCCTTGGCCTGAAAATAAAAAACTAATTTTTGACATTTTAAAACCTCTTTTAATTTATTTTCACATATTATTAAATAATGTGATTTTTGTATATTAAGCGTTTCATTTTGGCTAAAAACATTGACAAAATCTTTTTATAACCTTATCATATTATGGAGTGAGTTTTGTTTGCTTGGTTTATTTTAATTTTGATCTAAATAAGATAAAGTGCTTATTAGTATTAAATTTTAACATAATATACAAACATATTGCAAGGGTAGTTTGTTTTAAATAGCTTTATATTATTTTTGCATCGCTAAAGATTATATGTTTATTTTTGTTGCAATGATTAATGTTATTTTTTATTTTAAACTGCTTCCTTTTAGGAGGATTTATTAATGGGAATTAAAATTTTGGGAACTGGAATGTATTTGCCAGAAAAAGTTGTTACAAATGAGGATTTTACTAAGATAGTTGATACATCAGATGAATGGATAACAAAAAGAACTGGAATTAAGCGCCGCCATATATCACAAGGTGAATATACTTGGGTTATGGGCTTAAAGGCAGCTACAAGTGCAATTAAAAATGCTAAAATAAATCCACTAGAAATTGATATGATAATTGTTACAACTATTTCGGCAGATTTTGCATATCCTTCTATGGCTAATGTTATTCAAGGGAAATTGGGTGCTAACAATGCTTTTGGAATAGATATATGCTGTGCATGTGCTGGGTTTGTTTATGGTTTAGATATGGCGCAAAGATACATAAATACTGATAGTGATATTAATAATGTTTTAATAGTTTCTTCCGAAAATGTTACAAAAACTGTTGACTATACTGATAGATCCACATGTGTTTTGTTTGGAGATGGAGCAGGAGCTGTTGTTGTGACAAGAGGTGAAAATCAGGCATATTCATATCTCGGGGCAGATGGAACGGGCGCTGAACTGCTATATGCACATTTATATCCTGCAAATAATGGATTTACTGATGAAAATGTTGCGCTTGAAAATTCTAAGGCTTTTCCAAATGAAACAGGACGATATATGTATATGGAAGGACAAGATGTTTATAAATTTGCTATTAGTGCTATGCCATATGCTATGGAGAAGGCTTGTGAAAAAGCAGGGCTTAAACCTAAAGATTTGGATTGTATAATACCCCACCAGGCAAATATTAGAATAATAGAAACTGCTGCAAAAAGAATGAATGTTGATATGGATAAGGTTTTTGTTAATATACAAGATACTGGAAATATATCTTCAGCTTGCATACCAGTTTGTTTAACACAGTTATTGGAACAAGGAAAAATAAAATCTGGAGATAAGGTTGGAATGGTTGGATTTGGATCTGGATTAATTTATGGAGCCATTGTTATAACGGTCTGATTTTTATATGTTTTTTATTAATATATACTTTATTGAGGAGGATTTTTTAAAATATGAGCTTTAATAAAACAGCATTAATTACCGGAGCTTCTAGAGGACTGGGAGCTGCAGTTGCTAAAAGACTGGCTGAAGACGGGTTTAATATTGCTATAAATTGCCATAGTGAAAATTCTATGAAAAATGGCGGAGATTTGGTGGCCGAGGAATGTAGAAAGTTTGGTGTTTTAGCTGAGTGCTTTGTTGCAGATGTTTCTAAATATGATCAGTGTGAGAGTATGATTAAAAGCGTTAAGGAAAAATTTGGATCTATAGATTGTTTAGTAAATAATGCAGGAATAACAAAGGATGGGCTACTAGTTAGAATGTCGGAAGAGGCTTTTGATGCTGTAACTAATGTTAATTATAAAGGCGTATTTAATATGACCAAATTGGTTGGATTGGTTATGATGAGGCAAAAAAGCGGAAGAATTGTTAATGTTTCATCAGTTGCTGGAGTTAATGGAAATGCTGGGCAGTTTAACTATGCTGCTTCTAAAGCGGGAATTATAGGAATGACTAAAACTGCAGCAAAGGAACTGGGAATCAGAGGAATATTGGTTAATGCAGTAGCTCCTGGTTTTATTGAGACTGATATGACAGATGCTTTGCCAGATAAGTTGAAAGATGAAGTGAAAAGACATATTTCAATTAAACGATTTGGCAAGCCGGAAGAGGTGGCTGGTGTTGTGAGCTTTTTATGTGGACAAGATGCTAGTTACATTAGCGGACAGGTAATTGTTATAGACGGATGTTTATCAATGTAGGCAACATATTTTTTAGCGAGGTGTATTTTGATAATGCAAAATATAAATAAAAGACGCGTTGTAATAACAGGTATGGGAATAAAAAGTTCAATAGGTAATGATTTAACTAGTTATTGGAATAATTTGAAAAATGGAGTTCATGGAATACGCCCCATTGAATTTATGGATACAACGGGATTAGATGTTAAAGTTGCATCTTACGACTATGATTTTGAGCCTTTGGAATATTTTAGTAAAAAAGAATTGAGGAGAACAGATAGGTTTTGTCAATTAGCTTTAGCTGCTTCTAGAGATGCTTTGAATGGAGAAAATTTGCTTGAGAATTATGATCCTTTTAGAATAGGAGTTGTTTTTAGTAGTGGAATAGGTGGAATTGGAACAATAGAAAAAGAACATATTAAATGCATTGAAAAAGGGCCAAACAGGGTTTCAGTGTTTTTTGTTCCTATGATGATTTCAAATATGGCAGCTGGAATGATATCTATTGATTCTGGCTTTAAAGGAGATAATCTTGGAATTGTTACTGCTTGTGCTTCGTCTAATCATGCTATAGGTGAGGCATTTAGAAAAATTAGGGATGGATATTTGGATGCGTGTCTTGTTGGAGGATCTGAGTCGGGAATAAGCCGTTTAACCGTTGCAGGATTTAGTAATATGACAGCATTAACCAAAAGCAATGATCCAGACAGGGCTTCGATTCCTTTTGATAAAGAAAGAGACGGATTCGTTATTGGAGAGGGAGCTGCTGCTTTAATTTTAGAAGATTTTGAATCGGCAAAGGCTAGGAATGCTAAAATATATGGTGAAGTTGTCGGCTATGGGGCTACGGGGGATGCATATCATATAACAAAGCCTGACCCTAGCGCTGAAGGTCCGGCTAGATGTTTTGCGAATGCGATAAAAGATGCTGGACTGGAGCCAGAAAATATTGATTATATTAACGCTCATGGGACATCAACAGGCCCTAACGATTTAACTGAAACTAAAGCAACTAAGATTGTTTTTCAGGAACATTCAAAAAATATTATGATGTCTTCTACAAAATCTATGACAGGGCATATGCTTGGCGCTGCAGGTGCTGCAGAGGCTATAGCAACGGTTTTGGCACTAAAAAATGGAATTGTTCCGCCAACTGTTGGATATAAAGTTCCAGATGAAGATTGTGATTTAGACTATGTGGTTGATGGTGCTAGGAAAAAAAATATAAAATATGCTATATCCAACTCATTAGGTTTTGGTGGACATAATGCAACGGTTTGTTTTAAAAAATTTGAGGGCTAGGGAGAGAAGAATAATGCGTGATTTTAAATTTGAAACTGATACGATTGATTATCTTATGAATCGTGTTGAAAAATCAAATATAACTAAATTAAAAGTTTCGTGTGAGGATTTTGAGGTTGTTATAGAGTCTAATCCGTTTAAAAATTCCGTTAATACCGTTAAAAACACCAATATGGCAGCTAGTGTTGATGATAAATCTGATAATTCAGAGCCGGAAAAGGAATTAAGTGGAAATGTTGTTAAATCACCAATTGTTGGAACGTTTTATAGCACTCCTTCGCCGGGCAAACCACCATTTGTTAAAATTGGAGACAAGGTAAATAAAGGTGATGTTATATATATAATTGAGTCTATGAAATTAATGAATGAAGTAAAGAGTGAATTTACTGGGGTTGTTAAAGAAATTTTAGTTGAGTCTGGTGAAAGTGTAGAATATGGGCAGCCAATAATGACCATTGATTAGGCTTTTTTAATTTGCTGATGTGTTTAATGTGAGGAGTGTAAAATAAAATGTCTTTGATGAACAAAGAACAAATAAAGTCAATTATTCCGCATAGAGATCCTTTTTTGCTTATAGATGAAATTATTGAGCTAGAACCTGGAAAGAGAGTTGTTGCTAAAAAACACGTAAAAGAAGACGAATTTTGGATTAAAGGGCATTTTCCAAATCAGCCCGTTCAACCTGGGGTTTTAACCATTGAAATGTTAGCTCAGGCGGGGGCAGTTTGTATATTATCTGTCCCTGAAAATAAGGGAAAGATTGCATTTTTTGGTGGAATAGATAAAGCTCGATTTAAGAAGCAAATTTTGCCTGGAGATACAGTGACACTCAATGTTGAAATAATAAAAATTAAAGGCTCAATTGGAGTTGGCAAGGCAATAGCAACTGTTGATGGGAAAAAAGCGGTTTTGGCTCAAATTATGTTTGCACTTGAAAAATAGCAAAAAAACATCTGGAGGAGTTATATTATAATGTTTGGTAAAATATTAATTGCAAACAGAGGCGAAATAGCGGTAAGAATAATACATGCTTGCAGAGAACTTGGGATTTCAACAGTTGCAGTTTATTCTGAAGCAGATAAAAGTTCGCTGCACGTTCAAATTGCAGATGAAGCTGTTTGCATTGGACCGGCTAAAACTCAAGATAGTTATTTGAATATTAAAGCAATATTGGCAGCTTGTGAAGTTACAGGAGCTGATGCGGTGCATCCTGGCTTTGGTTTTTTATCTGAAAATAGTGGATTTGCAAAAATGTGTGGAATATGTGGAATTAAATTTATTGGGCCTTCACCAGAAGCTATGGACAGTTTGGGAGATAAAATTAAAGCTAAAAAAATTATGAAACAGGCTGGAGTTCCTGTTATTCCAGGTTCTGATGGGTTAGTTACTGATATAAATGATGCTTTAAAAATTGCTGATGAAATAGGATATCCTGTTATGATTAAGGCGACAGCTGGAGGCGGTGGACGAGGAATTCGCAGAGTTAATTCTGAAAAAGAACTAGAGGCGGCAATAATTGTTGCTCAGAATGAAGCAAAATCTTTTTTTGGAAATTCAGGAGTATATATTGAAAAGTTTATAGAAAATCCTCGTCATGTGGAAATACAGTTAATTGCCGATGAATATGGAAATGTTGTCCATCTTGGAGAGAGAGACTGTTCTATGCAGCGTCGCAATCAAAAAATAATTGAAGAAACTCCTAGTCCTGCTGTTGATGAGATTCTTCGAGGAAAGATGGGGAAGGCTGCTGTTGCTGCTGCCAAAGCTTGTGAATATTGTAGTGTTGGGACGGCTGAATTTCTACTAGATAAAAATAAAAATTTTTATTTTATGGAAATGAATACTAGAATTCAAGTTGAACATGGTATAACTGAATTAGTTACTGGAGTGGATATTGTTAAAACTCAGATTAAAATTGCAAATTCGCAGAAATTAAATATTTCTCAAGAAGACGTTAAAATGAATGGCCACGCTATAGAGTGCAGGATTAATGCAGAGATGCCAGAAAAAGGATTTATGCCTGTGCCGGGGAAAATAAGTGAATTATATGTTCCGTGTGGAAATGGAATAAGAGTTGATAGCGCGATATATTCCGGCTATACTATAACATCGCACTATGATAGCATGATTGCTAAAGTTATGTCATATGCTGCAACGAGAGATGAGGCAATTGCTAAAATGAAGTGGGCTTTAGCTGAATTTATAGTTGAAGGAATATCAACAAATATAGATTTTCAATTGTCACTACTGAGGAATGAGGATTTTAAGAGTGGTAATGTCGATATAGGTTTTTTGTCTAGATTGGGGTATTAATTTTTTAAATTTGTGGTTGACTATATTAATAAGGTGTGATATATTCTAATTTGGGTTTTGAGATTTTTGATTTGTTTTTAGCTTTTTATGTTGCGAGTTTATATGCTTTTATGAGGTTTAGTTGTGCATTTTCGTTTTTGAAGGGTTGTGAGTTTTATTTATGGAAGACTTATTTAAAATCGTGAAGTCTCGCTTGAAAATAGATATAAAAAACCCGAGAAAAAATAAAGTTAATATTCCATCAGGTCTTTTGTTTAAATGTCCCAGATGTCAGACAGCCATATTTAACGATGATTTCGAAAGTGTTGGTAGAATATGTACAAATTGTGGATATCATTCCAGGCTGACAGCATTGCAACGGCTGGAAATTACTGCGGATAAAGGAACTTTTGTTGAATATGATGCAAATCTTAGTAGTGTAAATCCCATAAATTTTCCTGGATATGAGGAAAAGGTTAAGGCTCTTATGGCAAAGACAGGCTTAAAGGAAGCTATTGTTACGGGAGAATGTGAGATAAGAGGAGAACGCTGCGTTATTGGAATAATGGATTCTCATTTTATGATGGCTTCTATGGGCTCTGTGGTTGGCGAGAAAATTACTAGGGCATTTGAGAGGGCAATTGAGAAAAAGTTGCCGGTTGTTTTATTTGCAGCTAGCGGTGGAGCTAGGATGCAAGAGGGAATAGTGTCTTTAATGCAGATGGCTAAAACTTCTGGAGCTGTTGCTCTTCATTCAGAGGCTGGCTTATTTTATTGTACAGTTCTTACAGATCCTACAACTGGGGGAGTTACTGCTTCTTTTGCTTCTTTGGGTGATGTAATATTAGCTGAGCCGAAAGTTTTAGTAGGATTTGCTGGCAGGAGAGTTATTGAAGGAACTATAAAGCAAAGATTACCAGATGAGTTTCAATCTGCGGAATTTTTGCAAAGCCATGGTTTTGTCGATATGATAGTTGAAAGAAAACGCATGAGACATGTTTTGTATCACTTGTTGAAACTTCATAAAAGGGAGGCCATACCAGAGTGGATAAAATAACTGCTTGGGAAAAATTATCTATAATTCGCAATCCTAAGAGGCCGAATGCGTATGACTATATAGCTAATATATTTGAGAATTATTATGAAATGTGTGGTGATAGGCTATATAGCGATGATAGAGCCATAACCGGCGGAATAGCCACTTTTGAAAAATTGCCAGTTACAGTTATTGCGACAGTTAGGGGTAAGAATATTGAACAAAACAAAGAAGTAAATTTTGCTATGGCGCATCCTGAAGGATATCGTAAAGCACTAAGGCTTGCGAAACAAGCTGAGAAGTTTAAAAGGCCTGTTATTTGCTTGGTGGATACGCCGGGGGCTTATTGTGGAGTTCAGGCTGAGGAAAGAGGCCAGGGAGAGGCTATTGCTAGAAATTTGAAAGAATTTATGAGATTAAAAACTCCTATAATATCGATAATTACTGGAGAAGGTGGAAGTGGAGGTGCGCTGGGATTGGCTGTGTGTGATGAACTAGCAATGTTAGAAAATGCGGTATATTCAGTTATATCTCCGAGGGGTGCTGCTAACATATTGTGGAGAGATTCTAGCAAAGAAAAAGAAGCAGCTAATACTATGAAAATTACAGCTGAAGATCTTATAAAACTAGGGGTGGCAGATAAGATAATTTCTGAGCCTTTATGCGGTGCACATAACGATATTAATATGACTTGTGATAATATAGTTGAGTATTTGTTTGAATCTTTGAAGAGAAATTGCAAAAAATCACTTGAAAACTTATTGGAAAGTCGCTATAATAAATTCAGGAAAATAGGATTATTTAGTGAATAATTATTTTTTATTCATAATTGCGGGATATTTTCGCATTATATCATATAATACATATTTTTTGAATACATTTTTGTAAAATTATCTAGGAGGAAATAAATTATGGTATTTAATCAAGTTGCCGAAATTTTAGTAGATCAATTGGATGTTGAAAAAGATAAGGTAACGATGGAAGCTTCTATTATTGACGATCTTGGAGCAGATTCTTTAGACGTTGTTGATCTTGTGATGTCACTAGAAGAAGAATTTGGACTTGAAATTCCAGATGACCAGGTTGAAAATATGAAGACTGTTGGAGATATTGTGAAATATATTGAAGCAAATAGCTAATTTGTTTTACATGTTGGCTATTCGTGATTTTTGCTTTGTTAAAATATTGTTGAATAATTTTAGCGCTTCTGGTCTTGAATAGTTGGAAGTGCTATTGTTTTTTATTTTATATGGTTTTGGAGGAAAAAATAATGAAATGGATGGGACTAAATGAGTTGAGAAGTTCTTTTTTTCAATTTTTTGAAAATAAGCAACATATGTTACTAGGCAGTTATCCGCTTATTCCCAAAAGCGACAATAGCTTGTTGCTGATAAATTCTGGAATGGCGCCTATGAAAAATTGGTTTTTGGGCAAAGAAACGCCTCCTTCTAAAAGAGTTGTTACCTGTCAAAAGTGTATAAGAACGCCGGATATTGATTTGGTTGGAAAAACTGATAGGCACGGAACTTTTTTTGAAATGTTAGGTAATTTTTCTTTTGGAGATTATTTTAAGATAGAAGCTATAAAATGGGCTTGGGAATTTGTTACTGAAGTTTTGAATATGCCTAAGGATAAATTGTATGTTACTGTTTATGAAGAGGACTATGAGGCGTATGATATATGGTTGAATGAAATAGGAGTTGAATTGTCTCATGTATCAAAATTAGGAAAAGACGATAATTTTTGGGAAATAGGCACTGGGCCTTGTGGGCCGTGTTCTGAAATATATTATGATAGGGGCGAACAGTTTGGCTGTGGTAGCGAAAAATGTGGTCCGGGGTGTGATTGTGACAGATTTATTGAATTTTGGAACTTAGTGTTTTCACAATATGATAAAGATGATGATGGCAATTATAATCGAATGGAGCATCCTAATATCGATACCGGCATGGGATTAGAGCGAATAGCTTGTGTTGCGCAAGGGGTTAATAATTTATTTGAAGTAGACACTGTAAAAAAAGTATTAGATCATGTTTGCAAAATTGCTAATGTTAAATATGGTGAAAATGCGGATAAAGATGTTTCGATAAGAATAATAACTGATCATATAAGAAGCAGTGTGTTTTTGACTTCGGATGGTGTTATGCCTTCAAATGAGGGAAGAGGCTATGTTTTAAGGAGGCTAATACGTAGAGCATATAGAAATGGTAAGAAATTGGGAATTAATAAACCGTTTTTAGGAGAGGTTGCGGAAACTGTGGCTTCAGAAAATAAGACAGCATATCCTGATTTGACAGCAAATTTATCGTATATAAAGCAGTTATTACTGAATGAAGAGCTGAATTTTGAGAAGATTCTTGACAGAGGAATGATAATGCTATCTGATTTGGTTGAACAAGCATATTTAAATAAAAGTAATAAAATATCCGCTAAAGATGCTTTTAAGCTTTGTGATACTTATGGAATGCCTTTTGACATAGTTAAAGATTTTTCTTGTGAAAAAAATATTAAGATCGATGAAGATGGTTTTTTTGAATTGATGAAGCAACAGCAAGAAAGAGCTAGAAAGGCTGCAAATTCTAACAGTGTGGGATGGGTTAAATCCAGCGCTAGGTTAGAGGCTCCTTCAACCAAGTTTATAGGATATAATTCTTTGGAAAGCGAGGCAACTGTTGTTAATATTTTTGAAGGTGAAAAGGAAATAGATGTTGCAGATGCTAATCGAGAAGTTAGTTTTATATTCGATAAAACTCCTTTTTATGCTGAGAGCGGTGGACAAGTTGCAGATACTGGAATAGTAGAGTCTGGTGGATTTAGTGCAAAAATTATTGATTGTCAAAAGTTACCTACAGGTCAGTATTTACATAAAGCAGTTATTATGTCAGGTAAAGTTCAAAAAGGACAAGTTGTTAAATTATTGGTTGATAAAAATAAAAGGATGTCTGTTTCTAGAAATCATACTGCAGCACATATATTACAGAAAGTGTTAATAAATGTTTTAGGAGAACATGTGCATCAAGCAGGGCAGTTGGTTGATGAATCTAGGGTTAGATTTGACTTTAATCATTTTCAAGCTTTAACTAAGGAAAATATTGCTGAAATTGAAAGCAAAGTTAATGATGTTATAATGAGTGGACTTGTAGTTAATACTGAAGAAATGGAAAAGCAACGTGCAGAGAAGCTTGGAGCTATAGCACTATTTGGTGAGAAATATGGAGATGTTGTTAGAGTTGTAAAAATTGGCGATTTTTCCATGGAATTTTGTGGTGGAACGCACGTAGACAATACTTCCAAGTTGGGGCTTTTTAAAATTATGTCAGAAGCTTCTGTTGGGTCTGGAATTAGAAGAATTGAAGCTAAAACAGGACTTGGACTATTAAATTATGTAAATTCATTGGAAGACATTTTAGATAAAACATGCAGTGCTGTTAAAATAAAAAATAAATTAGAAGTTTGTGAAAAAGTTACTAAAATAAACGATGAATTGAAGCAAATGACTAAAAAAGTGGAAGAGTTAGAATTAAGCTTTTACGAAAAAGAATATAGCAGAGTTTCAGAGAGTTCTGCTCAAAAAATTAATAATGTAAACTGCGTATTCTTTGAAGCAGAAGGTTTAAGTTCAAAATTGTTGAGGCCATTTGGAGATATTATAAAATCTCAGAATTCTAACATGGTTTCAGTTATTTGTGCAAAGAACGATGATAAACTAACATTGATGGTTGTTTGTGGAAAGTCTGCTATAGATAGTGGTGCAAATGCAGGTAAAATAGTTAAAGAATTATCATCATTAGTTGGCGGAAAAGGAGGAGGCAAGAAAGACTTGGCTATGGCAGGTTTACCTGATGATAATTCTATAGACTTGATATCTAGTGAATATTGTAAAGTTATTCAGAATAATGTTATGTAGCAAAAAGGAGGCTAAGCATGGATTGTATTTTTTGTAAAATTGTTAAAGGAGAAATTCCATCTAAAAAAATTTACGAGGATGAAAAAGTTTTAGCATTTTATGATGCTAGTCCTCAAGCGCCAGTTCATTTTTTAGTTATACCAAAAGAGCATTTCAGAAATTTTCAAGATATTTCGTTGGATAAATTAGAAATAATATCTCACATTTTTAAGGTTATTCAGACTATTGCAAAGCAGTTGAATTTAGAGAATGGACTTAGAATTGTCAATAATTATGGAAAAGATGGAGGACAAACAGTAGACCATTTACATTTTCATGTTTTGGCAGGCAGAAGTCTTGCGTGGCCTCCAGGTTGATTTAAAATCATTTTTTTGAAAACAATAGTATATAATAGAATAATAGAGTAAAATAGAGATAATTGTTAGAAATATTGAAAAATAGTTGACAATTTTTATTAATAACGTTATAATTACATAGTAATCGTTATTTGCAGGAAAAAATTTATGGAGGAAATGAATAATGTCTACTACAATGGCAAAGCCTGAGACAGTGGAGCGTAAATGGTTTGTTATAGACGCAGCAGGGAAACCTCTTGGAAGAGTTGCTGCTAAGGCTGCTTCTATGCTTCGTGGAAAACACAAAGTTATTTTTACTCCGCATGTTGATTGTGGCGATCATATAATAATAATTAATTGCAAAGACGCTGTTCTTACCGGTAAGAAGTTAGGTCAAAAAGTTCATTATTGGCATACTGGATGGATAGGCGGAATAAAAGAAATTAAATACAGTAAACTTATGAAAGAAAATCCAGAAAAAGCAATGACTTTAGCTGTAGAGGGAATGCTTCCTCATAATTCGCTTGGTAGAAAAATGGCAAAGCGTTTGCGGGCTTATGCTACAGAAAAGCATGATCATATTGCGCAAAAACCGGAAGTTTGCGAATTTTAATGGAGGAGGCTAAAATTTATGTATGATTCAAAACCTTATTACTATGGGACTGGCAGAAGAAAAAGTTCTGTTGCTAGGGTTAGGCTTTACGAAGGTTCTGGTAAAATTACTGTAAACGGTCGAGATATTGATGAATATTTTGGTTTGGAAACGCTGAAACTTATTGTTCGTCAACCGCTTGGCTTGACAGAAACAAATGAAAAGTTTGATATAGTTTGCAATGTTGGTGGCGGCGGAGTAACTGGCCAGGCTGGTGCAATACGTCACGGAATTTCTAGGGCTTTGTTGCTTTTTAACCCGGATTTTCGCTCTGCGTTGAAAAAGGCTGGTTTCTTAACACGTGATCCTAGAATGAAAGAACGTAAGAAATATGGCTTAAAAGCTGCTCGTAGAGCACCTCAATTTTCAAAGCGTTAGGAAATTTTTTCAAGAATCCCGAAATTTTGGGGTTCTTTTTAATTTAGTTTGTATGTTATAATGTTTTGTTACATAAGATTTATTATAACTGCTAAAAATATTATGATTACTTGCAGTTTGAATATGTATGCTACAACAAAGATTTTATCCTAAAAATACGATATATAATATAAATAATTTATTATTTTGTTAAATTTTGAAAATTAAAGCTAATGATATTGTTTGAATATTATAGAATTAAGGAGAGAAATTATGGCGAAAATAATTAAAATTGATGGAGAAACGATTTCTATTGGAACTGACGATGGCAAGATTGAAGAAGTAAAAATTTCGGATTTAAATTTTAATCCATCTGTTGGCGATGAAGTTGAATTATTCAAAAGTGATGATTCTATAATTGTTTCGAAAAAGATGAGCGATAGCAAAGATAATAGCAAATCCGATGTAAATATTAATATTAATAGTTCACCAAATTCTGGCCAGCCTATTTACATTGCAAATAATACTAAAGCTGTTGATAAAGTCGTGTATTGCATATTAGCATTCTTTTTGGGTGGAATAGGTGTTCATAAATTTTATGCTGGAAAAACAAGTTCAGGAATTTTATATCTTTTATTTTGCTGGACATGTATTCCCGCATTGATTGCATTTGTTGAATTTATAATTGCGCTGTGTAAAGAAGCTGATTCTGATGGAAATATTTTAGTTTAGAATATTAATTATAAAATTATTAAGATATGCTTTAAAAAACAAATATATATAAGAAAACAAAACACCTACAAATCTAGCAAATATAGTTATAATAATTTGGTTAAAGTTAGTAAAAAATATACAAGCAAACATGTTAATATGGTGCTTGTATATTTTTAATTATATTTACTGTATGTGTTGACAATATTAAATAAAAAATGTAACATATATATTAAGATAGTATTAAATTTATGTAGAAATTGTTAATTTTTTATGCAACTTGATTTTTTAGTATATATTTTGCTCCAGTTTCATTCTATATAGTTGTAGATTTTGAATACCATAAGAAAGGAGAATATGATTTTATATGAGTTTAATTTATTCTGACTTTAATGGTGAAGACAATATTTTATATAAATTAGAAAATTTGTATGAAAAATATGGCTATGTTAAATTAAAAACTAGCAAGTTTGAAAAATATGATTTTTATATTAATAATAAACATTTTTTAAATTCAAGTGGAATGATAACTTTTACAGATATTAATGGTGATTTGCTGGCGCTCAAACCAGATAATACTTTTTCAATTGCAAAAAGTTTAAGGGTTGGCTTAGATGAAATAAAAAAAATATATTATTACGATGATGTTTATAGATTTTGCAGCAAAACAAAGTTACATGAAAAAGTTATGCAATATGGAGTAGAATGTATTGGCCATTTGGATTTATATAATTTGTGTGAAATGGTTGGACTAGCTGCCGACTCTTTAAATAATATTTCTAGTGAAAGTGTTTTAAATATTTCACATTTGGGGGTTGTTTTGTCTCTACTTAGAAATTGTAATATTGATGAGATGAAGCAGTTGCAGCTACTGAAATTTATTGAAGAAAAAAATGTTAAAGGAATTAAAGCCATTTGCAGTATAATGGAAATTTCTGATGATGTTTTTGCTGAAGTTTTGAGTTTGATTTCTGCATATGGACCTTTAGATATTGTTATTCCTAAACTGAAAAAGCAAATAAAAAATGCATATGCATTAAAATATTTAGATGAACTTGAATATATTGTTAAAGTTGTGCAAAGTAAAGCAAAAGTTAAAATTATAGTTGATATGTCTATAACCTCGGGATATATGAATTATTATGATGGTATAATATTTAAAGGGTTTATAAGAGATATTTCAAATAGCATTGTTGTAGGAGGCCAGTATAATAATTTAATGAGATATTTTGATAGAAATATTAGTGCTGTGGGCTTTGCAATATATTTAGACTATATGGAAAAAGTTAATAATGTAAAACATAATGTAGATATTTTTATTTTATATAATGATAGTGACGATATTAGTGAGGTTTATAAAAAAGTTCATAGTTTAATTGATGAGGGAAATAGTGTTTTGGCTGGAAAGAATATTGACAAGTCATTAGCTATAAAGCAAATAATTAATTTTAGTGAAATTTAGAAATGGGGGTTTAATTTGCCTGATATTATCAAAATAGCTTTGCCATATGGTGATTATGAAAAGAAATTTTGTGAGATATTAGATTTTGCTGGAATATATCATGATAGTGAGTCAGATTTGAAAAAAAATATTAAGAATAAAATAGATGTATATCCATTTAGTCATTTAGATATTATAACATGTGTTGAACGAGGGTTTGTAGATTTAGGAATTGTTAGAACTGATGTGCTGATGGAATATAGATCTAAAGTTTTGGAACTAATGGAGTTTAAGCTTGAAAAATTATATATAGGAGTAGTAGCAAAGAATAATTTTACAGATGATATTAGCAGAGCACTAAGAGTTGCAACAAAATATCCCAATATTGCGAGAAATTATTTTTTAAAACAATGTCGGGATATTGACATAATAAAAATGCATGATGTTTCTGAAATGGTTTTCAATATTGATATGGCAGATGTTGTTTTAGATGTTTTAAAATCGGAAGATGATTTAAATAAGCGTGGCTTAGAAGTGCTGGATGTAATTGATAATGTTAGATTTCATTTGATTGCAAACGTATCATCCTTTCATTTTAAAAATAATCTTATCAAACAATTTGTTAATAGGTTAAAATTAAATATAGGTAAAATATTATAGCTAAAAAGCAATATGAAGATAATGGGATTTCTTCATATTGCTTTTTTAATTGTAAACAATTGTGAACATATTGTAAATTATATATTAAATTTATACCAATATATTCAATTACGTAGTAAAATATTATTGATAAGTAAATGTTTGGTTAGGAAGTAATTAAATTGATATTTATGATGTTAAAAAAATATTTAGGTGGTGCTTTATCGTCTCGTTTAGTTAATTGTAAAAATATTGGTTATGAATCATATGAAGCAAAGCCATTAAAGTCAGATGAACAAATAAGAAAATATTACGAAAAAAAGTGGAATGATTATTTTCAGCATAAAGATGAGCGGGAAAGCGAATTTGTGTTAGATAAGGGCGATTGGATATCTAATTCAAATGGTGTTTTTGGACTAGGAAAAGGATTCACATCTAATGGCTCTATAAAATGTTCAGATAGTGGCAACAAATTTATTATTAATTTAAACCAAAACTCTATTGGACATAGCAGAAGTGATGTTTTATATAGTAATCAGATTATTAATGTGTTATCTGGCTCAAAATGTGAAATCAAAAATGGAATATTAAAAGCCCAGAATGTTTATTCTAAAGGCAGTGTTTTATATGTTGGCATGAATGGATTTTTGGAGTGTGAATTGTGTTACTTTGAAAATAGTCATACGAATCGTAGTGGTGGGGCGATATATGGAAGTAAATCTTCTAATATAAAATTAAATAATTGCAAATTTGATAAAAATTCGGCTAATGGATTTGGCGGAGCAGTTTTTATTGAGCCAAAGTCAAACTTTGAATGCAATAATTGTGAGTTTATTGATAATAGGTCTAAGTTTGCGCGGGGTGGAGCAATATATTTAAAAGAAGACTCTAAAAACTTGTGTTTAAAGAATTGCACATTTCAAAATAACAAGTCTAGGTGTTGTGATGAAACAATTTTTGTTGGAAATAAGAACAAATTAATATGTGTAAATTGTGGATTTCAGAGCGATAGCTACGATAATTTAGTTTATGCTAATGATTCTGCTAATATTGAGCTATTGAACTGCAGCATTAATGATAGCATACCATTAAATGAGCATATACGTGGTTATCTAAAATCATAATATTGTAATATTCTATAAATTGTTTGAAATGCGCGTGATTTTGTTCTTGATACTGTACTTTTGTTTACTTTTAATTGGTTTGCAATTTGGCTATAATTCATTCTTTTAACAAAGTACATATTTAATATCTTTTTTTGCTTTTCACTCAATTCGTTTTTAATAATTGAAAAGACAATATTTTTTATGTTTGATATTTTTGTTGAATTTGAATTTTCTTTTATTTTAGAAGTTTTGAGCATATCTGATTCAAATAAGTGATCAAAGGATATGGTTTTCATATAATACCACGCGCTTTACAATATTTTGATAATTGATTTTGAATAGCACATGTATGCTGATATTCAGATAATAGTAACCTATATTTTTTGGTGTTATTTTTTAGATTTTTTAATGCAATATATAGGTTTTCAGCAGTATGTTTGTATTCTTGCATAAGTTTTTTCATTTTATCGTCTCTCTTTCATTAATATTTCGCACACAATGTGTGTCGCGAATAAAAGATATCATCAACAACGGGAGATGTCAACATAATAGATTTTTTTGTCCCAAAAAAGTCATATTATTTTTTAGTAGTAATTTTATAAATAAAATTACTTTTGCTTGGGAATATATTTAATATTTTGTGAGGGGTTAATAATGTTTAATGAAAATTTAAGAAAAATGAGACAAAAGATGAATATAACGCAGGCGGCGCTTGCGAAAAAATTAGATGTGTCTTCTAGTACAATAGGGATGTATGAGCAAGGAAGGCGTGAACCAGATTCAAAAATGTTAATGAAAATGGCTGAATTATTTGGTGTGTCGGTTGATTATTTGCTTAGTTCAAAGCGCGCGGTTACATTAACTCAAAGTGCTAATGATTTGGCAGATAGAGTTACGGATGTATTGCGTGATAAGAAGAAATTTGAAAATTATGGATCTAAAGTTAATAATGCTACAATAGATTTTATTGTTAAAACCATTCGTGAAGAAATATATGAAGCGTTTAGATCTGTACGCTAGAGTTATGTATGATTTTGAGATTGAAATTTGATAATTTATATATTTTTTTGTAGTAAATAGAAAAGTATTGTTTTTTTTACTTTTTAATAAATATTTGTGTTGAATAAATTTTTGTTAAAAAGTTTTTAATAAAATAATTTAATGCGAAAAAAGTCCCAAAATAAGGGATTTTTTTTATTGTTATATTAATATTAAATTATATACAAATAGTATGTATTATAGATTTCAACAAATTATGATAAATGAAATATGCTTCTATAATCAGAGTTATTAACATTTTCAACAGAGTTTTTAACATTAATATAATTGAATTTTCAACGTTATTAACGGAGTTTTCAACAATTACATATTTACATTTTGTATAAACTGGAATAAACCCGATAAATATAGGGTTTATTTAAGGTTGATATTATAAAATTCAATGTTGAAAATATAAATTATTAAAATAAAAAATTAATAAATATATGATATAAGTATAAAATTTTTTGATTTAAGTGGTTAAAAAAAATTAAACTTAATCTTATTTTTTAAAAAATATTAATAATAGGTGCAAAAAAGGTAATAACGTGTTATAATATCTGCATAGACAATTGCGAAGATGGTGATTTTTTGATGGACTATTTAATATTGGGAAGAAATTCGGTTGAGGAGGCTATAAAGTCTAACCGTAATATAGATAAATTATTTATATCTAAAACTGCTAAGGGTTTGAAAAAACTAGTTGAAAGTGCTAAAAAAATGGGCATTGTTGTTAAATATGTTGATCCATCAAAATTGAATTATTATGGAAATAATCATCAGGGAGTTGTGGCCTTAGCTAGTCCAATTCAATATGTTGAGGTTATTGATATATTGAATATTGCTAAAAGTAAAGGTGAGCCGCCATTTATCATAATTTGCGATAGAATAGAAGACCCTCATAATTTAGGTGCTATTATTAGAACAGCAGAGGCTGCTGGAGCTCATGGAATAATAATACCAAAACGTCGTAGTGCATCTATTACTCCGGTTGTTGAAAAAACTTCTGCGGGGGCAGTGAATTCATTATTAGTTGCTCGTGTTTCAAACTTGGCTAGTTGTATAGAATATTTGAAAAAGATGGGTTTGTGGATATATTGTGCGGATATGGACGGGCAAAATTGGTGTGAGGTAGATTTTTCTGGACCTGTAGGTTTAATAATTGGTTCTGAAGGGTTTGGTGTTGGCAGATTAATAAAGCAAAAATGCGATGGATCTATATCTCTTCCTATGCTCGGAAAGATTAATTCACTAAATGCTTCTGTAGCAGGCGGAATAGTTATATATGAGATTTTAAGGCAGAGGAAAAATATAAAAGCAAAATAAAAGTTAGTTGAAGGGAGATATAACCTAGTGATTAAAAACGATGGCAATGATAAAATATCAACACTTGAAGATATGCGTGATGTGCTAAACTCTAAAACTAATTATGACGTAAATGAAAAAACTGCTGGAAATGTTTCTGATGATGTTGAGCCAAAGCCCGAGGACTTTGAAGAATTGGAAACAGAAATTAACCAAGCAGATCGGCTGGATATTACTAAAGATTTTGAAATTGTTAAAAAAAAGGAAAATTATCAGAAAAAAGTTCATGAATTTACACTTGAAGAAAAAAGAGAAAAATTTGAAAAGTTTATGTCTCATAACACTAATAGGAATATATATAGTGATTCTGCTGGGACTAGAGGTCCGACTACTTTTCATACAGGAGAGTTTGAAAATAAGAACATTGATAAAGAAAAATTGGCTTCATTTGAGAGACACAAAATTACTGAATCTCAGGTTGATAGATTTGACACGTTTCAAAAACAGCGAAATAAGAAGGTAGAAAAATTTAATAATAATTATAAAGTCATACACGGCGCGGAAATTAGGCCTTTATATGGAGATGGCGATGTAGGTAATGAAGAAGATTTAACAGATTCTAATACGTTGGTGGATAAATCTGATGTAGACCTGGAATATAGAGATAAAGCTGATTTTGAAAATGTAAATAATTATTTAATAAAGACAATAAAAAAATTAAAACTATCTACTTTATTATTGGCAATTTTATTTGTTATATCATTAATATGGCAATTGGGAGTTTTTAACTATTTTGCTTTGCCAGCATATTTAACAGTTGCTAAACCTTTTGCATATCTTTCTTTAAATCTTTTATTTTTAGTTTGTTCTTCTGTTGTTTTTTTAGACGTATTAAAATCGGGCATTGTTGGATTGCTTAAATTAAAAGCAAATGCCAATAGCGCAATATCCGCTATGATTGCTGGAAATATTTTTCAAAATTTACTTTTATTTTTTTCTGGAAACGAAATGATAAACAATAAAAATATATTTTTGTTAACACCTGTAGTTATTGGATGTATGACTTTTCATAGTTTAGCTAATTATGTTAATTATAAAAATATTTTTAAAAATTTTCAGTTTATTTGCGATGAAAATTTAAAGTGTTGTTCTGTTGAAATGGCTACAAATGAAGATTTATTGTCTGCTTTTTCTAAAGGCAGAGGAGGAAAACTTGTTCCTCTAGTTGCTTTTAAAAGAAAAGTTGGTTTTTTAACTGATTTTATTTATTATTCTGTTGCTGATAATATTACAGATACTGTTGGATTTTTTTTAGCGCCAATTGGTTTGTGTTTAAGCATTTTACTTACAATTATTTCTGGGGTTGTATCTAAAAACATATGGATATCTTTAACAGTTTTTTCTGCAACGTTATGTTTAGTTACGCCGTTTTCTTTTCTATTTTCTGCAGTATTCCCATTTTTTTCCGCACAAAGGCGACTAGCTAAAAAGAAAGCAGCTTTGTTAGGATCTGGTGCGATTAACTTTGGAAATACAGATACAATTCTTTTAAATGCTAGAGAATTATTTCCTAAAGGAACTGTTAATTTAGCTGGAATGAGAGTTTTTAATGGATATAAAATAGATGATTCTATAATTTGTGCTGCAAGTGTGTTGAATGCTTCCGATAGTATTTTAAAAGATATATTTATGGATATACTTTTGGGAAATGAAAAGCATTTAAAGAAAGTTGATACTATATTATACGAAGATGGTTTGGGCATATCTGCGTGGGTAGATGATAGGAGAGTAATTATAGGAAGCTATGATATGATGATTAACCATAACGTGATTATGCCATCTTATGATGAAATTAATCAAATGAATAAGAATAACTGCGAAATAATTTTTGTTGCAATATCTGGGCAGTTGACCGCTGCGTTTATGTATAATATGAGTGCTGATTATGATGTTGAATTAACGTTGAAGTCTTTAGAGGATGAAGGAATATCATTGATAGTAAAAAGTGTTGATTTTGTTATTCAATCTAAAAAGTTATCAGAGAAGTTTGAAGTTTGTGAGGACTTATTCAAAATTCTTCCTGCTCAATATCATAAAAGCTATAGAAAGCAAACTAGAGAAATGTCGCGAGATGGTTCGTCAGTTATTTGTAATGATGACTTTGATTCTTTTGCCAATGCAATAATAGAGTCTAAAAAATATAGATTTTTTTCTAGAATGGGGATGGCATTTTCTATTTTTGGAATATTAATTTCTATTTTAATATTAGTTGCATTTATAGCGACAAATATGGTTTATAAATTTTCGTCTTTAGGAATAATTGTAATTCATTTATCTGTTTTGTTAATTGTATTTTGCATGAGTTTAATTGGAAAAAGACAACTTTAGTTTGTAATTAAAGCAGAATTTTATACAATTTGTATTTTAGTTAAAGTTAATAGCAGGCTTTGACTTGCGGTAATGGGATGGTTTACAATGGATAAGATTGAATTGATAGATTTATTAAAAAAGTTAGAAAATGTTTTAATAGATAATCCCTTTAGTAAGGGAAATGCTTTGGTTGCTAGACATAAAGAAAGCAGAAAGTGGTTTGCACTAATTATTGAAATTGACGGCAAACTGGCTATTAATTTAAAATGTGATCCGATAAAGTCTGATTTTCTCAGGCAAGTGAATAGTGCAATAATTCCAGCTTGGCATATGAACAAAGTACATTGGAACACGGTTTTTGTGAATAATATTGATTTGAATGAACTTAAGGAATTGATTGAACATAGCTATGAACTCACTAAATAAACAAACCAGGCCATGTTTACGTGCCTGGTCTATTTTATTATACTATCAGTTTAATTTGTTCATTTTAAAACAAAGAGTTAATAATTTGTCACTAATACGCACATTTTCTACAACAACATTGTCAAAGTTTATTGCAAAATCATAAATCCTCTGATGCTTTATTTCAACAATATTTTTGGTAAACATGCCTATCGAATTAAATCCTTTATCATTAAATTATATCCATATCTTTGTTGACCGAATCCTTCGAAGCGCAGTGATTCCAATTACCTAAAAAGCGATAGTATTTGGGTAATCTGAGTGCGGTAGACATTATATTATATACTTCAAACTAAACTTATTAAAGTAGCTCAGTAGTTTTCATAACATAGTCGCCAAATTCTTTTGTTGTTGCACCATCTTTTCTACCAGTTATTTTTATTTTTTGCTCTTTAAACATACATATATCTAAAGCATTTTCTAATTTATCTGCTTGTTCTTGAAATCCTATATGTGATAGAAGCAGAACAGATGCACGTAATATAGAGCATGGATCAGCATAAATATCTCTACCTTCAGCAACCATCCTAGGAGCAGAACCGTGTATGGCTTCAAACATTGCGTAGCGTTTTCCTAAGTTTGCACTACCTGCAGTTCCAACTCCACCTTGAAATTCTGCAGCTTCATCCGTAATAATATCTCCATATAAGTTTGGCAAAATGAAAACAGAAAAATCTTTCCTACGATTTTTATCTATTAATTTGGCAGTTGTTATGTCTATATACCAGTCATCTACTTCAATTTCTGGAAATTCTTCAGCTACTTTTTTACAGTCACGCAAAAAATTGCCATCGGTTGTTTTTATAACATTTGCTTTAGTTATTATTGACACCTTTTTTTTGTTATTTTTTCTAGCATATTCAAAAGCCATTCGTGCTATGCGTTCTGAGCCTTGATGAGTTGTTACTGTAAAGTCAATAGCCAAGTCTTCATCAACGTTTATACCACATGAACCTAGCGCATATGAACCTTCAGTATTTTCACGGAAGAATGTCCAATCTATTCCTTCACTAGGAACTTTAACAGGACGAACATTTGCAAATAAATCTAATTCTTTGCGCATAGCAACATTTGCACTCTCTATATTTGGCCAAGGGTCACCTTTTCTAGGAGTTGTTGTTGGCCCTTTTAATATAACATCACACTCTTTTAACTCAGCTAAAACATCATCTGGAATTGCTTTATTAGCTTTAGCTCTATTTTCAATGGTTAGCCCATCTATATCTTTAAATTCAACTTTGCCAGAGCTAACAGCATCTGCTAATAAAAACTTAAGGACTCTTTCTGCTTCTTTGGTTATTACAGGGCCAATTCCATCGCCACCGCAAATTCCAATTTTAATTTTATCTAGTTTAGCATAATCTACAAAATCTTTTTGTGATTCCATCATTTTAATTCTATCAAGTTGATTTTTAATTAATTTTTCAAAATGATTGGTTGCTTTAGATACTTTTTCCATTTCCATAATATTTGTCTCCTCTTTATATTTTGAAACTTGTTCTCATAAAATAAATCAAGTTATATTACATACAAAATTATATCATATAAATGAATATAAATCAAAGTATCTTTATAAATGTATTTATAATTTTTATTTAAAACAATATTTGTATATTTCATCTAAAACTTCGTCTGCGTTGAAGTCAGAATGGACTAAATATATACGTATTCCATAGCCTTTTCCACGGCCTTTTGATAACTTTTTATTAATGTTATATGTTATTTTTCCCCATAATGATAGGCTGTAATAAAATTCTGGCGTTATTTTTAATGCTATAATTTTATTTTTTAAAAGTGTGCTATCTCTGTAATTAAACAAATCATTTTTTGAATCAAAAACACATATATCTTCAATATATCTCCACTCTATTGACTTTTGCTTTATAAATATATTAGGACTATTGATCAATAGTTTTCTATGGTCTATAGCTAATAAAACGCTTTTTTCTTCATTCTTAAAAATTAGTTTGTTTAAAATTATCTTAATTAAAGAAAGAATTATACAAATAGTAGCAAAGCCTAAAAACAAAGTCAAAATATTCATAATTACAATGGTAATAAAATTTTTTTGCTTTGAAGTAATGTTTATAAAGATAATGGTAAAAATAGTAAATATTAAAGCCGTTAAAGCCAACTTTTTTATATTAAAAGGAACAACAAATTTATTGTTCATATTTTGTTACACCTCATTAAAGGTAAAATTAATTTTTTATAAATTATTTTATCAAATATTATTCTGTAGGGCGGTATTTGTTTATTTCACTAATTACTTCATCTGCGTCGCAGGTAGACAAACTCAAATTTATAAGAGTGTCGTAGCCTTTTGAAAGTTGTCTATTAAGATTATACATTATTTTTTTAAAAGACGATGAGTTGTTATAAAATTCTTGTGTTAACTTTAACAATATATTTTTATTTTTTGGACATATATCTTCAACGTGCTCCCATTCTACTAGTGTTGACTTTGAAAAAATGCTCCAACGATTAATCAATATCCCTTCACTATTTACGACTAAAAGTTCTTTTTCTTCATTTTTGAAAATTAGTTTGTTTAAAATAAGTGCAATCAAAAGAAACATGAATGCAAAACTACATGCTCCAAAAAATAAAGCACCAAGCATCATAAGAATTTGAATAATAGATTTATTTCTAATTCGGCCTCCTTTTGGAAGACGCATCGTATCTGTTAGTTCTTCTTGGGGTAGAGTAGCAAAATATAAACCTCCAAGGGTAAACATGACTGATGCTAAGCTAAATAAGGCCACTTTTTTTAAATTAAACTTAACAACAAATCTGTCTTTCATTTGTAGCACATCCTCTATTATTTTAAGTACTATTTTTTAGGGCAGTATTCTTTCATTTTACTCACCACTTCTTTGGCGTCACATTTAGTGAAGAATAGCTTTATGCGAAAGTCATATCCTTTCGACGTTATGTTTGTTAAATGGCAAGCTATTTTGTTTATTATTGGTAAATTATCGTAAAATTCCTGTTTGAGGTTTAAGCATATTGAGTTATTGTTAAAAAGTATCCAAACGGGACGATTTTGTTTTCTTACTTCTACTTTTCCTATTCGTTGGTACATATCGTGATATTCGTAGGAAAATACGTCTATATTTTTCCAATCTATTAAGATGGGCTTAGAAAAAATGTGGCATTTACTTTGATATATTCCTTTATCACTTATAATTACAGCTTCTTTTTCTCTTTTTAAAATAGTTTTAAAAAAGAGATAAATAGTATTATGTAGTAAATATAAACTAGCATATGTCACAATAACAATCGAAGAAATAAACACTATGCTGAGCTCACCACTTAGTATTTTGCCTGCAATAATTGGTACAGCAAGTAAAGATATTAGAGAAGCCAACAGCGCAAGCAAAGTGTTTATAACTATTTTTTTTCTATCAAAATAAATTGTTAAATTATCTTTCATTTTTTTAATATTCCAATCTTTTTTTTAAAATTAATGTGTTAGATATTAAATACTGATTATTAATTTTTACGCATTATTACAAAATAATAAAAATATTTAAATCTAAAATAAAACATGCTGTAACCAACACATTACAGCATAGACATGGTGGGAGATGATGGATTCGAACCATCGAAGCATAAAGCAACAGATTTACAGTCTGCCCCCTTTGGCCGCTCGGGAAATCTCCCAAATATATGGAGCTGGTGGACGGACTTGAACCCCCGACCTGCTGATTACAAATCAGCTGCTCTACCAACTGAGCTACACCAGCACTTTTATAACACCAATCGCTAAAGTATTATAACACATAGTATTTATTTTTGTCAATAGAAAAATTAAAAATATTATATGTTTTAATAGTAATTAAGCTATTATACTTTATTCTAAACGTCTCACTTGCTTTGACCTTTATTGAAATTTGACTACATCTGTGTTATCATGTAGGATAGATTAGTTTTATAGTGAGGGTGTTAACAATATGAATTATGATGTTAAAAATTCTTATGAAAGTCCGTTTTGTACTAGATATGCTAGTAAAGAAATGCAATATATTTTTTCTCCAAATAAAAAATTTAGAACTTGGAGAAAATTATGGGTGGCTTTGGCTCGAGCAGAGCATGAATTAGGGTTGCCTATTACATATGATCAGATTAAAGAATTAGAATCTAAAGTGGATGATATTAACTATGATGTTGCGCAGGAACGTGAAAAATTGGTTAGACATGATGTAATGGCCCATGTTTATGCTTATGGGCAGCAGTGTCCAAATGCTGCAGGAATTATTCACTTGGGGGCCACTTCTTGTTATGTTGGTGATAATACAGATATAATTGTTATGAAAGAAGGACTGCTTTTAATTCAACAAAAATTATTAGGTGTAATATCGCTCTTATCAAAGTTTGCTGAAAAATATAAAAATCTTCCGTGTTTAGCATATACACATCTTCAGCCTGCTCAGCTTACAACTGTTGGAAAAAGAGCAACGCTTTGGCTAAATGAATTGTGCATGGATAATGAACATTTAACTAATTTAATTTCAGGGCTGAAATTGTTAGGGTCTAAAGGAACTACTGGAACTCAGGCTAGTTTTTTTGAATTGTTTAATGGAGATAATAACAAAATTAAAGAGCTTGAAAATAAAATAGCAAATGAAATGGGATTTGATGGAGTAGTTCCTGTATCTGGACAAACATATTCTAGAAAAGTAGATTATTATGTTTGTTCCGTTTTGGCTGCTATCGCTCAATCGGCAATGAAATTTTCTAATGATATGCGGCTTTTACAAAATTTTAAAGAAATTGAGGAGCCGTTTGAAAAAAATCAAATTGGTTCATCAGCTATGCCATACAAACGAAATCCAATGAGAAATGAACGTATAACAGCTCTTGCTAGATATGTTATGGTTGACGTTTTAAATTCGGCTTTTACTGCGGGAACTCAGTGGTTTGAGAGAACATTGGATGACTCTGCAAATAAAAGAATATCAGTTGCGGAAGCTTTCTTGGGAATTGATTCTATTTTAAATATTATGCTTAATGTTTGTGATGGAATTGTTGTGTATCCTAAAGTTATAAATAAACGTGTTATGGATGAATTGCCATTTATGGCAACTGAAAATATAATGATGGCAGCAGTAAAAAAAGGTGGAAATAGACAAGAACTTCATGAGAAGCTGAGAAAACATTCTATTGCGGCGGCGGCAGTTGTAAAGCAAGAAGGAAAGAAGAATGACTTAATTGAAAGACTTTGTCAGGATGAGTCTTTTGGATTGAGTTTAGATGAAATTTCGTCAATTTTAAAACCAGAAAATTTTATAGGTATGAGTGCAAATCAGGTAGATGATTTTTTGAAAGATGTTGTTAATCCAATTTTAGAAAATTATTCTGATGAGAATAAAATTAGTGTTGAACTTATGGTTTAATTTCGTATAGAACATTATAATTGTTTGTAAAAAACTAGGTTTATTGTCCATAAATTAGTATTTGTGTGGAGTATAAAACATGGGTTTTATATCATTTAATGAAAAATATTATCGTGATAGATTGGAAGATTTTGAAAATAAGACGCTTTCTAGTCAAGATATTTATGAAGCAAAGCAACTTCTTAAAGTTTTAGATGATCTCGCTGATGAGGGCTATACAAATTTAAACTATTGTATGGAGAGAGACTTTTTATGTTTAACAAGACTTCGTAATTTGCTAAAAAATGCCGGTGTCTCTCCATTTATAATTGATAATAAAGTTTTAATGAATAATTTCTACTCTAGTCAAGAATATGAACTAAGCGATTTGATTGATAAATTGATAGAATTAGGAGAAAAGTCGATTGTGACTCCAAAAAATTCTTTTATAAAGAGTATTTATCAATATAGTGAGTGGATTGGACATGAAGACGAAACGGCATATATTTTTTTGCTGCGAGACACTTTGTTGCCATATGTGTATTTTAGAAGTAGACGATGTAAAAATATTTATCCATGGCTAGTAGGTCGTAGATTTTTGGAAAAAATAACTAAGGTTGAAAATGTTGATGATGATATTCGTTTGCCAATTTATGAAGCGCTAGAGTTTGGGCATTTGGAATTTAAAGATTTTTGTGATTTTTGTAGAGATAAAATGTTAGCTGTATTGGATAAACATGTGGAGTTGAAGAAAATTCTCGTTAATTTGCTTACTTCCATAAAAGAAAATAAAATTATAATTGTGGAGTCTGGATATGTAGGAACTATACCAATGATGCTCAAATCCTTGGATAATAGGGTAAATTTTAAGCTATATACGACAGCACCGTTTTTGTATCAAACCTATAAGCAAAATATATTTTGCAGAAGGTATGAGGATATGCGTAGGTTTGAAACTTCATATTCTCAGGATCAGTTGTTTCGATATTCGTCATACAGTGATGGGAAGTTTTACGTAAATATATCGGAAGATGAAGAAGTGAAGACAAGGGCTTTGGAAGAAATTAAGTATTTTATTTAATAGTTCAATTAATGACTATTTGTATGCAATTTTGCATATACAGTAAAAATTAAATTAATGCTTTTGAACATTTATTATTGTTTTTGCAATTTTTTGAATAGGAGTCATGTATGGACATTTGGTTTGATGTTATTATAGTAATATAAAATTGTGAGGAGAAAGTTGTTTTTAGAAGAAATACAAAAATAATAATTTGAAGGTGAAAGCAGTGAGTAAGAAATTATCTGAAATGAGTTTAAACGAACTATGGCAATTATTTCCTGTTTTTTTAGTAGAGCATAAAGAATGTTGGAAAAAATGGTATTCAGAAGAGAAATCAATATTACAAAATTCACTTTCGCCGGTTGAAAGAATAAGTCATATAGGTAGCACGGCTATTCCTTCCATTTATGCAAAGCCTATTATTGATATTCTAGTCGAAATTCCAAAAGATAATGTTTTTCTTGATTATAAAAACAAAATTATTAAAATAGGGTATATTTGTATGTCAGAAAGCAAAGAAGAAGTTTGTTTTAATAAAGGATATACAGAGAATGGATTTGCAGAAAGAGTATTTCATTTACATTTAAGACAAAGTGGCAACAATAATGAACTTTATTTCAGAGATTATCTTATTGAATATTCGGAAGTTGCAAGGAAATATGAAAAATTAAAATTGAAACTATGTAAAGAATATAAATATAATAGAAATGCTTATACAAGTGCGAAAACTGAATTTGTAAAAAAATATACATCTCTTGCCAAGAGGGTATATGAGGATAAATATTAACGAATTGCCATTTGTTGATTAAAATATCAATCATATTAAAAACTTAGAAATAAGTCTTTTTTGTTTTTTTGCAATTTTTTGAATAGGAGTCGTTTATGGACAGTTGGTTTACTGTTAATAAGATTGATGATCAAACATTTGCAATTAGTGAATATAAACATTATGAAGAAACACATTGTTATTTAGTATTGGGACAAGAGAAGGCAGCGCTTGTTGACACTGGGTTAGGTGTTTGCAATATTAAAAATGTTGTGGATGGTTTGACGAAGTTGCCGATTATTGTGCTTACAACTCATGTCCACTGGGATCATATAGGAGGACATAAATATTTTGACAATGTTGCTGTGCACGAAGCTGAAAAGGAATGGATAGCGGTCAATTTTCCACTTCCATTGGAAGATGTTAAGAAGAGTTTAACAAAGGTTGCTTGTGATTTTCCAAAAGAGTTTAACATTGATAACTATCAAGTTTTTCGAGGCATCCCACAAAAAATTTTGCATGATGGAGATGTTGTGGATTTAGGTGGACGAAAAATTCAAACCACTCATACACCAGGACACTCTCCTGGACATTGTTGTTTTTATGAGCCAGAGAAAAAATATCTGTATTCGGGAGATTTAATTTATAAAGGATGTCTTTATGCCTTTTATCCCACGACATATCCGCAACTTTTCTATCAATCTATAAAACGAGTTCAGAAATATAATATTAAACGGGTTTTGCCTGGTCATCATGAATTAAATATTTCTACATCTTTAATAAGCAAAATAGAATCAGGATTTTCACATTTAGATAGCAAAGGAAAGCTTAAGCAAGGAAATGGCTTGTTTGTTTTTGAAGATTTTCAAATTAAAATTTAAATAATAATTTTATTTTTTCTATTACTTTAAAAAAAAATAACCATCGAGTGGCTATAACAGCACTTGACGGTTGTTTTTTGTTTTTAAAGACTTTTTAATTGGTCAATAAACGTATTTAGCTCTACTACGCCTTTATCACCTTCTTGATATTTTCTTACAGAAACAGAATTTGAATTTTGTTCTTTTTCTCCAACAACTAGTGTATAAGGAATTTTTTGAATTTGCGATTCACGAATTTTATATCCAACTTTTTCATTTCTGTCATCTACCTCTGCTCTAAAACCGTGATTTGACAATTCATTTTTAATTTTGTCAGCATATTCAATAAAATGGTCTGACACAGGTAATATTTTAATCTGCACAGGCGAGAGCCAGAAGGGAAATGCTCCTGCGAAATGTTCAATCAAAATTCCAATAAATCTTTCTATGCTACCAAAAGCAACTCTGTGAATCATAATAGGCCTGTGTTTCGTTCCGTCACTACCAGTATATTCAAGCTCAAAGCGTTCAGGTAATTGGAAGTCTAGCTGAATTGTTCCACATTGCCACGTTCTTCCTAAACAATCTTTTAGATGAAAATCAATTTTTGGACCATAAAAAGCACCATCGCCTTCATTTATTTTATAGCTAAGATTAGCTTCGTCCATAGCATCTTTTAACGCATTGGTTGCCATTTCCCAGTCTTCCAGTTCACCAATGTGATCTTCTGGCATAGTTGAAAGTTCTAGATGATATTCAAAGTTAAATTTGCTATATACATCATTGATTAAGCTGATAGTTTGTTTGATTTCATTTTTTATTTGTTCTTTCATCAAAAATATATGAGCATCGTCTTGTGTAAAACATCTAACTCTCATAAGGCCATGTAGAGCTCCCGATAGCTCATGTCTATGAACAATTCCTAATTCTGCCATTCGCAATGGAAGATCTTTGTATGAACGCATTTTTGTTTTGTAAACTAATATGCTACCAGGGCAGTTCATAGGTTTAATTGCAAAATCTTGTTCGTCTATATTTGTTGTGTACATGTTTTCTTTATAATGAGACCAATGTCCACTTTTTTCCCAAAGGGATCTAGATAGTATTATAGGGGTAGATATTTCTTGATATCCTGCTTTAGAATGTATTTTGCGCCAGTAATCTATTAAAAGATTTTTAACTATCATTCCTTTTGGTAAAAAAAATGGAAATCCAGGGCCTTCTTCCATCAAACTAAACAATTCTAATTCTTTTCCAAGTTTACGGTGATCTCTACGTTTAGCTTCTTCCAACATTTCTAGATGTTTATTTAAAAGACTCGCTTTTGGAAATGAAATTCCATAAATGCGCTGTAACATTTTATTGTTTGCGTCTGCTCTCCAATATGCGCCAGTTATGCTTGTTAATTTTATGGATTTTACTCCGCCTGTAGACAGGAGATGTGGACCAGCACAAAGATCTAAAAAATCGCCTTGTTCAAATATAGATATTTCTTCACCTTTACCGGCATGTTCATTAATCAATTCAATTTTGTAGTCTTGCTTTAAATTTGTCATAAGATCAAGAGCATCACTAGCAGACAGAATCTTTTTTTCTAGAGGAATATTTTCTTTTATTATTTTTTTCATTTCATCTTCTATTTTGGGTAGATCTTCGGGAGTAATTTTAGGTTCAACATCAATATCATAGTAAAATCCATTTTCAATTGCAGGACCAATTCCAAATTTAGCGTTTGGATATAGCCTTTGAACAGCTTGAGCAAATATATGTGCAGTGGTGTGCCAATATGCTTTTTTTCCTTCATCAGAATCGAAAGTGCATATTTCAACACTACAATCTTCAGTAATTGGAGTTCGAAGGTCGGCTAATTTTCCGTCTATTTTTCCGCAGCATGCAGATTTATATAGACGGTTGCTAATAAAATTTGCAATTTCTGCAATTGTAATTCCATTTTCAAATTCATGAATTTCTCCTCTTAAATTTATTTTAGCCATAATTTTCAATCTCCTTTATATTGTTATAGTATACAATTATCATTTGAGAAAAGTTGAAGTACATTATTTTTTATTTTCTCGTGTTCTTTTAGCTCTAATTTAGGATCTGCTAACAATATATTTTCAGCTTCCTCTTTACAAATTTTAAGTAACTTGGTATCTTCTATTATATTAGCAATTTTAAAATTTGGCAATCCATGTTGCTTATTTCCAAAAAAATCTCCCGGGCCTCTTATTTTTAAATCTTCTTCTGCAATTTCAAATCCGTCGTTAGTATCGCACATAATTTTAAGTCTTTTTTGAGTTTCATTTTTGGTTGCATTAGAAACTAAAATACACAGAGATTTAATGTTGCTTCTTCCAACTCTTCCTCTGAGTTGGTGTAGTTGAGAAAGACCGAAAAACTCGGCGTTTTCAATCATAATTGTTGTTGCATTAGGAACATCCACACCAACTTCTATAACTGTAGTTGATACTAAAATATCTATTTCACCGTTTAGAAATTTTTGCATTAAAAAGTCTTTTTCTGTTCCAGTCATTTTTCCATGTATCATTTCAATGTTGTAATTTTTAAAAATATTCTGCTTTAACTTTTGCGTATATTTCACTACCGACTCTACGTTTTTTTCACTATCCTCTATTGCTGGGCAAACAATGTAAGCCTGATGATTTTTTTGTATTTGACTCTTTATGTATGAAAAAGCACGTGTTCTTTTTGAAGATGGAATATGAACTGTTTGAACTGGAATTCTTCCAGCAGGAAGTTCATATATATTTGATATATCGAGATCCCCATATATTATTAGCGCCAGGGTTCTAGGGATAGGAGTTGCAGACATAACTAATTTGTGTGGAAAATTTCCTTTTTCTGTTAATTTTTTTCTTTGTTCTACTCCAAAGCGGTGTTGTTCGTCGGTTATAACGAGACCTAAGTTTTTAAAATTAGTTTTTTCTTGAAAAAGGGAATGTGTTCCAATAATAACATCAACTGCACCATTTTGTAGATCACTTTGTATATTAGATTTTTCTTTTAATCTTAAAGATCCAACAAGCATATTTACTTTAATTCCAAGGGGAGTTAGTGTTTTAAAGAAAAATTTAAAATGTTGACGAGCTAAAATATCTGTTGGAGCCATAATTGCAACCTGCATTTTAGATTTTGCAAACAAAAACGTTATAGCAGCAGCTACAACAGTTTTTCCACACCCAACATCACCTTGAATGAGCCTGTTCATTGGAAAATCTTTTAAGCAGTCTGAAATACAGTCATTTATTACATTTTTTTGAGAACTTGTTAATTGAAAGTCAAGATTATTTAAAAAAGGATTAAGGTCCAAACATTTTAATTTTTTTGTTGTTTTAATTGTTTTTTTCTGCTTTATAAGTTGAATTCCAATTTGCCAATATAAAAGTTCTTCAAAAATTAGACGATGTTTGGCTTTACGTAAATGCTGTTCCGATTTGGGAAAATGTATGTTCTGAATAGCTAAGTCAAAATCAATAAGGCAGTATTTGTCAGTTAAATTTTTTGGAAGGTAATGTTGTTTATTATCAATTAACTTTAAAGCTTGTTTTACATTTGAAGAAATCATTTTAGAAGTTAGGCCTGAAGTTAGAGAATATATAGGAATTAGGTTGGCTTCATTAGGCCTTATTATCATTGGATTTATAATTTGCTTGGAAAGGATATTGCCTTCGATTTTTCCAAAAAATAAATATGTTTGTCCAATTTTAAGCGATTTGAAAGAATATATATTATTAAAAAAAACTATATCTATATTATTTTTATCGGTATCTATGCCGTGAGCAGTGTATATGATCATTTTACTAGATTTTACATATGGTTTTTTTGTTTTTAAGACAGTTGCACATATGCAGCACTTTTCTCCAATAATAGCCTGGGAAATATTTAGCGGATTGCAGCAGTTTATATATCGATTAGGAAAATAATATAATAAGTTATTAGCAGTATATAAACCTAGTTTATTATATAAAGCTGTTCTTTTTTTGCCTACGCCGTTTAAAGAACTAATTGGCTCATCTAATAACATATCCATTACTCAACTGAAACTATATAATAATAAACTGGTTGATTACCTTCTAATATATTTATTTCAATTTTATTTCCATATTTAGAGTATAAACTATGATATAATTCGTCTGCTTGTTGCTTTGAAATATCTTTGCCATAAAAAATTGTTATAACGCTGCTAGAACCGCTTACCATTTTTTTCACCAAACGAAAGCAAGTTTTATTTATATTTTGATCGATAATGCATATTTTGTTTTCTTTTATTCCTAAAATTTCATTTTTTCCTATTTTTTTCCCGTCTATAACGGAATCTCTAGCTGCAAATGTTATTAGTCCGGTTTTAACGGAATTTATAGCAGATGTCATAGCGAGAACATTTTCTTCAAATTCAATGTCAGGATCGTATGCAAGCATAGAAGACATACCTTCAGGAATAGATTTTGTTTGAAGCACAATAACATTTCGATCTGCCATTCCTGCAGCTTGTTCTGAGGCCATAATAATGTTTTTGTTGTTTGGCATTACTACAATATTCTTAGCTCCAACAGATTGAATTGCATTTAATATATCTTCTGTGCTTGGATTCATAGTTTGACCGCCACTGACGATAGCATTAACACCTAGTTCTTTAAACATATTTATAATTCCGTCGCCTGCTGCAACAGCAACAAATCCAACAGGGACATTATTATTAGCAGCTTTATATGTTTGATTTTTTTTAAATTGATCGGCAAAATGGGATTTTTGCTCGTGTTGTTGACGCATATTATCAATTTTCATATTTGTTAGCC
Source organism: Oscillospiraceae bacterium (assembly GCA_902790675.1). Lineage (GTDB taxonomy): Bacteria > Bacillota > Clostridia > Oscillospirales > Ruminococcaceae > RUG12519. The sequence goes on along the minus strand of CADASU010000001.1, from coordinate 48,584 downwards.
AGCCAAAACTTAAACCTTCTTGAATTGCATTACCAGGCTCATTAGTATGTACATGAACTTTTATTATTGAATCGTCTTCTACAACCACAACAGAATCTCCAATAGATTCTAGATAAGCTCTAAGAGATAGAGAAGTTTTATTACTAGTTCTATTCACTATGAACTCAGTGCAATAAGAAAACTTAATATCCGACTTCGATTCAGCCACTGGAGTAACTAAATTTGGTTTAGCTACATTGCCTTCTAGTTCAATTATTTCATTTCCATCAAAAACATGTTTCATGCCTTCAAAAAGAGTTACAAGGCCCATACCACCTGCATCTACAACGCCAGCTTTTTTAAGAATGGGCAACATATCTGGTGTTTTAGCGAGAGCATCTTTTGCAGATTCCAGAATTATTGAAAATGCTTCAGACACGTCTTCTGTATTTAAGGTTTCAGCTTTTTCTGATGCTATTCTAGCAACAGTGAGAATAGTTCCTTCTGTTGGTTTCATAACAGCGCCATAAGTTTCTTTTACACTTTGTTGTAGTGAATTTACAAGTAGCTTGGTTGTTAAATTTTCTTCGTTTTGTAGCGCATTAGACATTCCTCTAAAAAATAAAGACAATATTACTCCAGAATTTCCTCTAGCTCCTCTTAGCATAGCAGAAGCAGTGGTTTTTGCAACCTCACCAACAGTTGGGTTAATTAGAGTTTTTAATGCATTTGCTGCAGCACTTGCTGTCATTGACATATTAGTCCCCGTATCGCCATCTGGAACAGGATATACATTTAATTCGTCAATTAAACTTTTTTTGTTAACTAATAAATTTGCACCAGAAATTATTGCATCTCTTAATAAAATTCCATTCATACTATCCGCTCCGTTATTTTTTTATTGAATCAACAAAAACATTAACACTATTTACATGTATGCCAGTGTGATTAAAAATATTGCTTGAAAGCATAGATTTTATGTTTTTCACAACTTCAGAAATATTTGACCCATATACTGCCAAAACATGAATATATAAATCTATTGTATTATTTTTGTTGTTAAATTTAATCCTAATACTTTTTTTATTTAATATTTTATTTAAAAGAGTTAATTTAGTATTATAGTTATAAAAACCTGCAATTCCAAAACAACTTTTTATAGTTGTTTTAACTAATGATTTTATATATTTTTTAGAAATATAAATGGAACCAAGGTAATTTTTGCTTATTAACATAGTATATTATTCCTCCTTGATTTTAAATCACACGATATATAATTATAACACATAAGTATAAAAAAAAAAAGAACAATGATATAAAACATATATTTTTTAAAATTAATTATGAAAATTTTTTATAAAATTATTCTTCATTATTATATATAATGAGTTTAAATAAAAAAGTAAATCACTATTTAAACGTGTGATTTACTTTTAGTATAGATATATTAATTCACTTTAACTATCAACTTTATTGCTGTTCTTTGTGCGCCATCTATTTCAATATTAGTGAAAGCGGGAACACAAACTAAGTCTAAACCAGCCGTTGCCATATGGCCTCGGGCAATAGCAACAGACTTAATCGCTTGATTTATAGCCCCAGCTCCAATTGATTGAATTTCTACTTCATTGTCCTTTTTAATAGCGGCAGAAATGGCTCCAGCAACCGAGTTTGGGTTAGATGCGGATGATACTTTTAAAATGTTCATTATTTTTAACCTCCTTTTATTTGCTATTTTTATAAACACTATAATATATCAACATTATATATTTTAACTTATTGATTACAATTATACAACGTTTAAGTCGAAAATAATTTTAAATGATAGACATTGTTGAAATTTTTAGGCATTTGCCAGTATTTTGATCAAGCTCTATTATCGCAGCGTTAAATATGCACTTAGAATTATTAACTTCGAAACGCGTTGGCATTTTTGTTGTTAATCGTCTAATGATGCACTTAGGGTCAACACCTAAAATAGAATTATATGGGCCAACCATTCCTACATCTGTTAGTATTCCAGTTCCATTTTCTAATATTCTAGCATCATTTGTTTGAACATGTGTATGTGTTCCAATAACCGCGGAAACTCGCCCATCTAAATAATATGCTAAAGCGCCTTTTTCTCCTGTAGCTTCAGCATGAAAATCTACAATTACGAATTTAGTATTTATATTTTTAAGTACACCATTTATTACTTCAAAAGGAGAAGAGTTTGTATCTAAATATGTTTGTCCTATTAAATTAATAACAGCAATTGAATATTTGCCTTTATCATAAATGCATACACCTTTTCCAGGACAAAATCTAGATATATTATGTGGCCTTAAAATATAGTCATTTTCATTTAACATATTATATATTTCACGCCGCTTCAGGCTGTGATTTCCGCCAGTTAAAACATTGCATCCACTTTCAAATAAGTGGCTTGCAGACTTAACTGAAACGCCATTCCCCTTAGCTGAATTTTCAGCATTAGCAATAACTAAATCTATATTATTCTCGCGTTTAATTTTAGGTAGAAGTCTTCTAACAGTATCGCAGCCAGGTTCTGATACAACATCTCCAATAAAAAGAATTTTAACCATTAAATTGTTCACCTTATACTTATAAAATATTTTAAGAATGATATATATATTAGTCATGATTTAAATGTAATTTTAATTTTTCAATTCCTTTTTTTATTCTAAATATTGATTCATCTTTGCCAAGCAAAGCAGCAAGTTCAATTCCGCCTCCAGGAGTGAATGATTTACCAGATAATGCAACTCTAAGAGGCCATAAAACGCGTCCATTTTTCAAACCTAACGTTTCAATTAATTTGAACATAGCATCGTGAATTGAATTTTGATTCCAATCTTCTAATTGCTCCAAAACTGGCAAAATTTGTTTTAAAACTTCTAGTGAGTTTTCTTCGTTTGTTTTCATTTTTTTGTGAACATATAAATCAGAACTATATTCAGGCAAATTGTCTATAAAATCAATTTGTTCTGGAATATTTTTAAATATTTCTGTTCGTGTTTTTAACATCTGTGAAAGTAAAGTTTTGTTAACTTGCTTTTTACAAACGCTTTTAACATATGGCTCTGCATGATTCCAAAATTCTTCATCAGACATATTTCTAATATATTTAGCATTAATAGCCGTAAGCTTTGGTAAGTCAAAAATAGCGGGGGACTTTGAAATTCCGGATATATCGAAAACATCTATTAGTTCATTTAAACTAAAAATTTCTTCTTCTCCTTTTGGAGACCAGCCTAAAAGAGCTATATAATTAACTATAGCTTGCGGTAAATATCCTTTGGCTAATAAATCTTCGAACGTTGCATCGCCGTTTCTCTTGGACAGTTTTTCAGTAGCATTTTTCATTACAGGGGAGCAGTGAATATAAACAGGTTTGTCCCACCCAAATGCTTCATATAATAAATTATATTTAGGTGTCGATGATAGATATTCGCTTCCCCTAATTACATGAGATATTTCCATTAAATGATCGTCTACAACATTAGCAAAATTATATGTTGGCATTCCATCTGATTTTATTAGTATTTGGTCATCTAAATCGGAATTTTCAAATGTTATTTCGCCAAAAACTTCATCGTGAAATGTTGTTGAGCCTTCTCTAGGCATTTTTTGTCTTATGACATATGGCAAACCTGCTTCTAAGTTTTTCTTTATTTCTTCAGGACTTAAATTTCTGCAATGGCCATCATATTTTGGAGGAGTTCCAGAAGCTTTTTGTAAATCTTTTAGTTCATCTAAACGTTCTTTATCACAAAAACAATAATATGCATGGCCTTTTTCTACTAATTGCAGAGCATAGTCCTTAAAAAAAGACATCCTTTCGCTTTGTATATATGGGCCAAAATTTCCTCCAATATCGGGGCCTTCGTCCCAATGAATCCCAGCTTTTTTAAGAGTAGAATATATAATATCAACTGCTCCATCAACTGTTCTTTCGCGATCAGTATCTTCAATTCGTAATATGAAATCGCCGTTGTTTTTTTTAGCCAGCAAATATGCATATAGAGCGGTTCGTAAATTTCCAACATGCATATATCCCGTTGGAGATGGCGCGAACCTAGTTCTAACTTTTTTAAACATTTTAACTACCTCTTTATATTTCTTTATATTTTTAAATTTAGCCTAAACAAATTTCCATCTGTTTGGCGGTTTCTATTACCTCACAGTTTAAAGTAACTAGTTTGGATTTTCCGGCTACTTTTTGTATGGGATTACTCGTTATTTTGCCGTCAATCATCGCTACAGCTAGGCCAAATTGTTCATTTTTAGCCAAAGTTGCTGCATATGACCCAAACTGAGTTGCTAAAATTCTGTCATATGCACAAGGAGAACCCCCTCGTTGTATATGACCCGGAACAATAGTTCTGGTTTCAAGTCCCGTTAATTTTTCTATTTCCTTTGCTAATATATTTGTTGCATTTTTTTCGCCTAATTTTTTTCTTAGTTCCATTCTTTTTTTCTTTTTCATTTTAGCTTCATCAACGCTATAAGCGCCTTCAGCGACTGCTATAATTGAATAATTCTTTCCATTATTAAAACGTTTGTTTAGGTGAGATAAAATATTATTAATGTCGTAAGGATTTTCTGGAATTAATATCACGTCTGCTCCGCCGGCTATTCCTGAATATAGTGTTAGCCAACCCGATTTGTTTCCCATTAATTCTACAACTATTATTCTTTTATGACTCTTTGCAGTTGTATGAGCTTTGTCAATAACATCTGTAGCTATATTCACAGCAGTATGAAATCCAAAACACACATCAGTTCCCCATATATCATTGTCTATTGTTTTAGGCAAAGTAATAATATTTAAGCCTTCTTTTGAAAGCAAATTTGCTGTTTTATGTGTTCCATTTCCGCCTAAGCAAAAAAGACAATCTAATTTCATATTGTTATAATTTTTTTTCATCTCCGCTATTTTGTCTATATTATCTTCTTCAATAACTTGCATGAGCTTAAATGGGGTCCTTTTTGTGCCCAATATGGTTCCGCCTAGCGTCAAAATATCGGCAAAGTCATCTTCAGTTATTTCTTTGTACTTGCCATGTATTAAGCCATGATAGCCGTCTAATATGCCTACAATTTCTATTTTATTTTCAAATATATGGTGTAGTGATTTGGATATTGCTCTTATTGTTGCATTCAAGCCAGGACAATCTCCACCACTAGTCAATATTCCCACTCGTTTAACCATATTTATCATCACCTTTGCAAAATAAAAACACTATAATTTATTTGTGATTTTCAACAAACTTGGACGTATATTTTGCAACCATAAGTTCTTCATTTGTTGCAATTACGCATACAATAGCCCTAGAATCTTTAGAACTTATTATTCCTTCCTTGCCGTGAATAGTTTCGTTATTAAGAGAGTTATTAATTTTTATTCCAAAAACATTTAAATTATCACAAACTAACTTGCGCAAATCATTGCGATTTTCTCCAATACCACCCGTAAATATTATTGCGTCAATGCCATCCATTGCAACCGCACAACTGGCGATATGTTTTCTTATGCTGTAAGATAGCATATCTATTGCTAATTTTGATCTTTCATTTCCTAAATCTGCCGCATGTTTAATATCTCTATAATCATTACTAATTCCAGATATGCCTAATAGTCCTGATCGTTTATTCATTAACTCATATATTTCTTTAGAAGTATATCCCATATTTTCAATTAAAAAAGTAATACACGAAGGGTCTATGCTGCCTGACCTAGTTCCCATTAAAACACCGTCTAAAGGAGTTAACCCCATGGTTGTTTCAATAGATTTTCCTTGATTTACAGCACAAATAGAGGAACCATTGCCTAAATGACAACTAATCAATTTTAAAGATTGCAATGGCTTATTTATTATTTCAGCTGCCCTTAAACTAACATATTTGTGAGATATTCCATGAAATCCATATTTTCTGATTTTATATTTTTCATAAAATTCATATGGAAGACCATACATATAAGCTTTCTTGGGAATTGTTTGGTGAAACGAAGTATCAAACACAGCGACTTGTGGAATTGATTTATCAAAAGTTTCTTGTGATGCTCTAATGGCTTGAACATGAGCAGGATTATGTAATGGGGCCAGGGGAGAAAGATGTTCTATTTTTTTTAAAACATCATCTGTTATTATAACCGGCTCTTTAAAATAGCCAGCTCCCTGAACCACGCGATGGCCAATAGCATCAATCTCATTTAAATTTTGGATGACGCCAAATTTTTTATCAACTAGCAGCTCAGCAACAATATGGAAAGCATCTTTGTGTGAATAAATTTTCATATCAGATTTAAAGAGCTTATTGTCATGGGTTTTATGGGAAAGGAGGCCATCTATTCCTATTCTCTCACACACCCCTTTAACCAATGTTTGTTTATTGGCCATGTTTATTAATTGATATTTTAAAGATGAGCTGCCAGAATTAATAACTAAAATTTTCATAAATTATCCTCTTAAAAAAATTGTATACTCTATATAATTTTAACTGGATAAGAATAAAATGTCAATATTATAACAACAAAGCTACGAATTATTAGTGTTTTAATATATTAAAAACATCCAACAGATAAGAGATTAACTTAATGTTGAATGTTTTGTTAATATTAACTTTGGAAATTGATTGAAAAAACAAGTTATGAATTATCTACCATATTCATGTGCTCAATTAAACTGAGGACTTTATTACTATAGCCCCATTCATTATCATACCAAGAAACTAATTTGACAAAATGGTCGTTTAGCATAATCCCTGCTTTTTCATCAAATATTGATGTATGTGAATCGCCAATAAAGTCTGAAGAAACAACCATTTCGTTTGTATATCCAAGAATTCCTTTGAGTTCGTTTTCAGAAGCATTTTTTATAGCGGCACATATTTCATTATAATTTGTTGATTTTTCTAAGCTAACAGTTAAATCTACAACTGAAACGTCTAGTGTTGGAACACGCATAGACATTCCTGTTAATTTTCCTTTCATTTCAGGAAGAACCAAAGCACAAGCCTTAGCAGCACCAGTTGATGAAGGAATTATGTTACCTGCAGCTGCACGGCCACCTCTCCAGTCTTTTTTGGAAGGACCATCTACAGTTTTTTGAGTTCCTGTTGTTGCATGAACTGTTGTCATAAGACCTTCTTTGATTCCAAAATTTTCATGAACCACTTTAACTAAAGGAGCAAGGCAGTTGGTTGTGCATGAAGCATTTGAAACAACCGTCATGTCTTTAGTATATTTATCTAAATTAACACCACAAACAAAAGTTGGAGTATCTTTGTCTTTAGCTGGAGCAGATATAACTACTTTTTTAGCTCCTCCATTTATATGGGCAGACGCTGCTTCTGTTGTGCAAAAAACACCCGTTGATTCAACAACGAATTCAGTATCGCAAGAGCCCCAAGGAATATCTTTAGGATCCATTTTGTCGAAAAATTTTACTTCTTTTCCATTAACAATTATAGAATTTTCGGTATATGAAATTTCTCCACTGAATCTTCCATGAACTGAATCGTAGCGTAGCATATATGCACAATAGTCAGGTGTCATGAATGGGTCGTTAATTGCAGTAAATTCAATGTTGGGATTATTTAAACCAGCACGAAATACTAAGCGGCCAATTCGGCCAAAGCCATTTATACCAACCTTAATAGTCATTGTAAAACCTCCAAATATTATACTAATAACTAACATTATAAACCAAATTGATTTGAGTTACAAGTGTTTTTAAATATTTATTTTAGCATAAGCTATTTATTTCATTGGATAATTTGAATTAAAAATTATTTTGACAAGTAAAATTAATTGATATATAATATTTAAAGTTGTTTTTTATTTTTAAAAGATTGTTTTTAGTTATTTTATGTAAATAAATTTGATGTTTTTGAATGATTGGAGCAATTAATGGAAGAAAAAGAAACTAAATATGCAATAAAACAATATTATAACGGACTTAAAACGCCGGTTTTTTTATGTATTGAGAAAGACATTGTTTGGTATAATGTTGCTGCTGATGAGTTAATTAAAGATGTGAATTTTCGAAACTGTGTTATGCAAATTAGTGATTCACCAAATGAAGAAGAAGTGCATTTTGTAACATGCGATGGCTTTCAATATAAATTTTTAGTTCGGCCCTGTGAGGAAGACTTTTTTGTTGAGGTTATAGAAATAAAAAATTTGAAAACAGTAGTTTGTGCATATGACCTTATTGGCGGTGTCGAGTCTATGGAAAACACAGTAAGAAAATCGTCACATCAAATATTTCAGTCAATCGCTTCTTTAAGCGATATTTTTGAAAAACTGGATAATCAAAATGCTCTTGAACATCTTGACAACATTTCTGATGGAGCTTATGGAATATTGCGAGCGGCTAATTTATATTATGAATATAATTTATTGTTGAAAAACAAAATAAATCTCGAAGTTGTTGATATATTTAGTGAAGTGGAAGCGCTTTGTTCATCTGTTAAATCTATAATGGGCAAGTCTAAAACATTATTTTTGTGGTCAATACCAGAAGGAAAGTTATTTTGTAATGTGGATATGCACAAGCTTAGCTTTGCTTTATTTCATTTGATTTGTAATTCATATTATTTTTCATTTAGTAAGAATGAGATACATGTTATAATGGATAATTTAAATGATGAATATGTTCAGATACAAGTTATTGATAAAGGTTGTGGGGTGTCTGCTGAAAATTTGGATAGAGTTTTTGAGCCTTTCTATTCCTACAATCCGCTGACTGGAGATATTGCTGGGTGTGGTCTTGGTCTTACATATGCTAATGATTTAGTTAATAAATTAGGTGGAACTTTGAGCTTTAATTCTTCTGAAAGAAAAACTGTCGTATCTATAATGATTCCAGTTCAGTTTGCTTCAAATTCTACCGACCTATCCTCTGACATTGTGGAATATGGAGTTGGAAAATACGATCCTATGGTTTCAACTATGGCTACTCTAGGAAATGGTTCGAAACATTAAAATTTGTTTCAAATAAAAACCTATTTATATAACGTAGTGATTTCATTGTGCTTTTGTTATATTTTTTTGGTTTTTATTTTTTGTTTTTTATAAATTATTATTTATTTAATTGATAAGAATGTTTGAGGAGGATAATTTAATGTCTACTAAATATATATTTGTTACAGGCGGAGTTGTTTCAGGATTGGGAAAAGGAATAACTGCAGCCTCTTTAGGTAGATTATTGAAAAATAGGGGATATAAGGTTACAATTCAGAAATTTGACCCTTATATAAATTTAGATCCAGGGACAATGAGTCCATATCAGCATGGAGAAGTTTTTGTAACAGAGGATGGAGCAGAAACAGATTTAGATTTAGGACATTATGAAAGATTCATAGATGAAAATTTATCAGTCAATTCTAATGTAACTACTGGTAAGTTATATTGGAATGTTATAAATAAGGAAAGAAGAGGAGACTATTTAGGAAATACCGTACAGGTTATACCTCATATAACTAATGAAATAAAGGAAAAGATATATAATGTTGGAAAATCTAGTAATAGTGATATAGTTATTACAGAGATAGGTGGAACTGTTGGAGATATTGAAAGCCAACCGTTTTTGGAGGCCATTCGCCAAGTTGGAATAGACAATATGGGAGATGTTATATATATACATGTTACATTGGTGCCAACTGTTCCTGGTTCTTGTGAGTTAAAATCTAAGCCAACTCAGCATTCTGTTAAAGAATTACTTTCATTAGGAATAAGGCCAAGCATAATAGTATGTAGAAGTGACTATAAAATTCCTGAAGAAATGATAAATAAAATTAGCTTGTTTTGTAATGTTAAGCCTAAGGATGTTATACAAAATTTAACTGCCGATACTTTATATGATGTTCCTATAATGCTTGAAAAAAATGGACTAGCTGAGCAAGTTTGCAATCATTTAAGCATAGAAAATCGTGTTCCTGACCATACAAAGTGGATTGATATGATTAACAGATTAAAGTCAGCTAAGTTTGAAGTAACAATAGGGTTGGTTGGTAAATATGTGGAACTTCCGGATGCATATTTATCTGTTGCTGAAAGTTTGCATCATGGTGGCATACAAAATAGTGCTAATGTTAAAATTAAATATATTAGTTCTGAAGATATAGAGAATAATGAAATTTCAAGTGTTATTGATGGATGTGATGGCGTTTTAATTCCTGGTGGATTTGGTGAGCGCGGAATAGAGGGAAAGATAGAAACCATTAAATATTGCCGAGAAAATAATATGCCGTGTTTTGGAATTTGTTTGGGTATGCAAATGATGGTTGTTGAATATTTGCGAAATGTTAGTGGAATTTCTGATGCAAATTCAGCTGAGTTTGACGATGAATGTGAAAATAAGGTTATTGATATAATGGAAGATCAAAAAGATATAACAAAAAAAGGCGGAACCATGCGTTTGGGGGTATATCCTTGTAAAACTCAAGCTGATAGTGTTTGTAGAAATGTGTATGGTGAAGAATTGATATATGAAAGACACAGACATAGATATGAAGTGAACAACGCTTATAGAAAATTATTGGTTGAATCTGGCATGAAACTTTCAGGCATATCTCCTGATGAAAAATTAATTGAAGTTATTGAGCTTCCGTCTCATTCATGGTTTGTTGGAGTTCAATTTCATCCTGAGTTTAAATCTAGGCCAAACAGGCCCCATCCTTTGTTTGTTGACTTTATTAAGGCAACACTAAATAATAAAAAAATATAAAAAATTGTGTATTGTCAGAATGAATTTTAAAAAGCATTCGGCAATACATAATTTTTTATATAAGTTCAAAATCAATTTTTCCGGAATTTACATCGGCTAAGGTGCATGTAACCGATACCTTTTGGCCTATTTTATAGCTGTGCCCAGTTTTTAAATCGACTAATTTTGTAAACTGATCATACTGATAGTTACCTTTTAAAGTTTCAATTCTAACAAAACCCTCTACTGTGTTTGGGAGGGTAACAAACATGCCGTTTTTTATTATTGAAGTTATAATTCCGTCGAATTGCTCGCCTATATGATTGTTCATATATTCAGCTTTATAGCAATCTGCAGTGCTTCTTTCAATAAGCATTGCGCGTTTTTCTGTTTCGGTTATATGTTTTGATGCTTCAGAAACAAACTTGGAATAGTGTTTTTTTAAATTTTTAGTAGATTCTTTTTTAAATAAATAATCGCTTAAAATTCTGTGAATGGTTAAATCTGAATATCTTCTTATTGGGGAAGTAAAATGTGTATAATTATCCAGTGCTAGGCCATAATGGCCTATAGACTGTGAAGAATATCTGGCTTTGGCCATGGTTCGCAGTATGTTCATATTGATTATTGGAAATAACTCTGTGTTGCGAGTTTGTTCTAATAAATCGGATATAACTTTTGGCTTTAATTTTGGTTTAATTTTTTTACTATTTAATCCTAATTTTTCAGATAATTCTTTCAAAGCCCAAACTTTTTCGTTACTCGGAAACTCATGAATTCTGTATATGAAAGGTATGTTGGCTTCTTTTGCTAGAGTTGCTGCTGATTCATTAGCTAGAAGCATGAATTCTTCAATAATGCCTTCGGATATTCCTTGAGTTCTTTTTTCAATATTTGTTGTGAAATTATATTTATCTAAAATTATTTTACTTTCAGTAGTTGAAATTTGTGGAGAGCCTCGTTTAATTTTGTTAGCTTTTAGTACAGTATATAACTCTTTCATGAGTAATATAGACGGCAAGACTTCTTTGTATTTTTGTATTAAATCTTTATTTTTATTTTCGCCTAATATTTCATTAATTTCCTTATATATTCCCTTAATTTTAGATCTTATTATGGTTTTTTTAAAACTGGATTTAATTACTTTTCCATTAAAATCAACGTCAATTAGGGCTGAAAATGTTAAACGATCAACGTTAGGATTTAAAGAACAAATTCCATTGGAAATGGATGGCGGGAGCATTGGAATAACGCAGTTAGCATAATATATTGATGTTCCTCTTTTATAAGCTTCAATGTCTAAAATGCTTTTGAATGGAACGTAATGTGATACATCTGCAATGTGAACGCCAACATGATAGCAATTACTTGATTTTTCAATAGAAACTGCATCGTCAAGATCTTTAGATTCTGTGCTGTCAATAGTAAATATTATTTTATTTGTTAAATTTAGACGATTTTGTTTTATTTTTTTTGTTATTTTATGTTGTGATATTTTTTTAGCTTCCTTTAACATTTTATTGGAAAATTGTATATTTACGCCGCTAGATTCAACTATAGTGTTGGCGCAAACACAAGCTTTTTGAGAATCTCCAAAATTTTTAATTATATTGCAAATGTGTTTACTGTTTTTATTGCCTCTTTTGCAAATTTGAGCCATAACTTTATCATTAGTTTTAATAGGGCATTGATTATTTTTACCAACTAGTATTAATTCAGAGGTTAAATTGTCTGGACTAACATAATATTTTGATTTGTTCTTAACAATAATTCCTGTAAAATTGCCGTTATTTTTTTTATATATCGATTTTACAGCGCCTTCTTCAGATTTAGCAGAGACGTTTCTTGGTTTAATAGGATATATAAAAACTAAGTCGTTTACCATTGCGCCTTTTAAAAACTTTCCGGGTATAAAAATTTTGGCTTCATCAGACAGCCTACAAGCAAACCCGAATTTTTGACAAATTTGTGTTATTTTAGCACGATATAAGCCTAGTTCTTTTGGATTATAAAGCATATTTTTGTGTTTAATAATTAAGCCCTCTTCTCTAAGAGCTTGTATGTATTTGTTTAGTTCATCTTTATTTTTTATTCCTATGTTTTTTTTCAAATTTTGAAGATTTGTGGCTTGTTTATATATTTTAAATAAGATTTTATTTTTTAACGTTTTTTTCATTTAAAATCTCCGTTTCATATTTATAAGAAAACAACAAAAAGCCCGTGAAAACCTCACGGGAATTTAAAAATTCGAACAAATTATTTAGCAAAAAATGCTTCAAAAACATTAGCCAAAACTGTAATTAAAAAAAACACAACTGCAAAAAATGTGGTAGCGCGTTTTAATTTAGCGTCTTTTGTTCTGTCACCAGATGTATTTAAAAAGGAACCCGCACTTCCGCCTTGTATTGAACCAGAAAGACCATTTTCTTTACCTTCTTGCAATAAAACCACCACTGTTAAAAATAAAGCTGATATAATTAAAGCAATGCCACCGATTATTTCAAATATTGACATACACACAACCTCCAAATATAAACATACGAACCAATTAACACTACAATGATATCACAATGTATAAAAAATTGCAAGACATTTATTAATATAAATTTAAGAAAAATTTAAATTAGTTTATAAATGTATATATTTCAAAAATTTAAATGTAAGAATATTTGTCAAAAATATGATAAAAATAATGTTGATGAGAATTAATTTTTTTGCGTTTGTAAAATTAATTTGAATCATTGCTGTTTAGAAAATTTCTAAGCAGCACTTTTAATTGCTAAAGTTTTAATTGATATTCTAAATCTTCTGCTTTTGGAATAACCCCGCGTGCCGGAATATTTTTAGTTCTAAACTTGTGAGAATTGTAAATGTCTCCGTCTTTATATAGCTTTACGTTTTCAACAAAGCAGTTTTTATTTAATTTTATTATATTAACGCCCTGTGATGTTCTGGTTGATTTTATGGATATTAAAGATGAGTCTACAATTAAATATCTTTTATTGTTTGATATTATTAAATATTCATTTGATTTTTGCTCGAAAAATAATTTACATACTTCAGATATATCGGAATATGCTTTCGTAAGCTTCTTTCTGTTAGTTTTTGTTTGATATGAAGATAATGGAATTTTTGCAAGTTTTCCATTTCTAAAGAAGAATAAAACATTACCAGAATAATCTTTAGTTGCTATCATGCCTATTATTTTTTCATCATCTTCAAAATTAAGCTTGGCTGGAACATATTCACCTAGTGCACTTGCTTTGGAGTCTTTAAAGGCCGATAAATTTGTTTTATATACTTGAAATTTATTGCTGAAGAATAATAAATCTGTATTGTTTGTTAAATTTAAATGAGTAATTATTTCATCATTTTCTTTTAGTTTTTGTTCACTATTTAATCTTAGTGAATTAGGAGATATTTTCTTTAAATATCCTTCTTTTGTTAAAAATAGATTTACAGGGTGGTCTGATATTTTATTGTCATTGAAAGTTTCATCTGATTTAACATTATATAAAAACATAGTTTTGCGAGGCTGCTCATATTTTTTAATTATATCTTTTAATTCATCGCATATTATCAAATGAATTTTATGGTCACTTTTTAAAATATCTGATAGTGTTTTTATATCATTTTCCAATTCATCTTTTTCTTGAACACGATTTAAAATATATTCTTTATTTAAATTGCGTAATTTAATTTCAGTAACATATTCAGCTTGAAGTTTATCTATTCCAAAGCCTATCATTAAATTTGGAATAACTTCGCTTTCTTCCTCTGTTTCACGAATAATTTTTATAGTTTTATCTATGTCTAATAAAATTTTGTTTAGTCCTTTTATCAGATGTAGTTTTTTTTCTTTTTTGTTCAATTTAAATTGAGTTCTTCTTTTAACACAATTATATCTGAATTTTATCCATTCTTGAATTATTTCTTTAATTCCCATAACTTTAGGAGAGCCATTAACTAAAACATTAAAGTTGCATGCATATGAATCTTCTAGAGGGGTATATTTAAATAATTTTGACATTAACTTGTCTGGATTTGTTCCTCGTTTTAAATCTATTGTTAATTTTAATCCATTTAAGTCGGTTTCATCGCGAATATCAGAGATTTCTTTAATCTTATTTTGCTTTATAAGATCAACTATTTTTTCAATAATTGCTTCAACTGTAGTTGTATATGGTATTTCAGTTATATCTATACAATTATTTTGTTTGTCAAAATTATATCTACTGCGTATTTTTATTGAGCCTCTTCCGGTATTATATATCTTTTTTAATAGCTCATCATTTTTAATCAAAAAACCTCCGCCGGGAAAATCTGGCCCTTGCAATGTTTCTAGTATATTGAAATTTTCGTCTTTTATTAAATTTATTGTAGTCTGACAAACTTCCTTAAGATTAAACGGGCATATTGATGATGCCATAGATACGGCTATTCCAACGTTAGAATTAACAAGAATTGATGGAAATTTAGTTGGCAGCAGGGAGGGCTCAGTTGTTGTATTATCGTAATTTGGAACTAAATCCACAGCATTTTGGTCAATTTCATTAAAAAGTTCGTTACAAATGGGCGCAAGCTTTGCTTCAGTATATCTTGAAGCAGCGTATGCCATGTCTTTAGAATAAAACCTACCAAAATTACCTTTACTTTCCACATATGGATGCAAAAGCGCTTGATATCCTCTAGATAGGCGCACCATGGTTTCGTATATTGCAGAATCTCCATGAGGATTTAGCTTCATCGTTGCTCCTACTATATTAGCACTCTTTGTTAACTTTCCGTTTAAAAGCCCCATTTTATACATTGTGTATAATAATTTACGGTGAGATGGCTTAAAACCGTCAATTTGGGGAAGAGCTCTAGATAGAATAACGCTCATCGCATACGGCATGTAATTTTTTTCTAATGTTTGAGTTATTGGTTGATTTTCAACTATTCCAGCACCTTCAATATATGCATTGTTCATTGAAGCTGATTTACGATTTTCAAATTTCTTTTTTTTCATATTTTTCTCCAAAATGCAATTATTATGAAATATCTGCCTGACTTATATAATCAGATCCAAATTCAGCAATAAAATCTTTTCTGCCCTGTAAATTATCTCCAAGCATAAGGTTAAACATATTAGAAGTTTTTTCAGCCTCTTCCGGGGTAACTTTAATTAAGCGCCTGGTTTCGGGGCACATTGTTGTAAGCCACATCATATCAGGCTCATTTTCGCCAAGACCTTTAGATCTGTTTATGTCGTATTTTGCATTAGATTTATCTAAATCGTTTAAAATATTAGTTTTTTCTTGCTCGTTATATGCAAAATATGTTTTGCTTTTTGTTTTTATCTCAAATAAAGGCGACTGAGCAATATATATAAAATTTTTCTGAATCAAAGTAGGTGTTAGACGATAAAGCATTGTTAATATTAATGTTCTAATTTGAAATCCATCAACATCCGCATCTGTACATATTATTACCTTATTCCATTTTAGCCCATCAATATTAAATAGAGACAGCTCTTTATTTGCCTTAGACTTTACTTCAACGCCACATCCGAGCACTTTAATAATGTCTCTAATTATATCATTTTTAAATATTTTATCGTAGTCCGATTTTAGGCAATTTAAGATCTTTCCACGAACTGGAATAATTGCTTGAAAGTTTGCATCTCGACTTTGCTTACAAGCTCCCAATGCAGAGTCACCTTCAACAATATATAATTCTCTTAGATTTTTGTCTTTGGTTCTACAATCCACAAATTTTTGAACACGGTTTACCATATCTACGCTTCCAAGAAGGGTTTTCTTAAGATTTAATCGAGTTTTTTCGGCTTTTTCTCTACTTCTTTTGTTTATTAAGATTTGATTTGCTATTTTTTCACTCTCTATGGGATTTTCTATAAAGTAAACTTCTAAATTGTGCTTTAAAAAATCTAGCATAGCTTCATAAATAAACTTGTTTGTTATAGATTTTTTAGTTTGATTTTCATATGAAGTTTGTGTTGAAAATGAAGATGAGACAAAAACTAAGCAGTCTTCAATATCTGTAAATGTTATTTTACTTTCATTTTTATTATATTTATTATTTTTCTTTAAAAAGCTATGAATTTTAGAAACGAATGCTTGTTTGGCAGCTCTTTCTGGAGATCCGCCATGTTCTAGCCAACTAGAATTATGATAATATTCCATTAGTTTAACACGATTTGAAAATGCAAATGCACATGATAGTTTAACTTTATATTCTGGTTTATCTGCTCTATCGCGGCCTTTTCGCTCAGAATCGCAATATATTATCGAAGAGAGAGCGTTTTCTTGAACTATTTCTTTAACATAATCTTTTATTCCATTTTTATAGAAAAATTCTTTTGTGATTTCACTGTCCTTGTATATAAAAGTTAGGCCACTATTTACAATTGCTTGGCGTTTTAACACACTTTCAAAATAGTCAGAAGGAATAATGATGTCTGTAAAAACTTCAATGTCTGGTTTCCATTTTATTTTAGTGCCCGTTTGCTTTCTAGATGTTTCTTCACATTTTAACCCACCTATATTTTCACCATGTTCAAAATGCAATGTAAATTTTTTGCCATCTCGATATATTTCAGCGTCCATATATTCTGAAGCATATTGAGTAGCACAAAGGCCTAAACCGTTTAGTCCTAATGAATATTCATAATTTTGAGAATTGTTGGTATTATACTTTCCTCCTGCATATAGTTCACAGAAGATAAGTTCCCAGTTATATTTATTTTCTGACTTATTAAAATCAACAGGAATTCCTCTGCCAAAGTCTTCTATTTCTATTGATCCATCATCAAATTTAGTTATTTTAATTTGATTTCCAAAACCTTCGCGCGCTTCATCTATTGAGTTAGATAGAATTTCAAATACAGAGTGTTCACACCCTTCTAAACCATCTGACCCAAAAATAACACCAGGGCGTTTTCTGACCCTATCAGCACCTTTTAAAGATTTAATGCTATCATTATTATATTTTTTATTTGTAGACATAACTAAAAAATCCTATTCTAATTTATATTGCATAGTTTAAATACTTGTTTAATTATAATTAATAATTTACTATTTCTACTTTTTCTAAAATCACTTCAGGATCTGGAGTTGATTTTTCTCCTGTTGCAGAAATTTCTGCGCTTTTTGGACAACTTGCAATTTTATTTACAATATCTTGTCCTTCAAATGTTTGACCAAAAACGGTATATTGCATATCTAAGCCAGGATATCCTCCGATTTCTTTGTATTTATTTTTAACCATATCAGAATATTCTAGCGTTATTTTTGAACCTTTTTGTTTATATTGCTGATTTATTGTTTGAGATATTTTATCAAAATCTGCATTTTTACCGTTATTGCTAGAAACTATATAGAATTGACTAGATTGGCCGGATGTTTGGCTGCTTGTTCTAGCAGCACATAACGCACCATTGTAGTGATGAAGCGATGGATTTAATTCGACATTAAAACCACTTCCATATATACTATCACTGTTTCCTCCACTTTGAATCATAAAATCTTCTATTACCCTATGAAAAGATATGTTATTATATTTTCCTTTTTGAGCTAAACTAATAAAGTTTTGCACTGCTTTAGGGGCAACTTGAGGAAATAACCTACATTTAAATATACCATAATTTTTTACGTGAAATATTGCTATTTGCTCTCCTTTTTCTGGTAATGCTAACTGGTTTTCAATTTTACCTTCCGTAACTAAAGAACTAGCAATTGCTTGATCTTGGGAACTGGTTGAAGATTGAGAACTAGAAGAGGCTTTATTTGAATTTGAACATCCAGTAAGAGAGAAACAAATCATAATTGAAGTGAATGCTAAAATATATTTAAATATTTTCATAAATTATTGCTCCTTATTTTTTAATATAAGTCGACTGCCTTGTCTTGTTTCTTCAACGAAATATCCTAACTTTTCAATTTTGTTGCGCAATTCATCTGCAAGAGTAAAATTTTTATTAGCTCTTGCAATTTTTCTTTCTTCAAATAGGTTTAAAACTTCTTTAGGAATTTCATTTTTCACATTGCCATTATTGACTATTCCCAATACACCTGTTAGTTCATCGAATAAATCTTTAATGAGTTTTAAATGTTCTTTTGAAGTCAAAACAGTTCCAGAAACATATTTATTCATATCTCTTATAAACTCAAATATTACAGAAATTCCATCAGCTGTATTGAAATCATTATCCATCACTTGGATAAAATTGTCTCGATAGCTTTGAATTAATTGTCTATCTTCGCTTGAAATTTTACCTGTTTTAGAATTGTCGATTATAAATGATAGGTTTTCTTTAAATGTATACATTCTACTTAGAGATGCTTTGCATTGCTCAATTACTTTATCAGTATAGTTGATTGGAGTTTTGTAGTGAGCCTGAACCATTAAATATCGTATAGGCTCGTAACCATGTTTTTTGGCAACTTCCCTAACAGTAAAAAAGTTGCCTTTAGATTTAGACATTTTTTCATTATCTATATTTATATAACCATTATGCATCCAATAATTTGCAAATTTGGCGTTTGTTGCGCATTCACTTTGAGCTATTTCATTTTCATGGTGTGGAAATATTAAATCCTGACCACCACAGTGAATGTCTATGGTTTCACCCAAAAAATTTATTGCCATAGCCGAACATTCTATATGCCATCCAGGACGCCCATTACTCCATGGAGATGGCCAAGACGGTTCACCTAATTTAGATTTTTTCCATAAAGCAAAGTCTAACGGATTTTGTTTTAATGAATTAACTTCAACTCTTTTGCCAACCATCAAGTTATCTATAGGCATATGGGATAACTTTCCATATTGATTAAAAGATTCGGTTTTAAAATATACATCTCCATCTGCTATATAAGCATGACCATTGTCTATTAATTTTTTTATTATATCTATAATAATGTCAATTGATTGTGTTACTTTTGGCGCTATTGATGGGGGATTAACTCCAAGACCTTCTGCGTCTTTTTTATATTCTTTTATATATTTTTCGGCAATCATTTCTGCTGATTGGTTTTCTTCATTTGCTTTTTTTATTATTTTGTCATCTATATCGGTAAAATTTTGGACAAAAGTTACTTCATATCCTCTATATTCTAGATATCGTCTAAAACAGTCAAACATAATTATAGGCCGTGCATTGCCAATATGTATATAGTTGTAAACCGTTGGACCACAAGAATACATTGTTACTTTATTTGGATTTATGGTATGTAGTTCTTCTAGACTTTTACTAAGTGTATTATATATTTTCATTAAAATAAGCCTCCCAAATGTGTAGTATGAATAAAATATACACACTACTTTAACTTATACCTCAACTCATTATACATTAAAAGCATATTAAAATCAAAATTATAAAATTATAAAAAATCAGTAAAAATGCTATAAAGCACTTAGATACAATATATTTATATGTGTTTTACATTATTCATTTAGGTTTTTGCTTTAAACTATATGTCAAAATATTAAATTTTTGAATAAGCTCTATTTACAACATAAAAATTGCCTTTATAGTATCGCATATTTTGGTTCAAATTTCAAATTGTTTAGCATTATTTTGAATTATAACACAAAAGAATATCGTTATGCAATATTGTGTTATTTTGCAAATGTTGTTTGTGCATAATTTGTTAATAATTTTTATTGTTTAAGCGTTTTGATTGAATTGAAATGGAGCATAGCAAAAAAGCCTTGCATAAGAGAATGTGTGTTTTATGCAAGGCTTTTTTGCATTTTTATACTTCATAATAACAACTTAGCAATTAGCGAGTCTTAACATACCAATTTGTTGCCACAATTTCAGGTTTTAGTGTTGAACACTGTTTTGTTTCTTTTTTTATAAACTGAAATCCGTTTTTTATTATTACAGAGTTACTGCCAATGTTTCTTTCATCAGCTTCTATAAGAATGCGCGAATATCCGTCACAAAATAGTTGGTTTAAAACTGCTTTTAGAGCCTCTGTCATATATCCATTATTCCAATATGCTTTTCCTAGAACGTAACCAATTACCGGATTGCTATTGATATAGTCGACTACATCTATCATTCCAATTAGGTTATTGGTTTCTTTGAGCTCAATGCCCCAGCGGTAGCAGTTATTATTTTTATACTCAGAAATCCAATCTTTTACTATATTTCTTGTTGTTTCTATATTTTTATGAGCATGCCAAGTTAAGTATTTTGTTACTTCTTCATCGCTTGCCCAACATGAAAAAATTTGTTCGCAATCGTTCATTGTTATTTGTCGTAGGTTTAAACGCTTGGTATATAGATTTATCATTTCATTTTCCTCTATGAAGATTATCTTTCTGACATATATTTTGTTATTTCATCGTTAGTTAATTTTCTTATTTGTGTGTTTTTATATTCTTTGTATGGTTTAACAATAAAAACAGGTTTTACATTTTCACATGTTTTCCTTTTGCTTTTTTGCAAATATATATGTAGATCTTTATTACTCATAAAGATTTTGTATGAAACTCTATTGTTTTCATTTTGTATTTCATATATGCCGCATGGCTTTTTACAAATATAATCAGCAGTTCGTAAGTATAGTTTGGCGATATCTAATGATTTAAAAGGAAAATTCCATCTTTGCAATTTACGTTTAGGGTCGTGTTCAATACAAATGCATCGTCCACAAGTACCACAAATATATTGTGTATGATGTTTTAAGCAATCTAATGGTTTTAATAACGGTGTTATTCTGTTGTCATTAGCATAACATTCTAAACACATCTAATTTATATCTCCTGTAGTTAATTTTTTATGATTTTTACTTGTTGTTTTTATTTGCTTCCCATTCTTCTTTCGTAAAACAGGTTATATGCTCTGTTCGTAGAACGCCCTCCAATGCACAAGGAACATTCTTTGAAGTGTGATGGTAATGAAACCCACATTTTTCTTGAACACGCTTTGATTTCTCATTCCCATCAAAGTATCCGCACCACATCTTTTCGAGATTCAGTTCTTCAAAGCCATACCGCATTATCTCATGAACTGCCTCCGGAGTAAGTCCTTGGCCCCAATATGGAACACCAATCCAATATCCGATTTCACCCTCCGTATTAGGAATACCGATATTGCTTGCTTTGCCGAGCATTAATCCTATGCTGCCAACTGGATGTCCTTTTGCCTTCAGAACTATAGCATATGTTTCTGGCGCAGAAAGCACCCCTTTTATAATTTCTCTGCTATTATCAACACTCGTATGAACAGGCCACCCAGCAATTGGACCCACATCGGGATTGCTGGCATATTTATATAAATCCTCTGCATCGCTTTCTTCCCACGGACGTAGTATAAGACGTTTAGTTTTCAATATCATGAAATATATTCTCCTTATGATTGTCACTAAGTCAATTGATATTTAATTAAGAAATAGCGTTATTTCAAACTTTTTAAAAAAAATAAAATAACGCTACAAAATATAATGTTAAAATTTAAAATAATTATTTTATTTATTTTTAGCCTCATATGCTGCAACGGCACATGCAACTGTTGCTCCAACCATTGGATTATTTCCCATGCCAATTAGACCCATCATTTCTACGTGAGCTGGAACGGAAGATGACCCTGCGAATTGAGCATCTCCATGCATTCTTCCCATAGAATCGGTAAGGCCATATGAAGCAGGGCCAGCAGCCATATTATCTGGATGTAGCGTTCTTCCTGTTCCTCCACCTGATGCAACAGAGAAATATTTAACATTATTTTCTATGCACCATTTTTTATATGTTCCTGCAACTAGATGTTGAAAGCGGGTTGGATTTGTAGAATTACCTGTTATAGAAACATCAACAGATTCATGGCGCAGAATTGCAACCCCTTCTCTAACATCGTCTGATCCATAGCATTTTACAGCGCCGCGTTCACCGTCGGAATATTTAGTTTCATTAATTATTGTTAATTTATCAGTAGAATAGTCAAATTTGGTTTCCACATAAGTAAATCCGTTAATTCTAGAGATAATGAATGCGGCGTCCTTACCGAGGCCGTTTAATATAACTCTTAGCGGAACTTTACGAGCCTTATTAGCTGTTTTAGCGATTCCAATAGCGCCTTCAGCAGCAGCAAAAGATTCGTGACCTGCTAAAAAGCAAAAGCACTTTGTGTTGTCATCTAAAAGCATAGCTCCTAAATTACCATGACCAAGACCAACATGTCTTTCTTCAGCAACCGAACCTGGAATACAAAAAGATTCGAGACCTATTCCGATTAGTTTTGCGGCCTCAGATGCAGTTTTGCAATTTTCTGTTAATGCGATCGCAGTTCCCAGAGTGTATGCCCATACAGCGTTGTCAAAAGCGATTGGTTGAACTCCCTTTACTATTTCTTCGCAATTAATTCCTTTAGATATACATAATTCATTGGCAGATTCTAATGAATCAAAACCATATTTTTTGAGACATTCCTCAATTTTTGGCATTCTTCTTTCTTTACTTTCAAAATTAGCCATAACTATAAGATCCTCCTTCTTAATTATTGATTGCGCGGATCTATATATTTTTCCGCTTCATCGTAACGACCATATGTTGAAATGTTCTGCTCATATGCTTGCTTTGGATCTATGCCATTTCGAATATCTTCTAACATTTTTCCGACACGAACAAATTTATATCCAATTGGTTGATCGTCTTTTAATCCCACGCTTAATATATATCCTTCAGCCATTTCTAGATATCTAACGCCTTTAGCTTTTGTTCCAAAAATTGTTCCTACTTGTGATCTAAGACCTTTTCCAAGATCCTCTAAAGCAGCGCCTATTGGTAAACCACCTTCTGAAAAAGCAGTTTGAGTTCTACCGTATACTAACTGTTTAAATATCTCACGCATTGCTACGTTAATAGCGTCGCAAACCAAATCAGTGTTTAGGGCTTCAAGTAAGGTTTTCCCAGGGAGAATTTCTCCTGCCATAGCTGCAGAGTGGGTCATTCCCGAACAGCCTATAGTTTCAACTAATGCTTCCTCAATTATTCCATCTTTTACGTTTAAAGTTAATTTGCAGCCACCTTGTTGTGGAGCACACCAACCTATGCCATGAGATAAGCCAGATATATCTGAGATTTGATAAGCTTTAACCCATTTTCCTTCTTCCGGAATCGGTGCAGGACCGTGGTTAGGGCCTTTTTTAACAACACACATATTTTCTACTTCATGTGAGTAATTCATATATAAACTCCTTTCAATTTTAGCAACTTGTATTTTTGAATTCAAGACAATTTTTCAAAAAAACACACATATAAGTATACTTTAAACGAAGCAATTGTGCAACAAGCAAAACACACATCTTGTAATTTTGTGTGTTTTGCTTGTTTACTATTGTTTCATATTTTATTAATGAACTTTGTCGCATATTTGTAATTAATAGCATATTATATTTTTAGCAACGATTTCCGCCGGATCGAGAAATATGGTGCACTATATTTTATTATAACATAGAATATAGTGCCGTGAATAGCCATATAATAAAATTCCGCCTGGCGTTGCTATATATACCACAGAATCTGTGAGAGAAGGTGAGTGATAGCGCGTCACTCACCTTCTCTGTAGAAAGAAATATATAGTTTTATTTTAATAAAATTTTGCACATTTAAAAAATATTATGAAAACTTTTTTACTTAATATGTTAACTTTTACATTAATATTAGCTATTATTCACTTTTTTACTCACAAGCTATTTGTTAAAATCCTTATAGTAATACTCAATAAGATCTATTTGAGGATTTAGCGTAGATATTATTGTTCTTGCGTTTTTTTCAGCAGCTAATATTTTGCTGCTTTCTAGTTTATTAACATTAATACGTTTTAAATTTGTATCTATTTGATACAGGTATGCAAATAACAAATCGAGCTGTGAACCTATGGAATTAGCGTTATATTGGTTAAAACGGGTAATCAAATTGTTAGCAATGTTTATATTCGGAACTATCAGTTTGTCTAATTTGTTGTATAAAGCTATCAAATCACTCGTAATACAATTTTGAGGACCTATTTGCCAAATATAATAATCTAATTCGTTCAAGCTTGTATTGTTAAATTGCTTAACTGTATTAACAACTTTTGTATCATTTGGATCTGCACTTTTGGCTGCAAACGCTGGAAGAGATGCTGATGTGGATAGCGTAAGAGCACATAACCCAATTGAAATAATTTTTTTAATGTTCATAGTTCAAAATTAACCTCCATAAAAATAAACACAACAATATTATTGTTTAGTGGTATTTTATACGTTTTTCTTTTTAAAGTCAAGACTATGCCACACATTGTGAATCAAAATTCAAATTTAGTGTAGTGAGTAGTAATATAAATAACTTTCACCTGGCGCTGTTATATACCGTGAAATATGCGAGAAAAGGTGAGCGATATCGCGTCACTCATCTTCTTTATAAAAAGGAAATATATAGTTTTATTTCAATTAATTAGTATTAACTGAAATATGAAAACATGTAATTATACACTTTATTTTTTATCTTTATTTTTATTATTTGAAGCTTCGATCTGGTCTAAGCTATAGTTTAATGAAATAATTTGGGTTTTTATAAAAAAAATAGGGAAATCGTAACATTGATGGATTCCATTCAGACTGACATTATATAAAGAAGAAATTAACATACCCAAATTTGTACTTATTGAGCCAAGATTGTAAGAACCAGGAGATGGCCACAATTCATTAGCAACATTTATGTTTGATACTACCAACCTGTCTAATCTTTGATATAGAACAATCAAATCATGTACAATCTTAGCTTTTTCTTTGCCCTCTTTAACAAATTGATAATTGGTTTCAAAAATATATTTACGCAGCGCTGCAAGTGCAGTATTGTTAAATTGCTCTACTTTATTAACAATTTGCGAATTATTTGGATCTGCACTTATAGCGGCAAACGCTGGAAGAGACGCCGAAGTGGAGAGCGTAAGAGCACATAACCCAATTGAAATAATTTTTTTAATGTTCATAATTTAAAATCAACCTTCCCAAAAATAAGGACAATAATATTATTGCTTAGCGGCATTCTATGTGTTTTTCTTTTTAAAGTCAAGACTTTGCCACATATTGTGAATAAAAATTTTAATTTTAAAGTTTTTGTTTGTAATTAAAGATATAATATAGCAAATAGTGAGGTAATAAATTGTACTTTTCGTTACTATATACACCATAGAATTTTTGTGATAAGTTGAGTGATGGCTTGTTAGTTCACTTTATATACCAAAAGAAATATACAGTATTTAATTTTTAATCAAATATTATATGTTTAAAATTTGAAAATAGTGCTCTATGAAAATATCTTGCTTACTTAATTTTTTGTGACTATTTATTTAGGGTAGTGTGAAATAATTTCATATAGTTATAGAATTTATTTTTTGTTTTTTCTGCTGAAAAAATCAATTTGATCTAGTCTATCATTTAAACTTTCTATTATTAACTTTGCGCGCATCTCGGTTAATTCAACGCGTGTTTCAGATAATTTTGGTTGCTTTTTTTCAGTGAATATCGGATGTGTATCGTTAAATATTGAATTTACGTATTCATTAATGTTATCATGACTGCTGTTGTAATCAATTGTAAATAGGCATGAAAAAAGATCTTCTAATTGAGAGCCTATTGAGTTTGAGTCGTAAATGTTAGCGGGCGCTAATAATTCGTCAGCAATTTCTATATCTGACACCACTAAGTTGTCCAATCTTTTATATAAATCCACCAAATCTCTAACAATAATGCTCCTGCTATCTGTTCTATAGCTCTCAATATCTATCCTATAAATATAATAGTCTAATTTTTCTAACCTTGAAGCATTAAAAAGACTTACTTTATTAACAATTTGGATATTGCTTAAATTGGCGCTTTTAGCAGCAGATACTGGAATTATAGTTGATGCTGAAATTGTCAACATACATAATATGGTAGAAATAATTTTTTTTGCCTTCATAATTAAAATTGACCTCCATAAAATATAAATTTCTAATATTACATCAATACACTATACGTGATAAAACTGGCTGTGTCAAGTTAAAACATACACAAATTCACGCAAATTAAATATAATATTTTTATGTAAAGTTTTTTTGATTTTTAGACTTATATAAAGATAGTGCGACCTGAATTGCTATTGGCATAAATATTATTCCTAAAAAGCCGAATAATTTTATGCCTATATACACTGATATTAGCGTTAAAAGGGGATGTATTCCAAGTTGATTTCCTAGAATTTTGGGTTCTAGAAAGCTATGTAAAATTCCAACTATTATATATAGTATTATTAGTTCTAAGGCAAGTGTTAAATTTCCTGTAGTTAATAGTATTAAGCACCATGGTAAAATAATTATTCCTGAGCCAATTAAAGGGATTGCGTCACAAATTGATACTAAAGCTGCTATCCCTATTGGATTTTGTATGCCTATTATAAAAAAACCTATTGTTAACTGTATAAATGTTAAAAACATTAATATCAAATATGCCTCAGCATATTTAATTATTGTTTGGATTGTATACATTTTAGTTTTAAATATTAATGTTCTTTTACTTTTAGGTAATAATTTTGTTGTTTTTAAAGCTATGTTATTATAGTCTGAACTAATAAATATTGATGACATTATTGCAAACATCAAACCAATTAAAAAATTGGGTATGCTCATTCCAGTTTTTGCAATCCAAATTATTATTGAATGTGATATTGTAGACACGGTTTGGTTTAATCCGTTTGTAATAGCTCTTATTATGTCGTTTGTTTCATTGGTTAAATCAGGCAAAATTTGCGACACTATTGTCATTATAAATTCACTGGATTTAGATATGTATGGCAAAATATAGTTTTCATATATGCTGTTTGATGAACCATAAAAAGATTGTATGGCTTCAATAATTTTTCCGCTAATTATAAATATTAAAAATATTAATAATACATATGTTATAATTACTACCAAAGTGCCACAAATTTTACAACTTATATTACTTTTTTTGCAGATTAATGTGGATATTGGCTTTAAAATCATTGATATAAAAGCACCAATTAAAAATGGCATAAAAAATGGAATAATATACTTCAATAGCAAAAAAATTATTAAAATTGTTGTTGAAAAATAAGCAATATAGATTAAAGTATTTTTTTTGTTTTTTAAATTTATTTGTTCCATTATCTACCGCCTTTATTTTGATTAAAAGATGGTTCTTAATTTTAATATATAGACTATGTTTTATTATATTCTTAAATTTTAATCATAATGAATAGTATAGATTTAATAACAAATCCAAATGTGATATTTGTGCTTTAAATATATTAATAGGGTATGGTTGGCTTGACATAATTGTTTTTTTGAGCTAGAATGATATTCAGTATTTTTACGATTGGAGAGGTTTTAATCATGGGTTATACAATAGCTGAAAAGATCATAAAAGAGCATATTGTTTCAGGTGAAATGAGACGTGGAGCTAAAATAGCTTTAAAGATAGACCAAACATTAACTCAAGATGCAACAGGAACAATGGCTTATTTGCAGCTTGAAGCATTGGGCGTTGATAGAGTTAAAACCGAAAAGAGCGTAGCTTATATAGACCACAATACTTTGCAGTCTGGGTTTATGAATGCTGACGATCATAAATACATAGGAAGTGTTGCAAAGAAGCATGGGATATATTTTTCAAGGCCAGGAAATGGAATTTGTCATCAGGTTCATTTAGAGCGTTTTGGAAAGCCTGGAAAAACCTTAATTGGTTCTGATAGCCATACTCCAACTTGTGGTGGAATAGGAATGCTTGCTTGTGGAGCAGGTGGGTTTGATGTTGCATGTGCTATGGCGGGTAAACCATATTATATTACTATGCCTAAAATGGTTAGAATTAATTTAATTGGTTCGCTTAAGCCCTGGGTTAGTGCAAAAGATATTATATTAAAAGTTTTGCAAATAATGACTGTAAAAGGTGGCGTTGGAAAAATAGTTGAGTATGGAGGAGAAGGAGTAAGCTCTTTATCTGTCCCGGAACGTGCTACAATAACAAATATGGGGGCTGAACTTGGAGCAACAACTTCCATTTTCCCTTCTGATGAAGTAACTCATGAATTTTTAAAGGCTCAAGGAAGAGAAGAAGATTGGATTTCTTTGCTGGCAGATGTTGATGCTGTTTATGACGAAGTAATTAATGTGGATTTGAGTTCGCTAGAGCCTATGGTTGCTTGTCCACATTCTCCAGATAATGTTAAAACTGTAGACGAAGTTGGTCATTTAAAGGTGGACCAAGTTTGTATTGGTTCCTGCACTAATTCGTCTTTAACAGATATGATGAAAGTTGCGCATATATTAAGAGGTAAGAAAGTGCATCCTAATGTATCTTTGTCTATAGCACCAGGATCTAAGCAGGTGTTAACTATGTTAGCCAGGAGCGGTATGCTTGCTGATATGATTGACGCAGGAGCTAGAATTTTGGAAAGCGCTTGTGGGCCGTGTATAGGAATGGGTCAATCTCCAAATTCAAAGGGTGTTTCTTTGAGAACTTTTAACCGTAATTTTCTCGGTCGTAGTGGAACGAAAGATGCTCAAATATATTTGCTTTCTCCTGAAGTGGCGGCATATTCAGCATTAAATGGTGTTCTTTCTAATCCAACGGAGCTTAAAGATATGCCTAATTTTAAGGCGCCTGAATTATTTATGGTTAATGATAATATGATAGAGTCCCCTGCAAGCGTTGAAGATGCGGCAAAAGTTGAAATATTTAGAGGGCCTAATATTAAGCCATTTCCTGTTGCGAATAAGCTTCCAGACAGCATCGATGCAGAGGTTGTTTTGAAAGTTGATGATAATATAACTACTGATCATATTATGCCTGCGGGCTCAAAAATTTTGCCATATCGTTCAAATATTCCGTATTTGTCTAAGTTTTGCTTTGAGGTGGTGGATCCTACATTTGCTGAGAGAGCAAAGAATGTGGAAAATGGAGTTATAGTTGGTGGAATAAATTATGGTCAGGGCTCGTCGCGTGAACATGCGGCTTTGGTTCCGTTGTATTTGGGAATTAAAGTAGTTTTGGCGAAAAGTTTTGCAAGAATACATGAAGCTAATTTAATAAATACTGGTATATTGCCTTTAACTTTTGTGAATGAAAATGATTATGTTAATATAGATCAACGCGATAAATTAGAAATTTTGAATTTGAGAAAATCTATTGAAAATAATGAACCAGTGGTTTTGATTAATAAAACTAAAGGCATTGAAATTAGTACTGAATATAATTTAGAGGACAGAGACAGAGATATCATTTTAGCTGGAGGACTTTTGAATTATTTGAAGAATACATTTTAATCAATTTGTGATTTTATTGATTTTAGTGCGTTTTTTTCTAATCTGCTGACTTGTGCTTGAGATATGCCTATTTCATCTGCAACTTCTACTTGTGTTTTTCCGGACAAAAATCTTAGAGATAATATTCTTTTTTCTCGATCGGTTAAGTTGGATATTGCAGTTTTGATTAGCATTTCGTTTAGCCAGTTTTTATCTGTTGACTGACTCCCAATTTGATCCATAACATATATTGTATCGTTGGAGTAGTCGGAATATATTGGCTCGTATAATGATACAGGGTCTACTATTGATTCTAGTGCCATGAATACATTTTTGCTTGATTCTTGCATTTCTTCAATAATTTCATCGAAAGTTGGTTCTCTGTTGTTTTTGTTTAAAAAAGCTTCTTTAATTTTGATTGCTTTATAAGCTATATCTTTTAGTGATCTAGATACTTTTACGCTACAGTAGTCTCTTAGATATCTTCTAAGCTCGCCTTGAATCATTGGAACGGCATATGTTGAAAATCGAACGTTTTGTGATATGTCAAATCGGTCGATGGCTTTAATTAGGCCTATGCAACCTACTTGAAACATATCATCCATATTTTCTCCACGGGTTGCAAAACGTTGAACAACGCTTAGAACCAATTTCAAGTTTCCTTTTATTAGTTGTTCTCTAGCTTTATCGGAGTGATCGTTGTTTTTTATTTTTTGAAGTAGAATTTTTTTTTCTCTTTCATTTAAAACTTTTAAGTTTGCTGTGTCTAGTCCGCTTATCTTAACTTTATTAAAATACATTTTTGTTTTAGCCCTTTCTATTTATGATTTTCAAACATATCTTTTTAAATAGTTTGGACAAATAACAAAAACAAATTCAGTTTATTTAAGATAATATTGGGTATTTATTTGGTAATTTTAGGAAAAAATTATAAGCTTGGGGGATGTATATGAAATACTATGTTGGAGTTGATTTAGGCGGAACTAATATAGTGGCTGCAGTTGTAAATGAAAATGGGAAGATATTAAATAAAACTTCTTGTAAGACTAATTTACCTAAAGAGCCTAAGGATTTAGTTTCAGATATAGCTAATCTTATTGAGTTGGTCTTGAAAAAATCTAGTCTTAATATTAATGATGTTGAAAGTGTTGGCATTGGCGTTCCTGGTACTGTAAATACTAAAGAAAAAGTTATTGAATATTCTTGTAATTTTAATTACAACAATGTTAAACTTGCCCAGATGTTAGAGAGTAAAATAGGAAAAGATATATATATTGAAAATGATGCCAATGCTGCTGCTTTGGGAGAGTTTGTTTGTGGAGCTGGTGTGGGCTCAGAAACGATGATTGTTTTAACCTTAGGAACAGGCATAGGTGGAGGAATTATTTTAAACAAAAAGCTTTATAGAGGATTTAACTATAGTGGAGCAGAACTTGGGCATATGGTTATTAAGCAAAACGGTAGACGTTGTAATTGCGGACGTGATGGCTGCTTTGAGGCATATGCTTCTGCTACGGGACTTCGTAAAACGGCCATAGAAGTTATTAATAAGTATCCTAATAGTAAGCTTTGGAGTAATTATACAAAAACAAATAGCATTAGTGGAAAAGCTTTGTTTGATGCAGTTGTTTCGAAAGACCCAGCTGCAATAGAGACTTGGAAGATATTTATCTCCCATCTTGCCGCTGGAGTGGTTAATATTGTTAATATATTTCAGCCACAGATTTTATGTATTGGTGGCGGCGTTAGCCAAGCTGGAGAATTGTTAATAAATCCTTTGAAAGAAATTTTTGATAAAGAAGATTATGCTAAAAATTCCAAAAATCGTTGTAAAATTGTTTCCGCAAAATTAAAAAATGATGCTGGGCTTATTGGAGCGGCTATGTTATTTAAATTTCAATAATATTTCGTGCTAATTATTGCCCGATACTACAAACTAGTATGCTGGGCAATTTGTGCTATAATTTAAATTATTAAAAGGAAGTTTAGGTAAGGTTTATGATATGTCCGTATTGTAAGTGTGATAAAAATAGAGTGGTGAATTCTCGATCAGCATCAGATGGTAAATCAATTCGTCGCAGAAGAGAATGTTTAGAGTGTTTAGGGCGGTTTACAACATATGAATCTGTAGAAACCATTCCTATTTTGGTGGTGAAAAAGAATAATTCACGGCAAAAATTTAATAGAGATAAATTAATTTCTAGGTTGTTAATAGCTTTTGGGAAAAGGCCTATTGATTTAGATGTTTTAAAAAACGTTGTATTTGAGGTTGAGAACGAATTAATTAGCTTGTTTTTGGAGGAAGTTCAATCTTACAAAATTGCTGAAATAACTATGAGAAAATTGAAAAAAATAGATGTTGTTGCATATATAAGATTTGCTTCTGTTTATTATGAGTTTTCTTCGGTTGAAGAATTTATGGAAGAGTTAAGAAAACTTTAATTATAATATATTGCATAGTTTTGGTTGCTCGTCTTCGATTATTTCATGGCAATATTGAATAATAGAGTCTAAAGATTTACCAGATTCTACTCGATCTTCTAGTTTTATTATTTCTGACAGGCTTCCCATTTCACGGTCTATATCTTCGAGATTGTTTCTTCTAAGATATAGTCGCATTACTTTTTCCTGATCTTTCCAGAAAGATTCTAGTTTTTCTTGATGATTTTTTGCATTTTCCATATCATAATTTTCTACACAACTTTTAGTTTGTTCTGCGATTTCAATTACTTTATAACATCTATGTTTTGCATCTAATATTGCAAAGATACCTGATGCTAAAAGCAATAAAAATATTATTGACACTGTTATTATTCTTTTCATTTTATGTTCTCCTTGAGGGTAATAAATGTATTTTTGTTAGCATCCGCTGTCATTATAAATATATCGTTTTTATCTATATTTCCTTTTTGGAGTTCGTTTAACAGCCATTTTTTTGTTAGTCCAATCTCTTTTAAATTATCATTAACTATTTTTCCATCTGAAACAACAACTAAAGGAATTGTTGTTTTTTGACTTTGTAATTTTAGCATTTGCGCTGTTACATTTTGAGATGGAAATTTTTTAATTACACTCATTGTTCCGTTTGTTTCTACTATGGCATATGCAACTTGTGAAATATCAAAAACTTCGCAGCTTCTAAGGCCTTCCATTAAATCATCTATGGTGAATCTTAGTGAATTGATTGCTTTTTGATTGATTTTTCCGTTTTCTATTACAAACATTGGTTTTCCAGATAAAATTGTTCTTAGCCGAGCACTTTTCATGCTTAAAATGGATATTAGCAATTCAAAGCAAACCAAAGTTAATATTGGAACAGCTCCTAAAGCTAGAGGAACATTTATGTCTTCAATTGGTAAAACGGCTATATTTGAAATTAAAATGGTTATTGCGAGTTCGCCAGGCTGAAGCTCGCCTATTTGTCTTTTACCCATTAGTCTTATTGCAAAAATAATTAAAGTATATAATATAATGGCTCTGATTAAAGAAATTATCACAAAAAACGCTCCTTATGTTTTAGATTAATTTTATTTTTGCACAATAAATAATTTTTATACAGAAAATCAAAAAATCTTCAGTTAATTATTAAACTGAAGATTTTTTTAATTATAATATTATTTTAGGGTAATATATTTATGCAATTACACTGCCACAAACGTCTATAATTTTCTTTTCATATGTATTTTGTAATTTTTTAAGTAGTTCTGGATCTTTTCCACCAACTTTTTTGTTTTCTATTTTATTTACTCCCATAAATAATGAACCGCTCGCACAAACTATAGCTTCGTCGCAATTCATCAATTCGGTTATTGTAAAAGCTTCTTCAATTACAGGAATATTTAACTCCTGACAAATTTTTATAAGATGAGCACGAGTAATTCCAGGCAAAATCAAATTATTTAAAGGCGCTGTTTTCAACTCTCCATTTTTAAGTATTGCAATATTTGAATGAGCGCATTCTGTTACATATTCACCACGATGCAAAACAGCTTCGTGGCAATTAGCTTGTTTTGCTTTTTCAGATGCCAAAACGTTGGGAATAAGGTTCAATGTTTTTATATTACAGTGAAAGAATCTTGTATCTTCAACTAATATAAGATCATATTTTAATTTATTCATGTCTTTTAAAGGACCATCTGTAATCATGATTAATAAATTTGATTTGGTGTTTTCAGGAAAAGCATGATTTCTTAAAGCAGATCCTCTAGAAACTTGCCAATATATTTTTTGATTTTTACTTCCTTCTTTTTGAGATAAATTTTCAATTAAATTTTTTAATTCCTCTTTAGGCATATTGAAAGGTATATTTAAAAGTTTGCAGCTGTCATAAAAGCGGTCTAAATGGTCATTTAAAGCAAACGTTTTTTGATTTACTGCATGAACAACATCATATAGGCCATCTCCAAAATATACAGATCGGTCTGTTACTGGAATTTTTAATTCGTCTATAGGCATAATTACACCGTTATAATAACCCAAGTTTTTCATATAGAAAGTTTTCCCCCAATAAATAATGCTTAAGCTAATAAATAAAAATATTTATTAAATCCAACAGTAATAGATTATACCATAATATGAAGCAAATATCAATGTTATGTATAAAAAGATGTTTTAAAAAGATAATAATAGTTATATTAAAAATATTCATATAAAGGTAGATAATAAAGATAAAATTATAAATTTGTTAATTTTATATAAAAATACTTGTTTTTTATAATTTTTTGAGTATAATATGTCATATAACAATAAACAAACGCGTGATTTTATGATTTATAATTTAAACCTAGGAGGTTGATTACTATGGCTAAAGAAAATGAAAAGAAAGTTTCTGGAGAACTTAATGCAGAAGAACTAGAAAATGTAGCTGGAGGTTGGTGTGCCACTGGTGGAAAGTCAATGCCTAAAGGAGTAAAAGATATCAAAAGAATAGATGTAGGCGGGGGTCACTATGAAATTAGCGTTACGTTTAATGATGGAAATGAAGTTCGATCAGTTTTTGGGCCAGATGGTAAATTAGCGGGTAGTGCTGACGTTTTTCATAATAAATAATTAAAGGTAGATAATAAAGACAAAACGATAAATTTGTTAATTTTATATAAAAATACTTGTTTTTTATAATTTTTTGAGTATAATATGTTATATAACAATAAACAAACGCGTGATTTTATGATTTGTAAATTAAAGCTAGGAGGTTGATTACTATGGCTAAAGAAAATGAAAAGAAAGTTTCGGGAGAACTTAATGCAGAAGAATTAGAAAATGTGGCTGGAGGCTGGTGTGCCACTGGTGGTCAGTCAATGCCTAAAGGAGTAAAAAGTATAAAAAGAGTAGATCTAGGCGGAGGCAACTATCAAATTAATACTACATTTAGTGATGGTAATGAAGTTCAATCAGTTTTTGGGCCAGATGGTAAATTGAAAGGTAGTGGCGATGTTTTTAATAATAAATAATAATGGACTAGGTAATGTGTAAAGGTAGATAATAAAGACAAAACGATAAATTTGTTAATTTTATATAAAAATACTTGTTTTTTATAATTTTTTGAGTATAATATGTTATATAACAATACACAAACGCGTGATTTTATGATTTGTAAATTAAAGCTAGGGGGTTGATTACTATGGCTAAAGAAAATGGAAAGAAAGTTTCGGGAGAAATTAATGACGAGGAGTTAGAAAATGTAGCTGGAGGTTGGTGTGCGTTTGGTGGAAAGAGCGCGCCTAAAGAGGTACGCGGTTTGATAAAAACTGTAAGACATATTAAAAGCACAGACGGCAAAGGTGGTATGCGTTTTGTATTCCAAGATGGTACGACTCAAGACTATTATCCGTGAGTAGTAGTGATTTAAGCTAAATGTTAAACATTGGAGTTTATGATTTGTAAATTAAATCTAAGGGGGTTGATTACTATGGCTAAAGAAAACGAAAAGAAAGTTTCGGGAGAAATTAATGACGAGGAATTAGAAAATGTAGCTGGAGGCTGGTGTGCTACTGGCGGAATGTCTATGGATGAAGTACCAGCAGAATATATAGAGAGCTTTACATCGGAAACATTAAAAAATGGTAGCAAAGTGGTGAAGACTAAATGTAAGGGTGGTGAAACAATTATTATGAATTTTGGCCCAGATGGTAGGCACGCTGGTACTAGTATTAGGTACTAGTATTAATCGTAATTGAAAAAAGAAAAGAAAGTTTCGGGAGAAATTAATGACGAGGAATTAGAAAATGTAGCTGGGGGTTGGTGCGCTACTGGCGGTAAGTCAGCGCCTTCAGAGGTAACAAGTGTGAAAAAAGAAATGCAATCTGATGGCACCTATACCATTACTACTGAATTTAAAAATGGTTCTTCCACAGTTTCACTTTTTAACGCAGATGGTACAATGATTGGCACTCAGGGTAGCAAGGTATTTAAACCCTGATGTTAGAAGATGATAGGAAATGTTTCAAGGGAATTATGTTTTAAGATTAGATTCAGAAGAAACATAGCGAGAATTTACGGATGTAACGAGTCGAGTGCTTTCTTACTGTAATATTTATATCGTCGAAGTGTTTTTTTAAACGTCAGTCTTATATTTTATTAATAAAAATTCACGGGTATGGTTTTATGCTCGTGAACTTTTTGTTGCGCTTTAAACCTATTAATTTTTTAATTTAGTAGTTAATATAAAAATATTGATTATTTAAAGAACAATATTTTAAATTTTTAATATAATAAATTAGAAATTTAATTATTGGAGGTATGATTGGTGCCTAAAATTTATTTAAGTCCGTCAACACAAGAATCTAATTTATATGTT
Source organism: Oscillospiraceae bacterium (assembly GCA_902790675.1). Lineage (GTDB taxonomy): Bacteria > Bacillota > Clostridia > Oscillospirales > Ruminococcaceae > RUG12519. Next base: position 11,794 of record CADASU010000001.1, on the reverse strand, counting down.
AATGGCGGAACAGAAGAAGAAGTTATGAATCAATTAGCGGATCTTGTTTCTGAATATTTAAATTCGAATGGAATTAGATATACGAGAAACACACCTCAAATGACAGCAGCTTCTTCAATAAAGCAGTCAAATGAAGGAGATTATGATTTGCATTTAGCACTTCATTCAAATGCTGCTCCAGAGCAAAGCGCGGGGCAAGTAAAAGGAGTAGAGGTATATTACTCACCATATAGTGAAAAGGGAAAACAAATAGCCGATATTTTAGTTGAATATTTAAAAAGAATTTATCCAGACCCTAATTTAGTGCGCGCCATAGCAACAACGAACTTGGGGGAGGTTAGCAAAACTCGTGCGCCTGGAGTTTTAATAGAAACTGCATATCATGATAACTCAGAAGATGCACAGTGGATTAAAGACAACTTGGACAATATTGCTAAAACTGTTGTTGAAGCACTATCTGATTATTTTGATATGTCGTTTATAGGGAAAACAGCAGCATATCCTGGAGTTGTTAATATAAGAAATGGCGGATTAAATTTGCGAGACAAACCAACAACACAGTCGCAAATTATTGGACTGCTTGCAAATAAACAACAAATTACGATTTTGGGACGTCATGGAGATTGGTATGCTGTTCAGACGCCTTTTGGAGTTGGTTTTGCTTTTGCAGATTATATTCAATCATATTAAGCTTTATTGGAATAGGTTTGTTTTTGGCAGGAAACTGGGCGACTTTTTTTGAATGATCAATTAACATAAAAACACATCCTAATTTAATAAAGATTTTATTAAAAATAGGATGTGTTTTTTTTATGATTAAATTATTTGAATTTTTTAATTTTGTGTATAATTTTATCTTTTATATTTTTTACATATGTTACTATATTTTTCTTTTTATATTGTTTATTTAGCAAATATGACTTTGACAATTTTAAGAAATATGCTTGACTATCTATTTTAACTTTATTGTTGTCAGTAGAAAGCTTTTCTAGTTTGCCATTAGATTTTATTTTTCTTGCTTTAACATTGTCTTTATTAATTATATTAATTATATTTAAAATTTGTTTTTTTATATTTATATTGTCTATAGGGACTAGGATTTCTACTCTTTTTTCCGTGTTCCTTGTCATCATATCTGCAGATCCAATATATATTTTTATATCTTCTGCAGATTTTCCAAAACAATATATTCTAGGATGCTCTAAAAATCTACCCACTATACTTGTTATTTTTATATTTTTAGTTTTGCCTTCAATGCCAGGTAAAATGCAACAAATTCCTCTTATGTTTAGTTTAATATTTACTCCAGCGTTTGATGCTTCAGATAATTTATTAATTATGTCAATATCTGTTAGAGAATTCATTTTCATGAATATATTTCCTTCATGGCCCTTTTTTATTTCTTCATCAATTAATGATAATATTTGAAATTTAAGATTGCTGGGAGATACTAATAATTTAGAATATTTGCCATATAAGTTTGATATTGACATGTTTTGAAAAAATAAACAAGCGTCTTTACCAATAGATTGATTTGCTGTCATAAAGCATAAATCGGTATATATTTTAGCAGTTTGTTCATTATAGTTTCCGGTTCCTATTTGTGTTATATATTGAATTTTATTTTTGCCTTTCATAGTGATTAAGCATATTTTAGAATGCACTTTATATCCTTCAAAGCCATATAAAATTTTACATCCAGATTCTTCTAATTCATTACTCCACTGTATATTGCTTTCTTCATCAAATCTAGCGCGCAGTTCTATTAATACAACCACTTCTTTGTTATTTTCAACAGCTAATTTTAAATAATCTACTAGTTTGGAGTTGTTAGCCAAACGATATATTGTAATTTTTATTGATATTACATTTGGGTCTATTGCAGCATCTTTGATTAAATTAATAAAGCTGTCCATCTTGTGATATGGATAGAATAACAAAATATCATTTTTAATTACTTGCTTTATCATGTTTTCGTTAGAGTTTATGAAAGGAGGAGTTGTTGGTGAAAATGATTCATAAGATATGGCTTTCTTGGTTGCTTTAGGCATTTGATCGCCTATGGAAAAAACATAGTTCATAGAAAGGGGCGACTTAGATTTAAATACTTTTTGCTTTTTAAGATTTAAATTATTACATAAAAAATTCAAAGTTTCACTTGAAATATAGTTATAAAATTCTAATCTAACAGGGCATAGTCTGCCTCTGGTTTTTAAAATTTTTTTAATATGATGTCTATAATCGTCGTCAACATCATATTGTTCGTCATCGGGATTAATATCTGCATTTCTTGTTACGCGGATTAAGGATTTATTTATTATTTCATACATAGGAAATTCTTGATCTATAAATTGTAGCATAATATTTTCTGTTAGCATATATTTTAAAGAATTAGAGTTAGAAATTACTACAATTTTAGACAGCATATTTGGAACAGGAACAATTCCATAAAGAGTTCCCTTAGACTTATTCCTTAATTGTGCTATTATATATAGATCATTATTTATTAAATGGGGAAATGGGTGATGGAAATCTATAATTTGAGGAGACAAAACTGGCTTAATAAAATTTTTATAATGTTTTTTAACAAAATCTTTTTCTTTTTTAGATAATTCCTCATAGTTTAAATGATATATATTATACTCTCTGAAATTTTGCTCCACTTGACAATATATTTTATATCGCTTTTCATATAAGCTGGGAACAATTTTAAATATATCATTTAGTTGTTCTGTTGGAGTTTTGCCTGTTTTACTGTCTATAGGAGGTTGCTTTATCATTGATAAATCTGTTAAACTTCCTACTCTTACCATAAAAAATTCATCCAAATTACTGGTAAATATTGATATGAATTTTAGCCTTTCGTACAAGGGAACACTTTTATCTGTGGCTTCATTTAAAACGCGTTCATTAAATCTAAGCCACGATATCTCTCTGTTTTGCGTATATAATATATCCTGACAAGTTTTGTTTTTTTGATCGTTTTTATACTTCGGCATTTTTATCACCACAAAAAATTAAATATACTAACCTTATTATAACATATTTTTTGTCATATTTGTATATAATATATAACATTATATAAAATAAAAGCACTTTTTACCTTATATTTAAGGTTAAGTGCTTTTGTTTTTAAAATATTAAAATTTATTTTGCCATAATTTGCGAAATTTTGTTTCCAAAGTCTACTGGGTCTTCAGGGCTAATTCCTTCAATTAATGCAGCTTGTATGTATAATAATTCAGCATATTCTTTTAATTTTTCTTGATTGGATTTTTCAAGCTCACATAATTTTTGGAATATTGCATGGTTTCCATTAATTTCCAAAACTCGCTGGGCTTTAACCTTATTATCAGTTGGCATAGCATTTAAAACTTTTTCCATTTCTATAGACATTTCTCCTGCTGTTGTAAGACAAACGGCGCCATTTTTCAATCTATTTGATAGCTTAACGTCCGATACTTTATCTTTCAGAGCTTCCTTCATTATATCGAACAAATTGCTGTGTTGTTTTAATTTTTCTTCATTTTCTTTAATTTGTTTTTCTGTGTTTAAATTAATATCTCCAGATGCAACATTTTTAAATTTCTTTTTATCATATTCATCTAGCATTTTTATTGTAAACTCATCTATATCGTCAGTTAAATATAACACTTCATATCCAGCATCGCGGATGGATTCTATTTGAGGCATGCGTGAAATTTTTTCAACGTTTTTGCCACATGCATAATATATCTCATTTTGGTCTTCTTTCATTCTCGAAACATATTCAGCAATTGTTGTTAGTTTATTTTCATTTGATGATTTGAATAACAATAAGTCTTTCAATTTATCTTTGTTGGCTCCATATGATGCGTAAACTCCATATTTAAGTTGCAATCCAAAATTTTTGAAAAACTTTTCATAATTTTCTCTATCATTTTTAAGCCAACTTGATAATTCATTTTTTATCTTTTTCTCTAAACTCTTAGCAATTATTTTAAGTTGTCTGTCGTGTTGCAAAGTTTCTCTAGATATATTTAATGATAAGTCTTCCGAATCTACTAAACCTTTTACAAAGCTGAAATAGTCTGGAAGAAGTTCAGCGCATTTTTCCATTATTAGGACACCAGATGAATATAGTTGTAAGCCTTTTTCAAAATCTTTAGTGTAGTAATTAAATGGAGCAACAGATGGGATAAAAAGCATTGATGAATATGTTGCAGCGCCCTCGGTTTTGGATTGAATTACTTTTGCTGGATTTTCAAAGTCCATAAATTTATCTTTGTAAAATTGGTTTATTTCTTCGTCCGACAAATCTTTCTTATTTTTTTTCCAAATAGGAGTCATACTATTAAGTGTATCTAAAGTTTTATATGTTTCCCACGCATTTTCATCATCATCTTTTGCATCTTCTTTTTTTCTAGAATGTTCACATTCCATTTTTATAGGATAGCGAAGATAATCAGAGTGTTTTTTAACTAATCTTTTGATTGTGAATTCATCCAAAAATTCACTATAATTTTCATCATCAGAGTCTTTCTTGATGTGCAGTGTTACAGTTGTCCCTACATTGTGTTTATCACTTTTTTCAATAATATATCCGTCAGCACCTTCTGACATCCAGCGATTTGCTTCTCCTGATTCACAAGACTTTGTATCTACAGTTACTTTATCTGCAACCATAAACGCGGAGTAAAAGCCTACTCCAAATTGCCCAATTATATCTAGAGCATCATTTTTGTTAGCGGTTTTGAAGTCTAAAGAGCCACTTTTAGCAATAGTCCCTAAATTAGACTCAAGCTCTTCTTTAGTCATTCCAATTCCAGTGTCTGTAATAGATAATATGCGATTTTCTTTGTCTATTTTTATTTCAATAGAAAAATCACTTTCAATTGAAGAATCGGTTAAAGATTTGAAGTGAAGTTTGTCTATTGCATCGCTTGCGTTAGATAATAGTTCACGCAGAAAAATTTCTTTATGTGTATAAATAGAATTAATCATTAAATCTAACAGTTTTTTAGATTCGGTTTTGAATTGAGTTTTCATAAATATAAATCCACCTCTTACTAATATTAGCACTGTATTTGGTTGAGTGCTAATATTAGTATAAACTACTAGTTATAAAAAATCAAGAGCCCAGAGGCTAAGATTATATTTTATTGCTTATTGTTGTTTATTTATTGAATGTTTACAATCTCTAAAAATAATGATAGAATTATTGAGTGATTGAATACGTTTTCCATATGTATGTGGTTTAAAATTTATGTAGGAGAGGATATAATATGAATCGAATAAAAAAAACTATGGATGGGAACACTGCAGCTGCGCATGTTTCTTATGCATATACCGATGTTGCTGCTATATATCCTATTACCCCTTCCTCTACTATGGCAGAGGTTTCTGATCAGTGGGCTATTTCTGGTAGAAAAAATATATTTGGATATCCGGTTAAAATTGCTGAGATGCAGTCCGAAGCGGGAGCGGCTGGAGCAGTTCATGGTTCGCTGCTGGCAGGAGCTTTAACAACGACGTTTACAGCTTCTCAGGGCCTTTTGCTTATGATACCGAACATGTATAAAATGGCTGGGGAAAAATTGCCAGGAGTTATAAATGTTTCGGCTAGGTGTGTTTCAACCCACGCTTTGTCAATATTTGGAGATCATTCTGATGTATATGCGTGTCGTCAGACAGGATATGCTATGCTTGCAGAGAGCTCTGTCCAGGAAGTTATGGACTTAACGCCTGTTGCTCATTTGTCTGCTTTAAAAGGCAAAGTTCCATTTTTAAATTTTTTTGATGGATTTAGAACGTCTCATGAGATACAAAAAATTGAAGTTTGGGATTATGATGAACTAAAAAATATGATGGATATGGATTTAGTAGATGAGTTTAGAAAGAATGCTTTAAATCCAAATCATCCAGTCCTTCATGGTTCAGCTCAAAATGGTGATATATATTTTCAAAATTTTGAAGCAGGAAATCCTTATTATGATAATCTTCCTGATATTGTTATGGAATATATGAATGAAGTTAATAAAAGGATAGGGACTAACTATAAGCCATTTAATTATTATGGAGCTAGCGATGCTACTCATATTATTGTGGCTATGGGTTCTGTATGTGACACTATTGAAGAAACTGTAGATAGACTAGTTGAAAGCGGAGAAAAAGTGGGAGCTGTTAAGGTACATTTATATAGACCGTTTAGCGCAAAATATTTATTAGATGCTATTCCAGACACTGTAAAGAAAATAAGTGTTTTAGATAGAACAAAAGAACCAGGTTCTATTGGGGAACCATTATTTTTAGATGTTGTTGCGGCGCTGAAAGGAACTAAATTTGAAAATATTCCCGTCTTTGGGGGACGATATGGACTGGCGTCTAAAGACACTAATCCAACTCAGATTAAAGCTGTTTTTGATAATAAAGATAAAGCTCATTTTACTATTGGAATAAATGATGATGTTACATTTTTATCGCTCCCTTTGGGCGAAAATTTTGATACAGCTCAAGAAGGAACAATGTCATGTAAATTTTGGGGATTAGGATCGGATGGAACAGTTGGTGCAAACAAAAATTCTATAAAAATTATTGGTAATAATACAGATATGTATGCTCAAGCATATTTTGCTTACGATTCTAAGAAGTCTGGAGGGGTTACGGTTTCCCACCTTCGTTTTGGCAAACATCCAATCAAGTCTTCATATCTAATATCTAAGGCAGATTTTGTTGCTTGTCATAATTCCTCATACATATCAAAATATGATATTGTTCAGGACGTTAAGCCGGGTGGAACATTTTTGCTTAATTGCTCTTGGAAAAACGATGAGCTGGAAGAACATATACCAGATAATGTTAAAGCATATATTGCTAATAATGATATTAAATTTTATACAATAGATGGAATAAAAATTGGAAAAGAAATTGGTTTGGGCGGACGTATTAACACTGTGCTGCAGGCTGCATTTTTTAAATTAACTGAGATTATTCCTATAGATGAGGCCAAAAAATTAATGAAAGATGCGGCAACGGCGTCATATTCATCAAAAGGTGAAAAAATAGTTAAAATGAATCATGATGCTATAGATATGGGAGTTCAAAAAGTTGTTGAGGTTGATGTGCCTGATTCTTGGAAAACGATTTCAACAAAGGAAAAAACAAAACAAGCTAAAGTTAATGATGAAAAATTAAATGATTTTATCGATAATGTTCTAAAGCCTATTAATGCTCAAAAAGGTGATTGTTTACCTGTTTCTGCTTTTTCTAAATATGCTAATGGATTTCTTCCACAGGGAACAGCTGCTTTTGAAAAACGTGGTGTTGCGGTTGATGTTCCTTGCTGGAATAAAGAAAATTGCATTCAGTGTAATTTTTGCTCGTATGTTTGTCCTCATGCGGTTATACGCCCTGCTGTTATGACTGAAGAAGAAGCAGAGAAAGCTCCTAAAGGACAAGATGTGGATCAAATGATTGGAAATTCAGATTATAAGTTTGCTGTTACAGTGTCTGTTTTAGATTGTACCGGTTGTGGATCTTGTGTAAATGTGTGTCCTGGAAAAAAAGGAAATAAGGCATTATCTATGAGGCCGTTAAATTCTCAGCTTGAAAAACAAAAAGGATTCGCTTATGGGCAAAGTCTATCAGTAAAAGCTGATGTGTTTGATAAGTTTAAAGAAACGACTGTTAAAGGCAGTCAATTTAAAAAGCCTTTATTGGAGTTTTCTGGAGCATGTGCGGGGTGTGGAGAAACGCCGTATGCTAAGTTAGCAACGCAATTGTTTGGAGACAGAATGTATATTGCAAATGCAACTGGCTGCTCATCTATTTGGGGGGGCTCTGCGCCTTCCACTCCATATACAACTGACAAAAATGGTAATGGTCCGGCTTGGGCAAATTCTTTATTTGAAGATAATGCTGAATTTGGATTTGGAATTAATTTTGCTCAGGAAACTTTGCGTAATCGATTGATAGGTAAATTGGAAAACTTGTCTAAGAATTCTAATGAAAAGGTAAGTAGTGCTATAGAAAAATATATTCAAACTAAAGATGATAGCAAGAACAATAAAATTGCTACTGACCATTTAATTGAAGTTTTAAATGAACAAAATGTTGGAAAAGATATTTTAAAATACAAAGATTATCTTAATAAAAAATCCGTTTGGATATTTGGCGGAGATGGCTGGGCATATGATATTGGATATGGTGGGCTAGATCATGTCATAGCTTCAGGAGAAAATGTTAATATTATGGTTTTTGATACTGAAGTATATTCTAACACTGGCGGACAGTCTTCTAAATCTACCCCAACTGGAGCAGTTGCTAAGTTTGCCGCTGGAGGCAAAAACATTAAGAAAAAAGATCTGGCGAGCATTGCTATTAGTTATGGATATGTGTATGTTGCTCAGGTTGCTATGGGTGCAAATTATAATCAGTGTATTAAAGCAATGCTGGAGGCTGAGGCTTATGATGGGCCGTCGCTTATTATTTGTTATGCGCCGTGTATAAACCATGGAATAAAGGCAGGAATGGGCAAAGCCCAAACAGAGGAAAAAAATGCAGTTGCAGCTGGATATTGGCATTTGTTTAGATTTAATCCTAATGGTGAAAATAAAAAGTTGACGATAGACAGCAAAGAACCTACTTCAAATTATCGAGATTTTCTAATGGGAGAAGTTAGATATAATTCTTTGTTTAGAAAAAATCCTGAAAAAGCTGAATATTTATTTGAAAAAGCTGAAATAGAATCCAATAATAAGTATGAATATTTAAAAAAGCTTGAAGATATATATACAACCAATTCATCTGAAAATTAAAAAAGAAAAACACATTGTTAAAAAAGACAATGTGTTTTTTTATTTTAGTTTATATAATTTTGATAAAGATTTTTATATACATTGCTGTTAAAAAGTAACTCTTTGTGGGTTCCCTGTTCTACAACTTTTCCATCATCGATTACATATATTTTGTCTGCTTTTTTAATCGAAGTTAATCGGTGTGCTATGGTTATGGTTGTTCTTCCTTGAGAAAGTTTTTCTAGTGATTCTTGAATAATTTTTTCACTTTCACTATCTAGAGCCGAAGTAGCCTCATCTAATATTAGTATTGGTGGATTTTTGAGAAAGACTCTAGCTATGCTTATGCGCTGCCTTTGTCCTCCTGATAGTTTAACGCCTCGCTCACCAATATATGTATCGTATTTATTTGGAAGAGAGTCTATAAAATGATGTATTCCGGCCTTTTTCGCTGCAATAATAATATCATCAAGACTAGCATTTTTGTCGCCATAGCAAATATTATCGTATATAGAGCCAGTAAATAAATGAACATTTTGATGAACAGAACCTACAATTTTGTGAAGTTGATTTAATTTTATATTTTTGATATTTACATTATCAATTAAAATTTGTCCGTCTGTTACATCGTAAAATCTTTCAACTAATGTGCACATTGTTGTTTTTCCAGCTCCAGATGGGCCAACTAAAGCTATGTTTTCATTTGGATTTATTGAAAGACTTATTCCTTTTAATATAGATTTTTTAGACCCAGAGTATTTAAACCATACATTTTTAAATTCGACTTTTCCTGTGATGTTGGTTAGAACTTTCGAATTTTCAGTATCTTTTATGTCTACGTCGGTTTCCATAACTTCGGCAAATCTACTAATTCCTGTTAGCCCTTGCTGAAATTGTTCAGTAAATGTTAAAATTTTTAATATTGATGCGATTAAAATAGAAATATAAGAAATATATGCAACTAAATCTCCTGGGGATATTTGGCCATATATTAAAAATATTGAGCCAACTACAATTAAAAGTAGATCCATAAAATTAGTAAATAGCATTTCGATTGCTCGAAATTTTCCTAATATTTTGTAAAAAATTTGTTTTGTTTTTAATGTTTTTAAGTTGTTTTCATTAAATTTTTTACCTTCTATTTCCTCTCCGGCAAATGACTTAATAACGCGAATTCCTAGTAAACTATCTTCAGCTTGTGAATTGAGTTCGCCAACTTGTACTCTATATTTTTTTAAAGCTTTTTGCATTTTTTTATTATAATAAGCTGAGACAATTACTACAAAAGGCAATGTTGCGTATATAATTAAGGTTAAATATATATTAAAATAGGCTAAAATTATGAATGAAATTACAATTTTTACGCCAGCTATTAAAAACTCTTCTGGGCAGTGGTGAGCAAACTCTGTGACATCAAATAAGTCGGTTGTTAATCGAGACATTAGTTGGCCAATTTTATTGTTATCATGGTATGAAACGTGTAATTTTTGTATATGATTAAACAAATCTTTTCTCATTTCGGTTTCAATTTTTGCTCCCATTATATGACCCACTGATGTCATATATTGTATGCTAATAATTTCAATAGCAGATACGATTAAAAATATGAGACCAATTAATATTATTGAATTTATAGTTAGCAGTTCTGGAGAAAAAGACACTATATTTGTTATATATCTCAGCAGAATAGGGTAGACCAGCTTACACGTTGTGCTCATTAAAGCGAAGATTAAATCTAAAATAAAAATTTTTTTATATTTTTTGAAGTATGGCATAATTTTTTTTATTAAATATAGGCTTTTGCTTTTTTTTATCATATTCAACATCCTTAAAAATAATAGCATGTAAGAATTATATCATCATAAACTGATATTTACAAATTTAAAGGCATTACTAATAGCGCATAGATATAAAAAATCACAATGTATAAAGATAAGAATGGAAGAATCGTTAATCATACTTAAACTCTTAGACCAACAATAAATTTTGTGAGCAAATCTGGCTAAATAATGGTGAAACAGTCTGCTAGTCCTTTCAAGAGCATAAGTATGAACTTTGCCTATGAATATTTTTTAAGGGCAATTAAATCGTATGTTTCTTAACAACAGAAGGAGTGCCAAAGAAGGAAATGTATGATATAATAAAAAGTTAATATGTAAAAATTGTGGAAAAGAAACCAAACAAATAAAAGCGGGGAAGAGGCAATAAAACTGAATATGGAAGGAAACATTGAAAGAGCAGCAGGAATAATATTAGGTATAAATAAAAATATATGGAATGGATGAATTTTATTCGTTTGTATAGAAAAAAACAAAATTTACGTGATGACTTTCCTAAAGCTCTTCAATATTACTCTAAGAAAAACAAAAGTCAAACTTTTACAGCCAGAAGTCGTTAATTCTAGCCTTAGGCATTATATTTTTGCTTTACGTTGCCGGCCTTTAGGTGGCTTTTTTAGGTCTTTGGAAACCATGGTTATCTGTGTTTAAAATTTTCGTCTCTGCCTTTAACAGATTGGCTATTTTTAAATTTAATTTTCCTTCAATTAAGTCCTCGCTTTTTCTTTCTTCTTTATATTTAACTTCTCTTCTTGGGCACTTCCGCATCATTTTACTATGGCAATATATGAAATAATATGCTAAAATGTCCACAGTTAGTTATGATAAATTTGATTTTAGAAGGAACAAATTTATATAATGAAAAGTAAGCACATTGAAAGTGTAAAAAAATTTTGGAAGTATGAAAAAATATATAAATTTGAGTGGGTTGTTCTAGCTATTGTATCATTTGTTGCATTTTTTTCTTATTGTTACGGTAATATCATTACTACTGCAGGTCATTGTATAGGAGTATGGAATCTTTATTTAATGGTAGTATAGCTAATTATTATTAGTATATTGGAAATAAGTGAAATATTGTTCAAAAAACCAGAATGTGCAGAAGACTTTGCTAATAACATGATAGGATATATCTTTTCCGGAAAGATATGTGACGCATCGATTTTTATAATTTTGCTGTTT